>CAXSFZ010000039.1:0-26105 GCA_964236905.1 uncultured Solirubrobacteraceae bacterium | reverse complement strand
ACCTGGGCTGGTACGTCGCCGACAACCTGCCGCCCGAGCTGATCGCCCGGATGGCGGCCGGGCAGCGGGTGGAGCCGCACGTCGGCGACCACCGCCACGGCCAGTTCTTCACCCGCTGGTACGAGCAGCTCGAGCTCGACGCCGAGCACCGGCCGACGGGGCGCCCGATGCTCGGCGGCGACCGCCGGCCCTGAGCTCCTAGAACCAGTGGCGCTGCTCGGTGAACGGGTCCCCGTCGTTGTGGTAGCCGTTCAGCTCCCAGAAGCCCTGGCGCTCCTCGGTGAGGAGCTCGAGCCGGCGCAGGAACTTGGCGCTCTTCCAGAAGTAGCGCTGCGGGACCAGCAGGCGCAGCGGCGCGCCGTGGTCGGGCTCGAGCGGCGCGCCCTCGTAGGCGTGGGCGACCAGCACGTCGTCGGCGTAGAGCAGCTCCAGCGGCATGTTCGTCGTGTAGCCGCCGTCGGAATGGGCGAGCACGTAGCGGCCCTCGGGTCGGACCCGCGCGCGCTCGAGGAGCGTCCGCACCCGGACGCCCGTCCAGGTCGTGTCGAGCTTGCTCCAGCGGGTCACGCAGTGGATGTCGGTGGTGAGCGTGGTCTGCTCGAGCTCCATGAGCTCCGCCCAGGAGATCGCGAACGGCGCGTCGACGGCGCCGTCGACGGAGAGCGACCAGGTGGCCAGGTCGCTCTCCGGGTTCCGGCCGTAGGTCAGCACCGGGAACTTCGAGGTCAGGTATTGCCCGGGCGGGATCCGGGCAGGATCCACGCCGAGCTCCCTCCCCTGCCTGCGTCCGCGCTCGCCGAGGATCCTGGAGGTGATCGCCATCTCCTGACGTATCATGCCCGACGCAACCCGCCGTCCCACGACCAAGAGGTACCACCGATGGCCTACGTGATCGCCGAGCCGTGCGCCGGCACGAAGGACAACTCCTGCGTGGAGGTGTGTCCCGTCGACTGCATCCACCCCACGCCCGACGAGCCCGACTACGACAAGGTCACGATGCTCTACATCGACCCGGAGGAGTGCATCGACTGCGACGCCTGCGTCGAGGCGTGCCCGGTCGACGCCTGCTTCGCGGAGGACCAGCTGCCCGAGGAGTGGACGGGCTACATCCAGATCAACTCGGACTACTTCGCGCAGAAGTAGCGGTGCGGCGGGCCGCCGCCGCCTTCCTCGCGGGGCTGGCCGCCGCCGGGGCCCTGGCCGGCTGCGGCGGAGGCGGCGGTGCGCCGACCGCGCGGCCCGCCACCGCCCCGGCTGCGGCGCCGCTGGCGGCCGGGCCCTGGACGCGGGCACTCGAGGCCTACTGCCGGAGCACCCTCGCGGCGATCGCGCGGCTCGCCCGCGCGCCGGAGGACCGCCGCGACGAGACCCGGCCGGTCGCGGTCTTCGCGCGCCGCTACCGGGCCGGTCTCGAGCGGTTCGGGCGCGTCGCTCCGCCGGCCGCCGAGCGGGCGGTCCAGCTGCAGACGCTCGCCGCCGGCCGCGAGTCGGCCGACCGCCTCGACGACGGCGTCCGCTTCGGCCGCCGCGGCGACACCGACGCCGCCACCTCGGCCCTCGAGGCGATCGCCGGGCTGCTTCCCGACGACCTGCCGGCCCCGGTGCTGCGGCTCGCCCCGGCCTGCGGGCAGCGCCTCGGGTGAGCTTCGCCCCGCTCGTCCAGGGCGTCTCCGCCGCTGCTGAGCGTCAGCCCGTGAAGATCCCCGTGGCCGCCTCGAGGTCGGCGAAGTAGCCGGGGTAGGTCTTCGCCACGCAGCCCGGATCCTCGATCGCGATCCCGTCCGTGCGCAGGGCCAGGAGCGCGAAGCTCATCGCCATGCGGTGGTCCTCGTAGGTGCGGATGCGGGCGGGCCCCGGGGTTCCCGGATGGATCACGAACCCGTCGGGCTCCTCGTCCACCGCGACGCCGGCGCGGCGCAGCTCCCGGGCGACTGCCCCGACGCGGTCGCTCTCCTTGTGGCGGATGAAGCCGATGCCCGTGATCCGCGTGGGCGTCTCGGCGAACGGCGCGACCACCGCGAGCGTCTGCGCCGTGTCCGACAGGTCCCGCAGGTCGACCTCCACGCCCCGCAGCCGCGCCGGCCCGCGCACCTCGGTCTCGTGGGCGCGCACCGCCACCGCGCAGCCCATCCGCTCGAGCACGCGGACGAAGGCGAGGTCGCCCTGGAGGCTCCCGGAGCCGAGGCCGGGCACGACCACCCGGCCGCCGGCGATCGCGGCGGCGGCGAAGAGATAGGAGGCCGCGCTGGCGTCGGGCTCGACGAGGTGCTCCGCGGCGCGGTAGCCGCCCGGACCGACGGTCCAGCGCCCCGCCTCCTGCTCGACCTGGGCGCCGAAGGCGCGCATCACCGCCACGGTCATGTCGAGGTAGGGGCGCGAGACCACCGGCCCGTCGAGGTCGAGGACGAGCCCGTCGGCGAAGCAGGGTGCGCTCAGCAGCAGCCCGCTCGCGTCCTGGGAGGAGGCGTCGGCGCGGATGACGGCCCGCGCGCCGAGCTTCCCGCCCGCGCCCTCGACGCGCACCGGCAGGTGGCCGTCGGCGCCCGGGTACGCCACGGCGACGCCGAGCGCCCGGAGCGCCGCGATCCCGTTGCGGAGCGGCCGCGCGCGCATCTGGGGCGAGCCGTCGAGCAGGTAGGAGCCCTCACCCAGGGCCAGCAGGGGCGGCAGGAACCGGGCGACCGTCCCGGCCGAGCGGCCGTCGAGCCGCCCGGCGGCGGGCGCGGGCCGGCCCGCGCAGCCCTCCACCCCGAGCGTGCGGCCGCCGTCGCGGACGTCGATCGCGACCCCGAGGCGGGTGAGGACCTCGCGCATCGCGCGCGTGTCCTCGGCCTCCAGCGCCCCGGTCAGCGTGCTGCGTCCCTGCGCCAGGCCGGCGGTGAGCAGCGCGCGGTTCGTGATGCTCTTGGAGCCCGGCACCACGGCGCGGGCGTCGAGCGGCCGGGTCGGGGGGTGGAGCGCGAGGACGCCGGGCACGGCCGGGAGCTTGCCAGGCCGGTTCCGGCGGGGGCGTGCCCGCACTGCCCGTCTCGGGCGTCTCCGGTTGAGGCTGCGCGACGGTGACGGGGGCGTCGCGGAGCCCGAGAGGGCCGAGGCGGTCGTCGGGCAGCCGGTTCGGCCCTTTCGCTCCAGGACGCCCGAGCGCACGACGGCGACAGGGCCGAGGCGGTCGCACCGCAGCCGCTTCGGCCCTCTCGGCCGGCCACGACGAGCAGGTCCCAGCCCACGAGGACCACGTCCCAGCCACGAGGAGCCGGGTCCGGGGCTCCGTCCACGACGGCACGGACGGGAGCCTGCGCGAGGTCGAGGCCTGGGGCGGCTCCCGGGGGCCGCGCGCCCACTCAGGCCATCGGCAGCGACATGCCCGACGGCTTGATCACCGTGAGCTCGGGCTCGGGCGCGGCGACGGGCTGGAGCATGGGCAGCGCGCTCGGGGTGAGCGCCACCAGGCCGCGGGCGGCGCGGCGGACGGCCTGGGCGGCCGGGTCGTCCGGGTCCTCGAAGACGAGCGGAGTCCCCGCGTCGGCCTGCGCGCGCAGCGGCATGGTGATCGGCACCTTGGCGAGCAGCGGCACGTCGAGCTCGTCGGCGAGCTCGGTGCCGCCGCCCTCGCCGAAGATCGCGAAGCGCTCCCCGGAGGGGGTGGTGAAGCCCGCCATGTTCTCCACGATGCCGATGACCTCGAGGTTCACCTTGTGCGCCATCTCGGCCGCGCGGCGCGCCACCTTCTGCGCGGTGTCCTGCGGGGTCGTGACGATGACGAACTTCGCCTGGGGCAGGAGCTGGGAGAGCGTCATGGAGACGTCCCCGGTGCCCGGCGGGAGGTCGACCAGCAGGTAGTCGAGCTCGCCCCACTCCACGTCCTGGAGGAACTGGGTGAGCGCCTTGTGGAGCATGGGACCGCGCCAGACGACCGCCGCGTCCTCCTCGACGAAGAAGCCGATCGACATGACCTTCACGCCGTGCGCCTCGAGCGGCAGGATCTTGCGCGCGGCGGAGACCGGCGGGCGCGTCGCGCCCAGGCCGTACATCCGCGGGATGGAGTAGCCCCAGACGTCCGCGTCCAGGATGCCGACCCGCTTGCCCTCGCCGGCCAGGGCGGCGGCGAGGTTCGCGGTGAGCGTCGACTTGCCGACGCCGCCCTTGCCCGAGCCGACGCAGATGACGTTGGCCACCGCGGCCAGCGAGCCGTCGGGCAGGGCCTGTCCGCCGAGCTTGCGCTGGAGCGCGCCCTTCTCGCCGTCCGTGAGCACGTCGAAGCTCACGTTCACCTTCGTGACGCCGTCGAGCGCGCCGACCGCCTCGTCGACCGCGTCGACGAAGTGGGTGCGGATCGGGCAGCCCGCCGTGGTCAGGGAGATCTTCACGTCGACCACGCCGTCGGCCGCGATGTCGACGGAGCGGACCATCCCGAGCTCGACGACGTTCTTGCGGATCTCGGGGTCGATGACCGCCTCGAGGGCGGAGCGGACCTGGTCGGGCGTGGGCATGCCCGCAGTGTAGGTCGCCCATGGCGCCCGCCGGGAGGTGGCGTCCGGGCGTGCGAGAGCGGCCGACGCCGGCCCGCTCACGGGGAGCGGGCCGGCGGCCGAACCGGGGGCTAGGCCAGCGCGGCGACGCGCCTGGAGACGTCCTGCGCGGCCCTCTGAGCCGAGCTCGTGACGCGGGAGGTCTGCGTGGCGACGTCCTTGCCGAGCGCGGTGACGTCCTCGCGCAGCGAGGCGGCCGAGGACTCGAGGTCGCTGCCGAAGGAGCGCACGGGCGCCGTCACGCGCTCGACGTCGCGGCGCCGGGTGCGGAGCTCGCGCTCGGCGCGGGTGCGCGCCTGCCTGACGCCGCGCTCGGCGGAGCGCCGGGCGGTCGTGCCGCGCTTCTCGAAGCGCTTGAGCTGCTGGTCGACCGAGGTCGAGGCCAGGTATTCGCGCACGTCGGTGACCGTCGAGGTCACCGTGTCACGCACCGTCAGGGCGGCGCCGACCTGGATGAGGAGCGCCTTCTGGGCGTAGACGGCGACCAGGTCGACGGTCGAGTCGGCGGCCTTCTCGGCACTGCGGGCGGCCGCGGTGGCCTCGCGCGCGGCGGCGTCGGACTGGCGGGTGGCCGAGCGGCGGGCGCTCGCGGCCTTCGTGCCCGTGGCGGTGCGGGCGGAGGCCGAGCGCGTCGCGCCGCGCTTGGCGGCGGGCTTGCGGGTCGCGGGCTTGCGGGCCGCCGGCTTCGCGGCGGGCTTCGGGGTGGTCGTCGGGGTGTCGTCGGTGGCCATCGCGGGTCCCTCCGTGGGATAGTTAGAACTAAGGTTGTTCACAGTGTAGCGGCGAGCACCTGTTCGTACCCCACGGAGCGCCGCCGGTGACCGCCGGAGGCGTCGGGAGCGCGGCGAGCGCTTCAGGCTGCGCGGGCGAGCCAGCCCGCGGGGTCCGCGAGCTCGGCGAGCGTCGGAGCCGCGTCGGGCGAGGCGAACGCGCCCTGCAGCGCCTCCGCGCCGGCGCGGAGCGCCACCTCGTCGCAGAACGCCTTGCCCAGCGTGTACTGCTGGAGCTTCAGCTCGAAGCCCAGGAGCTTCTCGAGCCAGGCGAAGAGCGTCGAGCGATTCCCACTGCGGCGCCGGTCGAGCGCCGCGCGCAGCGCGGGCAGGTCCTCGAGCGCCTCGGCGCCGACCACGTCCATGACGTGCTCGGCGTGGCCCTCCAGGAGCGCCATGGTCGCCTGCACGCGGTCGAGGAGCGCCCGCTTCTCCTCCCCGCCCACCAGGCGCAGCAGCTCGCCCGAGCGCAGCGCGCCGACGAACGCCTTGAGGTCGTCGGTGCTCGGGAGGCTCAGGAGCTCGCGCAGGTCGAGCTGCGGGTCGAGGTCGGCCAGGATCTCCCCGAGGAGCGCGGCCAGCTGCTCGCGCAGCCACGGCACCCCGCCGAACTGCACGGCGTGGGTCACCTCGTGGAAGCAGACCCAGCGCAGGAGCGCGGCCGGGTCGACCCCGAGCTCCGCGGCCGCCTCGCGGAGGTTCGGCTCGACGAACAGGAGCCGGGGCGGGACGCTGCCGTCGAGCAGCGCGAGGTCGTACTGGCCGAGCACCCGCCGCCCGAGGACGCCGGCCAGGGCGCCGACCTGCGCACCGAGGGCGGCGCCGACGATCCCCCGCACCGGGCCCGAGAGCACGCCGAACTGCGCGCCGACGTCGTCGGTCACCGGGTCGAGCAGCCGCCGCATCGAGGTGAGGTTCGCCTCGAGCCAGGCGCCGCGGCCGACGTTCTCCGGCGGAGGGAGCGGCGCGGCGGGCCGCAGCCCCGTGTAGGCGACCACCCGGCGCTCGGCGTCCTCGCTGAGCGCGATGAGGTCGCCCGGCAGGAGCTGCGGCTCGGGCTCGTCGCCGACGGTGAAGCCGCCGACGCGACGGGCGATGCCCCAGTCCACCATCAGATGGGCAGCGCGCTCAGGCGCGCGAGGGTCTCGGAGGTTCGGGCGGCGACCAGGTGCAGCCGCGCCTCGTTGTCGGCCAGCGGGGCGCCGAGCGGGTCCTCGCCCTGCTCGAGGCAGAAGGAGACCAGGCCGCCGCTCTCCCGCACCACGAGCTGGGCCGCCGCCGCGTCGACGGCGCGGGTGCGCCAGAGCGCCACCATGCCGTCCACCCGGGTGTCCGCCAGCTGGCACAGCGAGACGGCGATGGAGCCGATGGCCCGCAGCCGGTGCACGGTCTCGCTCAGCGCGGGCTCCGCGCGGGCGAGGTACTCCGGCCGGGCCGACTCGATGGCCACGAGCTCGAGGCGGCCGTCGTGGGCGTGGCGCTCCCCCGGCGGGGCGGCCAGGCGCTCGCCGTCGAGGTAGGCGCCCTCCCCGCGCACGGCGTGCCACTCCTCGCCGGGGCCGTAGTCGAAGACGTAGGCGAAGGCGACGTCCGCCATGGTCGGCCCGTCGGCGACCGCGATGGAAAGCGCGTGGTGCGGCAGGCCGCGCTTGGCGTTCGTCGAGCCGTCGATCGGGTCGATCACGACGAGCGGGGGCGCGCCGGCCGTCCCGTAGTCGACCTCGCCGCGCTCCTCCGAGATCGCGGTGAAGCGCGCCCCGGCGGCGTGCAGGGCGTCGAGCTCGGCGAAGACCGCGGCCTCCGCGTCGGCGTCGATGACCAGCGTGCGGTCGCCGCCCTCGCCGCGCGTCCCGGTCTCGGCCACGCGCTCGGCCCGGGTGTCGGCCGCGGCCAGGATCCTCCCGAGCGCCGCGGCGGCGGCGCGGCTCGCGCCGAGCCAGTCGTGCTCGAGGACCGGCCGGCTGGCGCTCACGGACATATCCTAGGAGCGTGCCCGTGCCCCTCGACGGCCTCACGCCGGAGCAGGTCCGCGTGGTCACCCACGCGGGCGGTCCCGCCGCGGTCGTGGCCGGGGCGGGGACGGGCAAGACCCGCGCGCTGGTGGCCCGCGTGGCCTGGCTCGTGGAGCAGGGGACGGCGCCCGAGGCGATCGCGCTCCTCGCGCTCTCGAGCCGCGCCGCCGACGGCCTGCGGGTCGCCGTCGAGGCGGCGCTGGGCGAGCGCCCGTTCGCGGAGCTCACGGTCACCACGGTCCCGCAGCTCGCGCTGCGGCTCCTGCGCGACGAGGCGCTCGAGGCCGGCCTCGAGCCGTTCGTGCTCCCCGCCACGCCGGCCGACCGCCTCGCGCTGCTGCTCGAGCGGGTCGACGAGCTGCCGCTCGCCCGCCACGACCTCGCGGGCAACCCGGCCGCCGCCCTGGCGCGGATCCTCGCCCGCATCGACCGCGCGAAGGCCGAGGGCGTCACCGCCTCCTCCTGGGCGGCCTGGGCGGCCGGCCTCGCGGACGAGGCGGAGGGCGCGGAGCGCGAGCGCGAGTTCGCGGCGCTCTACGCGGTCCACGACCGCATGCTGCGCGAGCGCGGCGCCCTGGACGCGGGGGATCTCGTGCTGCGCGCCCACGCGCTCCTGGCCACCCGGCCGCACGTGCGGGCGCGGACGGGCGAGCGGGTGGCCCATGTGCTCGTCGACGACTTCCAGGACCTCACGCGCGCGCAGGCGCGGCTCGTCGGCGGCCTGGTGGCCGAGCACGGCAACCTCCTCGTCGCGGTCGACGGCGATCAGCGGCTCGATCCGGCCGCCGTCGGGGCCGGGCGCAACCTGGCGCGCCTGCGGGCGCTGTGGGCGGGGGAGCTGACCGAGCTCGGCCTCGGCCCGTCGCTCCGGATGCCGGAGCCCGTCCGGCGCGCCGCCGCGGCCGTCGTCGCCCCGCTGGCCGCCGCCGAGCGCGGGCCCGCGGTGCCTCCCGGGCTGGTCGCCATGGCCGCTCCGCCGCGCCGAGCGCCCGTGGACTTCGGAGGGGTCGAAGCCCATGGGCACTCGGCGGCGGTGGTGCGCTTCTGGCGCTGCACGGGCGAGCGCGCCCAGGCGCAGGCGGCCGCCGCGGAGGTCGAGCGCCTGCTGCGCGAGGGCGTCCCTCCGGCGCGCATCGCGGTGCTGGTGCGCTCGGTCCGGGACGAGGGCCAGGCGATCGCGGTCGCCCTCGAGGAGCGCGCCGTCCCCCACCGCCTCCTCGGCGCCGCGGCGTTCTTCGCCCAGGCCGAGGTGCGCGACGTGCTCGCCTGGCTGCGGCTGCTCGTGGACCCGGGCGACGCGCCGGCGGTCGTGCGCGCGCTCGTGCGCCCACCCGTCGAGCTCCGCGCGGTCGACCTCGCCCGCTGCGTGCAGATCGCACGGCGGCGCAAGCTCGACATGGTCGCCGCCCTCGGCGCCGCGCTCGAGTCGCCGCAGCTGCCGCCGGAGGCGCGCGATCGCGTCATGGCCTTCCTGAAGCTCCACCGCCAGGCCGCGGCGGCGCTCGACACCACCCGGCCGGACCTCTTCGTGCACCGCCTGGTCGAGCGGCTCGGGCTGCGCCGGCAGGGGCTCTTCGCCGCGCAGGCCGAGGTCGTCGAGCGGCTCGTGCACCTCGCGCGCTTCGGGGAGCTCGCGGCGGATCACGTGCGCCGCTCCCCGCAGGCCAGCGCCCGTGACTGGGCGCGCCACATCACCGCGGTCGCCGACGCCGGGCTGCGCGAGGAGGAGGCGACGGGGACCCACGTCGATCACGGCGGTCCGCGCGAGGACGTGGTGGCCGTCCTGCCGATGCACCTCGCCCGCGGGCAGGAGTGGGACCACGTGCTCGTGCTCGGGCTGCAGAGCTCCCGCATGCCGGGCTCGCGCAGCGCCCTCGTCGAGCCGGTGCCCGCCGCGCTGCTCGAGGAGCCCGGGCCGCGGGAGGCGCCGGCCGTGGGCCCCCGGGAGGCGCACGCGGCCCACTCCCGGCGGCTCCTGCACACCGCGATGACCCGCGCGCGGCACGGGCTGGTGCTGGCCTACGCCGCCGGGGCGGGCCGGGGCGCGCGCCAGCACCCCTCGCCGTTCGCCGAGGAGGCGCGGGGCGAGCTCGGCGCGCGGTGGGAGGAGCGCGAGGAGTCGCTCTTCGGCCCCGACGAGGCGCTCCACGCGACGTTCACCCAGCTGCGCGACGAGCTGCTCGGCTCGGTCGCCCGGGTCGGGAGCCGGGTGGGGGAGCTGCGCCTGGACACCGACCTCGACGTGGCCCACGGCGTGACGCGCTACCTCGAGCTCGTGAAGCTCTCCGCGCTGCTCGACCGCCCGGCCGGGCAGTCCGTGGCCAGCGCGCTGGCCGACGTCAACGCGCGGCTGCTGCAGGCGGCCAGCGCGCAGCAGCGCGAGGTCTTCCAGACGAGCGGCCTCGACGACTGGCTGCTGGACGCCGAGCGCGACGCGCGGGCCCGCGTCGCGGCCACCGCCGCCCGCGAGGAGCCCTCGCTCGAGGCCTTCATCCCGCGCCGGGGGGACGGACTGCTGCTCTCCGCCAGCGACATCGAGACCTACCGCTCCTGCCCGCTGAAGTACAAGTTCGCCCGGGTCTTCCGGATCCCGCAGGAGCCGACGATGAACCAGCGCTTCGGGATCCTCGTCCACCAGGTGCTGGAGCGCTGGCACGCGGCCCGCACGGGCTCGCGCGAGGAGCTGCTGGCGCTGCTCGACCAGGGCTGGCGGCGCAGCGGCTTCGGCGACTCCGAGGAGGAGCGCCAGTTCCGGGCGAAGGCCGTCGCCTCGCTGCACCGCTACTTCGAGCGCGACGCGGGCGAGCCCTCCGAGCCGGTCTGGCTCGAGAAGGGGTTCCAGTTCACGCTGGGGCGCCACGTCCTCCGCGGCCGCGTCGACCGGGTCGACCGGCTCGCCGGCGGCGGCTACGAGCTCGTCGACTACAAGACGGGCCGGCCGCGCAGCGCCGAGCAGCTGCGCGAGGACGTGCAGCTCTCCCTCTACGCCGTGGCCGCCCGGGAGGCCTGGCACGTGGAGTCCTCCTCCGAGGCCTACCACTACGTCCTGGACGACGAGAAGGTCCGGGTCCCGGCCGCCGAGCTCGACCGCGACTGGATCGGCGAGACCGTCGCGCGCGTCGCCGACGGCATCGAGGCGCAGGGCTTCGAGCCCACCCCGAGCTTCGCCGCCTGCTCGTGGTGCGACTACCGGATCGTCTGCCCGGCCGCCGAGCGCTGAGGCGCGCGGGTCGTCCCCGGGTGCCGTCAGAGGACGACGCCGAGCAGCGTCACGAGCACCAGGAGCGCCGCGAGCGCGACCGCCGCGACGGCGAGGGTCCGCGTCGACGGCCGCACGGCCTGCGCCCGCGGCGGCTCGCGCGCCGGCAGCGGCGCGCCGCGCGGGCGCGGCGGGGCGCGGCGGAGGACGATGGGCCCCCCGTCCGGCGGGGCGACGCGCGGAGCCCCGTCGGACGCGTCGGCCGGGGCCGCCTCCTCGCCCGCGGCCCCCGGCGCGAGCTCCTCCTCCGCGCCGCGGGCCGCGGCCGCCACGCTCGTCGCCTCCTCCGGCTCGGCCGGCGGACCCCACGGCGACGCGGTGGGCGCCTCGCCGGGGACGGCTCGCGCGCCGGGCTCCCGCGGCTCGCGCCCGGCGGCCGGCGCCGGCGCGGACGCGAGGGACGTGGCGACCGCGCGGGGGCGCGGGCCGGCCGCCTCGAGCGGCCGGTGGCCGTCCCGCTCGGCCGCGAGCGCCCGCGCGGCGGCCGCGCGCTCGGCGGCGGCGACGCGCTCCTCGACCACGCGCTCGGCCGCCGCGACCCGCTCCTCGGCGACGCGCTCGGCCGCCGCGACCCGCTCCTCCGCCTCCCGGACGGCCGCGGCCACGCGCTCCTCGGCGTCGCTCGCGGCGCGCGCGGCCCGCTCCTGCGCGGCCTGCTCGGCCGCCTGCGCCCGCGCCGTCGCCGCCGCCTCGCTCGTCGCCGTGCGCTCCTCCCCGGCCGCCGCGGCGGCGAGGGCCCGGGCCTCGGCCGCCTCCCGGGCGAGGTCGGCCTCGCGCGCCAGCGCGGCCACCCGCGCGCGCAGCTCGGCGGTCTCGTGCCGCAGGGCGTTGAGCTCGCGGGCGAGCGCGGTGGTCCGCTCGAAGGAGGCCGCGGGGTCGGGCGCCGGGAGCTCGAGGAGGAGCCCGCCCGCAGCGAGCGCGAACTCCCCGTGGAGCGCGTCGGAGGACACCGCGAAGGCGGCGCGGAGCCGGCCCTCGGCCAGCTCGAGGTCGAGCGGGGCGTGCTCCCGCCGGCCCTCTGGCGTCTCGGCCAGGAGCCGCGGGCGCCCCGCCCGGGCCGGCAGCCCGGTGAGCCCTCCCGCCACCTCGAGCAGGACGACGTCCGCCGTGATCGGCGTCGCGGTGAAGCGCTCGAGCGCGAGCGCGGCGCCACGCGGGCTCACCGCGGCTCGTCGTCCGGGGCGGCCGGGAAGGACGCGGTGGCGTCGGGATCCGCGGCCGGCGGCGCGAAGCGGTCGGCCACCTCCCCTTCGCCGGCGGCGACGCTCCCGCCCGTCGTCGGGCCCTCCGCGCGCGCCGGGACCACCGCCGCCGCGGCGGCCGAATCGCCTGCGGCCGGCGGGGCAGCGCCAGCCGGCCCGGGCCGGCGGTCCACCGCGGGCACGCGGCGCCGGCGCTCGCGCCCGCGCACGTCGACGGTCACCGCGATCTGGGCGGCCGTCAGCGCCGCGCCCGCCAGCAGGCCGGCCGCGGCGACGAGCGCGAGCCACCCCCCGACCTCGCGGTCGGCGCCCTGAGCGGCCGGTGGGGGCTGGATGAGCTGGGAGACGACCACCACCGCGGCGAGGACCGCCGCGGCGAGCAGGATGCGGGGATCCGCCCGCCCGAACGCCGCCGCCACCGCCGCGCCCGCAGCCGCGAGGAGCACGAGGTCGAGCACCTCGAAGGCCTGCCAGGCGTCGAGGGCCTCCCCGCCCCGCCCGAACCAGTCGAGGAAGAGGCTCACCACGAGCAGCGCGGCGGCCACCGCGACCAGCCCGGCACCGGCGTCGATCTTGCGGTCCATGCCGCCAAGCTTCCCAGGGCGGTCGGCGGGCAGACGAACCGGCCGGCCGCCCGCGCGGCGGCTAGCTGCCGCCGGGCCCGCGCTGGCGCAGGAAGCGCTGGAACTCGCGGGCGATCACGTCGCCGCTCGGCAGGTCGGGTGTGGTCGCGGCCGCCTCCTCCGCGGCGGCCGCCTCCAGGCGCTCCACGAAGGCCTGGACGTCGGGGTCCTGGGAGACCGCGGCGGAGACCTGCGACTCGTAGCGCGTCGCGTCGGCCTCGAGCTCCCCGGCGTCGACCGACACGCCGACGAGCCCCTCGAGCTTGCGCACGAGCGCGAGCGCGGCCTTCGGGTTCGGTGCCGCCGCCACGTAGTGCGGCACGCTGGCCCAGAGCGAGGCGCACGGCATGCCGGCGTCCTGGCAGGCGGTCAGCACCGCGCCGGTGATGCCGGTCGGGCCCTCGTAGTTCGAGCTCTGCAGGCCGAGCCGTGCGACCAGCGCCTCGTCCGACGCGAAGCCCGCGATGTGCGTCGGGCGCGTGTGCGGGACGTCGGCCAGCAGCGCGCCGAGCGTGACGACCATCTGGACCCCCAGCGCCTCGGAGAGGTCGATGATCTGCCGCATGAAGGTCCGCCAGCGCATCGAGGGCTCGGGGCCCTGGACGAGGATGAGGTCGCGGGGGGCGCGCGGCACGCGGGCGGCGTAGACCTCGACCTGCGGCCAGTCGATCTCCCGGCTCTTGCCCTCCACCAGCCGGATCTGGGGACGGGTGGCCTGGAAGTCGTAGAAGTCCTCGGGGTCGATGCGCGCGAAGCGCGTGGCGCCGAGCGAGGAGCCCACGAACTGCAGCGCCGCCGAGGCGGCGTCGCCCGCGTCGTTCCACCCCGTGAAGGCGCAGACCAGGGCGGGGGCGCGGAGGCCGTCGGGCCGACTCTCCCAGATCAGGGGCTGCATCCGGTCACGGTACCCGGTCGCCCCGGGCGGACCCGTCGGGCGGCGGCGCCATGATGACGGGGTGCCGGGCGCCGAGCCGACCACGGTCGCGACGCTCCGCGCGGGGGACGAGATCGACACCGTCCTGGCCTGCGTGCGGAAGGACCGGCTGACGACGAAGTCCGGCGCGCCCTACCTCGCGCTGGAGCTGCGCGACCGGACCGGGGCGGTCCCCGGCCGGGTCTTCCAGGACGCCGACCGACTGGCGGGGCGCTTCGAGCGCGGCCAGCTCGTGCGGGTCAAGGCGACGGTGGAGCGCTTCCGCGAGGTCCTCCAGCTCGAGGTCCGGAACATCGCGACCGCGCCCGCCGGCACCGCCGACCCCACGCGCTTCCTGCCCGTCGCCTTCCGCGACCTCGACGAGCTCGACGGCTTCCTCGAGCACCTCGCCGCGGAGGTGCACGACCCGGGCTACGCGGGGCTCCTGCGCGGCCTGCTCGCCGACGAGGAGCTGCGCGCGGCCTGGCGCCTTGCGCCGTGCGCGCCGCGCGGCGGCCACCACGCCTACCTCGGCGGCCTGCTCGAGCACACCGTCGCGGTCGGCACGCTGGCGCTCGAGGCCTGCCAGCTGCACCCGCGGCTCAACGTCGACCTGCTCCTCACCGCGGCGCTCGTGCACGACCTGGGCAAGACGCGCGAGTACGCCTACGGCGCCGAGATCGAGCTGACCGACGCCGGGCGGCTGCTCGGCCACGTGGAGCTGGGCCTGCGGCTGCTGGAGGAGCGCGGGGGCGGCCTGGAGGCGGGCCGCCACCTGCAGCTCGCCCACTGCGTCCTCACCCACCACGGCGCGGAGGCCGCCCCGCACCGGCGCTTCGGCTCGGCCGAGGCGGTGGCGCTCTTCCGGCTCAACGCGCTCGACGCGGCGGTCAAGGGCGTGCTGGAGCACGGGTTGGGCTGAGCGCTCCGGCGCGATTCCGCACGGCGTCGCCCCTGCCATGCTAGGCGGGCGATGGCCGCCGCCCCGACCCTTCCCGACGCCCTCGCGCCCCTCCTGGGCGACCCGCGCGCGGCGGCGGTCCTCCTGGACGTGGACGGCACCCTGGCGCCCATCGTCCGCCACGCCGACGACGCCCACGTCCCGGAGCCGACGCGCACGCCGCTCATCGCGGTCGCCAAGCGCTACGGCCTGGTGGCCTGCGTCAGCGGGCGCCGCTCGGCGGTGGCGCGCCGGATCGTCTCGCTCGGCTCGATCACCTACGTCGGCAACCACGGCACCGAGGTGCTGCGCGGCGGGGCGACGGAGGCGGAGGTCGATCCGGAGGTCGCGCAGTGGGGGGAGCGCGTGCGCGCGTGGGCCCGGCGCGCGCAGACCGAGGAGCTCGACCGCCTGCGCGTCCGCAGCGAGGACAAGGAGGCCATCGCCGCCTTCCACTGGCGCGGTGCGCCGGACGAGGCGGCGGCCGAGGCCGGGGTCCGCGCGCTCGCCGCCCGCGCCGAGGCGGAGGGCTTCCACACCCACTGGGGGCGCAAGGTGCTCGAGGTGCGCCCGCCCGTGGCGATGGACAAGGGGCGCGGCATCACGCGCCTGCTCGACGGTGCCGGGCTCTCGGTCGCCCTCTACGCGGGGGACGACCGCACGGACCTCGACGCCTTCGGCGGCCTGCGGGCGCTGGTGGCCGCAGGCCAGCTGCAGCGCGCGGTCTGCGTCGGCGTGCGCTCCGACGAGACGCCGCCGGAGCTCGAGGCGGCGGCCGACCTCATGGTCGACGGCCCCGCCGGCGTGCGCGACCTGCTCGTCGTCCTCGCCGCGTAGGGCCGTGCGCTTCGCCGACCTGCTGCGCACGACGGTCCTGCTGAGCGCGGGCGCCGCGACGGCGCTCGCCGCGGCCTGCGTCGTCGGCGCCGCCAACGACCCGGGTTCGAGCGTCGCCGTGCTGGCCGCGGGCTGGTGGGTGATCGCCGCGGTGCTCGGCGCGCTCATCGGCCGGCAGGGCGCCGCCACCCCGCCGATCGCCCGGGCGCTCGCCGAGGCGCGCGCGGCCACCGCGATGCCGTCGGAGCGGCCCTGGCCGACGGTGCTCAACCGCCTGTGGCCGCTGCTGGTCGCGACCGCCGTCTCGGGGGCCGTGGCCTTCCTGGCCCCGCAGGTCCCCGGGATCGCGGCCGGCTTCGCGATCATCTGGGCGCTGGCCTGGCGCTCCCAGGACAAGGCGGTGGTGGCGGTCGAGGAGCGCGACGGCGTCACGTTCTTCGTCGAGCGCACCTCGCCGCTGGCGCCGGTGCGGCTCGTCCGCCTCCCCGGACTGCGGCGCGAGGTCCCCGAGCTGTTCGAGACGCTCTAGCGTCTTGGGCGTGCGCACCGATTTCGATCCCGCGGAGCTCGACCCGTTCGCGTTCTACAAGCTCCTCAACTCCGTCGTGGTGCCCCGTCCGATCGCCTGGGTCTCGAGCCGGGCGGAGGACGGGCGCGACAACCTCGCGCCCCACTCGTTCTTCACCGTCGCCTGCGTGGCGCCGCCCGTGGTGCAGTTCACGAGCGTGGGCCGCAAGGACACCCTCCGCAACGTCGAGGCCACCGGCGAGTTCGTCGTCTCGGTCACCCCGGAGGCGCTCTTCGAGCAGGTGAACGCGACCGGCACCGACTTCCCGGCGCAGGTGAGCGAGTTCGACGCGGTCGGCCTCGAGCGCGAGCCCAGCCTGCGCGTGGCGCCACCGCGCGTGGCCGCCTCGCCCGTCGCCCTGGAGTGCGTGCTGCACGGGACCGTCTCCTTCGGCGACTCGACCGTCGTCTTCGGCCGCGTCGTCCACGTGGCGATCCACCCGGACGTGCTCGAGGACGGGCGGCCCGACGTGCGCCGGCTGCAGCCGCTCTCCCGGATGGGCGCCGACGAGTGGGGCACCCACGGCCGGATCCGGGAGATCAAGCGGATCCCGCACGCGGAGTGGCCGGGCCCGTACGATCCCGACCGCCGCTGACCGGCGTCGGCGGCCCGGCTCTCAGAAGAGGCTCGCGACGCCGACCAGCGCGGGTGCGAAGAGCAGCGCCGGCAGGAAGTTGCCGACGCGCACGTCGGTCACGGCCAGGAGCTTCAGCGCGACGCCGACGATGAGGACGCCTCCCGCGCTCGAGAGCGCCGCGAGCGCCTCGGAGCCCTCGGCGAGGACGTGCTCGAAGGCGCCCGCGCTCAACGAGATGCCGCCCTGGAAGAGCAGGATGGAGAGCGCGGCGAAGGCGACGCCCGGGCCGAGCGAGGCCGAGAGGGCGATGCTCGCGAAGCCGTCGAGCACCGCCTTGGTGGCCAGGGCGTGGTAGTCGCCGGTCAGGCCGTCCTCGAGGGCGCCGACCACGGCGAGCGGGCCGACGCAGAAGAGGAGGCTCGCGGTGAAGAACGCCTCGGAGACCGTCGAGTCCGCCCCGGCGCCGCCGCGGGCGCTCGCCGCCTGCAGGCGGTCGCCGAGGCGCTCGAGGCGGTCCTCGATCCGGAGCCCCTCCCCGGCCAGGCCGCCGAGCACCACGCCGCCCAGCACGAAGAGGGTGCTGGTGTCCCGCCAGGTGAGGGCGAGCTCCACGCCGATGACGAGCGTCACGAGGCCGAGCCCCGCGAGGACCCGCTCCTGCAGCCGCCCGGGCAGGCGGGAGCCGACGAGCGTCCCCACGAGCGTGCCGGCCAGGACCGTCGCGACGTTGATCAGGGTGCCGGTCACGCGGCGGCCGACCCTAGTGCGCTCGCGGCTCGCGGCGCTCGACGGGAGGCCGACGGGTGGCAGGGTGTGCGAGGTGACCGACGTGCTCCTCGTCTGCCTCGGCTCCACCCCCGGACTGCGCGCCGCGGAGGACGAGCTGCACGGTGCGCTGGTGCGCGCGGGCGCGGTGGTCGCGCGGGTGACCGCGGCGCCGCCGCGCGAGGTGCGCACGCTCGTGGCGACCGACCTGGGCTGGGCGCGGGCGGCGCGCCGCGCGGCCGTCGCCGGGCTCGCCGCGCGGGAGCCGCGGGCGGTCGTCTACTCGACGACCACCGCCGCGCTGCTGTGGCCGCGTCCGGGCGCGATCCGCTTCGACGCGCTCGCCGCCGCGACCCGCCCCGGCCGCCACGGGCTCTGGCAGCGCCCGCTGGAGGCGCGGCGCCTGCGCGCAGCGCCGCTCCTGCTCCCGCAGGCGGTGGGCGCCTTCGAGGCGCTCCGGCCGCCCGACCCCGCTCGCGTGCTCGTGGTGCCGGTCCCCGTGGAGGCCTCGGGCCCGCGCGCGGGCCGGTGCGACCTCGCGGCGATCACCTACGGCGCGAACTGGCGCAAGAAGGGCCTCGATCGCGTGCTCGCCGCCTGGGCCGCGGCGGCGCGCGGGCCCGCCGAGGAGCTCGTGGTGGCCGGGGCGCGCGGCGAGCACGTCGCGGCGGCCTGGGCGGCGAGCGGCGCGGGCGGCCCGCTGCCGGCCTCCGTGCGGGTGGCCGGCTCGCTGCCGGCCGCCGAGTACCGCGCGCTGCTGCGGCGCTCCCGCGTCTTCCTCACCGCGCCGCGGCGCGAGGACTACGGCATCGCGCAGCTCGAGGCGCTCGCCGACGGCTGCGCCCTCATCACCACCGCCGCGCCCGGCCCCTACGCGGCGCTGCCGCTCGCCCGCGCGCTCGCACCGGAGCTCGTGCTGCCCGCCGACGCCGGCGCCGACGCCCTCGCCGGTGCGCTGCGCCTCGCGCTCGACGGCCGAGTGCCGGATGACGCCCAGGGGGCGGGGGTCATCCGGCACTCGGCGCTGATGGCGCCCTTCCGCCGCCTCGCGACCGACCGGCTCGTGGCCGAGGAGCTGCTGCCGCGCCTGCTCGGCTGAGCGCTCAGGCGCCCGCCGCGCGCCTGCTCGGCTGAACGCTCAGGCGCCCGCCGCGCGCTTGCGCAGCGGCGCGAACTGCGCCCAGGGCAGCGTGTTGGCCACGTCGGCCCGCGTGAGCCAGGCGCGGCGCGCCGTCGCGATCCCCCACACGGTGATGCCCAGGGTGCTCGTCCCGTGGGCGTCGGAGTCGACGACGATCCGCACCCCCGCGTCGCGCGCCGCCCGGGCGTGCAGGTCGTTGAGGTCGCGCCGGTCCGGGGCGGAGTTGATCTCGAGCATCGTGCCCGTGCGCGCGGCGGCGGCGATGACCTGCTCCATGTCGACGTCGTAGGGCGGTCGCGACTCGATCTTGCGCCCGGTCGGGTGCCCGAGGCAGTCGATCCACGGGTGCTCGCAGGCGGTGACCAGGCGCCGGGTCGGGTCGGTGCCGAAGGCGGTGTGCATCGAGCCCATCACCCAGTCGAGCTCGGCCAGGAGCTCGTCGGGGTAGTCCGGCGTTCCGTCCGTCCCGATGTTCGTCTCGGTGCCGATCAGCACCTCGATCCCCTCCGTCGCGGCGTTCACCTCGCGCACCGCCTCGATCTGGCGGCGCAAGTGGTCCGGGGTGACGTGGTTGCCGAAGCCGTGCGTCGCGGAGTGGTCGGTGATCGCGATGTACTCGAGGCCGCGGTCGCGCGCCGCCTCCGCCATCTGGGCGATCGAGTTGCGCCCGTCGGAGGCGGTCGTGTGCATGTGCAGGTCGCCGAGCAGGTCGGCGTGCTCCACGAGCACCGGCACCTCCGCCGCGCTTCGCAGGGCGAGCTCCCCGCGGTCCTCGCGCAGCTCGGGCGGGATCCAGGGCAGGCCGAGCCGCGCGTAGACCTCCTCCTCGCTCGCGCAGCGATCGGTCCGCCCGGTCTCGTCGTCGGTGATGCCGTACTCGCTGACGTGGAGCCCGCGCCGCACCGCGGCCTCGCGCAGCGCCACGTTGTGGAGCTTCGAGCCCGTGAAGTGCTGCAGGAGGTTCCCGAACTGGTCGGGCTCCACGACCTTCAAGTCGACCGGCATGCCGGTGTGCGTGCGCGCCCGCGCGGCGTTCTGGCCCGGGATCCCGCTGACCGACTCGATGACGTCGAGCTCGCCGAAGGCGGCGATGAGCGCGGCCGGATCCGACGCGGTGGCGATGATGTCGAGGTCCTTGCAGGAGTCCGCGCGCCGCCGGGCGCTGCCGGCGAGCTCCACCTCGTCGCTCGCCGGGTGCGCGCGGAGCGCCGCGACGATGCCCTCGGCCACGGGCAGCGCCTTGTGCAGCAGCACGCGCGGCGCGGGCGCCTCCCCGAGCCCCGCGTCGAGCGCGGCCAGCACCGAGGCCTCGAACCTCGCGCCGAAGCCGCGCACGTCGCGCAGCTCCTCCCGCTCGGCGGCCGCCCGGAGCTTCTCGAGCGAGTCGAGGCCGAGCTCGTCGAAGAGCTTGCGGGCCTTCTTCGGCCCGAGGCCGGGCAGCCGCGTCATGTCGACCAGGCCGGGCGGGAACCTCGCGCGCAGCTTCTCGACGGCGGGGATCGTGCCGGTGTCCAGGAGGGCGCGGACCTTCTCCTCGAGCGTCTTGCCGATGCCCGGCAGCGTCGTCACGCTGCCCTCGCGGGTGAGCGTGGCGATAGAGCGCGGCGCCTCGCGCACCGTCTTGGCCGCGTTGCGGTAGGCGAGCACGCGGTGGATGGAGGCGCCGTCGAGCTCGTAGAGGTCGGCGAGCTCGTCGAAGAGCGCCGCGATCGCGGCGTTCGGCGGGTCGGGGCGGTCGGCGGCGGCGGACATGCCGGGACTAGGGTACGGCGCCTCTTGACCGGTGCGGCCTGGCTCATCCTCCCGACCTACGACGAGGCGGGGACCATCGAGGAGGTCGTCCGGGCCGCGGACGCCGTCCTCGCCCGAGCGGCGCCGGAGGGCCACCGGATCCTCGTCGTGGACGACGGCTCGCCGGACGGGACGGGGCGGATCGCCGACGCGCTCCGGGCGGAGCTGCCGGCCCTGGAGGTGCTCCACCGGAGCGCCCGGGAGGGGCTCGGCCCCGCCTACCTGGCCGGCTTCGCCCGGGCGCTCGCGGCCGGCGCGGGGCACGTGCTCGAGATGGACTCCGACCTCTCGCACGACCCGGCCGACCTCGCCGCGCTGCTGGCGGCCGCGCGCGGGCCGGCCGACCTCGTGCTCGGCTCGCGCTACGTGCCGGGCGGCGGGGTGAGCGACTGGAGCCGCGGGCGCGAGCTCATCTCGCGCGGCGGCTCGTGGTACGCCCGTCGCGTCCTCGGCCTCGGCCTCCGCGACCTCACGGGCGGCTTCAAGTGCTTCCGGGCCGACGTGCTCCGGGCCATCGACCTCCCGACCGTCCGCTCCCACGGCTACGCCTTCCAGGTGGAGCTCACCTACCGCGCCGTCCGCCAGGGCTTCCGCGTGCAGGAGGTCCCGATCACCTTCCACGAGCGGCGGGTCGGCACCTCGAAGATGACCTGGCGCATCGCGGCCGAGGCGGTGCTCGTCGTCCCGGCGCTGCGCCGCCGCGGCGCCTGAACCGTCCACGGGCCGCGCCCGGCCGTCAAGGCCGCCCGCCGCGCGGCCGAGGGGAGGGGGATGGCCTCCGCCTCCGATCTCGCGCTCGTCCAGGGCCTCGCGCACACCCGCACGACGCTGCGGCGCTGGAACGCGGCACCCTGGCCCGTGCTCCGGGCGTGGCTGCTGGGCGCCCTCGCGATCGCGGCGGCGCTGCTGGCGGCGGTGCTCGCGCTGAGCCTCGTGCTCTCGCCCGACGTGGTCCCGCTCGGGCCCTCGGGCCTGCGGCACGTGCGGCGGGTGGGAGAGCTCGGCGACGTCGGCGAGGTGCTCGCGCGCAACGCGCTGGTGCTCGCCCTCCACGCGCTGGCCTGCGTCGCGGGCTTCATCGCCGGCTCGTCGCTGCCGGAGCAGTCCGCGCGCTACTCGGGCCGCTACCGGCGTGTGCACGACCGCGCCGGGCCGCTCGCGATCGCCTTCGTGGTGGGGGCCACGGCCTTCTCGCTGATCAGCCAGGCGGTGCTCCTCGGCACGGGGGCGGCGACGCTCGCCGCGCAGGCCGGCATGTCACCCGCGCTGCTCCTGCTCGGGCTGCTGCCGCACGCGCTCCCCGAGCTGGTCGCCCTGTTCCTCCCGCTCGCCGCCTGGATCCTCGCCAGCCGGCGCGGCGACTGGCACGAGCTGCTGGCCGCGACCCTCGTCACGGTCGCGCTCGCCGTGCCCCTGCTGGTCCTCGCGGCCTGCATCGAGGTCTACGTCTCCCCCACGCTCGTCGCCGCGCTGCGCGGGTGAGCCGGACCGGGCACTTCACTTTGTATAGTGTGGAGGACCTTCCCCCCGCAAGGAGCATCGACATGGGCATCGCCGTCACCGACGTCACCGACACGAACTTCCAGGCCGAGGTCATCGAGTCCGACACGCCGGTCCTCGTCGACTTCTGGGCACCCTGGTGCGGCCCGTGCCGCGTCGTCGGCCCCGTGCTCGAGGAGATCGCCGCCGAGCGGGACGACCTGCGCATCGTGAAGCTGAACGTCGACGACAACCAGCAGACCGCGCAGCAGTTCGGCGTCATGTCGATCCCGACGATGATCATCTTCAAGGCCGGGCAGCCCGCCAAGCAGATCGTCGGCGCGTACCCGAAGAAGAAGCTCGTGGCCGAGATCGAGCCGGTGGTGGCCTAGCCATGGCCGCCGACATCACCGACGCGACCTTCCACGCCGAGGTCATCGAGAGCGCCGAGCCCGTGCTCGTCGACTTCTGGGCGCCCTGGTGCGGCCCGTGCCGCGCGGTCTCCCCGGTGCTCGAGCAGATCTCCGAGGAGCGCGGCCTGAAGGTGGTCAAGGTCAACGTGGACGAGAACCAGCAGACCGCGGCGCAGTTCCAGGTCCTCTCGCTTCCCACGATGATCCTCTTCAAGGGCGGACAGCCGGCGACGACGATCATCGGCGCCTACCCGAAGAAGCGGCTCGAGGCGCAGCTCGCGCCCGCGCTGGGCTGAGCGCCGCCGCTCACGTCCGCGCGGTCCGGCCCGCCCGCCGACCGCGCCGTCGTCCTCCACCCGCCCCATTGAGGACACCTCCGCGCCGTCATCCTCCGCCCGCCGCGCCGAGGACCACCTCCGGCCCGTCCTCCTCCGCGCGCCGCGCGAGCTCGACCTCGCGCTCCGACCGCTCCGCCTCCCGCCGCGCAGCCGCCGCGCGCCGGGCCGCCCCCTCGGCCGCCACCCCCTCCGCCGGCCGCAGCCGTTGCTCGGGCGCGGCCTTGCCCCCCGCGAAGCGCACCCCCTCGGCCACGAGCTGCTCCCGCACCCGCTCCGGCGCGCCGAGCGCCGTCGGGGCGATCGCGCCGCTGGCCTTCAGCACCCGCCAGGCGCCGTCGCACTCCATGCGCGTGAGGCGGCCGTTGAGCGCCAGCGCCTGGCGCGCGCTCCCGCCCGCCGCCGCGCACACGTCCGCGTAGCTCATCCAGCACCCCTCCGGGATGCCGCCCACCACCGCCGCCAACCGCTCGTCGTCCATCGCCCGCCCTTTCGCTCGAGGAGTCCTGTCACTCCTCCTAGGGCGCTCAGGCCGGGGCTCGCCCCCCGCCGCGCAGTTTCGTCACGCCCGTGCGACGGAGACGCGCAGGACTCCACCGTCGATGCGCACCTCGGCGCCGCCGTCGCCGTCCCAGGCGACCGCGACGGCGAGCACCTCGCCCGCCACGTACGCCTCGTGCGCGCGGGCGGCCGCGACGAGCTCCGGCGCACCGCCGAGCCCGAGCACGATGCGGTCGGAGACCTCGAGGCCCGCGTCCTTGCGGGCGCCCTGCACCGCGCGGACCACCTCCCGCGCGAGCATCTCGTCGTGCAGCGCCCCGTCGACCGCCAGGTCGAGGGCCACGGCGTGCGCACCCTCGCGCTCCACCTGGTAGCCGTCGAGCGGCTGCATCAGCAGGGTCACGTCGTCGGGGCCGAGCTCGTGCTCGTGCCCGTCGACGT
The DNA here is from genome assembly GCA_964236905.1 of uncultured Solirubrobacteraceae bacterium. Lineage (GTDB taxonomy): Bacteria > Actinomycetota > Thermoleophilia > Solirubrobacterales > Solirubrobacteraceae > Paraconexibacter. The sequence continues at coordinate 3,009 of CAXSFZ010000039.1, read as the reverse complement.
TGACCCCGACCGTCCCACCGGCGCGCAGCACCCCCGCGACGTGGCGCGCGTCGAGCGCCTCGATCGCCGCCGCGACCTGCGGCATCGCCCTGCCGAAGCGCGGCCCGAGCGCCCGGTAGTTCGCCTTCAGCGCGTAGGAGCCGAGCTCCTCGGCCCCTACGACGAAGCGCAGCGCCTTCACGTTGAGCTCCTCCCGGACGATCTCCGCGTGCGCCTCGATCGCCGCGCGCTCGGCACCCGCGGCGACCACCACGGCCTCGCGAAGCGGCTGGCGCAGCTTCGTCTTGGAGGCGCCGCGGGCGGAGAGCCCCATCCGCACGGTGTCGCGCGCGATGGCCATCGCGGCCTCGAGCGCCTCGTCGCGCGCCCCGGCCTCCGGCCAGTCGGAGAGGTGGACCGAGGCGCCGCCGCCCTCCAGGCCCTCCCACAGCTCGTCGGCGACGAAGGGCGTGAACGGCGCGAGCAGCTGGGCCACGGTGAGCAGGCAGGTCCGCAGGGTCGCGAACGCCGCCGGCTCCCCGGCCCAGAAGCGCCGACGGCTGCGGCGCACGTACCAGTTGCTCAGGTCGTCGACGAAGGCCTGGATCGCGCGGCCCGCGAACGTCGCGTCGTAGTCGTCCAGCCGGGTGGTCACCTCGCTCACCGTCCCGCTCAGCCGGGAGAGGATCCACCGGTCGAGCTCGGTCGGCGCGCCCGGGCCGGCGTCCTCCGCGGGCTCGTAGGTCTGCAGGAACGCATAGGTGTTCCACAGCTGCTTGAGGAAGAGCCGCACCCCCTCGCCGACCGCCTCCTCGGAGAAGCGGTAGCCGTCCCAGGGCTGCTTGGAGGTGAAGAAGTACCAGCGCAGCGCGTCGGCGCCGAAGCGGTCGATGACCCCCCAGGGCTCGACGATGTTGCCCTTCGACTTCGACATCTTCTCGCCGTTCTGGTCCAGGATCAGCCCCAGGCAGACGACGTGCTCCATCGGCGCGCGGCCGAACAGGAGCGTGCCGACCGCGATCAGGGAGTAGAACCAGCCCCGCGTCTGGTCGAGCGCCTCGCAGACGAAGTCGGCCGGGAACTCGCGCCGGAAGCGCTCCTCGTGCGCGAAGGGCGCGTGGTGCTGGGCGAAGGGCATCGCGCCCGAGTCGAACCAGACGTCGATGACCTCCGGCACGCGCTGCATGCGACGCGTGCACTGCGGGCAGGGGAAGCCGACGTCATCGACGTAGGGGCGGTGCGGATCCGCGAGGACGACGCCCGAGAGCTCCTCGAGCTCGGCCAGCGAGCCGACGCAGTGCGCGTGGCCCTCCTCGCAGCGCCACACGGGCAGCGGCGTGCCCCAATAGCGCTCCCGCGAGAGCGCCCAATCCACGTTGTTCTCGAGCCAGTCGCCCATGCGCCCGTGCTTGATGTGCGGCGGGTGCCAGGTGATCGCCTCGTTGGCGGCCAGCAGCTCGTCACGCAGCGCGCTCGTGCGGATGTACCAGGAGGGCTTCGCGTAGTAGATGAGCGGCGTGCCGCAGCGCCAGCAGTGCGGGAAGGAGTGCTCGTAGGGGGTCGCCCGGAGCAGGCGGCCGGCCGCGTCGAGCTCCTCGACCACGAGCGCGTCGGCCGCGCGGACGTCCATCCCCGCGTAGGGGCCCATGCGCTCGTCGAAGGTCCCGTCGGGCCGGACCGGGTTGACGACCTCCAGGCCGCTCGCCACGCCGAGCGCGTAGTCGTCCTCGCCGAAGGCGACCGCCGTGCCGACGAGGCCCGTGCCGTCCTCGGCCGAGACGAACGCCGCGCCGACGACGGTGTGGGCCCGGGGCCCGTAGTCCTCGCGGGTGACGTAGCCGAACGCCGGCGTGTAGCCCACGCCCTCCAGGGCCGAGCCCGGGAAGCGGTCGAGCACCTCGGCCCCGTCGCCGAGCACGCGGGGCACGAGCCCCTCGGCCAGGACCACGGGCGCCGGCTCGCCGGGGGCGCTCGCACGCACGTAGGTGAGCTCGGGGTTGACCGCGACCAGGGCGTTCGGCAGGACCGTCCAGGGCAGGGTGGTCCAGATCAGCAGCTCGTCGCCGGCCTGCAGCGGGCCGCCGTCCGCGCTCACCGGCAGGCGGACGTAGACGCTCGTGTCCGTCACGTCGCGGTAGCCCTGGGCGACCTCGTGGCTGGCGAGCGCCGTGCCGCAGCGCGGGCAGTACGGCACGACCTTGTGGCCCTCGTAGATCAGGTCCTTCTCCCAGATCCGCTTGAGCGCCCACCAGACCGACTCGACGTAGCCCGGGTCGAGCGTGCGGTAGGCGTCGTCGAGGTCGAGCCAGAAGCCGATGCGCTCGGTCAGCGCGTTCCAGTCCTCCAGGTAGGTGAAGACGGACTCGCGGCAGCGCCGGTTGAACGCCTCGATCCCGTAGGCCTCGATCTCGGTCTTGCTCTTGAGCCCGAGCTCCCGCTCCACCTGGATCTCCACGGGGAGGCCGTGGGTGTCCCAGCCGCCCTTGCGGGCCACGTGGTAGCCGCGCATCGTCTTGTAGCGCGGGAAGATGTCCTTGAAGACGCGCGCGAGGACGTGGTGGGAGCCCGGCCTGCCGTTCGCGGTCGGCGGGCCCTCGTAGAAGACGAACTCCTCCGCGCCCTCCCGCCGGCGCACCGAGGTGGCGAAGACGTCCCGCTCGCGCCAGCGGGCGAGCACCTCCTCCTCGAGGGCGGGGAACGACTGGTTCGGGTCGACGGGACGGCGGGCCATGGGCCGGGCCAGTGTGACAAGCGACCGGCCGCGCTCCGGCCGGGCGCGGGCGGCGGGGCGCCGGGGCGGGCGGGCGCAGGGACGAGCGGGCGCCGGGACGAGCGGGCGCCGGAGCGGGCCGCCGCCGCGGCGGCGAGCCGGCGCCGGAGCGAGCGGCGGGCGAGCGGCGGGGCGAAAGGGCCGAACCGGCCAGCCCACAGCCGCACCGGCCCCCGCGACCCCGGAACGCGAGCCGCCGCGGCGGGGCGAAAGGGCCGAACCGGCCACCCCACAGCCACACCGGCCCCCGCGACCCCGGA
>CAXSFZ010000038.1:31154-34798 GCA_964236905.1 uncultured Solirubrobacteraceae bacterium | reverse complement strand
GGAGGCCCGGATGAACTACCTCAACAACGTGCTCACGAACTACAACTAGCCGGCGCCGAGGCGCTCGGGCGAGGCGAGGAGCGTCTCGAGGACTTGCCGCGTCGTGAGGTCCCCGGCGCGGAGCCGCGCCAGGAAGAACTCCTGCCCGACCGGGTCGGGCTCGCGCCCGAGGACCCGCTGGTACGCCTCGTCGAGGAATCGCGCCTGGTCGCCGACCTGGCGCAGCAGGTCCTCGTGCTCGACGAGCGTGGAGTCGAGCCGCGGTGCGCCCGTCTTCTCGACCTCGAGCTCGAAGAGCCACTGGTCGCGCAGCTCCCACGTTCGCACGCCGAACCCGGCCTGCTCGAGGTGATGCGCGAGCAGCGGCCGCGTGAACGAGGTGAGGTGCACGTCCCCGGTGTAGGCCTGCGTGCCGAAGAGGCACTGCATCAGCCACTCCTGCTGCTCGGGGGCCTGGTGGCCGGGATCGGCGAACAGGGTGGCGAGGTCCAGGAGGCTGGGGATCCGGAGGACGAGCGTGCCCCCCGGCGCCAGCAGGCGGTTCCACTTGCAGAGCGTCGCCAGCGTCGCCGTGCGCGGCAAGTGCTCGAGGACGTCCTGGGCGAGGATCTCGACGTAGCGCCCGTCCGGGAGCATCGCGAGGTCCGTGACGTCCGCGACGAGGTCGGGGCCGTGGAAGTCGTGCAGGTCGACGTTCAGGTAGCCCGCGCGGAGGTCCCACCCGCACCCGAGGTTCAGGCGGTCGGGGTACGCTAAGGCCTCGAAGTCGGCGGGCGCCTGCGGCACAGGGGCACCCTAACGCTGCCGTCGGCGCGGCGGGACGCCCAGGTAGCGTGCGGCCACGTGCTCAAAGATCTGCTCGTCAAGGAGCTCTCGATGCTCCTGCTCCTCATCGCGGTCGGCGTCGGGCCGGCAGCGTTCCTCCCGCGCACGCTGCCGGCTGCCGCACGGCTTGCCCTGGTCCCCGCGCTCGGGCTGGCCGCCTGCGTCTCGCTCCTCGTGACGGTCAACTACGTCGTCCCCCTGCGGTACGCCTTCTGGTTCGCGGTGCTGCCTGCGGCGATGATCTCGGTCGCCGTCGCGGTGCTCCGCCTGCGGCGCGGGGCCGGCGCCCGGGCGGGCGCGCCGCGGCTGCGCGAGCTGGTGCAGATCGCGGTGCTCGTCCTCGGCGTGCTGCTCGTCTACGACGCTCCGCTCGACCAGCGGTTCTCGACGGGTCCGATCGCCTACGACGTTCCCGACGCGCCGGGCTACCTGGCCTGCGTCCGGGGCTTCGAGGTCAACCGGAACGACGAGCCGCTCGGCAACAGCATCAACGGTGCGTTCGGCCTCGCGAGCGACGAGACGACGGCCGGCCCTGCCTGGAACCTGTCCGCGAAGTTCTGCGACGCCTTCAAGTTCCAGCATCTCGGCTCGATGACGCTCCCGTCGTCGCTCGTCAGCCCCACGGGCTGGAGGGCGTGGGAGCTCGTCACCCCCTACATGGCGCTGCTGGCGCTCATGACCGCGCTCGGCTGCTACGCGCTGTTTCGCACCCTCGTCCGTTCGGCGCCCGCGTGGCTCGCGGTCGTCGCCGGGGGTGCGGGAGCCGGCGCACCGATCTTCCAGGGATACCTCGACGGGAGCGCAGGACTGCTCTCGGCCACTGCGTTGACTCCGGCGCTGCTCGTCGTCGCCGTGGCGGCGTTCGAGGGGTCGGTGGCGGCCTGCGCGCTCGCCGGCCTCCTCGGCGCGGGCGTGCAGACGTGCTATCCCGAGGCCGCGCCCGTCGTCCTGACCGCGCTCGTGCTCGCGTTGGCCGCCAGGGGCCTTCGCCACCGGCGGGCGGGAGGCGGCGCCGCTCGCGCGGTGCGCGTCGCCGGGCCGCGGTTGCTGCTCGCGGCGGTCCTCGCCCTGGCGTTGTCGCCCCGGGCGATCTTCTGGACGGTGGCCAACGCGAAGTTCGCGCGTCAGGTCAACGACTCCCAGGGCAGCCTGCCCTCCTACAACGTGGTGCCCAAGACCATCCTCGGGTGGCTCACGCAGACGCGGGAGTTCTACAGCTTCGCCTACTCCGCGCCGCGCGGCGTGGCGTTCGCCGTCGTCGGCGTGCTCATCCCGCTCGCGCTCGTCGCCGTGGCCGGGTTCGGAGCCGTCCGGCGGCCCGCGCTGCGGGCGGTCGCGCTCGTCGTCGTCGCGGCGATCGCGCAGTCGGCCTACCTCAACGTCTCCACCGGCTGCACCTACTGCGTCGATCGCACCATGCTGATCGCCGCACCGTTCGCCGCGGTCAGCATCGTCGGCGGGCTGAGCCTCCTCACCGGCGCCGGGACGCGGCAGCTCGCCACCGGTCTCGGAGCCGTCGCGACGCTGCTCGCGGCGGGCAGCGTCCTGCGCCTCGAGCAGCGCGCGGAGCGCGGCGCCTACATGCCGGCGAAGGACCTCGGATCGATGACGACCCAGATCTCCCGGCACGTCGACGGGACGCTGCAGCTCGAGGGGTTCGCCGCGACGCCGAAGTGGGCCTACAGCGACACGCCGGTGGTCTACGACGCCGCGCAGGAGGCGACGCCGCACCGCATCTCGATGATCCCCGTCTACGACGACTATGGCGGCCTGACGTACCTGCGCACGCGACCGGTCGGGCATCCCGCGTACACCGTCGACTACGAGTACGTGCTCAGCCGGCTGGGCGGGCTCGACTCGGGCCGCGAGCTGGTGGCGCGAACGGCCACCATGAAGCTCGAGCGGCGGCGCGGTCCGTTCGACGTGGTGGTGGCCCGCGGCATCGGGGTGAACACCTACGAGCGCGATCCCAGCGGTGCCGCGTGGCTCCAGAACGCCAACCAGTACCAGGGGCCGCTCACCTTCTGGGTGGCGGCGCGTTCTCCGGCCGCCGCGTACGTCCGGGCGGTGGTCGCCGCGCCGCCGGGCGTCGTCCCCCAGAGGCAGCAGCAGCGCGCGGTGAGGATCCGCCGACTGCCGGGCGGGCGGGTCGAGCTCTGCCTCCCGGCGGTGGGCTCGGGGGCGTTGCGGGTCGGCACGGTCGCGCTGGCCGGGATCAGTCCGGCGCCCGCGCCACCGGCGAACGGTCCGTTCGACCAGGAGACCGCCGACGAGCGCGCGGCCCCGGTCACCCAGGAGGCGCTCCTCGAGAAGGTCGGTGCGAGCTCGGCGCCGTGCTGACGCGCGCGCCGATGATCAGCCGGCGGCGGGGGCGGGGCCACGGTCGAACCGGCGGCCCCACCGCCGCGCCGTCGCGGCCAGCCCCACCGCGACGAGGAGCGAGAGGAGGCTCAGCAGCGAGGCCAGGCGGCCCTTCGGCCCGCCGGTGCGCCTCACCGTGACGATCCGGGGACGGCTGCTCGACGCCCCCTGCACCGCGAGCCGCCCGTCGGGCAGGCGCCCGACCGGCGTCATCCCCTCGATCTGCACCAGCCCCGGGCCGCCGGCGATGTTCGTCGCCACCGGACCGACGCCGGGCGGGAGGCGCACGGCCTGCGTCACCGCGGAGGCCCCCGGCTCGACGGAGGCGCCAACGGTCACCGCGCGATCCGGTGGCACCGCCACGACGGCACGGGTCGAGTCCCCGTAGGAGAGCCCGTCGTACCACGTCTTCGGCAGGGCACGGGCGGCACTCGCCCGGACATCCCGGCGGTCCTGGA
>CAXSFZ010000038.1:0-31144 GCA_964236905.1 uncultured Solirubrobacteraceae bacterium | reverse complement strand
CCCTTCGTGTTGATCGCCGGATCCCAGACCTGGACGCCGGCCTGCACGACGGAGACGACGAGCACGAGCACCAGCGCTGCGTGCGCGGGTCGCCGCCACCGCGTCGCCGACGCGCGCTCCAGCAGGACGAGGGTTGCGAGCACGAAGCAGGCGGCGACCATCACCGCGTAGCCGTTGAGCCGGTACACGAACTGGATCAGCGAGAACGGAGGGCCCAGGTGCCTCCACGCCCACTCCGACCGCAGGAGCCCGAAGAACGCCACGAGGAGCGCGACGGCGATCCACCACCAGCGCGTGTGGCTCCGGGTCGCGCGCAGGACGAGGAGGGCGAGGCCCACCACGAGCGCCCACACCAGGAGCAGGACGGGTGCGTTCACGTCCAGCGCGGGCGTGCTCGCGTCGACGACGCTGTCCCGGATCGGCGAGAGGAGGCTCCGCACGGACTGGAGCCCGGCCAGCGTCGCGTAGTCGAGGTGGTCGGCAGAGGTCTCGGAGATCCTCGTCGTCCCGGAGCTGAGCAGGTCGTAGACGAGGAACCAGGCGTTGATCCCGAGTCCCACGCCACCGATCCCGGCGACCAGGGCGACGCGGCGCAGCCCGGGGCGCGCACCGCGCGGGAGCGCGACGAGCACCACCGCCGCGACCAGGCCGAGGAAGAGCGTCCCCCACAGCAGCGTGATGTTGTGACTGCCGGTGAAGATCACCGTCCCGAGGATCAGCGCGAGGACGGCGCGGCGGCGCACCGGGACCGGCCGCAGGAGCTCCACCGCCGCCGCACAGAGGAGCGGCATCGCCGACAGCGCCATGAACTCCGGCCAGGCGCCGCGCGCGTACAGGTCGGTCAGGTAGTAGGCGCTCGTGACGAAGACGACGGCCGGCGCGTGCGCGAGCCCGCCGCGGACGCCGAGCTGCCGCGCGAGCCACACGAAGCCGACGTAGGACCCGGCGAGCCCGGCGAGGATGCTCGCCAGGTAGGCGAAGCCGGCGCTCCCCGTGACCCACGCCACGAACCCCACCGCGCCGTAGAGCGTCCCGCCGTAGAACGCGAAGAACGGCTCGAAGACGAAGGTCGTCCCGTCGTGGAGGAACAGGGACGGATGCCCCTGCGTCGCCCATGAGCGCCCCTGGTAGCCGACGAGGTAGAGGTGGTTGGAGAAGTCGACCCCGAAGCCCCGGTGGGTGAAGAGCGCCGGCGAGAAGATCGTCAGGACCACGAGCGCCCCGGCGAGGCCCGGCGCCAGCCGCCGCAGGTCCCGGCGGCCGCGTCCGGCCGCCACCACCGCTCTCGTGCTGCGCGCAGAGGCCACCTCAGGCCCCCACCGTGCGCAGGAACGCGTCGGCCTCCGCGAGCGCCGCCGGCGTGCCGATCTCGTAGAAGCGCTCCGTCGCCTCGTACCCGAAGAGCTCGCCGCGGAGGGCGAGGTCGCGGTAGAGCGTCGCGAGCTCGCGCTCGTCGGGGCCGGCCGAGTCGAGCACGGTCGCCGTCAGTCCGCCCAGGCCGTAGTCGATCCAGGCCATCTCCGGCGTCGGCGCCGCCTTGTCGTAGGCGACCACCCGGTCGCCCGCCAGCTCGGCGTTGGAGACGTCCCAGCGGCCATCGTTGCGCAGGACGGTCATCAGGGCCGACAGGCCGCTGCGCGCCCACCGCTCGGCGACGTCGTCGTAGGCGATCCGCAGGTACGTGTCGCCGTAGAGCACGAGGAACCGCTCCCCGAGGAGGTCGCGCGCGCCGCGGATCGCGCCCAGGGTGCCCTCGAGCTCGGGGCCGTCGTAGCGGTAGGCGATCGGGATGCCGAAGCGCTCCGGCCCGATCCTCCGCTCGATGAGCTCCCCGAGGTAGCCGACGCACAGGACCACCCGCGTCGCCCCGCTGGCGGCCAGCAGGCGCAGCTGGTGCAGGAGGAAGGGCTCGCCCGCCACCTCCACGAGCGGCTTGGGGACGGCCTTGACGTGCTCGCCGAGCCGGGTGCCGAGGCCGCCGGCCAGGAGGCAGACCGGCGGCAGGGCCATCCTCAGTCGTCCCAGCCCACACGGGTCTCGACGATGTACTTCGGGCGCTGGCGCACCTCGTCGTAGATGCGTCCGACGTACTCGCCCATGACGCCGAGGCTCAGCAGCTGGATGGAGGAGAAGAACGCGACGACGATGACGATGGTCGGGTTCCCGATGGGGAAGTTCGTCCCGGCGATCTTGAGGACGGCGTAGACCAGCGCGAGCAGGAACGCGGTGCCGCCGAAGAAGATCCCGCCCAGCGAGATGAGGTGCAGCGGATAGCGCGAGAAGCCGACGATCCCGTTGACGCCGATCACGAGCGAGCCGAGCAGCGGGTTGTACTTCGACTCGCCCCCGGCGCGGGCGTCCCGGTCGTAGCGCACCGCGGTCTGCGGGAAGCCGACGATGCCGACCAGGCCGCGCAGGAAGCCGTGGTGCTCGCCGAGGGCGACGACGTGGTCGACGACCCGCCGGCTCATGAGGCGGAAGTCGCCGGTGTTGGGCGGGATGGCGACCTCCGCGATCCGGTTGATGATCCGGTAGCCGACCACGGAGACCGCGCGCTTGACGAGCGTCTCCCCCTCGCGCGTCCGCCGCTGCGCGTAGACGACGTCGTACCCGTCGTGCCACTCCGCCACGAGGTCGGGGATCAGCTCGGGCGGGTCCTGCAGATCGCAGTCGATGACGACGACGGCGGCGCCGGAGGCCGCCTCCAGCCCCGCGATGGTCGCCATGGGCTGCCCGAAGCGGCGGGAGAAGCGCAGCATCTTGACGCGGGGGTCGCGGGCGTTGAGCTCGGCGATGCGCTGCTCGGTGCGGTCCGTGCACGGATCGACCGCGAAGATGAGCTCCCAGGGCAGGCCGATGGCGTCCAGGACGGCGGAGAGACGCTCGTGCACCCGGCCGACGTTCTCCTCCTCGTTGTAGGCCGGGACGACGACGCTCAACCCGTTCTCGGCCAGGGTCACGTCGTGCCCTCCGGGCGCCGGACGACGACGAGGCTGCGGATCCCGAACGGCAGGCGCACCCCGTGCGCCAGCAGCTGGCGCTCGGCGCGGCACAGGGCGGCCCCGGCACTCGAGCTCTGGGTCCGCGCGATGTCGCGCGCGACCTGCGCGTGCAGCGCCTCGCCGGCCAGGTGGCCGTACCTGCGGCGGTTGCGCTGCTTGACCAGCCAGAAGGGGGGGAAGAGGAGCGAGCCGATGTGGGCGTCCTCGGTGACCTGGAGGCCGGCGGCACAGGCCTTTCCGGCGAGCTCGCCGCGGTCGTAGCGGCGCTCGTGCCCCAGGAAGCGGTCGTAGTAGTCGTAGGTGCCCGGCCCCGCGGGGACGATGATGGCGCCGCCGCCCCCGGGCCGCAGCGTCCGGCGCATCTCGCGCAGCGCCTGCTCGTCGTCGGGGACGTGCTCCAGCAGGTTCGCGCTGACGATGGCGTCGAGGCTCGCGTCCTCGAAGGGGAGCTCGCAGACGTCGGCCTGGAGCAGCACCGCCGACGGCGCGTTGGCGTGGGCCTTGCCCAGCCCGGCGGCGACGAGGTCGACGCCGTAGAGCGTCGCGTCGGGGAGCTTGGCCCGCAGGTCCTCGAGCAGGTAGCCCGTCGAGCAGCCGAGGTCGGCGACGACCCCCACCGACGCAGGCAGCCGCTCGAGCAGCGCCAGGCGGGTCCAGACGTCGATGAAGTGGTCGCGGCTGCTCTCCTCGTGCAGCTCCTCCAGCTCGGTCGACCAGTTCACGTCGTCCTCGGGGATAGAGGTGTAGGAGAGGTACGGCCGGCCGGCCGGGCCCCACCCCTGCACGCTCCAGGCGGGCAGCGCGCCGCCCCCGGGAGGAGGGCGCAGCGCGGACGGGCTCACGTGCCCACGCCCTCGCGCACCGCGGCGAACGGCGCCGACTGGGCGTAGGCCGCCTCGATCTGCGTCCAGGCGTAGTGCGCGCCGTCGAGGTCGCCGAGGAGCGGGCGGTCGTCCCCGGCGTCGAGCGCGGCGGCGAAGTGCTCCCACTCCCGCGTCCACGAGGAGTCCTCGGGGGGATAGGCGATCTCCTCGAGCTCGGGCGGGCCGAGCTCGGGCGACATGCGGAAGATCTTCAGCGTCTGGGGACCGTAGGAGCGCACCAGCCCGTCGACCTGGAGCTTCGCGGTGCGGCAGTAGGCCTCGAGGGAGAACGTGTTCTTCCACTCCGTCCAGGTGACGTGGAGCATCGCCCATGTCCCGTCGCGGCTGGCGCCGTCCCCGAGCACGAGCGCCGCGTTGTCCTCGACCGGCATGTCCCAGAACTGGGTGCGCAGCAGCGCCGAGTGGAGCGGCAGCGGCCCGGCGAGCCAGTGGGTGAGGTCGAGCAGGTGCATCCCCTGGTCCACGAGCTCCCCGCCACCGGAGCGCCGGGGATCGGCGCGCCACTCGCGGTCGTAGCCGGGCCGCCCGCCGTGGCCGTAGCGTCCCCGCAGGTGCATGAGCTCGCCGTGCTCGCCCGAGTGGATCTCGGCGGCCGCGCGGGCCAGGCCCGGGTGGAAGCGGTGGTTGAAGCCGACCTTGACGCGGCGGCCGGCCGTCCGCGCGACCGCCTGCGAGCGCTCCACCTGCGCGGCGCTGATCGCGGCGGGCTTCTCCACCAGCACGTGCGCGCCGCCCTCCAGCGCACGCTGGACGGTCGGCGCGAGCTGGTCGTGGGTGACCGCCACCACGACGACGTCGGGCGAGAGCGCGAGCAGCTCCTCGAGCGAGGCGCACGCGACGGCGTCGTGGTCGGCGGCCAGGGCCGCCGCGCGCTCGGGAGCGACGTCGAAGACCCCCGCGACGCGGTCCTGGGGCCCGAGGGCGCCGGCCCGCTTGCGGCCGATGAGGCCGGCGCCGACGATGCCGACGCTGAGCGGCCGGCGCCCGCTCACGCGTACTGGGTCCCCACCGCGCCGTTGAACTCGAAGTCGAAGACCAGCTCCTGGGCGCCCGCCGCGCTCATCGCCTCCCGCGTGTCGACGGGGCGCTGCGCGTAGACCACGAGGAAGCCGCCGCCGCCCGCGCCGACGAGCTTGCCGCCCAGGGCGCCGGAGCGGCGGGCGAGCGTGTAGAGGTCGTCGATGTGCTCGTTGGCCATGCCCGGGGAGCGCCTGCGCTTGTTCTCCCAGTGCTCGTGCATGAGCTCGGCGTAGCTCTCGAGGTCGCCCGCGACGAGGAGGTCGCGGCTGCGGTAGCCCATCTCCTTGGTCGCGTGGAGGTTCTCGAGCATCTCGGCGTCGCCGCCCTCGGAGCGCTTCTTCTGGTCGGAGAGCACGGTCGACGCGCTGCGCGACTCGCCCGTGTAGAAGAGCAGCAGGTGCTCGCGCAGCTTCCGCAGCGTGTCCGCGCTCAGCGCCAGCGGGGTCACGTCCACCGCGCCGCCGGGATGGAAGTCGTAGGCGCAGATGCCGCCGTGGGCGGCGACGTACTGGTCCTGCTTGCCGACGGGCTCCCCCAGCACGTCGATCTCGATGTGCGCCGCCGCCTCGGCCAGCGAGGCCGGGGTGATCGCCTCGCGGCGGGCGAAGGCGAGCGCCTTGAGCAGGCAGACGGTGAAGGCGCCGGAGGAGCCCATGCCGGTCCCGGCGGGCACGTCGGCCACCGTGGCGATCTCGAGCGGCGCGCCCTTCCAGTGCGCGCTCAGCGCCTCGCGGAGGATGGGGTGCTCGATCTCGGCGATCGTGTCGACCTCCTCCGAGCGCGAGTACTTCAGGCGGTAGCGCTTCTGGAAGATGGTGTGGGTGAGCATGTAGACGTACTTGTCGATCGCCCCGCTCACCAGGAAGCCGCCGTGCTCCTCGTAGTAGGAGGGCAGGTCGGTGCCGCCGCCGCCCAGCGAGAGCCGCAGCGGTGCCTGGCTGAAGACGACGCTCATGCGTGCTGCTCCTCTTCCTCGAAGACCTCGGGATGGGACTCGAACCAGCTGAGGGTGCGCCCGATCGCCTCCTTGATCGAGAGCGTCGGCGCCCAGCCGAGCCCGCGGATGCGCGAGCAGTCCAGGTGGATCAGCGGGCTGTCGCCGGCCCAGCCCCGCGTGCCGCCCGTGTGCTCGACCTCCGGGGTGAGCCCGAGGTGGGCGACGATGGTCGCGACCGAGTCGTCGACGACGACGGTCTCGTCGGTTCCCAGGTTGTAGACCCACGCGCCCGGCGTGCCCTCGTGGGCGGCCGCGGCGGCGAGGATCGCCGACACGCAGTCCTGGACGTAGAGGTAGGACTTCTCCTGCCGGCCGTCGCCGAGCACGCGCAGCCGGCTCGGGTCGCCCTGCAGCGCGGCGTAGAAGTCGTAGACGTGGCCGTGCGTGTAGCGCTCCCCGAGGATCGAGACGAAGCGGAACACGACGCTCGTGAAGGCGTAGCCGTGCGCGTACGCCTGGAGCAGCCCCTCGCAGGCGAGCTTGGAGGCGCCGTAGAGCGAGGTCTGCACCGGGAACGGCGCGTCCTCGGGGGTGGGGAACACCTCGGGCTCGCCGTACACCGAGCCGGTCGAGGAGAAGCCGACGTGGGAGACGCCCTCGGCGCGCATCGCCTCGAGGACGTTCGAGGTCGCGATCGTGTTCTGCTCGAGGTCGCGCCGCGGGTGCTCGAGGCCGAAGCGGACGTCCGCGTTGGCCTGCAGGTGGAAGACCCAGTCGCAGCCGCTGACGGCGTCGGCGACCGCGTCGACGTCGAGCACGTCGCCCTCGACCAGGCGCGTGCCGGGCTGCTCCAGCAGGCCCTCGACGAAGTCGCGCCGGCCGGTGCGGAAGTCATCCAGGACGGTGACCTCGACGCCGTCGGCGGCCAGGCGGTCGGCGAGCGTGGAGCCGATGAACCCGGCGCCGCCCGTGACGCAGGCGCGGTGCATCAGAGCTTGAAGCCGGCGGTCGTCGCGTCGGTGTGGAACATGCGCACCGTCTCGAGTGAGAACTGGTCGAGGTCCTTGCCGAGGCCCGGGAGCTTCTTCAGCAGGTCGTGCGTGATCGTGATGATGTGGCAGCCGACGTCGTTGGCCTGCACGACGTTGAGCACCTCGCGCGGCGAGGCCCAGATGAGCTCGGACCGCGGCGCCGCCGTCATGATCTCGACCGCCTCGCGCATGATCGGCACGGGATCGACGCCCGCGTCGGCGATGCGCCCGGCGAACACCGACAGGTAGGACGGCGCGCCGTCGGCCACCGCGTCGGTCAAGGCGTGGACCTGCTCGAGCGTGAACATCGCGGTGACGTTCACCTGCACGCCGTCGGAGGAGAGCTCCCGGACCAGCGGGGCCATCGGCGTGCCGTCGGTGGTGGTGACCGGGATCTTCACGTAGACGTTCTCGCCCCAGCCCGCGATCAGGCGCGCCTGGCGACGGATCTCCGCCTCGTCGTCGGCGAAGACCTCGAAGGAGATGGGCTGCGCCGTGATGTGCTCCAGCAGCGCGTGGGCGAAGTCCTCGTAGTCGGTGAGGCCGGCCTTCCACATGAGCGTCGGGTTGGTCGTGTAGCCGGCGACGCGCGGGTCCTCGGCGAGCGCGAGGATCGCCTTCAGGTCGGCGCCGTCGGCGAAGATCTTGGTCGAGATCTGGTCGAGCACGAGGCGGACCATAGTCAGTCGCCTTGCGCGAGCACCAGTGCGACGACCGAGCGCAGGTCGCGGCCGCGTACGTCGGGTCGGGCGGCGCCCGAGCGCTTGTGCGCGCTCCCCGGATGCCCGACGAGGGCGGTGCGGCAGCCGGCGGCGGCCCCGGCGGCGACGTCCGCGTCGGTGTCGCCGACCATCCACGACCGCGTGAGGTCGAGTCCCAGGCGAGCCGCCGCGTCCAGGAGCATCCCGGGCTCGGGCTTGCGGCAGGCGCACGGCCCGCGCAGCGCCTCGACGACGGCGTCGGGGTGGTGCAGGCAGCGCTCGAAGGCGGCGAAGGCGACGCCCTCGGCGGCGAGCAGGCCGAGCACGCGCGCCTGGACGGCGTCGAGCTCCTCGAGCGTCGCGGTCGCCTTCGCCACGGCGGGCTGGTTCGTGACGCCGACCAGGAGGAAGTCCGCGGCGAGCAGGGCGCGCGCTCCCGCCGCCGCGCCCGGCGCCAGCGCGACGTCGCCCACGCGCAGCGGGGACTCGGGCCGGCCGGTGATCGCGTCGGGCACGAGCTCGTTGAGGACGCCGTCGCGATCCAGGAACGCTGCGCGCACACCCATCGGGGGTCGATCCTACGACGGTCCTACCCTTGCCACCGTGCCGGCGACCTCGGATCCCCCGTCGACGCCCGCCGCCCGCGTGGCCGCGCTGCGGCGCTCCTCGGCTCCCCACCACCAGGCGCTGCGCTTCGTGCTCAACGGGGGCGTGGTGGCCGTGTTCCACGTCGGGGCGGGGTTGCTGCTGGCGGGTCCGCTGGGCGTGACGCTGCAGGCGGCGATCCCGATCGCCTACGTCGCCTCGCTGCTGCTGAACTACGTCCTGCAGCGCCTGTTCGTCTTCGCCCACGCCGAGCGGTTCGCCACCCGCCTGGGCGTCCAGTTCCTGCGCTACCTCGCCGTCGCGGGCGCCCAGTACGGCTCCATCGTCCTGGCGACGACCGCGTTGCCCGGTCCGCTCGGCGTCTCCGACCGCGTGGTGTACGTCGCCGCGGCGCTGCTCACGCCGCTGCTGAGTTTCGTCGCGCTGCGGGCGTTCGTCTTCCACGGAGACACGGACGCGGCCGTCGAGGCCGAGAGCGCCGCGGAGCTCCACTAGGAGCCTGCGCGGTCCTCCGGCACGATGCGGCGCAGGGTGTAGATGTCGCTCGCGGCGAGCGCGTCGCGCTGGGGGGGCAGCGCCGCGTAGTCGTCCCACAGCGCGCTGAGCAGTCGGCCCGAGATGCCGTCCGAGGCCGCCGAGGCGAGCCACACCGCTAGCGCGGCGCCCTTCTCGAGCGGGGCGCCGCCGGAGTCGCGCTGCTGGAGCGCCTTGGCGTAGAACTCCTCGCCGACCCTGGCCGGGCCCGCGTCGAGCACCTCGTCGAGCAGGCGGGTGTTCAGCGCGCCGGGGGCGATCGCGTTGACGTCGACCCGTGCGTCGAGGAGCTCGTGCGCGAGCGTCTCGGTGAGGCGGACGACGGCGGCCTTGGAGGCGGCGTAGGCGCTCAGCCGGGGCAGGGGTGCGGTCGCGCCTCCGCCCGAGAGGTTGACGATCTTCCCGTAGCCCGCCTCGCGCAGCGCCGGGATCGCGGCGCGCGACATGAGGACGCTGCCGAACAGGTTGATCTGGATCGCCGCGACCCACTCGTCCCAGTCGACGTCCTCGATCGCGCCCTTGGGCCCGTAGACCCCGGCGTTGTTGACCAGCGCGGTGAGGCCGCCGAACGCGGAGAGCGCCGCGGCGACCACCGCATCGCAGTCGGCGGCGACGGACACGTCGGCCCGCATCGCGAGGACTTGCTGCGCGCCCGACGCGTGCCGCCGCAGCTCCGCGCCCGCCGCCTCGAGCCGGTGCTCGTCGCGGGCGGTGATGAGCACGCTCGCGCCCGCGTCGACGAAGCGCTCGGCGATCGCGAGCCCGAGGCCGCGGTTGGCGCCGGTGATGATCGCTGAGCGACCGCTGAGCTCTCCCGCCATCAGGCCCTCCCGCGTCCCGTGGCGGCATAGGTGGTCCCCGGATGCCCGGCGAGCACGTCCGCCAGGAACCAGTTCTGGTCGATCACGTGCGCGTGGCGCATCGTGTCGGTGAAGTCCGCGGCCGCGAGCTCGCGGAAGACGGGCCACTCGGTGGCCACCACGGCGACGTCGGCGCCGGCGAGGGCCGCGCGGGCGTCGGGCGCGAGCGTGGTCGTGGCCGGGGGATCGACGCCGAGCTCGGACACCTCGGGATCGTGCGCCTGGACCGCGATGCCCCGCTCGCCGAGCCAGGCGCACAGCTCCATCGCCAGCGAGCGCCGCAGGGTGCTCGTCCCGGGCTTGTACGTCAGGCCGAGCACGGCGACCACCGGGGCCTCGAGGCCGTCGACCGCCCGGGCGATGTGGTCGCGGATCCACTCCTTGTGCGCCTCGTTGCTCATCAGCAGCCCGTCGAAGAACGGCGTCTCGACCTCGTGCTCGCGCCCGAAGGCCTGCAGGTACCTGACGTCCCGGGCGAGCGTGCCACCCGCGAAGGCCGCACCCGGCGCGAGGTAGGCCTTCGGCCCGATCCGCCCTTCGCTCTTGAGGCCGCGCTCCACCTCCTTGGCGTCGGCGCCGACGCGTTCGCAGAGCCGCGCGAGCTCGTTGGCGAAGGTGACCGACGTCGCCAGGAAGCCGTTGAGCGCGTGCTTGGTCATCTCCGCGCTCTCGATCGACATCCACTCGATCCGATCGCCGAACGGCGCGAGCAGCGTGCTCAGTCGCTCGCGGTCGTGATCGTGGTCGACGCCGACCACGACGCGCTCCGGGTGGAGGAACGCGTCGATGGCCTTGCCGAGGCGGAGGTTCTCCGGCGAGGAGGCGCCGCGCACGCCGAGGGTGGTCGCGAGCGCACGGGTCGAGCCCGTGGGCAGCTGCGAGGAGACGAGCAGGATCGCGTTCTCGGGGACCAGGCCGCGCAGCGCCTCGACCCGGCATCGCACGGATCCGGTGTCGGCGTTGTCGTCGTCGTCGACCGGGGTGTCGATGGTCAGCCAGACGACCTCGGCGTCGGCCAGCGCCGCGGCGGGGTCGTCCGTGAAGGAGAGACGCCCCGAGGTGAGGCCGGCGCCGATCAGGTCGTCGAGACCGGGCTCGTGGAGCGGCGCCCGGCCCTCGCGCAGCGCCGCGACGAGCTCCGGATCCTCGTCCAGGCCGATCACGCGGTGGGCCGCGGAGGCCAGGCAGGCCGCGGTGACGCATCCGAGGTGCCAGAGGCCGAAGACGGTGACCTTCACGCCGGGGACCGTAGTGCCCCCGGCGTCAGCGGGCAGCGATGGCCTCCCAGGTGCCCGGCTGCGCGGCGAGCTCGGGATGGGAGACGAGCGCGTGCCAGACGATCGCCTGGAAGGACTCCACCAGCGGCGTCTTCAGCGCGGGCGGGGCGTCGATCAGGACGGCCACGTCCGCGAGCTGACCCAGGGTCCCGCCGGGCGCGCTGACGATGCCGTAGATCGGCGTTCCCAGGCCGCTGGCCCGCTCCAGGGCGTTGACGAGGTTGACGGAGATGCCGTGCTCGCGCGAGCCGCCGCCGACCGAGAAGACGAGGAGGGCGTCCTGGGCGCTCAGCCGGGAGATCTCCAGCCAGTTGACGTAGGAGGTGTCCCACCCGTCGTCGTTGACCCGCGCGGTGAGCTCGGAGACGTTGTCCGTCGGCGCGTAGCTCTCGATGTGCGCGAGCTTGCGGAAGTCGTTGACCGCGTGGCCGGCGTGGCCGGCGCCCCCGCCGACGCCGAGGATGAACAGGCGGCCACGCCGTTCACGCAGCGCGATCAACCCGGCGACCATCGCGTCGATCTGCGCGGGGTCCACCGTGCGGGCGAGCTCGGCGACGGCGTCGAAGTACTCCTTGGCGTGCGCGGTGTCGGTCACCCGGCGATCCTAGACTCGGGTCGTGTGCGAGCGCTCCCCGGCCGCCCGCGGCGGCCGGGCGAGCGTCGGCGGGCGGCGTCCTGGTGCTCCGCGGCCGACGGCGGCGCGGTGAGGAGCGCCCACTAGGGTCCCCGAGGTGCTGAGCCTCGTCACCACCTGCGAGCGCGGGCGTGCCGCCGAGGCGCTGGTGCTGGCGCGCTCGTTCCTGGCGCACCATCCCGGGCAGCGGGTGCTGGTGGTCCTCGCCGATGCGGCCACGGCGCCCGACCTGCATGAGCCGGGCGTCGAGCTGCTCACGGGGCGGGAGCTCGCGCCGGAGCGCTTCGAGCTGCTCCGGGCCGGCCTCGCGAGCGACGCGCTCGCGCGCGCACTGCTCCCCGCCGCGCTGCGCCGCGCGGGCGCCCCGGCGCTCTTCCTCGCCCCGGGGTGCGAGGTGCTCGCGCCGGTCGCGCTGCCCGCGGTCGACGGCGTCGTCGTGGTGGCCACGGGCGCGGAGGAGCGCGGCGTGGTCGACGACGGCGCCGTGGCGCTGGCCGGGCCGGGTGGCGAGGCGGTGCTCGACGGGTGGGACGAGCAGGTCGCCGCCTTCGACGCCGAGCGGCTCATCGCGTCGGCCGCGGCGCGCGCGGCGGTGCGGCTCGTGCACGACGACGCCTGGGCGGTGGCTCCCTGGAACGCGGAGGCCCGCGGGGTCCGCGAGGTCGCCGGACGGCTCGAGCTGCCCGGCGGTGCGCCCGTGGTCTGGGCCCGCCTCGACGGCGAGGGCCCGGCGCTGGCCGCCGCCGGGCTGGCGCACCGCGGACGGGTCGCCGCGGCGGAGCTCGCGCTGGGGCCGGTGGAGCCCGAGCCGCTCGCGCTCGCCGACGGGACGCCGTTCGACGCTCGCCTGCACCGCCTCTTCGCCGAGGGCGCCCGCGACGGGGTGCTCTCCGCCTCGCCCGTCGGCGAGGAGGGGCTCGTCGCGTTCCGCCGCCGCCTGGACGAGCCGTCGCCCGACCCCGCGGCCGGCGGGGTGTCGCGCTACCTCTTCGACGTCTGGCTCAGCCGGCCGGATCTCCACGTGCCCTACCCCGACCTCCGCGACGACGGCGACCGGGCCGGCTTCCTCGGCTGGGCGGTGGTGCACGGCGCGGCGGAGCTCCCGATCCCGGGCTGGCTGCTGCCCGCCGACCGGCTCGACGAGCTGCCCGCCGCGCCGGCGGGGCCGCGGGTCGGGGTCAACCTGGCGGGCTACTTCCAGTCGGAGCTCGGGGTGGGGGAGGCGGCCCGGCGCGTGGTCGGCGCGCTCGACGCGGCGCACGTCCCGCTGCTGCCGGTCCAGAGCCGGGCGATCCCGCCGACGCGCCGCAGCCACCCGTTCGTGGTCAACGGCCCGGGCGTCGCCCCGTTCGACGTCAACCTCGTCTGCGTCAACGCCGACGGCCTCGGGGGCTTCGCCGAGGAGGTGGGCCCGCGGTTCTTCGCCGACCGGCACACGATCGGCGTGTGGTGGTGGGAGCTGCCGACCTTCCCGGAGGCGGCGCGGGCGGCCTTCGAGCAGCTCGACGAGCTGTGGGTCGGCTCCTCCTGGGTCCACGACGCGATCTCGCCGGCGGCGCCGATCCCCGTGCTGAAGATGCCCGTCGCGGTGCCGGCGCCGGCGGTCCGCCCACGCAGCCGGGCCGAGCTCGGGCTTCCCGAGGGGTTCCTCGTCCTCTTCCTCCTCGATCACAACTCGGTGCTCGAGCGGAAGAACCCGCTCGGGCTCATCGAGGCATTCAGCGCGGCCTTCGGGCCCGACGACGGGGCGTCGCTCGTGGTCAAGACCATCAACGCGCGCCACCACCCGCGCGATCGCCAGCGCCTCGCGCTCGCGGCCGCCCGCCACCCCCACGTGCACCTGGTGGAGCGCGACGTCGACGCGGGCGAGCGCGACGCGATGCTCGCGAGCTGCGACCTGTACGCCTCCCTGCACCGCTCCGAGGGCTTCGGGCTGACGCTCGCCGAGGCGATGGCCCTCGGCCGCCCGGTCCTCGCGACGGGCTGGTCGGGCAACCTCGAGTTCATGCACCCGGAGACGACGGCGCTCGTGCCCTGCGAGCTCGTGCCGGTCGGCGAGGGCAACGCGCCCTACGACGCGGGCAGCCACTGGGCCGACCCCGATCTCGAGGCGGCCGCGCGGCTCATGCGGGAGGTGCGCGCGGAGCCCGAGGCGGCCGGGCGTCGCGCGGCGGCGGCCGCGGCGCGGCTGCTCGCCGATCACGCCCCGGCGCGCGTCGGCGCCGTGATGCGCGCGCGCCTCGAGGTGCTGGCGCCCCTGGTGGCCGAGCGCCGCTCCCGGGCCGAGCGGCGCCGCGGGCTCCCGGCGCCGCTCGAGACGGCGCTCGGGGCGGCGGCGGACCGGGCGGGCCTGGGGCCCGAGCCCTACGTCCCGTCGCACCCGAGCGCCCTGCGCCGCGGCGTCGCCTCCGGAGCGCTCAAGGCCTCGCAGCAGCTCGCCCGGAACCAGCACGCGATCAACGCGACGCTCCTGGCCGCCACCCGGGAGGTCGCCGGGGAGACGGGCCGCCTGCACGCGCGCGTCGACGCGGAGGTCGCCGGCCACGCCGAGCTCTCGGCGGGGACGCTCGCGGCGCAGCGGCGCCTCGAGGCCCGGGTCGCCGAGCTGGCGGCGCAGGTCGCCGCGCTGACGGAGCACCTCGCGGCCGCCGGGCAGACGCCGGCTGCGGCGCAGCGGACCGTGCGGGAGCCCTAGGAGGAGCCCGTCTTCGCCGCATCGGGCACGGCCTGAGCGCGCGCCGTCACAGGCACACCGCCGCCGCGAGCGCGGCGCGCAGCCCGCGCTCCACCTCCTCGGCGGCGGCGCCCCACGTCCGGCCGGCGACGAGCGCCGTGCCGTCCCGGGAGCGGGTCGCCCGCACCGGGAGGTCGTCGAGCAGGCCCTCGATCGCGTCGCAGAGCGCCCGCGGGTCGGGCTCGGCCAGCGTGACCGGGCCGCCGGGGCCGAAGGTGGCGAGCATCGCGTCGCTCGCCACGTCGACCACCGGCAGGCCGCAGGCGAGCATCTCGGTCGGGACGAGCGACGGGTTGGTCAGCGAGAGGCAGAGGCCGACGGCCGCGCTGGCGTAGGCGTGCGCCAGGTCCTCCGGGGGCAGCACGCCGAGCTGGCGGGCGGGAAACGGGAGCTCGAGCTCCGTGGCCTCCCCGAAGAGCGCGAGCTCGAGGGCCGGGCGGCGCCGGTGGAGCTCGGCGAGGGCGAGGACCCCGAGCGGGACCGCGCGCCGCGGCGTGACGGCGCGGGCGTAGAAGAGGACGAGGTCGTCGCGGCGGTGGGTCGGCAGCGGCCCGTAGCTCGCGTGGTCGACGCCGAGGTCGAAGGCCGTCGCGCTCGCGCCGTAGCGGTCACCCACCAGCTCCGCCAGCCAGGGGGAGGCGCACAGGCAGTGGAGGCCCTGGCGGTAGGTCCACTCGGCCCAGAGCCGCTCGGCCGAGGTGGCGTAGAACTCCGGCTCGTGGTCCTGGACGAGGTAGGCGCGCGCCCCGGCGCCCGGCAGCGCGAGCACCTCCGGCACCGTCTGCCAGCCCGTCGCGAGCACGACGTCGGCGCCGCGCCAGCCCTCCAGCCCGTGCAGCACGGGTGCGGCGACCGGGCCGAAGAACGCCCGGAAGCTCGCGTCCACGTCCTCGCCGGCGTGGCGGCCCTGCTGGTCGACGAGGAAGAGCGCCAGCTGGTGCCCGCGCGCCTCCAGGCCGCGCACGAGGTGCGCGATCGTCGCGTGGCCGCCCGAGCCGCGCCGGAAGCTCGGGAGGACCACCGCGACGCGCAGCCGCGCCGCCTCCGCCCGCACCGGGCCCTCGCCGGTCAGCGGCGCCGGGCCGTCGCGGAGCACGTCGAGCAGCTTGAGCGGCACCTCGAGCGCGACGGGGGCCGGGCGGTCGCGACCGGCGAGACGGCGCAGCGAGGGCATCGGGCAGAGCGTAGGCGGCCGTCGTCGCCATGCCCCGCCGCGAGGCACGCGGGCCGGCGGCGCGCGAGGCGTCTCCCGGGATCACCCCGTCCGGAGCTCGGGCGTGCGGCTCCAGGCCGTCGGGGTCGCACGCTCCTCCCAGGAGCCGGTTCGCCGCGGATCCTCCAGCGCCTCCGGCCGCTCGAGGATGAGCCGCTCGTGCACGGCGGCCAGCGCCCGGTGCAGCGCCTCGGGGTTGTCGTGGTCGCGCGGGTCGAGCGCCGGCAGGAACGCGGAGTGCGCGCGGCCGCGGCGCCGCCAGGAGTGCAGGGGGACCACCAGCGCGTCGGCCGCACAGGCCATCCGGGCGCTTCCGCTGGCGAGGTCGACGGGCTTCCCGAGCCACGAGGTCCTCGTCCCCCCGGGGACGTCGAAGAGCGAGCCGACGAGCTCCCCGCCGCGCAGCAGGTCGGTGCCTCGGGCGAGCGCCCCTCGCTCCGCGATGAGCACCCGGCACCCCGTCCGCACGGTCAGCGCCTGCCAGCGCCTGAGGTGGTGCCCCGCCGGGCCGGGCGGCGGCACGGTCACGAGCCAGGGCCCGGCGAAGTGCCACGGTCGACTCCCGTGGCCGCGCAGCGCAGAGCTGGCGCCCTGGAACGGCCCGAGATGGCAGTAGCTCACGAGCACTCCGCGCCCCGTGGCCCGCGCGCTGACGAGGTGGTCGGCGTCGTGCACGCGCCGCCGATCCGTGAGCAGCCAGGGCCGCAGGAGGAGCTCGGCCCACGCGGCCTCCTCGAGCACGCCGCGGCGGGCGAGCGCCTCGAGCTCGGGCTCGCGCGCCGTGCCGGTGACGATCGCCGCCATCCGCAGCCGCGCTGCCGCGCGCAGCGCCGGATCGCGCTCCCACGCCCGTGCCGCCCTCCGCCGCGCGCGGCGGAGGGTGATCACCGCGGGAACCAGGCGCCGGGCCTGGACCGCGCGGTCCCGGCCGTGGCCGGGCGCGAGCCGCTGGGCGAAGTCGACGGCTGCCGGATCGTCGGCCATGGCGCCCGAGGGTACCGGCCCCTCAGGCGAGCAGCGGCGCCGGTGCGGGGCGCAGCAGCTCCCCGCCCAGCAGCACCAGGGCGACCGGCACCGTGGCGGGCAGGGTGTCGAACCAGTTGAAGAGGACGTCGAAGGCGACGAAGGCCGCCAGGCAGACGAGCGTGCCGGCGCTCTGGCGCCGGCCCTCGGCCGCCCACAGCGCCCCGAGCACGGCGGCGACGAACAGGTCGCCGTAGCCGATCGACGCGCCGTCGAGGAAGGCGGTCTGCAGCCGCGGGAGCTGGAAGGCGGGGGCGGCGGCGTTCAGGAGGTTCGCGGAGTGGTCGATCCGCGTGCTGAAGACGAGGTAGGCGTCGATCGCCGCCATCACCACGAGCGCCACCTTCACGAGCGTGTGGGGCGCGACCCCGACGAGCAGGCGCCCGAGCGTGACGCAGCTGAGCGCGGTGAGCGCGGTGGCGGTCACATCGCCCGCGCGCCCGTCGAGGGCGAAGGCGAGGACGGCGAGGAGCAGCCCGGCGAGCGCGAGGGCCGGCCGGGCCCCGCGCGACG
The DNA here is from genome assembly GCA_964236905.1 of uncultured Solirubrobacteraceae bacterium. Lineage (GTDB taxonomy): Bacteria > Actinomycetota > Thermoleophilia > Solirubrobacterales > Solirubrobacteraceae > Paraconexibacter. Next base: position 14,175 of record CAXSFZ010000038.1, on the reverse strand, counting down.
CCCAGCCGCAGGCGACCACCGCGAGCGGCGGCACGGCGAGCAGCGCCAGGTAGGTGAAGCCGTCGGCCGTGCCGGGGAGCAGCGCGATCAGCCCGATGCAGAGCACGAGCGAGCCCGGCAGCACGAGCGCCCACCAGCGGCTGAGGGTGGCCAGGCGGCGGCGGGCGAGCCAGCTCGGCAGCCCGGCGCCGGGGAGGAGCACGCAGGCCGCCTGCACCAGGTCGAGCAGGTAGGAGGCCTCGGAGACGGGGAAGAGCCGCACGGGTCACCGCAGCCTCGCAGCACTACCTTTGCGGCACCTGACGACCCGAGGAGCACCGTGCAGCGCATCCCCACCCGCCTGGCGGGCCCCGTCCTGATCGAGCCGAAGGTCTTCGGCGACGACCGCGGCTTCTTCGCCGAGACGTTCCGGGCGAACGTGCTGGCCGACGCCTTCGGCATCACCGAGCCCTTCGTGCAGGACAACCACTCGCGCTCGACCCGGGGCGTCGTGCGCGGCATGCACTTCCAGATCGGCGAGGGCGCCTCCAAGCTCGTGCGCTGCGGGCGCGGCGCGATCCTCGACGTGGTGGTCGACCTGCGGGCCGGCTCGCCGACCTACGGGCAGTGGGAGGGGGTCGAGCTGAGCGAGGAGAACATGCGCCTCTTCTACGTGCCGATCGGCTTCGCCCACGGCTTCTGCGTGACCTCGGAGGTCGCCGACGTGTTCTACAAGCAGTCGGGCTACTACTCCGCGGCGGTGGAGCGCGGCTTCTCGTTCCGCGACCCGGACGTCGCCGTCGCCTGGCCGCTGCCGGAGGCCGAGCTCCTGCCGAGCGCGCGCGACGTGGAGGCGCCGCGGCTGCGCGAGGTCGCCGCGGAGCTCCCGTTCGGCTACGCGGGCTGAACGACGCTCGCGGTGCGCCGCCGCCCGCTCACACCACGAGCTCCGTCTCCGCGGCGCTGAGCGGCCGGCGGCCCGGCGGGCGGACCGTGGGGCGCCCGAGGACCGAGCGGTAGATCTCCAGCACGCGCGGCGCGAGCTGCTCCCACGAGAAGTCGCGCGCCCGCTCCCGGCCGGCGGCGCCCATGCGGGCACGGCCGGCGGGATCGGCCAGCAGCGCGTCGATTGCCCGGGCGAAGGCGGCCGCGTCGCCGGGCGGGCAGAGCACGCCGCTCACGCCGTCGCGGACGAGCTCCGGGATGCCGCCGGTCGCCGAGCCGACGATCGGCAGCCCGGCGTGCATCCCCTCCACCAGGACCGAGCCGAGCTCCTCGTAGGTCGAGGGCAGGACCAGGACGTCGCCGTGGCGCAGCACGGCCGGGATCTCGTCGTGCGGGCGGAAGCCGGTGAGCCTCACGCGGTCGCGGAGCCCGAGGGCGGCGACCCGCGCCTCGACCGCGGCCCGGTCCGGGCCGTCGCCCACGAGCACCACCTCGGCGTCCTCGCGCAGCCGCGCGGCGGCGTCCACGAGCGTCATGACGCCCTTCTGGAAGGCCAGGCGCCCCACGAAGAGGACCCGCGGGCGGCGCAGCTCCGGGAACGGGTCGGCCCGCGGCACGGCCCACTGGCCGGGGCGCACGCCCGAGGGGACGACGTGCACCTTGGCGGGGTCCGCGCCGTCCTCCACCGCGAGCGCGCGCAGGCGCTCGGTGAGCGCCAGCACGGCCGCGGCCCGGTGCATCGCGCGGCCCTCGAGCGCGCCGCCCCAGCGCTTGACCCGTCGCGAGCGGGCGTCGGAGGCGACGAGCGTGTGGCGCACGGAGGTGTGCACCGTGACCACGAGCGGGATCTCGTGGAGCCGGGAGGCGGCCTCGGCGAGGAGGAGCACCGCGATGTCCTCGCCGAGGTGCGCGTGCACCAGGTCGGCGCGGCGCCCGAGCCAGGGCGCCAGCAGCGCGGCCGGCCCGCTCCAGCCCTGCCGTCCCCAGGCGACGGGGAGCCCGACCCGGTGGATGCGGGCGTGGGCCCCGAGCCGCTCGATCCGCGGCTCACCGGACCGCGCCGCCGTGAGGACCTCCTGGCGGACGCCGAGCGTGTCCAGCGCGCGGGTGAGCGCCCCCGTGTGCGACTGCATGCCGCCGACGGCGTCGAGCCGCGCGCCGGACGCCCGCGCCGCGCAGTTCGGCGCCTCGAAGACCGAGGCCAGCCGGAGGACCCTCATCCGGCGAGCGCCAGCTCGGGCACGGCCGCGAGCGCGCGGTCGGCCTCGGCGAGGACCCGGGCGGGGGCGAGGCGCGCGGCGCAGCGGTGGTCGATCGGGCACGTCAGGTGGTGGCACGGGTTGCACTCGACCTGCACGCGGGCCACCCGGCCCGCCGCGCCCCGCGCCCGCGGGCCGAAGCGGCCCGGATCCCCGCTGAGGAAGAGCACGACCGAGGGCGTGCCCGTCGCTCCCGCGATGTGGCCCGTCCCGGTGTCGTTGGCCACGACGAGCGCCGCGTCGCGGCAGAGCGCGGCCGCGCCGCCGAGGCTCGTCGCGCCGCACAGGTCGAGCGCCGGGGCGGCCATCGCCTCGGCGACGGCGGCGGTGAGCGCCTGCTCGCCCGCGACTCCCGTCAGGACCACCGCCAGGCCGCGCGCCCGCAGCGCGTCGCCGACCTCCGCGAAGCGCGCCGCCGGCCAGCGCCGGCTCGGGGAGGTGGCCCCGGGGTGCAGGATCGCGTAGCCGCCCGGCCGCAGCCCGGTCCGGGCCAGCAGCGCCGCGTGCGCGCGCTCCTCCTCCGGGCGGATCGGCAGCTCGAGCGCTCCGGGGTCCGCGGCCGGGGCGCCGAGGTGGGCCATCAGGGCGAGGTGACGGTCGACCTCGTGGAGGTGCTGCGGGTAGGGGATCGAGAGCTCGAGGTCGGCCTCCCAGGCGCCCGGCAGGAAGAAGCCGCCGGTGCGGGCGGCGCCGAGGGCGGCCGTGACCTCGTTCGCGGCGGTGTTCGCGCCGTAGCACTGGAGCGCGAGGTCGAAGGCCCGCGCGCGGGCGGCCGCGACGAAGGGCGCCCACTCCTCCGGGCGCGGCGGGCGCTCCGGGATCCCGGGGTGGCCGGGGAACGGCAGGAGCTCGTCGACCCAGGGGACCATCCGCGCCACCACGTCGGCCATCTCGGGATAGGTGACGAGCGTGACGTGCGCCGCCGGCGCCGCCCGCCGCAGCGCGCGCAGCGCCGGGACGCCGCAGAGCAGGTCGCCGAGGCCGGTGCGCAGGCGGACGACGGCGATGCGCCGCGGGGGCGTGGTCAGGGGCGTCACGGCGGGAGCCGCTACCCGGAACCTGGCACGAGCGGACACGCCCGGGCGCCGCCCCGCTCGGGCACGGTGGCGCCGGGCCCGGCGTCCCGTAGCCTCGGCGCCGTGCGCGTCCTCTGCGTCGGGGTCCGCTACCCGCCCCACCACACCGGCGGCTACGAGCTCCACTGCCGCTCGGTGGTCGAGGATCTGCGCGCCCACGGCCACGACGTCGCGGTCCTCACGAGCACCCTGCGCCATCCGGGGATCGCGGACGGCGGCGAGCCGGGAGTCCGTCGCGCGCTCCGCGCGTTCGACCAGCACGCGCCCTGGCCGGGCTGGCGCGCGGCGCTGGCCGGCGAGCGCCGCAACGTCGCGGTCCTGCGCGGAGCGCTCCGCGAGCTCCGGCCGGAGGTGGTCTGCTGGTGGCGGATGGGCGAGCTCTCGCTCTCGCTCGTCGAGCACGTGCGCCGCGCGGGGCTGCCGGCCGTCGGCGTCGTCTGCGACCCCTGGCTGCTCGAGGGCCCGGCTCGCGACCCGTGGCAGCGTCCGTGGGTGCCCGGCCCGGGGGCCCACCCGTCGCGCTGGCTGCGCTCGCGGGCCGCGCGCACGGCGCTCGAGCGGCTCACGCGGCTGCCGGTCGCCGTCGACTGGAGCGGGGCGGCCACGTGGCTCTTCGTCTCCGACTGGCTGCGCCGCCGGACGCTCGCCGCCGGCCCGTCGCTCGCGCGCACCGGCGTAGCCCACGCGGGGGTCGACCTCGACGCCCTGGCCCTCCGCGGCACGCCGCCGCCCTGGCGCGGGCGCCTGCTGCACGCGGGCCGCCTGACGGCGCTCAAGGGCGCCGACGACGCGATCAGCGCGCTCGCGGCGCTGCCCGGCGCGACGCTCACGGTCTGCGGCCACGGCAGCGCCGCCGACCACGACCGGCTGCGGGCCACCGCGCGGGCGGCGGGGGTCGGGGCGCGGGTGAGCCTCGCCGGCCCCCGCGACGCCGCGCGCATGCCGGCCCTCTACGCCGCGCACGACGCGCTGGTGTTCGCCTCGCGCTGGGAGGAGCCCTGGGGGCTCGTGCCGCTCGAGGCGATGGCCGTCGGCCTGCCCGTGGTGGCCACGGGCACGGGCGGGAGCGCCGAGTACTTGATCGACGGCGGGAACGCGCTCCTCGCGGCGCCCGGCGATCCCGCCGGGCTGGCCGCGGCGGTGGCGGCGCTCGCGGCGGACGCAGGGCTGCGCGCCCGGCTCAGCGCCGCGGGCCGGGCGACGGCCGAGCGGCTGCCGACCCGGCGCGCCAACGCGGTGGTGCGCGAGGCGCTCGCGGCGGCCGTCGGAGGGCTCCCGGCGCCCCGGTGATCCGGGCGCGCAGCGGTGCCGGAGGTGCGCCACACTTGAGCCCGAGCATGCGCGAGCGCTTCGACGTCAGCCCCGAACGCTTCACCCGGGTGGTCCTCGCGGCCGTGGTCGGGCTCACCGCCATCGTCTTCACCGGCGCCGCCGTCCGGCTGACCGGCTCGGGCCTCGGCTGCCCGACCTGGCCCCGCTGCACGGACACCTCGCTCTACACGCCGCTGCAGCTCCACGGCATCATCGAGTTCGCGAACCGGATGGTGACCTTCCTCGTCGCCCTCGCCGCGGTCGCGCCGCTCGTCCTGGTGTGGTTCCGCACGCCGTTCCGGCGGGACCTCGCGGCGCTGAGCGCGCTGCTCCCGCTCGGCGTCCTGGCCCAGGCGGTGCTCGGCGGGATCTCGGTCCGCACCCGCCTCGCGCCGGGCTTCGTGATGGGCCACTACGCGCTGAGCCTGCTGATCCTCCTCGCCGCGGTCGGGTTGTGGTGGCGGGCGCGGAGCGAGCCGTGGGAGGACCGCCCGGGCGCCGATCGCCCGACCGTCCTGATGGTCCGCGGGCTCCTCGGCCTCGGGGTGCTCGCCATCGCGCTCGGGACCGCGGCGACGGCGGCCGGCCCGCACGCGGGCGGCTCCGGGACGGGCGACGAGGTGGCGCGGCTGACCTGGGACGGGACCCGGACGCTCTCGCTGATGGTCGCGATCCACTCGTGGGTCAACGCGGCGCTCGGGCTGCTGGTCCTCGCCGCCTGGTGGCGCGCGCGCCGGCGCGGCGCGGTGCCGGGCCTCGTGCAGGTGCTCACCCGCCTGGCGGTGCTCATGGCGCTCCAGGGCGTCGTCGGGATCGTGCAGTACCAACTCGAGCTGCCGGCCGAGGTCGTCTGGGTGCACGTGGTCCTCGCGACGCTCACCTGGGTCGGGCTCGTGCGGGCCTGGGCGCTGGCCGGCCCGCTGCCGCGCCGGGGCCAGGGGCCCGCCGACGTGGCGCTTCCCCCTGCGCCCGCGAGCCGCGCGCCCGCGCCGGTCTAGAGCCCCGAGACCAGCCGCTCGGCCCAGACCGCGAGCACCAGCGCCGCCTCGGCCACCACGGCCAGCCCGAGCACGGGGCCGCCGGGCCCCGCGAGCCAGCGGCGGCGCCGTCGGCGGGAGAGCTCCCGCCGGGAGAGGGTGCTCAGGTGGATGTGGCCGGGGCGTGCGCGCATGGGGTCGGGACCCACGAAGCACCTGCGGCCCGCACCCTGGCCGGCGGCTCGGACGGAACGGGCGGCGCGCGCGGGCGGCTCAGGCGGCGGGCGGCACGTCGAGCACCTCGAGCAGCCTGTCGGCCTGGGTCACGCGGAAGACGCGGTCCACCGCCTCGGGGCCGCGCACGACCACGAGGTCGAAGCGCCCGTCCCTGGCCCGCTGGTGGTAGCGCAGCAGCACCGCGAGCCCGGTGGAGTCCATGAAGCTGAGGCCGCGGAGGTCGATCACGACGCGGCGGTCCTCACCGGTGAGCGCCTCCAGCGCGTCGACCAGGCGGGGCGAGCTCGAGAGGTCCAGCTCGCCGCCGAGCTCGAGGAGCGTGAGACCGTCGCGGTCGCTCGTCGTCAGGGTGAACGTCGCACGGTCGTGCATCCCGGGCCGATGCTATCCGCGGCCACCGAGCGCGAACCACGTCGCGCCGCCGTCGGGCTCCGTTCCCCACGCGGAGGTCAGTGCGTCGACGACTCGGCGCCCGAGCGGGTCCATGGGCGGGGGAGCCGCCGTGCCCGGGTCGACGGGGACGATCCGGCCGCGCACGGCGTCCGCCCCCGCGCTCTCGAGCTCGATGCGGACGGACGACGGCCGCCCGGCGATCGTGTGGGCGATGAGCTCGGAGACGACGAGCTGGAGGTCGCGCACCAGCTCGCTCGGGAGGCCGAGCGAGAACGCCCGGACGGAGGTCCGGGCTCGTGCCGGCGAGGAGGCGTCGGAGGCGAGCAGGAGGCAGAGGCGCATCGGGCGCATCGGGCCTTCCCCACAGGGCCCCCGACGAAGCCCGCAGGCCCGAGCGTCGGCGCCGGGGTCGGCACGTCCGACGCCCCGACGACCGGGGCCGGGGACGGCGTGGCGCCGTCCCCGGCCGGGGAGCTACACGGCGACGGGCGCCGGCTCGAGGGCGACCTCGAGCACCTCGCCGATGGTCATCGCGGGGTGGAACGTCATCGCCTCGCGCACGTCGGCGGGGACGTCGTCGAGGTCGCCGCGGTTGCGCTCGGGGAGGATCACGTCGCTCAGCCCGGCCGCGTGGGCCGCCAGCACCTTCTGCTTCAGGCCGCCGATCGGGAGCACGCGACCCTGGAGGGTCACCTCCCCCGTCATCCCGACGGTGTGGCGCACGGGCCGCCCGCTCAGCAGCGACGCGAGCGCCGTCACCATCGTCACGCCCGCGCTCGGCCCGTCCTTCGGGATGGCGCCCGCCGGGACGTGGACGTGGAACTCGCGGTCCTCGAAGGCCGCGTCCGGGATGCCGAGCTCCGCCGCGTGCGCGCGGACGTAGGTCAGCGCGATCCGGGCGCTCTCCTTCATCACGTCGCCGAGCTGGCCCGTGAGCGTGAGCCCGCCGGTGCTGCCGGGCATCGCGTTGGCCTCCACGAACAGCACGTCGCCGCCCGTCCCGGTGACCGCCAGGCCGGTGGCCACGCCGGGCACCGCCGTGCGGGCCGCCGCCTCCTGCCAGACCTTCTGGCGGCCGAGCGCATCGCGGACGAGCTCGAGGTCGACGGTGACCGGGGCCTCCGCCTTCCCGCTCGCGATCCGCGTCGCGGTCTTCCGCAGCAAGGTGCCGAGCTCGCGCTCCAGGGAGCGGACACCCGCCTCGCGGGTGTACTCGCCGACGATCGTCGCGAGGAGCGCGTCGCTCACCGCCACCTCGTCCGGTCGCAGGCCGTTGCGCTGGGTCTGCCGCGGCCACAGGTAGTCGCGGGCGATGGCGGTCTTCTCGGCGGTGGTGTAGCCGTCGAAGCGGATGACCTCCATGCGGTCCAGCAGCGGGCCGGGGATCGTGTCGGCCTGGTTGGCCGTCGCGATGAAGACGACCTGGCTCAGGTCGAGCTCCACGTCGAGGTAGTGGTCGCGGAAGGTGGAGTTCTGCGCGGGGTCGAGCACCTCGAGCAGCGCGGCGGAGGGGTCCCCGCGCCAGTCGGCGCCGACCTTGTCGACCTCGTCGAGCAGGATGACCGGGTTCATCGTCCCCGCGTCGCGCAGCGCGCGCACCAGCCGGCCCGGGAGGGCGCCGATGTAGGTGCGCCGGTGGCCGCGGATCTCCGCCTCGTCGCGCACGCCGCCGAGCGACATCCGCACGAACTCGCGGCCCATGGCCCGGGCGATGGACTCGCCGATCGAGGTCTTGCCCGTGCCGGGCGGCCCGATCAGGGTCAGGATGGCGCCGGACTTGCCGTCGGCCTCGATCTGGCGCTCCTGGCGCAGCTTCTTGACGGCGACGTACTCGACGATGCGGTCCTTGACGTCCTCCAGACCGGCGTGGTCGCCGTCGAGGACCTCGCGCGTGTGGACCGGGTCGAGCTGGTCCTCCGAGCTCTTCGACCACGGCACGGAGACGACCCAGTCGAGGTAGGTGCGGATCATCTGGCCCTCGCCGCCCTCGCCGGCGCGCTCCAGGCGGGCGAGCTCGCGCTCGGCCTGCTCGCGCACGGACTCCGGCATGCCGGACTCCTCGATCTTCGTGCGGTACTCGTCGACGAACGACGCGTCGTCCTCGCCGAGCTCCTTGCGGATCGACTCCATCTGCTTGCGCAGGAGGTAGTCGCGCTGCTGCTTGTTGGTGCCCGACTCGACGTCGTCGCGGATCTTGCGGCGGATCTGCAGCTGGGTGAGCCGCTCGCGCTGCATCTCGAGCGCGCGCTCCAGCCGCGCGGTGACGTCCAGCAGCTCGAGGAGCTCCACCTTCTGCTCGAAGGTGAGGTCCGGGGCGTAGCCGCTCATGTCGGCCAGGGCGCCCGGCTCGGTGACCGCGCGCAGGAAGGCGGCCACGCGGCCGTCGTCGCCGCGCAGCTCGAGGAGCTCCTCGACGGTCGCGCGGTACTCACGCTCGAGCTCGCGCGTGCGCCCGTCCACGGGCGTCTCGTCCGGGTGCGGGGTGACCTCAACGCGCAGCTGGCCGCCCAGGTCGGTCTGGGCCGCGCCGATGACGCCGCGGGCGACGCCCTCGACGCTCGCGCCCCGGCCGCCGCCGGGCAGGCGGATGCGGTCCTTCACGTCGACGATCGTGCCGACGGAGGCGTACTCGCCCTCGTGGCGCGGCACGAGGACGACCTGCTCGTCGGGGCCGACGTCGATGGGAAGGGTGACGTCCATCGTGGGGAAGACGACGGTGTCGTCGAGGGGGATGAGGAGAAGCGTGGCCATGGGTGATCCTTTAGGAGCTCAACCGTTGTGGCCGTCAAGGTAGCAAACGATCTCAGTGGATACCGCGCAACTTACGATTGATGCGCGCCGGCGGGTGCGCGAGCGCGCGAGAGGGCCGAAGCGGCCGTCTGCGAGCCGCGTCGGCCCGCTCGCGTCCGCCGGCGGAGCCGGAGCGCCTGCCCCGCCGCGGCCTAGTGCCCGCCGCCCGCCTTCTCGAGATCGTCCTTGGCGCCGTCGAGCTTCGCCGGGTCGAGGTCGCCCTGGCCGGGCGGGCCCACCTTCCGGCCCGAGGGCTAGTCGATCCGCTGGGTCGACTCCTCCCGGGGTGCGTCGTCGTGCGTGTCCGTTGCCGCGTCTGCGCTCATGGACCGGGCCGTTTCCCGCGCGGCGCCGCGACGACGCGCGCGTGGGACGACGTCGGCGGGCACGGGCGGTGAGGCTCCGCTAGCCTGCCGGGCGATCCGAACGAGAACCCACGCCGAGTTCCGCCCGGACGCACGGGCGGGAACGGGGGACCCAGTGGGGCCGCGAGGTGCGGCCCGTGGGGCGAGTCGCCGGTGGACCCGGCGTAGCGCAACGTCAGCGCGAGCCCGTCAGCTAACCCCGTAGGCGGTGAGACGTGAAGGAGGGCCGTCCGTGCCCCAGCCGTTCCCCGCCGTGCCGCAGCACCTCACCCGGCGCCGTCGCGAAGCCGCCGGCCCGGAGGCTTCCACCCGCCGCCACGGCGGTCCCCCCGCCGCCGCCACCCGTCGCCGCCGGGCTCTCCGCGTCGCCGTGCTGGCGGGCGCCGGGCTCCTGCTGCACGCCGGCGGGGCCACGGCGCAGGCCGAGACCGGCGCCGGCGGCGCACTTGCCGGCGCGGATGCCGTGCCCGCGAGCCCCGTGCCCGCGAGTCCCGCCGCCGCCGGCGCGGGCGAGGCCGCCGCGAGCGAGGCCGGCGACGCCGCGAAGGGAGGCGCTGCGGCCGGAGCCGCCGACGCTGACGCCGCGAGCTCCGCCGCCGCGACCGGGCTCCCGACCCTGCTGTCGCGAGCCACGATCCGCCGGGCCCAGCGCCGGCTGCGCATCGCCGCGGACGGCCGGCTCGGGCCTGCCACGCGCGCTGCGTTGCGCCGCTTCCAGCGCCGGCACCACCTCCACGTCGACGGACGCTTGCAGCCCGCGACCCTCGCCGCCCTCGGGATCACCGCGGGCCGCGCCGCCGCCGCCCCGCCCCTTCCCGCGGAGGTCGCGCGTCTCCTGCAGGCCATCGCCGGGTGCGAGTCGGGCGGCGATCCCACCCGCGTGTCGCCGGACGGCCGGCACCGTGGCAAGTACCAGTTCCTGGCGTCCACCTGGGCGGCGGTCGGCGGCATCGGCGACCCCGCCGCTGCGCCCGAGGCCGAGCAGGATCAGCGCGCCGCCGCCCTCCTCGCCGAGGAGGGAACGCGCCCCTGGCCCGTGTGCGGCCCCAAGGCCGAAGCCGCCGCCTGAGCGCGCGCTCGTCCCGCCGTGGCGTCCACGTCAGGCGCCGTGCGTCCCGCCGTGCGTCCACGCGAGGCGCCGTGCGGCACGACGCCGGCTGCGGGGCGCGTGCGGGAGCCGGCGCCGGTGAGCCGGGAGCCGTCGCAGGCTCCCGAGCGGCTCCCGGAGCCGACGCGCGCGCGTGTGCCGCGCGGCGCGCGAGGCGCGACGCCGCATCGCTTGCGTTCGGATTCCGGCCCGCTGGGCGGGCTGCGATCCGAACGGCTTTCGTCGAAGGCCGTCTGTCTGCGGCGAGGTCCGCGTCCGCGTCCGCGGCCGGGGCACCGCGGCCGGGCGCCGAGCCGCTCCCGATCGCCGCCCTGGAGGCGACCCGGGCGCTCGCGCCAGGGGCGGCGCCAGCCGCGTCCGCCGCGCTCGCCATCGCGCCGCCCGCGCCCGCCGTCCGACCGCAGGCGTTCGGCCTCGAGCCCGCCAGGCGGGCTGCGACCCGAACGCCCGCCAGGCGGGCTGCGACCCGAACGCCCGCGCGGTCGCGACGGCCGGGCGAGTAGCCCGCGATCCGTTGAGGGTTGCGCACGGTCGGCGGCGCCGCCGGCGGCGGCAGAGCCCGTGCGGCTGTAACTTGCGCACAAGATGGTCGTCCTGCCCCCGTCGCTCGCCGCCGCGCTGCGGCCCGTGCTCCCCGAGCTCTCGCGCGACATGGTCGCGGCGATCGGTCGCGAGGTGCCGGACTACACGCGGTCGCTCGACGGCCCGTTCGGCCAAGGGCTGCGCACCGGCGTGGAGCTCGCGCTGGAGCGCTTCGTCGACGAGCTCGGCGGGAAGGCCGGGGACCGCGACGCCACCCGCGAGGTGTACGTCGGCCTGGGGCGGGGCGAGCTGCGCGCCGGCCGCTCGCTCGACGCGCTGCTGAGCGCCTACCGGCTCGGTGCGCGGCTGGCGTGGGAGCGCTTCCAGGCCGCGGCCGTGGCGGCGGAGCACCCGCCCGAGGTCCTCTACGCGCTGGCGGGCGCGATCTTCACCTACATCGACGCGATCTCGGCGGAGTCCGTCGCGGGCTACGCGGATGAGCAGTCGCGGGCCGCGGGGGAGCGCGCGCGCCGCCGGCGCACCCTGGCGCGCCTGCTCGGCACGGAGGGCGTCGGCGCCGAGGAGCTGGCGGGGCCCGCCGCCGCGGCCGGGTGGATCCTGCCGGCGCGGGTCGCCGCGCTCGCCGTCGCCGGCGACGACGATCCCGAGCGCCTCGCCTCCCGCCTCGGGACCGACGTCGTCGCCGCGGCGACCGACGCGGCGGTGCTCGTGGCCTGGGTGCCCGACCCCGACGCGCCCGGCCGCCGCGCGCAGCTGGCCACAGGGGTGCGCGGCGCCCATGCCGTCCTCGGCCCCGCGACCCCACCGGCGCTCGGCGCCCGCAGCCTGCGCCGCGCGCTGACGGCGCTCGGCCTGCTGCAGGAGGGCCGGCTGGCCTCGAGCGACGAGCTCGTCCTCGCCGACGAGCACCTCCTCGCGCTCCTGCTCCACGGGGCGGGGGCCACCGAGGCGGGCGACCTCGCCGACCGGCTCCTCGCACCGCTCGACGCCCTGCCCGCCGGTGCGGGCGCTCGCGCGAGTGCCACCCTCGCCGCCTGGCTCGACCACCCGGGGCAGGTGCAGCGCGTCGGCGCCCTGCTGCACGTCCACCCGCAGACCGTGCGCTACCGCCTGGCCCGCCTGCGCGAGCTACTCGGCGACCAGCTCGACGACCCGGAGGCGCGCTTCGGGCTGGCCCTCGCGCTCCGCACCCGCGCGCACGCCCAGCCCGGCTAGCTAGGGTCCGCGGCCGTGTCCCCGCCCGCGCGCGTCTGCGTCTTCTGCGGCTCGGCGGAGGGCTCCCGTCCCGCCTACCGCCGGCTGGCCGCCGAGCTCGGCACCGCGCTGGCCCGTCAGGGGACCGGCGTGGTCTACGGCGGTGCGGCCGTGGGTCTCATGGGTGCAGTGGCCGACGCCGCGCTCGCCGCCGGCGGCGAGGTGATCGGCGTCATCCCGCGGGCGCTCGTCGACCGGGAGATCGCCCACGGTGGGCTCACCGCGCTGCACGTGGTGGGTTCGATGCACGAGCGCAAGGCGCTGATGGCCGAGCTCGCGGGGGCCTTCGTCGCGCTGCCCGGCGGGATGGGGACCCTCGAGGAGCTCTTCGAGGTCTTCACCTGGCGCCAGCTCGGCCTCCACGCCAAGCCGATCGTGCTGCTCGACGTCGAGGGGTACTGGGGGCGCCTCGTCGGGTTCCTGCAGCATGCGGAGGACGAGGGGTTCCTGCGCCCCGGCCACCGCGCGGCCCTGGCCGTCGACGGCTCGGTGCCGGCGCTGCTGGCGCGCCTCTCGGCCTGAGGCGGCGTACGGCACCGCAGGCTGGCGCGCAGCAGCGCGCAGGCGCGCATCACCCGGTGAACCGGTGCCCTACCATGACGTGTTCGCCGGTGGGCGCCGTCTCTCGGCGTCGAGCGTCGTGATCCGCCTGGCTTCGAAGCGCGGATCCATGGATGCGGACCGGCGGGGATCGTAGCGCCGTCGGCACCAGCAGGCGGTTGCGCGATCAACGATCGTCGGATAGAATCCCGATATACGCGGTCGGATTTTGAGCACTGCCCTAGGAGAACCTTGCCCCGCACCACCCCCGCCTCCACGACCACCACGGTCCACCCCTACGAGACCGAGGTCTCGCATGACTCCATCGATCTCCTGCTTCGCGACGCGGGCCGCTACGCACTGCTGAAGCCCGCCCAGGAGCTCGATCTCGCCCAGCGCATCGAGCGCGGCGACCTCGAGGCGAAGGAGCTGCTGATCAACTCGAACCTGCGGCTCGTCGTCTCGATCGCGCGGCGCTACGTCGGGCTCGGCCTCAGCCTGACCGACCTCGTCCAGGAGGGCATGGTCGGCCTGATCCGCGCCGCCGAGAAGTTCGACTACCGCAAGGGCTTCCGCTTCTCCACCTACGCGACGCTGTGGATCCGCCAGTCGATCCAGCGCGGCCTCGACAACACCGCCCGGAACGTGCGCCTCCCGGCCAACGTCGCCCAGCGCGCACGCAAGGTGGGGCGGGCCACGAGCGAGCTGTCCGTGACGCTCGAGCGCGAGCCGACGCTCTACGAGGTCGCCATGGCGACCGGGCTGACGCTCGAGGAGGTCGAGGCCGTCAAGGCCGTCGACGTCACCCCCGCGTCGCTGAACTCGCCCGTCGGCGACGACGACGGCGGCGAGCTCGGCCACTTCGTCCCCCACGACGGCCCCGCCGTCGAGGACGAGGTCGAGCAGTCGCTGATGACCGGCGAGGTCAGCCGTGCGATCGCCGAGCTGCCCGAGCCCGAGCGCAAGGTCGTGCACCTGCGCTTCGGCACCGACGGCGACGTCCCCCGCACCGCCGCCCAGGCCGCGCGCGAACTCGGCTGCTCGACCCGGGAGGTCACCTCGCTCGAGGAGCGCGCGCTCGCGAAGCTCGCCGGGGTCCCGGCGCTGCAGGCCCTGCGCGAGGCCGCGTAGCCGGCTAGCAGCCGACGCACCTGCACGACGGGCGCCTCCTCGAGGCGCCCGTCGGTCGTTCGTCGACCGTCGGGCGCGTCCGCCGGTCGGCCTGAGAGCATGCCGAGATCGAGGCTCCCGCGTCACCGATCCTGAGCCGCCGAGGCGAGCGCTACGTAGGCACGGGGATGGAGAACGTACGCAGGCTCGCGAGCGTCAGCCCCGGTGATCTCTATGCGGATGCGCTTGTGGGTGGGTGGAAGTTGCGGGCGCGTGAGAGTGACGGCT
>CAXSFZ010000037.1:28784-35171 GCA_964236905.1 uncultured Solirubrobacteraceae bacterium | reverse complement strand
CACGGGCCGCCCTCACCCACACCCCGGGCCAAACGTGCCAGGCACCAACCACCCGGGCCGCCGGCGGGCCAAACGTGCCAGGCACCCACGACCCGCACCCCGGGCGCGCGCGGGCCAACGGTGCCAGGCACCAACCACCCGCACCCCCGGCGGGCCAAACGTGCCAGGCACCCACCGCCCGGGGTCAGGCGGCCGGGGACGGGTACCCGGCGAGCATGCACGTCGCCGTCGTCGGAGCCACCGGGAACGTCGGGGTCGCGCTGCTGCGCGAGCTCGCCGCCCAGACCGCGGTCACCCGCATCACCGGCATCGCCCGACGGGTGCCCGCGCTGGAGCTGCCCAAGGTCGGCTGGGTGGCCGCGGACGTCCTCGACGCCGACCTCGACGCGGCGCTGGCCGGCGCCGACGCGGTCGTGCACCTGGCCTGGGCGATCCAGCCGGCGCGCGACCGGGCCCGCACCCGGGCGGTCGACGTCGAGGGCAGCGCCCGCGTCTTCGCCGCCGCGGCCCGCGCGGGTGCGCGGGTGCTCGTCCACGCCTCCTCGGTGGGCGCCTACTCGCCCGGGCCCCACACACGCCGCGTCGAGGAGTCCTGGCCCACCGCGGGCATCGCCTCCTCCTTCTACTCCGTCGACAAGGCCGCGGCCGAACGGGAGCTCGACCGCGTCGTGGCCGAGCACCCGCAGCTGCGGGTGGTGCGCCTGCGCCCCGGCGTCGTGCTCCAGCGCGGCGCCGCCGAGGAGATCCGCCGGCTGTTCCTCGGCCCGTTCGTCCCGAACCGCCTCATCCGCCCGGGCCTGGTGCCGCTCGTGCCCGACGTGCGCGGGGTCTGCTTCCAGGTGGTGCACGCCTCCGACCTCGCCCGGGCCTACCGCCTCGCCGTGCTCGCTCCGGAGGCTCGCGGCGCGTACAACGTCGCGACCGAGGGGCCGGTCGACCTGCGGACGATCGCGCGTCGACTGCGGGCGCTGCCCGTGCCCGTCCCCGCCGGCCTGGCCCGCGCGGCGGCGGCGGTGACCTGGCGGGCCCGGTTGCAGCCCACGCCTCCCGGGTGGCTTGACCTCGGGCTGCAGGCACCGCTCATGGACACCCGCCGGATCCGCGAGGAGCTGGGCTGGGAGCCGCGGTGGACGGCCCTCGAGGCGCTCGACGACCTCCTCGAGGGCCTGCACGACGCCGCCGGCGAGGCCACGGCGCCGCTCGCCGCGGGCGACGCCGCGCCCGGGCGGGCCCGCGAGGTGGCCACCGGGCTCGGTGCCCGCACCGGGCTCTAGCGCATCGCGGGTGCTCGTTCAACCCGAGACCATGCTCGGGCGGCGGGCGCTCGCCGTATGCTCCAGCCCGGATGGCCTCCGCCCTCGACATCGAGTCCCACGTCCGCAACGGCACCGGTGTCGTCCGGGTCCAGGGAGAAGTCGATCTCGACACGGTCGAGCAGCTCGTCGAGGCGGTCTTCGCGGCGATGCCGACCGCCGGCAGCGTCGAGATCGACCTGCGCGAGGTCGGGTTCATCGACTCCGCGGGGGTGGCCGGGCTGAACCGCTGCCGGCGCCAGGCCCTGCGGGTCGAGGCCGGCGTCACCGTCCTGTGCGTCGAGGGCAGCCCCGTGGCCAAGCTGCTCCACTGGACCGGGCTGGCTCGGGTACTGGACGTTCGGGCGGAAGCTCCGATCTAGACCTACCGGTTCCACACGAACGGCCGATAAGGTGCTCAACGTGTCGCCCTTGACCTCAGAACGACGCAGCTGGCGCTCCCGATGGGGAGCCGACGAGGGTGTCGAGCGCCGTGCCTCCGACGCCGTCGCCGCCCCCCGGGTCTCGCAGGTCCCCGCGGCTCCCGCGGCCGTCCTGGATCCCGTGCGGCTCGCCGCTCTGGAGGACTCGGGGCTGCTCGCGAACCCGCCGGTGGAGGGCTTCGACCGCATCACCCGACTGACCACCAAGGCGCTCGGCGTCCCCGTCGCGGTGATCTCCATCGTCGGCGCCGAGGGCCAGACGCTGCTCAGCGCCGACGGCCTGCCCGGCTCCCTCGCGGCCACGCGCGACGCGCCCGTCGCCCACGGCTTCTGCCAGCACGTCGTCGAGCGCGCGGCTCCGCTCGTGATGGACGACGCGCGCAACGTCGCGCTCCTCCAGGGCGATCCGGCCCTGACCGAGCTCGAGGCGGTCGCCTACGCCGGCATGCCGCTGACCACCGACGCGGGACACACCCTCGGTGCCCTCTGCGCGATCGACCTG
This sequence comes from uncultured Solirubrobacteraceae bacterium, assembly GCA_964236905.1. Classification (GTDB taxonomy): domain Bacteria; phylum Actinomycetota; class Thermoleophilia; order Solirubrobacterales; family Solirubrobacteraceae; genus Paraconexibacter. Next base: position 32,934 of record CAXSFZ010000037.1, on the reverse strand, counting down.
GTCCCCCGCGACTGGTCCGAGCGCGACCTCGAGCTGCTCGCGGACCTCGCCGCCGCGGTGATGGGAGAGGTGGCCCGTCTCGGGCTCGCCCGGCGGCTCGAGCTGGAGGTCCGCCGCGACCCGGTGACCGGGCTCGGGAACCGCCTGGCCTGGGAGGACCTCGCGCCGCGCGAGGTGGCCCGCGCCCACCGCCACAACCAGCCGCTCGTCCTCGCGCTGCTCGAGCTGGACCGCTCGCGCCGCGCGCGCATCACCGACCCGCTGCTGCGCGACGTCTCGCGCACGTGGGCGGAGGCGCTGCGCGACATCGACGTCCTCGTGCGCCTCGGCGCCGAGGAGTTCGCGCTGCTCATGCCCGCGACGGGCCTCGACCCGGCGTTCGACGTGGTGGAGCGCCTGCGCCACAGCCTCTGGGGCGGTGCGACCTGCTCGGCCGGCGTGGCGATGCTGCGCGGCGCCGAGCAGGCCGACGACCTGCTGGACCGCGCCAGCGTCGCGCTCCTGCGCGCCCGCCGCTCCGGGCGCAGCGCCAGCCTGCTGGCCTCCTAGCTCTAGATCTCGGCCGGCTGCGGCGGGTCGGCGGGCGGCGGCACCTCGGCGGGGGCCGGGTCGTCGATCGCGGGGCCGACGGGCTCGGGCGCGGGCGGCTCCACGACGGGGTCCGGCGCGATCTCCGGGCCGGGGGTCGGGTCGATGGGGCCGGTGGGGTCGTTGGGGTACTGGGGGACTTCCAGGGTGGCGGGCATGGGGCAGGGGTACCCGTCGACGCGCGCGGGTAGCCGCGGGGACCATGGAGCCCGTCGCCGCCACCCCGACCACCCCGCGCGACTACGTGCTCCTGACCGCGGGCTACGCCGCGGTCGCCGGGGGTGTCGCGGTGCTCGCGGCCCGGCGCGACGGGGATCCCGCGCCGGGGTCGCCCGCCGAGCTCGCCCTCTACGGCGCCGCCACCGCCGGCCTCGCCCGTCTGCTCGCCCAGGAGAAGATCACCGAGTGGATCCGCGCGCCGTTCGTCGAGACCCCGCCGCACGGCGAGCGCCACCCGCGCGGTCGCGGCGTGCGCTTCGCCGTCGGGGAGCTGCTCACCTGCACCCGCTGCCTCGGCTCCTGGAGTGCGCTCGGCCTCGTGGGGATGCGGACGCTCTCCCCGCGACACGCGCGGGTGGGCGCCAGCCTGCTCGCGCTCACCTACCTGAACAGCCTGCTCCAGGCGTCGCTCACCGAGCAGCAGGAGGAGGCCAACCTGGTGGGCTCCCTCGCCGGCTCCTGAGGCGCGCGCCGGAGCGTGCGTCACACTGCCCGGGTGGGCAGGAGCGGTCAGACGGTCAGCGCCACGGACTTCGCGGCCCTCACGGGGGTCTCGCGCGAGCGACTGCGGACCTGGGAGCGGCGCCACGGGTTCCCCCTCCCGGTGCGGGCCCATGGCGGCTCACGGCGCTACGCGGTCGACGACGTCGGGCGGGTGGTGGCGGTGCGGCGGGCCGTGGAGAGCGGCGTGCCGCTGCCCGCGGCGATCGGGGCGACCGACCTGCCCTCGGACGCCGGGATCTCCCGCGCCGCCCAGGCCGCGCTCGCCGAGCACGCCCCGGTCGCCGTGGTCGCGCTCTCGGGTCCCGAGCCGCTCCGCGTCGAGTGGGTCAACGCGGCGGTCCGCCACCGCCCGGACGCCCCGCGCCCGGGTGAGGACCTGCTGGAGCTCGCGCCGTGGTTCGCCGCGCAGCCCGGCTGCGCGACGCTGCGCCGGCTGTTCACCGACGACCTCGTCGCCGCGGGCTGCGAGCATCCCGACTTCACCGCCGGGCTGCGCCGCGGCGCGCGCTCCATCGCCTACCGCCTGCCGCACGAGGCGGGGGAGCGTCCGCTCATCGCGCTGATCGCGGTGGACACGGGTCGCGAGCTGCGCACCCGCCAGCTGCTCGCCGAGGCGGACCGCGACCGCGAGGCGCTGCGCGAGCGCACCGAGGGGGACGCGCGCTTCGCGGAGGCGCTCGCGGCGATCACCGACATCTTCCGGTTGAGCTCCGGCATGGCGGCGATCGGCGACGCCACCGCGGCGCTCGTGCGGCGCCTCGGGGCGGTGGACGCGGCCATCGCGCCGTCGATGGCCGGGGCGCTCGTGCTGGGGCGCTCCGCCCGCGGCCTCCTCGGCCCGGAGATGGTGACGGTGACGCGCTTCCAGGACCTCGCGCAGGCGCTGCGCGACGGCGAGACGGCGTGGCTGGCCGAGGCGACCGCGCGCGCCTTCGGCGCCCCCTCCGGGCTGGCCGTCTTCGTGGTGCCGATGCTCGCCGCGGGCGAGAGCCTCGGTGCGCTCGTGGTGGTCGTCGACGAGCGCGCCGACCTCAGCACCACCCAGCGGCGCATCCTGCGGGGGGTGTCGGCCACCGTCGCGTTCGCGCTGCTGCGCGAGCGCCTCGTCGGGGAGCTGCGCGACACCGATCCCGGCGCCTGAGCGCCGGGCGATCAGTCCTCGAGTGCCTCGGAGACCTCGTCCGGGCCGTCGAAGGTGGCGTCGTCGAGCGCCTCGAGCGCCTCGACGACCTCCTCGGGCGCGTCGTTGCCCTCCGCGACTGCGAGGAGGTCGTCGCGATCGGCGGGGTACTCCGCGCCCTTCAGGTACCGCAGCACGGCGATCGGACTGGTCATGGCTTCGCGGTACCGCGCGTCGCTCCTCGCCAAACCGACGGCCGCAAGCGGCTCCGACCTCGGGCGGCGGACGGGCCGGGTGGGGAGCCGCTCAGCCCGTGCGAGCCCAGCCGGCCGACGCGGCCGGGCCGCGCGTGGCGAAGACCATCCGGATCTCGGTCCCGCCTCCCGGCGCGGCGTGGAACTCCATCGCCGTGGTCAGCGAGGCGATGAGCGGGAGCCCGAGCCCGAGCCCCGGCGAATCCGGCCGCGGCGTCATGCCGCGCCCGTCGTCGGCGACCACGACGTGCAGGCCGTGCGCGTCGAGCTCGGCCGTGACGCGGAGCGTGCCGGGCTCGCGATCGGTGTACGCGTGCACCACCGCGTTCGCGCAGGCCTCCCCCACGGCGAGCGCGACGTCGGCCATGCGGTCCTCGTCGAGGCCCGCGCGCCGTCCGAGCGCGCCGATCGCGCGGCGGATGCCGGCGACCTCGTCTGACCGCGCCGGGACGGCGAGGACGACCGTGCTGATGTCGGTTGGGGTGTCGGCCACGGCGGTGTCGGGTCGGGGGACGACGGCGCGTATCGGGGACCTCATCGAACCGCGCTCAACGTACCCCTTTCGGGTGGAGTGCAGCATAGAGGACCGCTTTCGAGGGCGCGGATCAGTATCCGAGGCGCTCCAATCGGGCGCGTTCGGCCTCTCGCTTGGCCTCTCGCTCCTCCTTCTTGCGCCGATCGCGCTCCTTGCGCGCGTCTGAGTCGTCCGTGACGAACCGGACGCTGGTGCCGATCTTGCCGTCCTGGGCGCTCGCGAGGTCCTTCGCCGTGACGCGCGGCCCGCGGTCCTCCCGGTCGCCGCGGCCACCGCCCCGGCCGCCGAAGCCGCCGCCGCCCCCGAAGCCGCCGCCGCCGCCGCCGGGACGCTCGCCGCCACCGCCCCGGCCGGGAGCGCCGCGTTGCCCGGCCGGGCCGGCGCCGCGCTGGGGCCGCTCGGAGACCTCCGCCTTGATGGAACGCACGGGCGTCGCCGCCAGGCGGATCCAGGCCAGGAACTGCGGGTCGCCCGCCGGCAGGCCGCTGGCCGCGTCGGCGCAGACCGCCGCCCACTTCATGGGCTGGCCCTTGTCGTCCGTCTTGGGCGCGAGCGCGGCGCGCACCGCCTCCGGCCCGCCCACACGCTCGATGGCGATGGCGAGTCGCGGGACGCTCGGCCGCCGCTTCCCCGGTACCGTCGTGGCGTCGCCGGGATCGCCCGTGTCGGCCGCGTCGGAGCCGGGATCGGCCGGGGTCTCGTCCGCGCGGTCACCGGGTGTCGCCGTCGGCTCCGCGGCGGGCGCCGGCCCGTCCTCCCCGGGCGTCGTCGCCGGCTCCGCGGCAGGCGCCGGCCCGTCGGTGGCGGGCGTCGTCGCCGGCGCGGCGAGCGGCTCCGACGCGTCCCCCCCGGCCGTCGTCGCCGGCGCGGCGAGCGGCTCCGACGCGACGCCGGGCTCGCCGCTCGCGTCCGGCGTGGCCTGCGCGATGG
>CAXSFZ010000037.1:4592-28774 GCA_964236905.1 uncultured Solirubrobacteraceae bacterium | reverse complement strand
GCCCCGGCACTCCTGCAAATCAGCTCGATCACATGACCGTCGGGATCGTCGACGCCTACGCCTCGCCCTCGATCGTCAACGACGCGAACCTGTACGCGACCTCGCACGGCGATTCCGCGTTCACCAAGGGCCAGTTCGGCGTGGCCTGCGCGATGGGCGCGGGAAACGCCGTGTCCTCCGCGGCAGCAGGCGCCGGGGCGCGACCCTCCTCGCTCGGCTGCTCGGCGCGTCGGAGCTCCGTCAGGCGGTTGAAGAAAGCGGTGCGGTGCTTCTGCGCGGCGTTGGGTCGTCGACGACGCGGGCGCGCCGGCTTCTCCGGACGACGTCGGGGCGCACCGCCCGACGGCCGCGGAGCGCTCTGGGCGCCGGTGCGGCCGCCGCCCGGGGTGCCGGGCTCGCCGGTCGCCTCGACCGCGGCCGCCGGCCCCGCTGCGCTCGTCGCCGGGTCGTCGGGCACCGACTGCGCGGACGGGCCGACGAGCTCGGTCGGGCCGTTCCCCGCCGCCGCGGACTCGAGGGACCCGGGGGGCTCGGCGACCGGTTCCGGCGCCGCAGGGGCCGGAGCCGGCGTCGCGCCGGCCTCGACGCCCGCCGCCGTCCGCGCCGGTTCGTCCGGCGTGGGGGGCGCCGATGCCTCCTGAGCGGGCTCCCCGACCATCGCGCCGGCGCTCTGGGGCGCGGGCTCGCCTGCCGCCGGTGCGGCCGCGAGGGCCTCGACCGCCACCGATCCGGGCGCCCGCTCGGGATCGACCGCCGCCTCGTCTCCGGCCGGTCCGGGCGCCCCGGGCGCCGCGGGTGGCCCGGGTGCGGTCGGCTGCGCGGGTGCGCTCGCCGACGCCGGCTCCTCCGCGACGGCCGACTCCGCGGCGAACGCGGGGGCGGGCACCACCGGGGCCGCCGCCTCTGGATCGGCCGTCGGCTCAGCCGGCGTGGGCTCTGTCGCAGGCGCGGGCTCAGCGGGCGCCGGCTCTCCCGCCGGCGCGGGCTCCGCGGGCGCCGGCTCTGCCGCCGGCGCGGGCTCCGCGGGCGCCGGCTCTGTCGCCGGCGCGGGCTCCGCGGCGGGACGGGGTGTGGTGGGCGTCGCGGCGGCGGCCTCCGCGGGCTCCTCGGGCAGCGAGGACTCGGCGGGAGAGGCCAGGACCGGCGTGGGCTCCTCGGTGTGGCGCTCGGTGGGCTCGGGGGATTCGGGCGTCAGGGTCATGGCGTGAAGGGCTGAGGGCGCCGCGAGGGCGGCGCGAGGACGGACACGTGCAGTGTGACCGATCGGGAAGCGCTCCGGGAGTACCGTCCTGGGGATCGCCGCTGCGAGCCTGCCCTCCCTGCCTCCGAAGCCGCGGCTGCGCGGCGTCTCGCACCAGTACGCCTTCCTGGTCGCCGCCGTCCTGGGCGGTGCGCTGGTGCTGGCGGCCGAGGGCACCCGTGCGCGGGTGGGGGCCTCGGTGTACGCCGTCGGCGTCTGCGGCCTCTTCGGCGTCTCGGCGCTGTACCACCGCGGCTCGTGGTCGCCCCCGACGCAGCGCTGGCTGCGCCGGGCGGACCATTCCATGATCTTCGGCTTCATCGCCGCGAGCTACACGCCGTTCGCGCTGCTCGTCCTGCACGGGACGCTCGCCATCGTGCTGCTCGTCGTGGTCTGGAGCGGGGCGCTGGCGGGGGTCGTGCTCAAGCTCGTGTGGCTCGACCACCCGGACTGGCTGGCCGCGCTCCTCTACGTCGTCCTGGGCTGGACCGCCGTCGGGGTCGGGCCCGCGCTCTACGGCGGCCTGGGCGCGGTGCGCATGGGCCTGCTGGCTCTGGGCGGCCTGCTCTACACGGCGGGCGCGGTCGTCTACGCCCGTCAGCGCCCCGACCCCGCGCCGGCCACCTTCGGCTACCACGAGCTGTTCCACGCGCTGGTCATCGCCGCGGCGGCGGCGCACTTCGCGGTCATCGCCGGCGTCGTCGCCTGAGGCCCGAGACTCGGCGAGCGGGCCGAAGCGGCCGCTCCACGACCGCATCGGCCCGTTCGCCCGAGGCCGCCGCAGGCACCGCACCGCCCGCGGGGTCAATCCCCCGTACCTTGCGGGTACTCACGGGTACCTCTAGGGTACTCCGCGTGTCGCTGCTCGTCGCCGCCCATCCCGAGCTCGCCCCGGCGCCCACCGCGGCCGCCCGGACGCGGCTGCTCGAGGCGATGGCGCGGGTCTGCGCCCGGCGCGGCTACGCCGCGGCCACCGTGGCCGACGTCGTCCGGGCCGCGGCGGTCTCGCGCACGACGTTCTACGAGGAGTTCGCCTCGAAGGAGGCGCTCTTCCTCGAGGCGCTGCGCCACGGCACGGAGGTGCTCGACGCCCGCGTCGAGGCCGCGGTCCGCGAGGCGGGGGACTGGCGCGGGCAGCTGCGCGCCGGAGTGCGCGCCTACCTCGCGGCGCTCGAGGAGGACGTCGCCTTCGCCCGGACCGCGCTCGTGGAGGTGCACGCCGCCGGGCCGGCCGCGGCCGCCGCCCACGCCGAGGCGACCCGCCGCTTCGCCGACCGCTACGCCCGCTCGGGGCGCGCCGCCCGCCGCGCCGGCGGCACCGCCCGGACGCCGCCGGCCGAGGCGCTCTTCGTCCTCTGCGCCGGCACCGAGCAACTGCTCGTCGAGCGGCTCCGCGCCAGCGCCGCGCCGCGCCTCACCGACCTGGAGGACGTCTTCTGCGACTGCGCCGAAGCCCTCCTCCTCGGCCCCGCCCCCGAGCCCAGGAGCTGACGTGGACCTGACCTTCACCCCGACCGAGCTGGCCTTCCGCGACGAGCTGCGGGCCTGGTTCGCCGCCAACCCGCCCGGCGACGCGCCCCGAGGCGAGACGGAGCGCTACCGATGGGCGCGCGACTGGCAGGCCCGGTTGCACCGCGGCGGTTGGGCCGGCGTCCACTGGCCCGTGGAGTACGGCGGCCGGGGCGCCTCCCTCTTCGAGACCGCGATCTTCTTCGAGGAGCTGGGCCGCGCGCACGCGCCGCTGCCGGCCAACGTGCTCGGCCTCCTGCTCGGCGGCCCGACGCTGATGCTCTGGGGCACCGAGGCGCAGAAGGAGCGCTACCTGGCCCCGATCCTCTCGGCCGAGGAGATCTGGTGCCAGGGCTTCTCGGAGCCCGAGGCGGGGTCGGACCTCGCGGCGGTCAGGACTCGCGCGGTGCAGGACGGGAGCGACTGGCGCGTCACCGGCCAGAAGGTGTGGACCTCGGGCGCGCAGTTCTCCAAGTGGTGCATGCTCGTCGCCCGCACGGACCAGGAGGCCCCGAAGCACAAGGGGCTCACCTACTTCTTGATGGACATGGAGCAGGCCGAGGTCCAGGTCCGCCCGCTCGTGCAGATCACGGGCGAGGCCGAGTTCAACGAGCTCTTCCTCGAGGGGGCGCGCATCCCCGCGGAGAACGTCATCGGCGGGGTCGGCAACGGCTGGAAGGTCGCGCTCACCACGCTCATGAACGAGCGCGCGGGCCTCGCGTTCTTCCTGCAGGTCCGCATGCGCCAGCTCCTCGACGCCCTCATCGAGACCGCGGCGGAGAACGGCGCGCTCGCCGACCCGCGGATCGCCGACGAGCTCGGCGAGCTGCACATCCGCTGCGAGACGCTGCGCCTCATGGCCTACAAGGGCCTCTCCACCATCGAGAAGTACGGCCAGCCCGGCCCCGAGGGCTCGCTGGCCAAGTGGCTGTGGAGCGAGAGCAACCAGCGCCTGGCGCAGCTCGCCGCCGACGTCGTCGGCCCCGACGCACTCACCACCGGCACCTCCTGGAGCTATGAGCTGCTGCGCGCGCGCGGCAACTCGATCGAGGGCGGCACCACCGAGATCCTCAAGAACATCGTGGCCGAGCGCGTGCTCGCCCTTCCCCGCGCCCGCTAGGAGACCCGTGCTCTTCGACCTCTCCGAGGACCAGTACGTCGTCAAGCGCACCGCGCGCGAGCTGCTCGTGGTCGCGGCCGAGCTCGTCGGCGTCTGCCGGCGCGCGCTCGACATGACGGTGCAGTACGTGAAGGACCGCAGGCAGTTCGACGTCCCCGTCGGCTCCTTCCAGGCCGTGCAGCACGGGGCGGCGCTGATGCTCCGGGACACCGAGGTCGCGCGGGCCGCCGTCTACTACGCCGCCTGGGCGGCCGACGCCGAGCCCGCCTCGCTGCCGACCGCGTCGGCCGTGGCGAAGGCGGCGGCCTCGGACGCGGGCCGCTCGGTCACCGCGGCGGCGATCCAGCTCCACGGCGGGATCGGCTTCACGTGGGAGGCGGACGTGCACTGGCTCTTCAAGCGCGCGCAGCTCGACTCGGCGCTGCTCGGCGGCGCCGCGGCGCATCGCGCCCGCATCGTGGAGCGCCTGCGCGCCCGCACGGCGGTCGGCGCCGCCTAGCACGGTGAGTGCCGATGGACCTCGCGACGTCACGAGGTCCATCGGCACTCAGCGCGGGAGAGCGGCGGCAGCGCGGGAGAGCGGCGGCAGCGCGGGGGAGCGGGCGGCAGCGCGGGAGAGCGGGCGGCAGCGCCGGCCTGCACGCGCGCGTGCAGGCCGTCCGCGCGACGGGCAGACTGCACGCCGTGACCGTCGAGCCCGTCGATGCCCTCGGGGCCGCGCTGCTCGGCCTGGCCGCGCGCGGGATCTCCCATCCGGGCCTCGGCGGCTGGCTCGGCACGCCCAACCCGACGTTCGGCGGCCGCCGACCGGCCGCGGTCTGGGCGGAGCAGCCCGACCTCGTCGCGGACATCGCCCTCCTGGCCGCCCAGCACAACTTCCGCCGCCGCCCGCGCCCGTGAGCGCCGGCGAGGCGGCCGGGAGCGCGCCCGCGACGGAGACGGGCGAATCGCTCTCGAGCGTCCTCTTCGCGCTCGGCGCGAACCTCACGCTGGCCGCCGCGAAGGGCCTCGCCGCCGCCCTCACCGGCTCGAGCGCGCTCTTCGCGGAGACGCTGCACACGCTGGCCGACGCCGGCAACGAAGTCTTCCTGTGGATCGCCATCCGGCGCTCCGGCCGCCCCGCGGACGACTCCCACCCGTTCGGCTACGGCCCCGAGCGCTGGTTCTACGCGCTGCTGGCGGCGGTCGGGATGTTCGTCATCGGCGGCGCGGTGTCGATCTACGACGGGGTGAAGGCCCTCACGGCGCCCGTGGAGCTCGAGGCGTTCTGGGTCGGCGTGGGGGTGCTCGTCGTGGCGATCGGCCTCGACGGCAGCTCGCGGTTCGTGGCCTCCCGCAACCTCCACCGGCAGGCCGAGCGACGCGGCGTGGCGGTGCGCGAGCTGCTCCGCGAGACCGCCGACCCGACGATCACCACGGTCTACCTGGAGGACACGGTCGACGTGCTCGGGGCGGCGCTCGCGCTCGTGGCGCTCGTCCTGCACCGGGTGACCGGCCGGGCGGTCTACGACGCGGCGGCGACGATCCTCATCGGCCTCCTGCTCGTCTACGTCGCCGTCCGGCTGACCCGGCGCAACCGGCAGCTGCTGAGCAACCAGTCCGTGCCCGAGCGCTACGTCGCGGACCTGCGCCGACGGCTGCAGGCGATCCCCGAGATCGCCGCGGTGGCCACGCTCGAGGCGGTCTACCTCGGCCCGGGCGAGGTGCTCGTCGCCGCCGACGTGGTGCTCCGGCAGGACGCGGACGTGGCCACCCGGCTGCAGGCCATCCGGGGGGAGCTCATCGCGGACATCCCCGCGGTCGCGCGCGTCCACCTCACCCCGGTGCCCGCGCCCACCGGCGGATGAGCCGGCCCGGTCGGCGGCGGGTGGACGCTCGTGCCCGCGGCGCCCGCGCGGCCTGGCGCGTGTGAACGCCTTCGGCGCCGGGCACCCAGACGATCATGATCGGCGCACTCATCCTCGGCCTCGTGGCCGGATACATCGCGAAGGCACTGCTGCCGGGGGATGACCCGGGCGGCTTCTTCGTCACCATCGCGCTCGGCCTCGTCGGCTCCCTCGTCGGGTTCTTCCTCTTCACCGAGGTCCTCGGCATCGGCGACGACAAGATCTTCGACCTCGGCGGGCTCATCGGCGCGATCGTCGGCACGATCATCGTGCTCCTCGTGTACCGCCAGGTCGCGGGCCGCTCGCACTCGCGCGCCTAGCCCTTGGACGAGCCAGGGCCACCCTCGCGGGTGGCCCTGTGCAGTGGAGACGGCGGGAATTGAACCCGCGTCCGCGATCGTGTGCCGAAGGCTTCTACGAGCGTAGTCCGCACTCTGGTCTCACCCTGCGCTCGCCTTGCGGACGGGGTTGCGCGGGGCCAGCCCGTCTGGTGATGTCCCCGCTTCGGCGAAGGCGTTCCTCCGCGGGTGAGCCGACATGTTGAACCCGCGTCCCGACGGCCGGCAGGCCGAGGGCGGGTCCTCACTCACTCAGTCAGAGACTAAGCAGCGAGGGCGTACTCGTGAGAGTCCGCATGTGTGGTTGTCCCGGTGTTTTAGGAGGCCTCCGGGACCTCCGCTCGCTACCGGCGACACAGAGTTCGACCACGTCGAAGCCTGTCGTCCCCGTTGTTCGTGGTGCGCTGCGCAGTGTAGCCCTCGCCGGCGAAGCTGCTGACATGGAGCCGATGCGACGAGCGCTCCTGCCCACGCTCGCCGCGGTCCTCCTGACCGCGGGCTGCGGCGGCGAGGGGAGCGCGCTCCGCGGCCCCGAGGCGCTCCGGGCGGCTCCCGTCGCCCTGCGGGCGCAGCTGGCCGCCGCGCTCGGGGAGCGCGCCTGGCTCGTCGCGGCCGCGGTCGACTCCCCGCGGGCGGGCCGGCCCGACCCCGGCCGCGCCCAGGCGGCCCGCACGCTCGAGGCCGGCTCCGTCGCCGTCGCCGACCTCGTGGGACGCGCGCTCGGGGCGCGGCACCGCACCGCGGCGCTCGCCGCGCTGCGCCGCCAGGACGCGCGGTGGCGCGAGCTGATCGCCGCGAACGCCCGCGGCGACCGGTCCGCCCGCGCCGCCGCCGGCGCCGGGCTGCGCGCCGCGGACGCGGCGCTCGGGAGCGCCCTGGCGGTGCGTGGCCTGGGTCCCCGGACGCTCGCCCGGGCCTTCGACGGCGGCACCGCGCGCCTGGCGAGCGCGCTCGACGCCGGGGCCGCCGGCTCGCCCACCGCGCCGCACCGGCTCGCCCTCGCCGCCGCGCGGGCCGCCCGCCCGGCCGGCGCGCTCGTGCTGGCCGCCGAGCGGCGGCGTGACCCGCCGCTCCGGGCGAGTGCCCGCTCCCCCGCCGGGGACCTCGCCACCCTCGCGGCCACCTCGTTCACCGATGCCGCCTTCGCCCAGGCCGCCCTCGGCGCGGCCAGGGTGGCCGGAGCACGCGGGCGCCCCCGGCTCGCGGCCAGTCGCGCCGCCGACGACGACGCGGCGCGCGGGCTCGGCCGGCTCGTCGGCGCCGTCCACGGCGCCGACGCCGGCCGGCGCTTCCGCGTGGCGTGGGGCGACGGCGCGGCCGCCCTGGCCGCCTACGCAGGGGCGCAGCGCGAGGGCGAGCCCCGGGCCGGGACCCGGGCCCTGGCCACGCTCGCCCGCGCCGACGAGCAGCTCACCGCGCTCCTCGCCGCGGTCGATCCCGACGGCGAGCCGCGGGAGCTCGCGGGCGCGCTCCGGGCCTACGCGGCCGCGGCCACGGCCACGGCGCGGGCGCAGGCCGCCGGCGCGCCGGGGACCGGACCGGCCCTGCGGCGGGCCGCGGCGGCCGCGCGCGCCGTGGGCCGCGCGTTCGCCGACCGGGCGGTCCGGCAGTACCCGTCGAAGTTCCCGGCCTGAGTCAGCCGGCCGGGGGCCAGCCCGACGTGCGGTAGATCGCGATGTCCTGGCCGACCGCGGGGTGGCGGCGGAGCCCGGTCCGGTGCAGGCCGAGCTTCTCGGCGACCCGGATGGAGCGCGTGTTGCCCGGCATGATGGTCGAGATGACCTCGGCGAGCTCGAGCGTCCCGAAGGCATGGGCCAGCGCCGCGCCGCCGGCCTCGGTGGCGAGTCCCCTCCCCCAGGCGTTCCGGGCCAGGCGCCACCCCACCTCCACGGCGGGCAGGACCGCCGGGAGGAACCAGGGCACGGCGAGCCCGGCGTAGCCGACGAAGGCGCCGCTCGCCCGCTCCTCCACGGCCCAGAGCCCGAAGCCCTGCGCGCTCCAGTGCTCCTCGATCCGCGCCAGGAGCGCGTCGGAGTCCGCGAGGGGCAGCGGACGGCCCGCCCCGATCCACCGCACCACCTCCGGGTCGGCGTTCAGGGCCGCGAACGGCGCGCGATCGGCGACGCTCCAGGCGCGCAGCACGAGGCGCTCGGTCTCGAGGGTCGGGACGTCCACGAGCGGACGCTACCGCCGTCGTAGGCTGTGCCGCATGAGCGCCACGGAGCCCATCGACGTCGCCTGGAACCTCGACGACCTGGTCGGCGAGGACGGCCCGGCCGGCGTCGAGCGCCTGCTCGAGGAGGGCGCCGAGCGCGCCGCCGCGTTCAACGCCGCCTACGCCGGCGAGGTGGCCGGGCTCGACGGCCCCGGGCTCGCCCGGGCGGTGGCCGAGCTGGCCGAGATCTCCGACGCGCTCGGGCGGGCCGGCAACTACGCCTCGCTGCGCTTCTCGACCGATACCGCCGACCCCGTCAACGGCGCGCTGGTGGCCAAGGTCCAGGAGCGCGGGACGGCGATCGAGACGCAGCTGCTCTTCTTCGACCTGGAGTGGGCCGAGGTGGAGGACGCCCGCGCCGACGAGCTGCTCGAGGCCGACGGGCTCGATCAGGCCCGCCACCACCTCCGGGCGATCCGCCGCTACCGGCCCTACCTGCTCTCCGAGGCCGAGGAGACCATCCTCGCCGAGAAGAGCCAGTCGGGGGACAGCGCCTGGAGCCGGCTCTTCTCCGAGCTCACGAGCGCGATCGAGGTCGACACGCCCGCGGGGAAGGTCGCCCTCGACGTCGCGCTCTCCGCGCTCTCCTCCCCCGACCGGGAGGTCCGCCGCACGACCCAGGAGGCGGTCACGCAGGCGCTGCAGCCCGGCCTGCGCACCCGCGGCTACATCTTCAACACGCTGCTGCTCGACAAGTCGGTGGACGACCGGCTGCGCGGCTACCCGAGCTGGCTCTCGAGCCGCAACCTCTCCAACGAGGCCACCGACGCCTCCGTGCAGGCGCTGGTGGAGGCGGTGAAGGGCTCCTACGAGCTCCCGCAGCGCTGGTACCGGCTCAAGGCGCGGCTCTTCGGCCTCTCCAGGCTCGCGGACTACGACCGCGCGGCGAGCGTCGCCGAGGTCGACGAGGAGATCGGGTGGGACGACGCGCGCGACATCGTCCTCGGCTCCTTCGACGCGTTCTCCCCCGTGCTCGGGAACACGGCCCGCCGCTTCTTCGACGAGCGGTGGATCGACGCTCCCGTCCGCCCGGCCAAGCGCGGCGGCGCCTTCTGCGCCTACACCGTCCCGAGCGTGCACCCCTACGTGCTGCTGAACTACACGAGCAAGCGCCGCGACGTGCTCACGCTCGCCCACGAGCTCGGCCACGGGCTCCACGCCGCGCTCGCGCAGCCCCGCGGCCCGTTCGAGCAGCACACGCCGCTGACCCTGGCCGAGACGGCCAGCGTGTTCGGCGAGACGCTCGTCTTCAAGCAGCTGCTCGACGCCGCGGGCGACCCCGCGAGCCGCCTCTCGCTGCTGGCCGAGAACATCGAGGGCTCGATCGCCACCGTCTTCCGCCAGACGGCCATGAATCAGTTCGAGGAGCGGGCGCACACCGCCCGGCGCACCGAGGGCGAGCTCTCCGTGGAGCACATCGGCGAGCTGTGGGCGCAGACCCAGACCGAGCTGCTCGGCGACGCCGTCGAGGTGACCGAGAACTACCGGACCTGGTGGAGCTACGTCCCCCACTTCATCGGGACGCCCGGCTACGTCTACGCCTACGCCTACGGCCAGCTGCTCGCGCTGAGCGTCTACGGCCAGTACCTCGAGCGCGGCGAGGAGTTCGTGCCGGCCTACGTGGAGCTGCTGAGCGCCGGCGGCTCCAAGTCTCCCGAGGAGCTCGCGGCGATCGCCGGCCTCGACCTCGCCGACCCGGGCTTCTGGCGGTCGGGCATCGAGCTCGTCCGTGGCCAGCTCGAGGCGGCCGAGGCCGCCGCCGAGGAGGTCATGGCCGCACGCGGCGCCTGAGGAAGTCGCGGACGGCGCCCACGTAGGCCGCCTCCTCCTCGACGTAGCCCATGTGCCCCGAGCTCTCGAGCACCACGAGCTCGGCGCCCGGGATGCCGGCGGCGATCGCGGCGCCCGCCGCGGCGGTGCAGGTGCGGTCGTGGCGCCCGGCGAGGACCAGGACCGGGTGGGCGACCTCCCCCAGCCGGTCCTCGACCTCGATCGCGCCGTACTCCCCGCCGGCGGCCTCCCGCAGGACGTCGGGGGCGAAGACCGCGCCGGCGAGGCCCGCGGCCAGCGTGGCGATGCGGGGGTCGCGCGGGTCGGCGAAGTGGAACGGCAGCTGGTCGACCAGCAGCGAGCGGACGTCCTCCTGGGTCCGGGCGTCCGCCTCCCGCGCCCAGGAGTCGGTGACCTGCCGACGGAGCTCCTCGGGCTCGAACGACGCGAGGTTCGCCTCGACGGCGGCCAGGAAGCGCGCGCTCGGGACGCCGCTGGAGACGATGGTCGCGGCCAGCGCGGGGTCCGCCGCGCCGACCGCGTGCTGCAGGGCGACGAAGGCGCCGAAGGAGTGGCCGAGGACGGCGTAGCGCTCGAGCTCCAGCGCGGCGGCCAGCGCGCTCACGTCGGCGGCGAGCTGCTCCAGGCCGCCGGGCGGCGCCGGGTCGCTGCGGCCCTGGGCCCGCTGGTCGATCAGCAGGAGCCGGCAGGTGTCGCCGAGCGCGTCGAGGTGGGCGCCCCACATGGTGTGGTCGAGGCCCGGCCCGCCGTGCAGCACGAGGAGCGGCAGCGCGCCGGTCCCGCGCTCGACGACGTGCAGGCGGGTGTCGCTCACCGGAACTTGAAGGTCCATTGCGAGAATGGACCCTATGGAGAACGACCCCCGCGCGACGCTCCCGGGCGCCTGGCTCCCGCCCGGCGCGCCGGCCCCGGCCGAGCCGTCCCCTCCCTCCGGCCCGGCGCCGGAGCGCACCGGGCTGCAGCGCATCTTCGGCCCGCTGCTCGCGCTCGGCGCGCTGCTCCTGAAGTTCGGCAAGGTCGCCCTCCTCTTCGCGGGCAAGGCGAAGGTGCTCACCACGGCGGGGACGATGCTGATCTCCGTGGCCGCCTACACCTTCATCTTCGGCTTCTGGTTCGCGGTCGGCTTCGTCGTGCTGCTGCTCGTCCACGAGATGGGCCACGTCATCCAGCTGCGGCGCGAGGGGATCCAGGCGAGCGCCCCGATGTTCGTCCCGTTCCTGGGCGCCGTCGTGAGCGCGAAGTCCCTGGGAGAGGACGCGGCGGCCGAGGCGCGCGTCGGGCTCGCCGGCCCGGTCCTCGGCACCCTCGGCGCCGCCGCCTGCCTGCCGCTCCACGCGCTGACCGGAGACGACCTCTTCCGCGCGCTGGCCTTCACCGGGTTCTTCCTGAACCTGTTCAACCTCGTGCCCATCACGCCGCTCGACGGCGGCCGGGCGATGGCGGCGCTCTCGCCCTGGATGTGGTTCGCCGGGCTCTTCGTCTTCGCGGTGCTCGCCTTCACCGCGCCCAACCCGATCATCGTCCTCATCCTGGTGCTCGGCGGCCTGGACACCTTCCGCCGCTTCAAGGACTACCGCGCGGGCGGGCCGGCCGCGCGCGCCTACTACCGCGTCGCCCCGCGGGCCCGCCTGCTCGTGCTCGCGGTCTACCTGGTGCTCGTGGCCCTGCTCGTGGTCGGGATGGACCTCACGTTCCTCCACCGCGACTTCGGCGACGTCTGATCCCCGCTCGCGGGCAAGCGTGACCTCAGCGGATCCGTGAGGGATCCTCAGGGGACACGCTTGCGGTCGAGTCAGGCCGGGCGCCGGGCCGCGAGGACCGCCAGGAGCCGCGCCGCGGTCGCCCCGGCCTCGAACGGGTTGAGGTCCTCCCACACCAGGCGGTGCGAGATCCACCCCGCGAGGTGGAGGTCGGCGTCGCGCCGGTGGTCCGCGCGCACCTGCTCGCCGCGCGTGTGGAAGGCCCGGCCGTCGAGCTCCAGCGCGAGCCGTTCGCGGTGGTAGACGCAGTCGATCTCGTGGCCGTGGCGACGCGCGTTCAGGGCGTCGGGCCGGGGGATGCCGTGCGCGTCGACGAAGCGGAGGAACCGGCGCTCGAGCTCCGAGCGCGTGTGGGGCTCGTCGCGCTCCAGCAGGTGGGTGAGCCGCGCCGCGCCGCGGCGCTTGCCCGCCCGGGCGCGTGCGGCGCCGAGCCTCGCGGCGTCGAAGCGCCGCAGCTGGTCGAAGACGCGGCGGAGCTCGGGGTAGGTGAGCACGTCGGCGAGATCGACGACGTGCGCTCGAGCGCCGTGGTGGCCAGCGAGAAGCGCACGGTGAGATCCGCGGGGTCGAAGCCGCGCGCGCGGTGCACGACGCGCCCCGGGCGCGACCGGGCGCGCGAGGTGCTCGTGACGTGGACGGGCGCGACCGCGGGCACCGCCAGGCCGTGCGCGAGGGCGGCGCTGTGATGGCTCAGGACCGTGACCGGCGGGCAGCCGAGCACCGCGGCGCGCCAGCGGCCCTCCGGGCGCGGCGCCGCGCGGCCGACCGCCCACACGCCGGGGGCCAGCGGGTGCAGCCGGCCCGTCCGCACCCAGGACTTGATCTGGCTGGGCCGGACGCCGAGTGCCGCCAGCTCCCTCGCGGAGACCACGTCGAAGCGGCCGGCGCTCCACGCGACGACCGTCGACCACGGATGCGTGACCCCGGGAGATCCCATCTGATCCTCTAGGGGTCACGCATCCGCTTCTCGCCCCCCCGGAGCGCTTCGTGGCGCGCAGGCGCTCGGCGCGTCGCGGTGCGCTTGACTGACCGCGTGCCCGACACCCACCCGCGTGCCGCCTTCCGGGCCGGCGTCGTCTCGGCGGTGCCCTTCATGCTGGCGGGCTGCCTGCTCGGCGCCTCCTTCGGGGTGCTGGCCGTCCAGGCCGGTGTTCCGGTGGTCGCCGCCATCGTGATGTCGGGGATCGTCCACGCGGGCTCGGCGCAGTTCGCCGCGCTCGCGGTGGTGAGCGGGGGTGGGAGCGTCGTGACCGCCGTCGCCGCCGGGACGCTGATCAACGGGCGGTTCCTGGCGATGGGCCTGGCGATCGGCCCGTCCCTGCCCGGCGGCCCGCTCAAGCGCGCCCTGGGCGGCCAGGCGGTCGTCGACGCCTCGTGGGCGCTCGCGAACGTCGGCGGCGGCCGCTTCGACCGCCACCGCCTCTACGGCGCGACCGCGCTGCAGTGGTGCGGCTGGACGGGCGGCACCGCGATCGGGGCGCTCTCCCAGGGCGCGGTGGGCGACCTGGACCGCTTCGGCGTCGACGCGATGTACCCGGCCTTCTTCGTCGCCCTGCTCGTGCTCGAGCTGCGCCAGGGCCGCGGGCGCCTGGTCGCGGTGCTCGGGGCGGCGGTGGCGCTCGCGCTCAGCCCGGTCACTCCCGCGGGCGTGCCGGTGCTCGCCGCCAGCCTGGTCGCCCTGCTCGGGCTGCGCTCCCGGAGCCCGGAGCCGATCGCCGAGGGCGACCCGACGTGAGCGCCACCACGGCCTGGACGCTCATCGCGGCGCTCGCGGTGGCCACGCTCGCGCTCAAGGCGCTCGGGCCGCTGGCCTCCGGCGGCCGGCAGCTCCCGCCGCGCGTCGCGGGCGTCATCGCCGCGATGCCGGCGGCGCTCCTCGCGGCGCTCGTGGTCACCGGGACGCTGACCGACGGGCACGGCGCGCTGAGGGTCGGGGCCGACGCGGTCGGCGTCGCGGTGGGCGGCGCGGCCGTCTGGCGGACGGGCAGCGTGCTCGCCGCGGTGGTCCTCGCCCCGGCGGTCACCGCGCTGCTGCGCGCCGTCGCCTGAGCCCGCCCGCGAACGCGCCCGCGGGCGGGCTCGCCGTGGGTTAGGTTCGAAGCTCGCACGCCGGCGCCGCCGCCCGGCTCAACCCAAGGAGACGCAATGCCGATTCCGACCGAGCTCGTGGGGTCGCTGCCTCGCCCGTTGGCGCTGCAGGAGGCCTACGAGGCGCTCGACCAGGGGGAGATCACCTTCGCCGAGCTGCAGGCGCTGCAGGACGAGGCCGCCGAGGACTCGATCAAGCGCCTCGAGCAGACGGGCGAGACCTACGTCACCGACGGCGAGCAGCGCGAGTCGAGCTTCGCGACCTACTCGATCACCGACACCCTCGCGGGCACCGGCCTGGCCGAGAACCTGGCCGGCGACGGGCAGTTCTTCGCGATCTTCGACGACGGCCACCACCGTCAGCTCCCGCGGGTGACGGGCGGGCCGTTCCGCTACAAGACCTTCGCCTCGGAGTACGTCGCGAAGAACAAGCAGCTCGCGACCAGGCCGGTCAAGCAGGCGGTGATCTCCGCCTCGATGATGATGCTGCTCTACCCGCTCGAGGAGGAGATCGCGGGCTACCCGCGCGAGCAGTTCCTCGACGACGTCTGCGACGAGGTGGAGAAGGACATCCGCGGCTGCTTCGCCGCGGGCGCCGAGCGGGTCTCGATCGACTTCACCGAGGGCCGCCTCGCCAACAAGAACGACGGCCGCAACCCCTGGACCGGCAAGGACATGCTCCAGGAGTTCATCGACCTCAACAACCGGGTGATCGACCGCTTCTCCGCCGAGGAGCGCCGGAACATCGGCATCCACACCTGCCCGGGGGGCGACAACGACTCCGTGCACTCCAAGGAGGTGCCCTACGAGCTGCTGCTGAGCAAGATGTTCCAGCTCAACGCGGGCTACTTCCTCATCCAGTGCGCCTCGCAGGCGGACGAGGAGGAGGTGTACGAGCTCGTCGGCAGGTACTCGCGCGACGACGCCGACGGCGTCCCGCAGGTCTGCTTCATGGGCGTCGTGAACCCGCTCTCCCCCGAGGTCGAGACCCCCGAGCAGATCCGCGACCGACTCGTGCTGGCGGCCAGGCACATCCCCGTGGAGCGGCTCGGCGCGACCGACGACTGCGGCTTCTCGCCGTTCTCCCGCGACCTGAAGCCCGCGCACGGCTCGCCGGACTTCGCGCGCGACATCGCGATGCGGAAGATCGCCGCGCGCGTCGAGGGCGCCCGCCTGGCCTCCGAGGCGCTCGGGGTCTGACGCCGCCGAGCCCTGCGCGACGCCGACGATCCGCCCCTCGGCCGGCGTCGGGGCGAGAGGCGGCTCGCCTGTCGCTCGGCGCGGTGGCACCATGCGGCCATGCCCTCCACCCAGGTCCACACCTGCCTGCGCGTCCTCGACGTCGAGGCCTCCGTCCGGTTCTACGCGGTCCTCGGCTTCGAGCGGCGCGGGCAGCTCAACTTCGAGAGCGCCTACAACGTCTACCTCGGCCTGCCGGAGGGTGGCGACACGCTCGAGCTGACGGTCAACCTCGACCGCGAGGAGCCCTACGACCTCGGCGACGGCTACAACCACGTGGCGATCACCCATCCCGACCTCGACGCGGTCCTCGCCGAGCTCGCGGCGTTCGGGGTCGCGCCCGAGAAGCCGCCCTTCCACCCCGGAGGCCGCGAGGACTTCCCGCGCATCGTCTTCGTCGCCGACCCGGACGGCTACCGGGTCGAGCTCATCGAGGGCGACGGCTTCGCCACGCCGCAGGACGGGCCGCACCCGTCGGGCCGCTGAGCCAGGCGCGTCAGGCCCCTGCCGCAGAGCGCCCGACCTCGTGGCGCACGGAGGCCGGGGTCCGCCGCGTTAGCGGTTGGCCTCGCGGAGCGCGCGCTGCATGTCCCGGTCGTTCTCGCGCTTCTTGATCGCCTCGCGCTTGTCGAACTGGTCCTTGCCGCGGGCCACGGCGATCTCCACCTTCGCGCGGGCGCCCTGGAAGTAGATGCGCAGCGGGACGAGCGTGAGCCCACGCTCCTTGGTGACCCCGAGCAGCTTCTCGAGCTCGCCCCGGTGCAGGAGCAGCTTGCGCGTCCGCTCCGGGTCGTGGTTGTCGTGGGAGGCGTTCGCGTAGGGCGGGATGTGCACGTTGTGCAGCCAGATCTCGCCGTCCTTGATGGTGGCGAAGCCGTCCTTGATCGTCGCGCCCGTGGTCCGCAGCGACTTCACCTCGGTGCCCGTGAGCACCATGCCGGCCTCCATCCGGTCGAGGAACTCGAAGCGGTAGGACGCCTGGCGGTTGGTGGCCACGTCGCCGGCGGCGATCTTCCTCTTGCCCGACTTGGCCATGTCCCGAGTCTAGGAGCCGCCCGGTGCGGACGCTTGCCGTGCTCACCGCTATCCCGTACAGTTGTACGCGATGACGAACACCACCACCGCCATGTTCGACGCCGAGGCGGCGGGCTACTCCCGCCGACGGCTCGTGCCCTGCTTCGACGCCTTCTACCGCGCGGCCGTCCGTGCGCTCGCGCTCGCCGAGCCGGGGCCGCTGCGCGAGGTCCTCGACCTCGGCACGGGCACCGGCGTGCTCGCCGGGCTGGTCGCCGACGCCCATCCGGAAGCCCGCCTGACGCTGCTCGACGGTGCGCCGGCGATGGTGGCTCGGGCCACGGAGCGGCTCGGGCCGCGCGCCGCCGCCGGGCTGGTGCAGGACTTCGCCGAGCCGCTGCCCGCCGGCCCGTTCGACGCGGTCGTCTCCTCGCTGGCGATCCACCACCTCGACGACGCGGGCAAGGCCTCCCTCTACGCCCGGGCCCATGCCGCGCTCCGCCCCGGCGGCGCCTTCGTCAACGCGGAGCAGGTGCTCGGCGCCACCCCCGCGCTCGACGCGCTGCTGCGGCGCTGGCACGAGGCGGAGGCCCGTGCGCTCGGCGCCAGCGAGGAGGAGTGGGCGGCCGCCGCGGAGCGCATGACCCACGACCGCTGCGCGACGCTCGAGACCAACCTCGCCCTCCTCCGCGACGCCGGCTTCGGCGACGTCGGCGTCCACTTCGTCGACGGCCGCTTCACCACCTTCGCCGGCCGTCGCCCCGCAGGCTGAACCGACCCCGACGCATCAGAGGGGTCTGACCCCTTTCATGCGGTCGTGGCGTTCGGCACGAGGTCGAGGTCGACGCGGCCGCGGGCGAGCTCGATGCCGTGCACCCGCACCCGGAGCGGGTCGCCGAGGCGCAGGGTGGTGCCGGTCCGCTCGCCCACGAGCATCGTCCCCTCCTCGTTGAGCTCCCACCAGTCGCCCCCGAGGCGGCGGACGGGCAGCAGCCCCTCGTAGCCGTCGCCGAAGGCCACGAAGGCCCCGGCGCCGATGAGCCCGATGACCTCGCCGTCCCACGCGGCGTCGAAGCCGTCCTCGAAGAGCGTGCGCTCGAGGAGGAAGGCCCGGGCGACGTCGTCGGCGTCGCGCTCGATGCGCATCGCGTCGCGCTCCCGGGCGGACAGGAGCGTGCCCGCCTCGGCCAGCGTCCCGGGCCGGGGCGCCTCCTCCCCCCCACCCACGGCGCTGAGCAGCGCGCGGTGGCAGACGAGGTCGGGGTAGCGGCGGATCGGCGAGGTGAAGTGGCAGTAGCGCTCGGAGTGCAATCCGGCGTGGCCGAGGTCCTCGGGCGTGTAGTGCGCCTGCTTGAGCGCGCGGAGCACGAGAACGCCGAACGCCCGCCCGCCGCGGCCCGTGGCGCGGACGTGCTGCGCCACCTGCCGGGAGATCGCGCCGACGAGGTCGGAGGCCTGTTGCGCGCTCATGCGCTCCGGCACCGGCGGGGTCGGGACCCCGAGGGAGGCGAGCTGGTCGACGAGCCGCTCGACCCGCGCCGGATCGGGGCGCTCGTGGACGCGGTAGAGCGTGCCGACCCTCCGCGCGGACAGGAGCGTGGCGACCTGCTCGTTGGCGGCGATCATGAGGTGCTCGATGAGCCGGTGGCTCTCGGTCTGCACGCCGACGACCGCGTCGGTGACGTGCCCGGCCTCGTCGAACCCGAACTCGGGCTCGGCCGACTCGATCGCCAGCGCGCCGCGGGCGGCCCGCCGGGCCTCGAGCGCCGCGGCCACCTCCCGCGCGACGCGCAGCGGCGCCTCCCACGGCGCCTCCCAGCGCTCCTCCCCCGCGAAGACCCGGTCCACCCGGGGGTAGTCCAGCCGCGCGTCGGAGCGGATGGTGGAGCGGAAGAAGGAGGCCCTGACGACGTCGGCGCCGTCGAAGTCGAGCTCGACCGTCACCGCCAGCCGCTCGACGCCCGGCTTCAGGGAGCACGCGTCGTTCGAGAGCGCCTCGGGGAGCATGGGCTCCACCCGGCCGGGGACGTACACGCTCGTCCCGCGCAGGAACGCCTCCCGGTCGAGCTGGGAGCCGGGCGTGACGTAGGCGCTCACGTCGGCGATGTGGACCCACACGCGGCGGCGCCCGTCCGGGAGCGCCTCGGCGGAGATCGCGTCGTCGAAGTCGCGCGCGGTCGTCGGGTCGATGGTGAAGCTCACCAGCGCGCGGAGGTCGCGGCGGGGCACCGGCGCCGGGCGTCCGTGGATCGCGGAGCCGGCCGGGTCGGCCCGCCCCGCGCCGGCCAGCCGGTCGCGGGCCTCCTCGGCGGCGCGCTGCACCCCGGGCGGGAACCGGCGCGGGAGGCCGCGGTCGAGCATGAGCGCCTCGAGCACGTCGGCCGCGACGTCCGGGCGCCCGATGACGCGCACGAGCCGCGGCCCCTCGCGCCGCCCCGGCCGCGGGAGGCGCAGGAGCACGAGGTCCCCCGGGCGGGCGTCGCCGACGGCGTCCAGGGTGTACCGGCGCCCGCCGGGCCCACGGCCCGCGGCCGCGTGTCCGCCGAAGAACGGCTCGGCGGTCCAGAAGCGCCCGCGCCGCGAGAGCTCGCAGACGGCGACCTCCCGGAGCGGCGCCTCCGTCGCCTCGCGGGACTGCCGCTCCGCGCGCGGCGAGCGCCGAGGGGCCGCGGCGTCGGCTCCCGCCCCGGCGCCGTCGGCGGTGCTGCCGGTCGCCCGCCGGCGCTTGGGCGGCGCCTGCCCGCGCGGGGTCTCCGGCCGCTGGGGCGGCTTGCCACCCGCCCGCTTCGGCCGGCGGCCGCCGGCGCCGCCGCCGCGGCTCACCCCGAGCCGCGCTCGGCCGAGAGCACCTTCAGCGCTCCGCGCAATCCCTCGTCGGCCTTCGTCTTGGGATCGTCCTGCGCGCGAACGTCCGGGGCGATGCCCACCCCGGTCTTGACGCCCTTGCCGCCCAGGTTCCGCCCCTTCGGCGTGAAGTACTGCCCCGCGGTGATGTCGAGCGCCCCGCCGTTGGAGAGCGGGACCACCTCCTGGAAGACGCCCTTGCCGAACGTCCGAGTGCCGACGACCTTCGCCCGCCCCAGGTCCTGGAGCGCCCCGGTGACGATCTCCGAGGCCGAGGCGGTGTTCTTGTCGACGAGCACGACGAGCGGGATCCTCGCGGCGATCGGGTCGCCCGTCGCCTTGAGCGTCCGGGACGGCACGTTGCGCCCGCGGGTGGTCACGATGTCGCCCTGCGCGACGAAGCCGCTGGCGACGAGCTGCGCCTCGCTGACCAGGCCGCCGCCGTTGGCGCGCAGGTCGAGGACGATGCCCTGCGCCCCGCCGGCGAGCACCTTGCGCACGCCGGCGTAGACCTCGGCGTGGGCGCCGCCGCCGAACTGCGCGAGCGCCACCTCCCCGTACTTCGTGCCGCCGTAGCCGACCACCTTGGAGGCGACCTGCGGCACGGAGACGGTGGCCCGGGTCACCACGACGGTGAGCTTGTCGCTTCCGCGCACCAGCCCGAGACGCACGTCACTCCCGCGGGGGCCCTTCACCCGCGCGACGGCGGCCTCCTGGGCCAGCCCCTTGAGCGACTGGCCGTCGGCCGAGACGATGAGGTCGTCGGCGCGGACGCCGGCGCGCGCGGCCGGCGACTCGTCGAAGACCTGGGCCACCCGCAGCCCGCGCGGGTCGGGCTGCACGGTGGTGCCGATGCCGGAGAACTGGGAGTCCTGCGACATCCGGTAGCTCGAGTACTCCCGCGGGGTGAAGTAGTTGGAGAAGCGGTCGTCGAGGCTCGCGACGATCCCCTTGACGGCGGCGTCGGCCAGCGTCTTGTCGGGGATCTTGCGGTAGTAGGAGTCACCCACCTGGTCGATCGCCTCGGCGACGACGCGGGTGTCCTGATCGCCGACCAGCGGATCACGGACGAAGCCGGGCAGGTCGTCCGGGTGCCCGCCCAGGTAGACCCCCCCGACGAGGGCGATCGGGATCAGCAGGAGGGCGAGGATCCGGAGCACGCGCACGAGCACGCCAGGCTAGCCCCGGCCCCACCGCCGCCGCGTCACACGCGCAGGAAGCGGCGCAGCGACAGCCCGGAGCCCAGCGCGCTGACGCCGACGCTCGCACCCAGCAGCACCACCGCGAGCAGGCCGAACTGCATCGTCTCCGGCGCGCGCAGGAGCGCGAAGTTGGAGACCAGCGGGTCGACGAAGGCGATCTTGCCGACCGTGAGGGCCAGCACGGCGAGCACCCCGCCGAGCGCGCCGAGCATGACGCCCTCGATCACGAACGGCCAGCGGATGAACCAGTTGGTCGCCCCGACGAGCTTCATCACCTCGACCTCGCGGCGCCGGGCGAAGAGCGACAGGCGGATGGTGTTCGAGATGAGCAGCACCGAGGCGAGGACCAGCAGCGCCGCGAGCAGCGCCATCGCGTACTTCACGACCCGGGTGATGAAGAGGATGTCCTTCGTGTCGTCCTTGCGGTTCTTCACCGTGTCGATCGCGGGGTCCACGGTGGTGCGCTCCCCGCCCGCCGTCACCGGCGCGAGGGCGTCGCGGAGCTTCAGCGCGTTGTCCGGGGAGTCCGGCGTGACCCGGAAGGTGTCCGGCAGCGGGTTGGAGCCGAGCAGCTCGGAGTAGTACTCGGGGTAGTCCCGCTTCTGCTCGCGGTAGGCCGCGTCCTTCGAGACGAACTGGACCTTGCCGACGTACTTGGTGTGCTCGCGCAGGAGGGCCGCGACCCGGTCGCGGTCGGCCTGCTTGGCCCCTGTCTTCAGGTAGACGTTGACGAGCACCTTGTCGCGCACCTCGTTCGCCGCGCCCGTGGTCGCCTGGGTGATCGGGATGAAGATCCCGAGCACGAGCACGGTGACGAGGATGGAGGCCATCGCCGCGAAGCTCGGCACGCCGTTGCGCTGCACGGAGCGCAGGGCCTCCTTGAGGAAGAAGCCCACGGGTCAGTCCCTGAAGATGTCGTCGAAGGAGTCGCCGGGCTCGGAGAGCCGGCGCGGCTGCGGCGAGGGCTCGCCGCGCATGAGCAGCCCGAACTCCGCGGTGTCCTCCTCGCGCGGGGAGTAGCCCCCGCCGAGCTCGTCGCGGATGACGCGGCCCTGCGCGACCTCGATGACCCGCCGGCGCATGCGGTCGACCATCGCGTTGTCGTGCGTGGCGACGACGACCGTGGTGCCCGTGCGGTTGATGCGGTAGAGGAGCTGCATGATCCCGATGGAGGTCTCGGGATCCAGGTTGCCCGTGGGCTCGTCGGCCAGCAGCAGGGGCGGGTGGTTGACGAACGCACGCGCGACCGCGACCCGCTGCTGCTCGCCGCCGCTCAGCTGGTCGGGGTAGGAGTGGAGCTTCAGCGAGAGGCCCGTGAGGCGCAGGATGTCCGGCACCTTGGCCCGGATCTCCTTGCGCTTGTGGCCCGTGACCTGGAGCGCGTAGGCGACGTTGTCGTAGACGGTCCGGTTCGGCAGGAGCTTGAAGTCCTGGAAGACGACCCCGAGGTTGCGGCGGTAGTGCGCCACGTCGCCGCCGGTGATGTCCGCGAGGTCGCGGCCCGCCACCTCGATCGTGCCGCTGGTCGGCTCGTGCTCCTTGATCAGCAGCCGCATGATCGTCGACTTGCCCGAGCCGGTCTGGCCGACGAGGAACACGAACTCCCCGCGCTCGATGGAGAACGTCGCCTCCGCGAGGCCGCGGTCGCCCGAGTCGTACTGCTTGGAGACGTCGCGGAAGGCGACCACCGCAGGCGCGCGGTCGGCGGGGCCGGCGGCGCGGTTGCGGGCTCGGGCGTGACGTTCGACGATGGCCATCGCGAGCGAGGGTAGGGAGGGCGAGCGGCTCCGGGCGTGGCTGCAACGGGCCTTGCGCCGCGGCGCGCGCCCTGGTCCACCCGGCGCCGGGACGATGGTCCCATTGCGACTCGGACGCCCACATCGGCACCTTGACCGTATGCCCACGACCGATCCCACCCCCACCTCCCGATCCCGCTCCGCCCGCCGCGCCGGGCCCGCCGTCCTGGCGGCCGTCGCCGCGCTCGCCGGCCCCGCCGTGGCGCTGGCGGCCCACGGCGCCGATGACCCCGTCGGCCACGACGCCACCACCACGACCACCACGACGAGCACGGCCGGGGCGAGGACGGCGCCGGTCCCGGCGCGCACCCGCGCGATCGCCGCCGCCCGTGCCCGCGTCGGCAGCGGGGCGAAGCTCGTGCACGTCGAGCGCCGGTCCGGCCACCGCGGCTACGAGGTGCGCTTCGAGGACGCGAAGCTGCGCTGGACCGTCCGCGTCGACGCCCGCTTCCACGTGGAGCGCGTGCGCAAGGAGGCCCGCGCCGCGGCCTCGGCCACGAGCACCACGACCACCACCACGCCGGCTCCGCGCACCGATGACCCCGTCGGCCACGACGCCGCCGACGACCACGGCGTCGACCCCGCCGGCCACGACGCCGCCGACGACCGCGGCGTCGACCCCGCCGGCCACGACGCCGCCGACGACCGCGGCGTGGACCCGGCCGGCCACGACGCGGGCGACGACCACGGCGGCTCCGGCCACGGCGGCCACGGCCACGACGACTGAGCGCTCGGGCGCGGCGGGAGCTCTCCCGTCGCGCTCGCCGTCCGGGCCCGCGGCGCGCATCGCGCCCGCCGCGCTCCTGGCCCGCGCGGTGGCTTCCTAGACTCGGAGCATGCCGCAGATCACCTCCTCGACGCTCGCCAACGGCCTGCCGCTGCACCGCATGGCGCTGCCCGGCACGCGCGCCACGACGATCCTCGTCGCCTTCGACGCGGGCGCCCGCACCGAGCGCCCGGAGGAGAACGGCATGGCCCACTTCCTCGAGCACCTCGTCTTCAAGGGCGGCGAGAAGTTCGACGACTACCGGAAGGTCAACGAGACGGCCGAGCGGATGGGCGGCTCGCTCAACGCCTTCACCTCGCACGACCTCGTCGCCTTCCACATCACCGTCCGCGCCGAGGCGACGATGGAGGCGCTGGACCTCCTCACGGACTTCGTCGGGCGGCCGCGGATCGACCAGGCGGAGCTCGACAAGGAGCGCGGGGTCGTCATCCAGGAGATCGCGCGCTACAAGGACCAGCCCTCCGCCGTGGCCGAGGAGCTCATCGATCGCGCGGCGTTCGGCGACCACCCGCTCGGGCGCACCGTGCTCGGCCCCAAGAAGCACCTCGAGACCTTCACCCGCGAGGCGATCGTGGGCTTCCGCGAGCGCCGCTGGACCGGCTCGCGCGGCGGGGCGTTCATCGTCGGCAACGTCGACCACCTGCCCGTGCCGACGGGTGAGCAGCAGGACGGGGAGCTCGGCGAGCTCTTCGGTCGCTTCCCGACCCTGGGGGTCCCGGCCCCCTACGAGCCCGCCCCGGGGTTCCGGCCCAGCGTCATGGTCGAGGAGCGCGACTCCAACCAGTCGCACCTCCGGATGATCTACCGCCCGTCCGTCGACGTGCGCGACCCGAAGCAGCGAGCGGCGCTGTCGATCTACGCGACGCTGCTCGGCGGCTCGATGGGCTCGCGGCTCTTCGACGAGATCCGCGAGCAGCGCGGGCTCTGCTACTCGGTCTACGCCGCCGACCACTCCTTCGCCGACACGCCGATCCTCCAGCTCGGCTCGGGCCTCGAGAGCGGGAAGTGCGCCGAGGCCTACGCCCGCATGCGCGAGATCGTCGCCGAGCTCCACGCCGACGGGCCGCGCGAGGAGGAGGTCGAGCGCGCGCGGGCCTACGGGGCCGGCCGCCGCGTCCTCGCGTTCGAGAACACGAACGCGGTGGCGCGCTACGCGGCCAACCAGTCCGTCGTCTTCGGCCAGTCGATCGATCCCGACGAGTCGATCACCCGGTTGGACGAGGTGAGCTTCGACGAGGTCGCCGAGGTCGCGCGCGGCATCGATCCCGAGCGGCTCGCGGTGGCCTGCGTGGGGCCGCACACCGCGGCGGAGTTCAGCTGACCTGGCCCGCCTGGTGGGTGCTGGCCGGCCTC
>CAXSFZ010000037.1:0-4492 GCA_964236905.1 uncultured Solirubrobacteraceae bacterium | reverse complement strand
CCGGCCTCACGCTGGTCTCGGTCGCGGTGAACGTCCTCACCCTCGCGACCGAGGGTCGTCGGCCCGGGGGCGACTGGCCGCGCGCGGCGCTATTGGTGGCCTGCTTCGTGCCGGGCTCGCTGGTCGGCGCGCTCGTCCTGCGGCTCGCCCCGCAGGAGCTGCTTGAGCTGCTCGTGGCCCTGAGCGTCCTCGGCGCGATCGCGGTGCGGGCGCTCCCGGCGGGCCGCACGCTTCGGCTGCGCGCGGTTCCGGCGGGTGCGCTGGCCGGCGCCTTCGGCATGGCCACCGGGATCAGCGGGCCGCCGCTGCTCCTGCACCTCCTGGGCCGCGGTGACGCGCCCGCGCGCACGCGCGACACGCTCGCCGGGATCTTCCTGGCCACGGCGGGCATCGGGCTCGCGTCGCTCGTCCTCGTCGGAGCGTTCTCGCTGCCCGGCGGCCTCGGGGCGCTCGTCGGCGCCACGGCGCTCGGCCACCTGCTCGGGCGCGCGGGCTTCCGCCGCCTCGGCCCGCAGGGCTACGAGCACGCGGTGCTGGCCACGATGGCCGCCGGGGCGCTCGCCAGCCTCGTGCTGCTGGCCGTCTGAGCTCCCGCGCCGCCGCGCGTCAGGAGGCGGCGGGCTCGTCCACCGGCAGCTCCGGAGCCACCCTCGTGGTCGCGAGCACCGCGCGCAGCGCTCCCGCCACCTCGACGACCGCGTCGCGGGCGACGTGCGCGGCGCTCGTCATGTTGACGAAGCCGTGGATGAGCCCCGGGAAGCGGCGCAGGAGCGTCGGGACCCCGGCGGCGCGCAGCGCGTGCGCGTAGTCCTCGCCCTCGTCGCGCAGCGGGTCGAAGCCGGCCGTCACGACGATCGCCGGCGGCAGCCCCGTCAGCTGCCCCCGCATCGGCGAGATGCGCGGGTCGTCCGGGTCGTACCCCGCGCCGAGGTAGTGATGCGCGAACCAGTCCATCTGCGGGCGGGTGAGGAAGAAGCCCTCGGCGAAGAGCTCCGCCGAACCGGCCGTCCGGCCCGCCTCGGTCGTCGGGTAGAAGAGCAGCTGGGCGGCGGGCGTCCGCTGCTCCCCGGCGAGGCTCTGGCAGCTCACCGCCGCGAGGTTGCCGCCCGCGGAGTCCCCGCCGACGGCGACCCGGGCCGGGTCGGCGCCGAGCTCTGCCGCGCCGCGCTCCAGCGCCCAGCGCGTCGCCGCCACGCAGTCCTCCACCGCCGCCGGGAACGGGTGCTCCGGGGCGAGGCGGTAGTCGAGCGCCAGCACGTGGACGCCGGCGTGGCGGCAGAGCAGCCGGCACGCGACGTCGTGGGTCTCGAGATCGCCGATGACGAAGCCGCCGCCGTGGAAGAAGACGAGGAGCGGGTGGGGCCCGCGCGCCGCCTCGGCCGGCGCGTAGTGCCGCGCGGCGATCGGCCCCGCGGGCCCGGGCACCGTGATGTCCCGCACCCCGCCGACGCGGATCTCCAGGCCGGCGAAGACCTCGGCCTGGCGCCGGGTGAGGATCCGGCCCTCCGCCGGCGGCAGGGTCTCGACCCCGGGGTCGCCGCGGCGGTCGAGGAGCGCGAGCGTCAGCTGCATCTCCGGGTCGAGCTCCTGCCCGTCGAGCCGGATCTGCGGCCTGCCGGAGAGGCGCAGCTTGGCGCGCGCGGGCAGGTGGGAGGCCGCGCGCGCGGCGCGGTACTCGAGCCGCTCGCGGGGGGTGAGCTTCACGGGAGCCATGCGCTGAGCCTCCTCGGGGTGCCGTCCGGATCAGGTGAGCGCTCGGGTTCCCGGCGGGAGCACCCCGCCGGCGAGCACGTCACGGGCCGCGTCCTGGAGCGCGGTGAGGGCCACGCGCTGGGTGTACGGGCCCGTGGAGACGCGCGCGACCCCGAGCTCGCCGAGCTCGGCGGTGCCGAGTGACTTGCCCGGGACCGAGATCGTCGTGAGCCGGCGCTCCCCGAGCCCGGCCACGAGCTGCTCGATGTCCCTGCGCTCGATCGCGCCGGGCACGAAGACCACCGGGGCGCCCGCGTCGAGGAACGCGCGGCCGCGGGTGATCGCCTCGGCCACGACCTCCTCGCGGGGGCGCTCCCCGGCCGTCAGGAGGGCGTCGGTCCGGGCGTTCAGCACGAAGGGGATCCCCTCGGCCTCCGCAGCGGCGACCACCGCGGCGACGGCGGCCACCGCCTCCTGCAGCGGCTTCATCTCGTCCTCGAGGTTCGCGCCGACGACCCCGACGGCCATCGCCCGGCGCGCGGTCTCCCCCGCGTCCCCGTAGCCCGCCTCGACGTCCATGCTGACCGGCAGCTCGACCGCCTCGACGATGCGCCGGACCATGTCGAGGTGGAGCTCGAGCGGGATGTTCTCCCCGTCCTCGTAGCCGAAGCTCGCCGCGATCGCGTGGCTCGCGGTGGCGAGCGCCCGGGCGCCCTCGGTGCCGGCGACCACCTTCGCGCTGGCCACGTCCCAGACGTTGGCCATGACCAGGATCTCCGGGGCCTCGTGGAGCTCGAGCAGCGTCTGGGCCAGGGCGGCGGCGGGCATCCCGCGTGCCTACCCGGGACGGCTCAGCCGATCGCCACCATGCGCTCGATCGGGACGCGGGCGCGCTCGGCGACCGCTGCGGGAACCCGGACCTCGCCCGTGAGGTCGCGCAGGCAGTCGCGGAGCTTCGGGAGGGTGATCATCTTCATGTAGCGGCAGCTCGCGGCCTCGTTGGCGGCGATGAAGTCCACGTCCGGGGCGGCCATGCGCAACGGGTGCAGCATCCCCACCTCCGTGGCCATGATCGCGGTGGCGCCCGTGCCCCGGTGCGCGGCCGCGTAGTCGTTCATCCCCCCGGTGGAGAGCATGTGCACGCCGGCCGCGTCGACGTCGCCCGCGGCCACGTACTCCATGACCGCCGTCGAGCAGCCGCACTCCGGGTGGATCAGGAAGTCGGCGCCGGGATGCTCGCCGCGGACCCGCTCGATGTCGCTCGGGCGGATGCCCGCGTGGACGTGGCACTCCCCGTCCCAGACGTGCATCCTCCGGCCCGTGACCTTCTCGACGTAGGCGCCGAGGAACATGTCCGGCCCGAAGAGCACCTCGGTGTCCGGCCCGTGCGTGGCGTAGATGTGCTCGACGACCGCGGCCGCGTTCGAGGAGGTCACGCAGTAGTCGGTGAGCGCCTTCACCTCGGCCGTCGTGTTCACGTACATCACCGTCACCGCGCCGGGGTGCAGCGCCTGCCAGTCGGCGAGCTGCCGCGCCGTGATCGAGTCGGCCAGCGAGCAGCCCGCGTCGAGGTCCGGGATCAGGACCGTCTTCTCCGGCGAGAGGATCGAGGCGGTCTCGGCCATGAAGTGCACGCCGCAGAAGGCGATGAGCTCCTTGTCGGTCTTCGCGCCCTGGCGGCTCAGGCCGAGCGAGTCGCCGACGAAGTCCGCGACGTCCTGGACCTCCGGCAGCTGGTAGTTGTGAGCGAGGATGACGGCGCCGCGCTCCTCGGCGAGGGCACGCACCTCCGCCTGCAGCTGGGGGATCGACTCGAGGCTCAGCAGGCTCACGGCAGGGGCTCCAGCAGGAGGGACAGGTCGAGGTTCGGGGCGCTGTGGGTGAGCGCACCGACCGACACGAAGTCTAGACCCGCGGCCGCCACCTCCCGGACCGTCGCGAGCGAGACGCCACCGCTGGCCTCGGTCTCCGCCCGATCGCCGACGAGCGCCACCGCCTCGCGCAGCGCCGCCGGGCCCATGTTGTCGAGCAGGAGCCGCGGCGCCCCGGCCGCGAGCGCCTCGCGCACCTCCTCCAGATCGGAGCACTCCACCTCGAGCGGGAGCCCCGGCGCGTGCTCGCGGGCCGCCCGCACCGCTGCCCCGACGCCGCCGGCCATCGCCGCGTGGTTCTCCTTGATGAGCACCATGTCGAAGAGCCCGAAGCGGTGGTTGGTCCCCCCGCCCGCGGCGACCGCCGCCTTCTCGAGCGCCCGGAGGCCCGGCGTCGTCTTGCGCGTGTCGAGGATCCGCGCGCCCGTCCCCTCCACGGCCCGGACGTACCGCGCGGTCAGCGTGGCGATCCCGCTGAGGCGCCCCAGGAAGTTCAACGCGGTGCGCTCGGCGGAGAGCAGCGCACCCGCGCTCCCCTCGACCTCGAGCACCGGCCCGCCGTCGCGCCACGCGCCCTCCTCCACGAGGGCGGCGAACCGCGCTCCGGGATCGAGCGCGGTGAAGGCGAGCTCGGCGAGCTCGAGCCCGAAGATCACCCCGGGCGCCTTCTGGGTGACCCGCGCCCGTGCCCGCGCACCGGCCGGGACCGTGGCCGCGACGGTGACGTCGCCCGTCCCGAGATCCTCGGCGAGCGCGGCCCGGACGAGCGCCTGCAGGTCGGGCGGGGCATGCGCTGCAAGGGAGGCGGCGGGCACCCCTCCAGGATAGATCCGCCGGGGCGGGGTGCGGGGGCGGGGCGGGCCGGGCGGCGCGGGCCGGGCGGGCGGCGGGGGGGGGGCGGCGCGGGGGGCGGGGGCGGGGGGGGGCGG
>CAXSFZ010000036.1:2856-36409 GCA_964236905.1 uncultured Solirubrobacteraceae bacterium | reverse complement strand
TCGGGACGTAGGCCTCGGGCTGGTAGTAGTCGTAGTAGGAGACGAAGTACTCGACCGCGTTCTCGGGGAAGAACGTGCGGAACTCGTTGCAGAGCTGGGCGGCCAGCGTCTTGTTGTGGGCCATCACCAGCGCCGGCCGCTGCAGCTCGGCGATGGTCGCGGCCATCGTCATCGTCTTGCCGGTGCCGGTGGCGCCAAGCAGCGTCGTGTAGCGGTTCTTCGCGCGCACCGACGCGGCGATCTGCTCGATCGCCCCGGGCTGGTCGGCCGCCGGCGTGAAAATCGGGTCGAGGCGGAACTCGGGCATGACGCATCAGGGTAGAGGCGGTCCAGGTCGGGACCTGTCCGCCTTTCGCCCCGGACGCGTCGAAGCGACGGGAACGGGGTAGAGGGCGAGCCCACCGACCGACGGGACGCCGCCCGCATGGCCAACGAGACGATCCGCGCGCTGCTGCGGCGCAAGCCGACCGACCAGCTCATCCGGGACCTGCAGTCCGAGACGGGGCTGAACCGCTCGGTCGGCGCCCTCGACCTCACGGCGCTCGGCGTCGGCGCGATCATCGGCACCGGCATCTTCGTGATCATCGGCGAGGCGATCGGCGACTCCGGGCCGGCGATCATCCTGAGCTTCGTCCTGGCCGGGGTGACCTGCCTCTTCTCGGCGCTCTCCTACTCCGAGCTCGCCTCGACGATCCCGGTCTCCGGCAGCGCCTACACCTACGGCTACGCGACGCTCGGGGAGCTCCTGGCCTGGGTCATCGGCTGGGACCTCATCCTCGAGTACGGGGTCTCGGTCGCGGCGGTGGCGGTCGGCTGGGGCGGCTACCTCAAGGACCTGCTCGGCTCGGTGCTCTCGATCGACCTGCCGAGCTCGATCGCCAGCCCGCCGGGCGACGGCGGCACGGTGAACCTGCCTGCGGTCTTCCTGATCGTCGCGGTGAGCTGCCTCCTGCTCGTCGGCGTCCGCGAGAGCGCGCGGGTGAACACCGTCATGGTCTGCACCAAGCTCTCGATCCTCGTCTTCTTCGTCGCGGTCGGGGTGTTCGGCATCAAGGGCGCGAACTACACGCCGTTCTTCTCCCACGGCGGCAGCGGGACGGTCGACGCGGCGGCGCTGATCTTCTTCGCCTACATCGGCTTCGACGCGGTCTCCACCTCCGGCGAGGAGGCGAAGAACCCGGGCCGCGACCTGCCCATCGCCATCGTCGGCTCGCTGCTGCTCGCGACCCTCGTCTACATCCTCGTCGCGGTGGTGGCGGTCGGCCTGGCCTCGGAGAAGACGCTCTCGGAGTCCGACTCGCCCCTGACCACCGCGATCCGCGGGGCCGGCGTCGGCTCGTGGGCGGGCGACCTCCTCTCGCTCGGGGCGCTCATCGCGATCACGAGCGTCACGCTGACGGTGCTCTACGGGCAGACGCGCATCACCTACGCCATGTCCCGCGACGGGCTCTTCCCGCGCTGGATGGGCAAGCTCACCACCCGCCGGACGCCGTTCTGGGGCACCGTGCTCTTCGGGGGCGGGACGGCGCTCATCGCCGCGTTCCTGCCGCTCGAGGAGATCGCCAAGCTCGTGAACATCGGGACGCTCTTCGCGTTCCTCATCGTGAACATCGGCGTGATCGTCCTGCGGCGCACCCAGCCGGAGCTCGATCGGCGCTTCCGGGTGCCGTTCGTGCCGCTCTTCCCGATCATCGGCTCGCTGCTGTGCCTGTACCTCATGAGCCGTCAGGAGGCGGTGACCTGGCTGCGCTTCGTCCTGTGGATGGCCCTCGGGCTCATCTTCTACGGGCTCTACGGGCGCACCCACTCCCGGCTGCGCCGCGGGCTCGAGGCGCGCGAGCTGTAGGCGCGCGCCGTCGCGCCCCGGCCCGGGGCCTAGAGGCCGAGCTCCTGCGGGTACTCGGCCCGGTACTGCCGCTCGGCGGCCCGAACGCGCGCGACGTACTGCCGGGTCTCGGCGAACGGGATCTGCGCCAGGCGGAAGCGCTCCCCGCGCCGCGTCGCCCGCGCGACCCAGCGCTCCACGTTGCCCTCCCCGCCGTTGTAGGCGGCCAGCGCGAGCGCCTCGTCGCCGCCGAAGCGGTCCAGGAGGTAGCGCAGGTAGTACGCGCCGTAGGCGATGTTGACCTGCGGGGTCGCGAGATCGTCCTCCTCGAAGAACACGCCGCCGGACTTCCGGGCGATGTCGCGGGCGGTCGCGGGGGTGATCTGCATGAGCCCCTCCGCACCGGCGCCGGAGACCTGGCCGTCGCGGAAGTGGGACTCCGCGTAGATGACACCGGCGATGAGCGCGGCGTCGAGCCGCTTCTCGGCGGCCTGCTGGCGGATGATGTCCTCGTGGCGGAGCGGGAGCGTGATCCCGCGCACCGCGCCGTCGAAGACGCCCGAGGCGACGAGGACGAGGCCGAGGGCGGCCACGAGCGCGAGCAGCAGCCCGGTGCCCCGCAGGCGCCGGCGTCGAGCGGCCTGGCGCCGCCGCGCCGTCGCCACCGGGCGCCCCACGCGCGCGGCGCGCGAAGCGACCGGCCGGGCGGCCGGCGTGGTCGGGCTCCGCCGGGGGCGGGCTGCGGCTGCGCTGCGGGAGGGCATCTCGTCAGGTCAGTGAAGCAAGCACGTCGGCCAGAGCCCGCTCGAGCTCGGCGACGGTACCGCCGTTGACCACCACGTACGACGCGCGGGCCGCCTTCTCCTCCTGGGTCAGCTGCCGGCTGGCGCGCTCGTCGACCGCCTCGTGGCCGCGGGCGGCGGCGCGGGCGGCGCGGAGCTGCTCGGGCGCGACGACGGCGACGGTCGCGTCGTAGATCCCGTCCATGCCCGCCTCGAAGAGCAGCGGCGTCTCCACCACGGCGGCGCGCGGCGGGGGGTCGGCGGCGTCGGCGGCGGCGCGGAAGGCCACCACGCGCGCGGCCACCAGCGGCCAGATGAGCTGCTCGAGCCAGGCCCGCTCGCCCTCGGCCGCGAACGCGTGCCGGGCGACCGCCCCGCGGTCCACGACGCCGCCCGGTGCCACCTCCGCGCCCCAGCGCTCCACCACGGCGTCGCGGACCTCGTCGCCCGCGTAGAGCGCGTGGACCGCGGCGTCGGTGGACAGGGTCGCCGCACCGAGCCGCCCGAGGGCGGCCAGCGCGGTCGACTTGCCCGAGCCGAGCCCCCCGGTCAGGCCGACGAAGGGGACCGGCATGCGGTGCGGCGGCTAGGGGGCGGGCGCCCCGCTGGCGTCGCCGGCGAGCCCGGCCTCGCGCGGCGGGTCCCCCGCGGTGGCCCCGGCGTCGTCGCCGGCGCCGGCCGCGGGCGCGTCCCCGGGAGCGACGACGGCGTCCGGGGTCGCGATCTCGTCGGGCGTGGCGACCTCCGCGTCGGCGCCGGGCGCCGCGAGGGCCTCCGGCTCCGGGTCGAGGTCGGGCGCCGCGAGGGCCTCCGGCTCCGCGTCGGCGTCGGGCGCCGCGAGGGCCTCCGACTCCGGGTCGGCGCCGGGCGCCGCGGCGGCCGGGGTGAGGGCCTCGGGGGCCCCGATGGCCTCGGGCTCCGGCTCGCCGGCGGCGTCGGCGACGGGCTCCCCGCCCGCGGCCACCACGTCGGCGTCGCCCGTCCCGGCGTCGGCCGGGCTGAGCTGAGCGCCGGGGCCGAACGTCGCGGCGGCGGCGGCCTGGCCGTCGGCGTAGACGTCGTCGGGCGAGACCTCGTCGAGCGTCCCGAGGTCCTCGCCGGAGAGGTCGCGGATCGGGAGCACCTGGCCCTCGACGCGCTTGACCGACAGCGAGAGGCGGCGGCGGTCCGAGTCGATCTCGAGGATCTTCACGCGCACGGGATCGCCGGGCTGGACGACCTCGCGCGGGTTCTCCACGTGGTGGTTGGCCAGCTCGGAGATGTGCACGAGCCCCTCGACGCCGTCGAGGATCTCCACGAAGGCGCCGAAGGTGACGACCTTGGTGACGTTCCCCTCGAGCTCGTCGCCCACCCGGTAGGTGTCCACGACCCGCTGCCACGGGTCCTCCTGGGTCTGCTTCAGGCCCAGGGAGATGCGCTGGCGGTCGCGGTCGATGTCGAGCACCTTCACCGCGACGGTGTCGCCGATGTTGAGGATCTCGCTCGGGTGGTTGACGTGCGACCACGACAGCTCGGAGATGTGGATCAGGCCGTCGATGCCGTTGAGGTCGACGAACGCGCCGAAGTCGACGATGTTCGAGATCTGGCCCTCGACGACGAGGCCGGGCTGCAGGCGGTCCAGGATCTCCTGGCGCTGCTCCTTGCGCTCCTCCTCGAGCACCGCACGGCGGGAGAGGACGACGTTGTTGCGCGAGCGGTTGAGCTCGATGACCTTGCACTCGATCTTCGTGCTCATGTACTGGTCGAGGTCCGGCACCCGGCGGATGTCGACGAGCGAGGCGGGCAGGAAGCCGCGCACCCCGAGGTCGATGATCAGGCCGCCCTTGACGACCTCGATGACGGTCCCCTCGACGGGCTCGCCGCTCTCCGCGGCCGCCTCGATGCGGCGCCAGGCCTTCTCGAAGCGCGCACGCTTCTTGGACATGATCAGGCGGCCGTCCTGATCCTCCTTGATGAGGACCAGCGCGTCGACCTCCTCGCCGAGCTCGACCTCCTCGGACGGGTCGATGTTCTTGCGGATCGAGAGCTCGTTCTGGGGGATGACCCCCTCGCTCTTGTAGCCGATGTCGACCAGGACCTCGTCCTTGTCGATGCGCACGACGATGCCGCTGACGACCTCGCCCTCCTCGAAGAGCGAGAACGTGGCGTCGTAGTTCGGGACGATCTGCCCGTCGATCTCGAGCAGCAGGCCGTCGGAACCCTCGACGACCTTGGCTTCTGGGGTGGTTGAGATGGTGGTCATGAGTCGCTCGATGCTAGCGCCTCGCTCTGGGCCGATGCGGGCTCACCGGCCGACCTAGACTGCGGCGCGATGCCGGTGCGAGCGACCAAGCGGGGCCGGGAGCGGACCCCCCTGAGCGGGACGTGGGACGTCCTGGTGTGCGGTGCCTCCTTCGCCGGGCTGAGCGTCGCGCGGGAGCTGCAGGGCAGCGGCGCGCGGGTGCTCGTGGTCGATCGCTACGAGATCGGCGAGCGCCAGACCTCGGCCTGCGCGGCCCCCACGGAGTGGCTCGTCAACATGGGGCTCGACGCGGCCGTCAGGCAGACCTTCGAGGACCTGGTGATGCACCGGCCGGGCCGGAGCCACCGCTGGCGGCTCCCGTTCACGTTCTCCACCTTCGACTACCGGCAGCTCTGCGCGCTGCTGCGGGCCCAGGGCGACGACGCGGAGTTCGAGACCGCGAAGGTGGAGGGCCGCACGGGCGAGGTGGTCCACACGGACCGCGGCGACCTCCGTGCGCCGATCATCGTCGACGCGCTGGGCTGGCGTCGGGCGCTCTCCAACGCCCTCGAGCCGATCCAGCCGCCCGGGGCGCGGCTCTCGCGCGGGCTCGAGGTGCACCCGCAGATGGGGACCTCGCCCGCCCGGGACCTCGAGCTCTGGCTCGATCCCAAGTACTGCGCGCGCGGGTACGGCTGGTCCTTCCCGGCCGCGGACGAGGTGCGCATCGGGCTCGGCTCCTTCGATCCCCGCCGGCACGTGAAGGACGAGACGGTCCAGCTCACGCGCGACCTCGGGCTGGAGCCCAACGAGTACCAGGGCAACTGGATCCCGCACGAGCTGCGCACGGCCTCCGAGGACGGCGTGTTCTTCGTCGGCGACTCCGCGGGCCACTGCCTGCCGCTCTCCGCGGAGGGGATCCGCACGGCCTTCTACTTCGGGCTCGCGGCCGGTCGTGAGATCCGGCTCGTGCTCGACGGGCGCCAGAGCCGGGAGCAGGCGCTCGAGCGCTACGCCGCGTTCTCCGAGGAGACGCGCTGGAAGTTCCGCTGGATGCTGCGGACCCAGCACCTCGTCGGGCGCTTCAACGGCTCCCGCCTGCTCGATCGCGTGCTCGCCGTCATGGGCTCGCCGGCGATGATCCGCTGGAGCTTCACGCACTACTTCAAGATCGCCGATCCCGCCTTCGCCCTCCAGGGCGCCGCCACGTCGGCGCAGGCGCCCGAGCACCAGCCCGTCCCCGCCTGAGCCTCCCGCCGCGGCGCCCCTCACCGGTGAGTGCCCATGGGCCTCGACCTCGCCGAAGCCCATGGGCACTCAGGGGGCGAGGAACCGCCGGACGACGGCCACGAACGCCACGGGGTCGCTCGTGACCGATGTGACCGGCACGCGCTTCACCCTGACCCCGAGCGCCCGGAGGTCCGCGTCACGCAGGGCGTCGAGGCGGCGCCGCCGCGGCATCAGGTGGTGCGGGCCGTCGATCTCGAGGTCGCGGCGCAGCCCCGGCCACCACAGGTCGAGCTCGTGCCCGTGCCCCGCCCGGGTGGGAAACCAGGCGTTGACCTGCGGCTCCGGCAGCCCCGCCCCCCGGATCAGGTCGCGCGCGAGGCGCTCGGGCCGGGAGCGGAAGACGACCCCCGCGTCGCCGAGCTGCTCCACGGCACGCCGGAGCGGGACGACGCCGCGGCAGCCGCGCCGCGCCCGGAGCAGGTCGAGCATCTCCGCGTGGTCGTACTGGTGCTCGAGCAGCGCGCGATCGAGCAGCTCGCCGACCCGGTCCGCCCCCTCCGACGCCGCGACATCGAGCGCCGTGCGCGCGAGCGAGGTGACCGGCAGCCCGCGGTGGACCTCGCGCTCCTGCGGCCGCAGGTCGAGGCGAAGGGCGCGGATCCCGGGCAGCTCCACCCCGCGCTTGGTCGGCGTGGCGACGTCGATGGTCGACCAGGCGGCCAGCAGGCCGCGGGCGCTCGCCGCCGCCCGCGCCGCGAGGTGCGCTCCCGGGCCGCAGGCCAGGACGGCGGCCATGAGCCACCCATCGCGGGTGAGCACCGTGTGCCCGTGGCCGTAGACGCCCGGCCAGATGCGGTGGAGCCGCCCGTCGGCCACGAGCGCCGAGATCGTCGCCTCCGCGCAGCCGAGCTGGCGCAGCTGCCACCAGGTGACCACGCCGCGCTGCTCGATCGCCAACGCGGCGATGCGAGCGCCCATGGGCTTCGGAGGGGTCGAGGTGGGCGGGCGCTCGGCGGGCACGGACGCACGGTGGCGCTCACGGCGCTCCTCGGGTACGGGCCGCGGAGCCCGTCCACGGGAGCTCCGGCCCGCCTGCGCAGTGCGCGCGTCCCGCGCCACGATGTGCCGCTCGGAGCCGAGTGCCCATGGGCTTCGGAGGGTCCGAGGCCCATGGGCACTCACCGCGGCGCGGCGCCGCGCGGCGCGGCGCGGCGCGCGCCGCGGCTACTTCGCGTCCATCCAGGTCCGCCCCACGCCGACGTCCACGGCGAGGGGCGGCAGGTGGGGCCAGGGAGCGGTCATCTCCCGCTCGGCCAGCGCGCGGACCTGCTCCATCTCGGCCTCCGGGCCCTCGAAGAGCAGCTCGTCGTGGATCGTGAGGATCAGCCGGGTGGCCAGGCCCTCGTGCTCGAGCGCCTGGTGCGCACGGATCATCGCGAGCTTCATGATGTCCGCCGCCGTGCCCTGGATGACCGTGTTGACCGCCAGGCGCTCCCCCAGCGTGCGCACCTGCCAGTTGCGTGCCTTGAGCTCGGGGATCTGGCGCCGGCGCCCGTAGAGGGTGGTGACGTGGCCGGCCTCGGTGGCCTCCTCGATCGTCCGGGTCATGAAGGCGTGCACGCGCTCGAACCGCGCGAGGTAGGCGTCGATGAACGCCTTGGCCTCCTCCCGCGGGATGTTGAGCCGGTCGGCCAGGCCGTAGTCGCTCAGGCCGTAGACGATGCCGTAGTTGATCATCTTCGCCTTGGAGCGGTCCATCGGCGTGAGCTCGTCGGCCGCGCGCCCGAAGACCTGGG
Organism: uncultured Solirubrobacteraceae bacterium; assembly: GCA_964236905.1. GTDB lineage: Bacteria > Actinomycetota > Thermoleophilia > Solirubrobacterales > Solirubrobacteraceae > Paraconexibacter. The sequence continues at coordinate 28,555 of CAXSFZ010000036.1, read as the reverse complement.
AGGCGGTCGCGGTGTGCACGTCCTCCCCGTCGAGGAAGATCTGCTTGAGGACGGGCTCGTCGGCGACGTGGGCCAGCACCCGCAGCTCCACCTGCGAGTAGTCCGCGGAGAGCAGCACGTGGCCCGGAGCGGCCTCGAAGCAGCCCCGGATCTCGCGCCCGAGCTCGGTGCGCACCGGGACGTTCTGCATGTTGGGATCCGTGGAGGCCAGCCGCCCGGTCTGCGCCGCGGCCTGCATGAACGTCGTGTGGATCCGGTCCTCGCCGTCGGTGAGCTGCGGCAGCACGTCCAGGTAGGTCTTCGACAGCTGGTTGAGCTCGCGCCACCGCTCGATCCTGGGGATCACCGGGTGCTCGTCGCGGATCGCCTGCAGCACCCGCGCGTCGGTGGAGAACCCCGTCTTGCCGCGGCGCTTCCTGGTGAGCCCGAGCTTCTCGAAGAGCACGTGCCCCAGCTGCTGCGGCGAGCCGAGCACGAACTCCTCCCCCGCGAGCTCCCACACCTCGCGCTCGAGGGTGGCGATCTCGTCGTCCACCTTGCGCTTGATGACGCCGAACTGCGTCTTCTCCAGGCGCACCCCCGCCTGCTCCATGCGCCGCAGCACCGCCACGAGCGGCAGCTCGATCTCGGCCATCACGGGCTCGAGGCCGCGATCCTCGATCTCCCCCCGCTGCCAGTCGGCCAGGGCCGCGGTGAGCAGCGCGTCGGCCGCCGCCGGGTCCTCGACCGACGTCCCGAACCCGCGCTCCTCCACCAGCTCGCGGAACGGGTAGCCGCGCCGCGCCGGCTCGAGCAGGTAGGCCCCGAGCAGGGTGTCGTGGATCAGGAGCGGCGGCACCTCGCCGAGCCGCTTGGCGTCGTGGGCAATCACCGGGCGGTCGGCCAGCGCCGCGACGAGCTCCTCGGGCCGCGCGCACTCCCCCGCCAGCAGGACCTCGCCGGCCGCCGCGGCCCAGCGCCAGGCCGGCTCGGCCGCGAAGAGCTCGCCCTCGGCCACCTCGGGCGCGCGCACGGCCACGGACACCTCGGCGCCCGCGGGCAGCGCCCCGGCCAGCGAGGCCAGCGGCGCCTCGCGGACCGTGGCCCTGAGCGTCGTCGCGGCCACGGGAGCGGGGACCGCGATGTCGTCTTGCTCGCCCAGGGCGAGCGCCTCCTCCAGGCGCCGCAGCGGGTCGCGCAGCTCGAAGTGGCGGAAGACCTCGCGGAGCTTGGAGCGGTCGGGCGCGCGGGTGAGCTCCGCCGTCGGGTCGACGGGCACCGGGATGTCGCGCTGGATCGTCGCGAGGCGCTTGGAGATGCGCGCGTCCTCGGCGTGATGGGTCAGATTCTCCTTGCGCTTGGCGCCCGAGACCTCCTCGATCGAGCCGAGCACCGACTCGAGGTCCCCGAACCGCTGCAGCAGGTCCGAGGCCGTCTTGTCGCCGATCCCCGGCACGCCCGGGATGTTGTCCGAGGTGTCCCCCTTCAGGCCGTAGAAGTCGGGGATGAGCTCGGGGGCGATCCCGTACCGGTCGATCACCGCCTGGCGGTCGTAGAGCTTCGTGTCGGTGATGCCGCGGGCCGTGGCCATGACCTTGACGAGGCCGTCGTCGCCGATGAGCTGGAAGGCGTCGCGATCGCCCGTGACGATCACCGAGGGCACCCCGACCTCCCGCGCGCGCTCGGCGATGGAGGCGATCACGTCGTCGGCCTCGTAGCCCTCCACGGAGACGTTGGGGTAGCCGAAGGCCTCGCACAGGTCGACGATGTGCGGCCACTGCTGCTTCAGCAGGTCGGGCCGCGAGGTCCGCTGCGCCTTGTATTCGGCGTAGACCTCCTTGCGGCCGGAGTGCCCCTTGTCCCACACGCAGATCGTGGGCTTCGAGCCGTGGTCGGTGAGCAGCTTCACGAGCATCGAGGCGAAGCCGAAGATCGCGTTGGTCGGGAAGCCCGTGGAGGTCGCGATGGACTCCGGGAGGGCGAAGAACGCGCGGTAGGCGAGCGAGTTGCCGTCGATCAGGTACAGCTCGTCGGGCGTCTTCGCGGCCATGAGCGGACCCTAGCTCGCGCCCTGGGGGTCGACCTCCGCCGCGATGCCGTCCAGCAGCCAGGCGAGCCCCTGCTCGAAGCGCTCCTTCCCGGCGTCGCCCTCCTCGCTCCAGCCCGTCGAGGTGCGCACGACGTCGCCGAAGACGTAGCCGTCGGCGGCGAGCAGGATCCGGCGCTTTGACCTCGTCGTCAACCCGGAGGGCGGCACCGCGCGGAGCCCTGCTCGCCGCGGCGCTCGCCTGGTGCGCGCTGCTCCTCGGCGCCGCCGTGGCCCGCTACCGCCGGGCGACGGCGGGCTGAGGCCCGGGCGCCGCGTCGCGACCAGGCCGTGCGCCAGCGCAGCGCCTCAGGCCGTCAGGACCAGCGGGGCGTCGCCCGAGACCACGATGGTGTGCTCGGCGTGGGCGGAGAGCGAGCCGTCCGCGGTGGCGATCGTCCAGCCGTCGGCGCGCGTCTCGAGCTCGGGGCCGCCCAGGCCCAGCATGGGCTCGACGGCGAGGACCAGGCCGCGGCCGAGCGGCCGGCGCAGGTGCGGCCAGTCGACGTTCGGCACCGAGGGCGGCTCGTGCAGCGCGCGGCCGATGCCGTGGCCGAGGAGGTCCGGGAAGACCGTCACCGCCTCGCGGTCGGCCGTGCGCTGCGTCGTGCGGCCGATCGCCCGGAGCGGCCGGCCCTGGCGGGCGGCCCCGACGGCGGCCTGCAGGCAGCGGTCCAGGGCGCGGAGCAGCCGCGCCGCCTCCGGGCGCGCCCGCCCGACGGGCACGGTGAGCGCCGCGTCCGCCAGGAACCCGTCGAGCTGGGGGGTGACGTCGAGCGTCACGAGGTCGCCCTCCCGCAGCACCCGCCCGCCCGGGACGCCGTGGACCACCTCCTCGTTGACCGAGATGCAGATCGCCCCGGGGAAGTCGTAGGTCTCCTGCGGCCCGGAGACCGCGCCGTGGCGGCGGAAGAGGTCCATCGCGACCTCGTCGAGCGCGCCCGTCGTCACCCCGGGGCGCACGGCGGCGCGGAGCTCGCGGAGCGTCTCGGCCACGAGCGCGCCGACGCGCCGCATCGCCGCGAGCTCCTCCGGCGTGTCGATCGACATCAGCTCGCCGCCGGCACGCCGAAGTCGTAGCGCACGCCGGTCAGCTCCTCGCTGAGGGCCCACAGCCGCGCGGCGGCCTGCGCGTCGGTCGCGGCCTTCGAGGCGCTCACGAGCTGCGGGCGCCCCCGGACCTCCCCGGGGCCGTCCGGGCCGGCGTAGGCGCCGCCGGGGAGCTCCATCGTCGCGGCGTAGAGCGTCGGGAGCGCGCCGGCCTCCGCCGACTGGGCGACGAGGCGGTTCAGCACCGCGCTGCCCGCACGCTCCAGCCGGCTCATGCTCCGGTTGAGCGCGGTGGCGGAGTAGCCCGGATGGGCCGCGGTGGACGTCAGCCGGGCGTGCGCCCCGTCGGCGCGGCGCTGCAGCTCGAAGGCGAACAGCAGGTTGGCGAGCTTGGCCTGGCCGTAGGCCAGCCACTTCTGGTAGCCCCGCTCCCACTGGAGGTCGTCCCAGCGCATGCGGCCCATGCGGTGGCCCTGGGAGGAGACCGTGGTCACCCGCGGCCGCGTCCCGGCCAGGAGCGGCTCGAGCAGGAGCCCGGTCAGCGCGAAGTGGCCCAGGTGGTTCGTCCCGAGCTGGGACTCGAAGCCCTGGGCGGTGCGCTGGAGCGGCGGGGCCATGATCCCGGCGTTGTTGACCAGGAGGTCCAGCGGGCCCTCCCAGCCCGCGGCGAAGGCGCGGACCGAGTCGAGGTCGGCGAGGTCCAGCGGGCGCACCTCGACGCCGGCGGCGGGGATCCGGCGTCGCGCCTCCTCCCCCCTGGCCTGGTCGCGCACGGCCAGCACCACCCGGGCGCCGCTCTGCGCGAGCTCGCGGGCGGCGTGGAAGCCGATGCCGGAGCTCGCCCCGGTCACCACCACCGTGCGGCCCGTCTGGTCCGCGATGTCCGCGGTGCTCCAGTCGCCCATGCCCTGACGCTAGCCGCCGCTCAGCGCAGGAAGTACCGCTGCCCGGGCATCCACGCGCCGACCGGCTCGGCCCGGGCGCCCGCGGCGAGCACCGCCGGCTCGAGCGGATCCCCGGTGTTGAACGCCAGGAGCAGCTGCTCCGCGCCGAGGAAGTTGCGGCCGAGGACGTGCTCCTGGGCGGCCGGGGTGCTCTCGTTGAGCGCCCAGGTCGAGACGAAGAGGTCGGCGTCGACGTCGAGCTCGCGCACCAGGCCGACGGGCACCACGTTCACCCGGCCGGGCGCGACGGGCGTGCCCGGCGCCGTGTGGAGCACCACCCGGTCCTCCCCGAGCACCTGGGAGAGATGGAGCCACTGCAGCGCCGAGAAGACGGGGGTGTCGAGCAGCACGAGCGTCGGGGCCCCCGGGTGCAGCCGCGTCAGGAGCCGGGCGAGGTTGCCGTAGCCCGCGCCCCACTCGACGATCACCTCCGCGTCGCCCAGCGGGCGCAGCCGCTCGTAGCGGAGCAGGTGGTGGAGGTGGTGGACGGTGTTCGCGGAGGTCGTCAGCCCGAGCTCGGGCCGGTAGCTGGTCGGCGGATCGCCGGCTGGCTCCTCGGCCAGGACCGCCGGGTCGGCGAGGTGCTCGCGCACCCAGGGCAGCTCGGCCTCCAGGTAGCGCTCCCCGACGAACATCTGGAAGAGGACGGAGGGATGGCGCAGGTAGGAGCGGGGCGGGACGGGCCGGAGCGGCGCCTCCAGCTCGGCGTTGCGCGCCGCCCAGTCCGCGCGCACGAGGGCGGGGTCGACGAGCGGGGAGAGCGCGTCGAGCACGGAGCCCAGGCGCGCCGCGAGCGGCTCGAAGGGGCGGGGCTCGGTCGAGGTCACCCTGCCGGTTGTAGCGCGGTCGTGCGTGGCGCTCCGCGTCCGCCACGGGCCGAGGCCAGGCGCCACTCGGCGGCAAGGGGCTGATCCCGCGCGGCCACGTGGCGCGTAGCCGGTCGCATGCACGTCACCCTCACCGGGGCCACCGGCCTCATCGGCACGAAGCTCGTCAAGGCCCTGCAGGCCCGGGGGGACACGGTCACCGTGCTCTCCCGGAGCCCCGGGAAGGCGCGGGAGTCGCTCGGGGTGGAGGCGATCGCCTGGGACCCGACGGCCGGGCCCGCCCCGGCCGGCGCGCTCTCGGGCCGCGACGCCGTCGTCCACCTCGCCGGCGAGCCGGTCGCGCAGCGCTGGAACGCGAAGTCCAAGCAGGCGATCCTCGACTCGCGGGTGCTCGGCACCCGGAACCTGGTGGCCGGCCTGGCGGCCGCCGGCCCGCGCCCCGCCGCCCTCGTCTCCTCCTCCGCCGTCGGGTACTACGGCAAGCACGGTGACGAGCGGGTGCCCGAGTCGAGCCCGGCGGGAAGCGACTTCCTGGCCGACGTCTGCGTGCGGTGGGAAGGCGAGGCGGAGCTCGCCGGCGGGCTCGGGCTCCGGGTGGTCCACATCCGCACGGGCGTCGTGCTGGACGCGGACGGCGGCGCGCTGAAGACCATGCTCCCGCCGTTCAAGGCCGGGGTCGGCGGCCCGGTGGCGGGCGGGAGGCAGTACCTGCCGTGGATCCACGTCGACGACATCGTCGGCCTCTACCTGAAGGCGCTCGACGACCCGAGCTGGAGCGGCGCCTACAACGGCGCGGCGCCCGAGCCGGTCACGAACAAGGAGTTCTCCCGAGCGCTCGGCAAGGCGCTGCACCGCCCGAGCATCTCGCCCGTGCCCGCGTTCGCGATCAAGCTCCTCTACGGCGAGATGGCCGAGATCGTCGTCGAGGGCCAGCGCGCGGTGCCCGAGCGGGCGCTCGCCGGCGGCTACGCCTTCGCGCATCCCGAGCTCCAGCCGGCGCTCGACAGCGCGCTGGGCTAGCGGCGCGGCGCGGTCGCCGGCGGACCGGCGCGGCCAGCATGGCGCGTCGTGGCGGACCGGCGCGGCCAGCATGGCGCGTCGTGGCGGCCATCCCTCCATGACGCACCACGCAGGCGGCACGCGGGGCGCGCGTCAGGCGTCGAGCCGCTGCTCCTCCAGGTCGAGCTCGCGCTCGAGGACGTGCATGACGCCGTCGGAGATCTCGCCCTCGTCGCGCATCCCGACCACGCGGCGGCGCTGGGCCTCGATGACCGCGAGCACGATCCGCTGGTAGTCCTGGGAGCGCGCCTCGGCGTCCTCCGCGCCGTCGTCGGCGATGCCCGCCCGCTGGAGGAGCCGGCGGCGGCGGAACTCGTACAGGCCGGTCATGCGCTCGACGGTGTCCTCGCGCGTCCACTCCTCCTCCCGCAGCACGGCGAGCCGCTCGAGCGCGGCGGTGGTCGCCGCCTTGCGCGCGTGGAGCTCCTCCCGGGCGAGGACGCCGTCGTCCTCCACGCCGAGCCGGCGGATGAGCCACGGCAGCGTGAGGCCCTGGCCCACCAGCGTCGCGAAGATGACCACCAGGGTGAGGAAGAGCAGCAGGTCGCGCTCGGGCACCCGGTCGGGCAGCGCGAGCGCGGCGGCGAGCGAGACCGCGCCCCGCATGCCGCTCCAGGCGACCACGAGCCGGATGCGCCAGCCCACCCGCCGCGCGCGCTGCGACGGGCGGCGGTCGATCGCGCGCAGCACGTAGGGCGTCGTGTTGAGCCACAGCAGCCGGGCGCCGAGCACGGTGGCGGCGACCGCCAGCCCGAGGCCCGCGAGCGTGAGCGCCGAGCGATCCTGGCGCTCGAGGATCCCCGGGAGCTGCAGCCCCACGAGCACGAAGAGCGCCGCGTTGAGCAGGAAGACCAGCACCTCCCAGAACGCGTAGCTGCGCAGCCGGCCCGCCGCGGAGGAGAGCCCCGGGGAGCGCCGGCCGACCACTAGGCCGACGGTGACCGCCGCCAGCACGCCCGAGACGCCGAGCTCCTCCGCCGGGAGGTAGGCGGCGTAGCCGCAGGTGAGCGAGACCACGGTGCCGAGCACGTCGTCGCCGTCGAGCATGCGGAAGACGCGGGTCAGCACCGCGGCGGCCACGAGCCCGACGGCGACCCCGCCGGCCACGTTGAGCGCGAAGTCGCCCAGCGCGTGCAGCGCGTCGAAGCTCCCGCCCACCGCCGCGGCCACCGCCGTGCGGTAGATGACCAGGGCGGAGCCGTCGTTGATGAGGCTCTCCCCCTCGATGACCGCGGTCGTGCGGCTCGGGATGCCGACGCGCGCGGTGATCGCGGTGGCGGCCAGCGGGTCCGTCGGCGAGACGATCGCCCCGAGCGCGAAGGCGGCCGCCCAGGGCAGCCCGCCGACCGCGGCGTGGGCCACCACGCCGACGAGGACGGTCGTGAGCAGCACGATCCCGATCGCGCTCAGCCCGATCGGGCGCATGTTCTCCCGCAGGTCGCGGACCGAGGAGAAGTACGCCTGGTTGAAGAGCAGCGGCGGCAGCACCAGCAGGAGCACGAGGTCGGGCTGCAGCGTCACCTCCGGGATGCCCGGCACGAAGCCCACCGCGCTCCCCCCCACCACCAGGAGGATCGGGTACGGCACGCCGATCGCCCGGGCCAGGCCCGTCAGCGCCGCCACGGCGACCAGCAGGAAGAAGAGGACGAGCTCGAGGTGCTCCACGGCGCCCGGCACGGTACCGGCCGGGCGCGCGCCCTCCCCCGGCCGCTCAGGCCAGGTGCGGCTTCTCCGGGTGCTCGAGGCCGGCCGGGCCGTCGAAGTGCGTCGGCTCCGGCACGGCGCGCGTGTCGTTGCCGATCCCGGGCCGCGGGGCGATCTCGAGCCCCGGCCGCTCCTCCTCGGGCACGGTGCCGCCGCCGTCGGCCCGACCCTCCTGCGGCTCCGCGTCGCCGTCACGGCCGAGCGCCCGCGACCCTCGCTCGTCGTAGGCGGCCTGGCGCTCGTCGCGGCTGGCCTGGCGCTCCTCGAGCGAGGCGTGCGGCACGTCCGCCGCCGCGTAGGACTGGTCCTCGTCCAGCGTCTCCTCGTGCAGCAGCGTGCGGGTCAGCGACTCGAGCTTGCCGCGGTGCTCGGTCAGGAGCATCGTGACGTCGTGGTGCGCCTCGTCGACGATGCGGCGCACCTCCTGGTCGATAAGCTGCTGCGTGGCCTGCGAGGTGCCCTCCGCACCCGGGAGCAGCATCCCGTTCGGGTTCTGCGCCTCGACCGCGATCGGCCCGATCGCCTCGCTCATCCCCCAGCGCGTGACCATGCCGCGGGCGATCCCCGTGAGCTGCTGGATGTCCGACTCGGCGCCCGTGGTGATGTTGCCGTACACGACCTCCTCGGCCACCCGGCCGCCGAGGGCCACCAGGATCTTCGAGCGCAGGTAGGCCTGGTCGTAGTTGAAGCGGTCGGACTCCGGGGCGCTCAGCGTCACGCCGAGGGCCATGCCGCGCGGGATGATCGACACCTTGCGCACCGGGTCGGCGCCCGGAGTGAGCATGCCGACCAGGGCGTGCCCGGCCTCGTGGTAGGCCGTGCGCTCGCGCTCCTCCTCGCTCATCACGACCTTGCGCTCCGCGCCGAGCACCACGCGCTCGAGCGCGTCGCCGAGGTCGGAGCGGTTCACGCGCTTGTGGCCGCGCCGGGCGGCCAGGAGCGCGGCCTCGTTGATGAGGTTCGCGAGGTCGGCGCCGACCATGCCGGGCGTCGAGGAGGCGATCCCCGAGAGGTCGACCTCGCCGTCGAGCGGCACGGAGCGCGTGTGGACCCGGAGGATCGCCTCGCGGCCGACCTTGTCGGGCGGCTGCACGGTGACCCGGCGGTCGAAGCGGCCCGGCCGCAGGAGCGCCGAGTCGAGCACCTCCGGGCGGTTGGTCGCGGCGAGCACGATCACGCCGACCGACGGGTCGAAGCCGTCCATCTCGGTGAGGATCTGGTTGAGCGTCTGCTCGCGCTCGTCATGGCCGCCCATCGCGTTGCCGCCGCCGCGGGAGCGCCCGATGGCGTCGAGCTCGTCGATGAAGATGATCGCGGGCGCTGCCTTCTTGGCCTGCTCGAAGAGGTCGCGCACGCGGGAGGCGCCGACGCCGACGATCATCTCGATGAACTCGGCGGCGCTCGCCGTGAAGAAGGCCGCGTCGGCCTCGCCGGCCATCGCCCGGGCCAGCAGCGTCTTGCCCGTGCCGGGCGGGCCGCTGAGGAGCACGCCCTTCGGGATCCGGGCGCCGAGCGACTTGTACTTGTCCGGGCTCTTCAGGAAGTCGACGATCTCCTTGAGCTCGTCCTCCGCCTCGTCGATCCCGGCCACGTCGTCGAAGGTCGTGCGCAGCTGGTTGGCGTCCTGGTCGACGCGCTTGGCCTTGGAGCGGCCGAAGCCGCCCATCCCGCCCGCGCCGGCCGAGGCGGCCGCCTTGCGCAGGAGGTAGAAGATCGCGCCGAAGATCAGGAGCGTCGGCAGCAGCGAGATGAGGAAGTTGGCCAGCAGCGAGCGCCCCTCGACCGGGGAGGTCGCGTTGATCTCGACGTTCGCGTCCTGCAGCAGCTTGGAGAGCTGGTCCGCGTTGGCGAAAGTCGGCACCTCGGTGGTGAACCGCGTGTTCGCCTTGGCCTCGCCGGGCGGGTCGTATTCGCGCTTGAACTCACCCGAGATCGTCTCGCCCTTGGAGGCGATCTCCTTGACGTTGCCGGCGCGGACCTGCCCCACGAAGGTCGGGTTGTAGGAGATCCGCGTCGGCCGGTCGCCGCCGGGCAGCAGGGTCGAGAGCCACAGGTTGAGCGCGAGGATCACCACGACGGTGATGACCACGGGGCGCCAGCGCATGCCGCCCATGGGCCGCTTCGGCCCGTCGGGCTTCCCGCGGCCGTCCGCGGCCGGATCCACGCGCCACGGCGTCCGCGTAGGCTGCCTCTTGCGCTCGGGGGACTTCGACCGGCCGTCGTCGGCGGACATCCTCGGGTCCTCGGACGGAAGGCGGTGGTCGTCGGACTCCCGACGATGCTCGTCTGCCATGGAGTCCAGGCTACCCAGACGAGGTGAAGGGCCCATCAACGCGGCCCCGCGGCGCTCAGCCGGGGAAGTCGCCGGTCCGCAGGCGCACGAGCCGGCCCTCCCGGACCCCGAGCGTCGAGTACCGGGTGCTCGAGCTGTCGCCGCGCGGGCCGATGCGGTACGCGCCGAGCGGGCTGAGCTGCGTCGCGCCGCCCAGCATCTCGCGCACCACGGCCGTGCGGTTGTTCCCCTGCGGCCCGGCGGCGCGGACCGCGCGCAGCGTCAGCTCCATCGCGTCGTAGCCGTAGAGCGCGCCGTCCCGCGCGGGCTCGCCGAAGACCCGCTCGTACCGGCGGGCGAAGGTCCGGACCGCCGCGCGCGGCTCGAGCAGCCCGGGCGGTGCGGTCAGCTGCGTCTGCCCCTGCGTCCCGGCGTCCAGCGCGGAGGCGAACGCCTCCGAGGCCAGGCCGTCCGTGCCGAGCAGCCGGAGCCGCGGCGCCGCGGCGTGCAGCGCGTCGAAGAGCGGCGGGACCCAGCCGGCGAGCGCGGCGGTGAAGAGCGCGCAGTCCGGGGCGCGACCGGCGACCTTCCTGGCCTCCTTGACCGGATCGTCCTGCGGCCGCAGCACGTCGCGATGCACGATGCGCACCCCCGCGCTCGGCGCCCCGAGCTCCACGGCGGTGGACAGGCCGCGGGCCGCCACGTCCTGGTCCTCGATCAGCTGCAGCCGCGTGCAGCCCTCGACGCGCAGCGCCGCCAGCAGCGCGCGCACCTGGACCTGATCGTTGGGCACCGGGCGGGCGAAGGTCCGCACCCCGGAGGGGTAGTACTTCTCGGGCTCGCCCTTGTCGGCCCCCTGCGGGGTCGTGAGGCCGGCGTAGCCGCTCGACGGGCTCACCTGGGCGATGCCTGCGGCGTTGAGGATGGGCAGGGAGATCGCCGTGGCGCCGGAGGTGCCGTCGCCCAGGTAGGCGATCGAGGTGCGGTCGCGCGCGACCACGCGCGCGTTCTCGGCGGTCTGCTCGGGGTCCCAGTGGCCGGCCTTCGGCGTGGAGTCGTCCAGCACCACGAGCTTCAGGACGAGGTCGCCGACCTTGCCGCCGGCCTGGCGCAGCGCGAGGCGCACGCCGTTGGCGACCGCCTGGCTGTCGGGCCCGCCGGGGCCCTGGAGCGGCAGGCTGGCGTAGACCGTCAGGGTCGAGACGCCGGTGTCGGCCGCCCGCTCGTCCGCGCGCTCGCAGGCCGTGAGCCCTGCCGCAGCGAGCACGCCGGCGAGCAGGGCGACCGGTCGCGAGCGCACGAGCGGCGACGTCGAGCGGCGTCAGCCGTTCCGGTTGCCCGGAAGCGCGGGCGCGACGATCCGGGCCCCGACGCCCAGGACGATCACGAGCGTGGTGATCATGAAGGCGTCGAAGCCCTTGGCGCCGAGGGCCCAGAGGACGATCCAGATGACGAGACCTGCGGTGGTGGCGGCGACGAGACCCATGGAGGCCAACTCTACAGCGCGGCTCCCGGGACCACGCCTCCCGGAGCGCTCAGGCCTCGAGCGCGGCGGCCAGGCCGCCGACGAGCTCGCGGACGGCGCCGGCCGGGTCCTCGGAGTGCTCGGCGGCCGCGCGGACCAGGCGGGAGCCCACGATGACGCCGTCGGCCCCCGCCGCGGCGGCGGCGCGCGCCTGCTCCGGGGTGGCGATGCCGAAGCCGAGGGCCACGGGCACGTCGGTGTGGGCCCGGGCCCGGGCGACCACCGGGCCGAAGGACGCCTCGAGCGCCGTCCGCTCCCCCGTGGTCCCGGTGACCGCGACCGTGTAGAGGAAGCCGCGCGCCCGCGCGCCGATGCGGGCCAGGCGCTCGTCCGGCGAGGTGGGCGCCACGAGGGGCACCAGCGCGAGCCCCGCGGCGTCGCAGGCGGCGAGCAGCGCCGGCGCCTCCTCGAGGGGGAGGTCGGGGACGATCAGGCCGCTGCCGCCGGCGTCGCGGAGGGCGGCGGCGAACCGCTCCACCCCGCGCGCGTGCACCACGTTGGCGTAGACCATGAGCACGACGGGGAGCCGGGGGGCGAGCGCCTCGCAGACGCCGAGGACGCCGTCCAGCGTCGCCCCGGCCCGCAGCGCGCGGGTTCCCGCGGCCTGGATGACCGGGCCGTCGGCGAGCGGATCGGAGTACGGCACGCCGAGCTCCACGAGGTCCGCGCCGCCGTCGGCGTAGGCGTGGCCGACCGCCACCGAGCGCGCCAGGTCGGGGAAGCCGCCCATGAGGTAGGGCATGAGCGCCGCCCGGCGGCCGGGCCTCCCGAACGCCGCCGCGATCCGCGCGGCCCCGGCCGCGGCCGGGGCGCCCGTCCCCGCGGCCATCACGGCTCCTCGGCGCCGAGCCGCTCGAGGACCTGCCCCAGGTCCTTGTCCCCGCGGCCGCTCAGGCAGACGAGGTCGAGCGTGGAGTCCGTCGGCTCCTCGAGGACGTGGTGGAAGGCATGGGCGGTCTCCAGCGCCGGGATGATCCCCTCGGTGCGGGTGACCAGGTCGAAGGCCCGCAGCGCGTCGACGTCGGAGACGGCGACGTAGCTCGCGCGCCCCGAGTCGCGCAGCCAGGCGTGCTCGGGACCGGCCCCGGGGTAGTCCAAGCCGGCGGAGATCGAGTGCGCCTCGACGATCTGCCCGTCGGCGTCCTGCATGATCGCCGACATCGAGCCGTGCAGGATCCCGGCCCGGTTGCCCGCCGTGAGCGGCGCGCCGTGGCGGCCGGTCGCGATCCCCTCGCCCGCCGCCTCGACCCCGACGAGCTCGACGCCGGCGTCCGCGACGAAGGCGGCGAAGATCCCCATCGCGTTGGAGCCGCCCCCGACGCAGGCCACCACCCGGTCCGGGAGCCGCCCCTCCCGCTCGAGCAGCTGGGCACGCGCCTCGTCCCCGATGACCCGCTGCAGGTCCCGCACGAGCGCGGGGTACGGCGCCGGCCCGACCACCGAGCCGATGATGTAGTGGGTGTCCCCCACGTTCGTCACCCAGTCGCGGATCGCCTCGCTCGTCGCGTCCTTGAGCGTCCCGGAGCCCGCCTCGACCGGCGAGACCCGGGCGCCGAGCAGCTCCATGCGCTGCACGTTCGGCATCTGGCGCCGCGTGTCCTCGATCCCCATGTAGACGACGCACTCGAGGCCGAGCAGGGCACAGGCCGTCGCGGTCGCCACGCCGTGCTGGCCCGCGCCGGTCTCGGCGATGACGCGGCGCTTGCCCATGCGCCGGGCCAGCAGCGCCTGGCCCAGCGCGTTGTTGACCTTGTGGGAGCCCGTGTGGTTCAGGTCCTCGCGCTTTAGGTAGATCGGGCGGCCGGCGTGCTCGGAGAGCCGCCGGGCGCGGTAGAGCGGCGACGGGCGGCCGGCGTAGTCGCGCAGGAGCTCGGCCAGCTCGGCCGTCCACGCCGCGTCGGCGCGCGCGGAGGCCCAGGCGAGCTCGAGCTCCGCCAGGGCCGGCATCAGCGTCTCGGGGACGTACTGGCCGCCGTAGGGCCCGAAGCGGTGCGCGTCGGGCCCGGCGGCCGCGCCTCCCCGCTCGTCGGCGGCCGCCCCGCCGGCGTCCGCGGCGCTCATGCCACCAGCTCCTGCTCGGCCGTCGCCCGCACCGCCGCGACGAACGCCTCGACCTTCGCGGGGTCCTTGCGGCCCGGCGCCGCCTCGACGCCCGTCGAGACGTCGACGGCCCACGGCGCGGTCTGGGCGATGCCCGCGGCGACGTTCGCCGCGGTGAGCCCCCCGGCCAGCACGAGCGGCACGCTGCAGCGGCGCTCGGTGGCCAGGCGCCAGTCGAAGCGCTCGCCGGTGCCCCCCGGCTCGTCCTCGACGTGGGCGTCGAGCAGGTGGGCGTCGACGTTGCGGAACGCGTCGATCGCCTGGACGTCGGCCCGCGCGCGCACCCGCGCGGCCTTCATCACCTTCACGCCGGCGCGCCGGGCGACCGCCTCGCAGAACGACGGCCCCTCGTCCCCGTGCAGCTGCACCCAGGTGAGCCCGACCGCCTCGGCGGTGCCGACCACCTCGTCGAGCGTCGCGTTGACGAAGACGCCGACGAGCTCGGCCCGGCGGCGCAGGGGCGCCGCGACCTCCGCCGCCTCCCCGAGCGAGACGGCGCGCGGCGAGCGCGGCCAGAAGACCATCCCGATCGCCCAGGCGCCGGCCTCGACGGCCTGCTCGCCGTCCTCGGGCCGGGTGATGCCGCAGATCTTGATGCGGGGCGCGCGGGACACGCCGCAATCCTAGAGCGGCCGGGTCAGCCGCCGGCGTGCGCCGGCTGGCGGCTGAGCTCCACCCGGACCGTTCGGCGGTGCTTGCCCCGCAGCAGCTCGAGGGACACCGTGCTGCCCGGCTCCTCGCCCTGCACGATCGCCGCGAGCTGCTCCGAGGTCGAGATCGGCTTGCCCGAGACGCGCTGGATGATGTCGCCGCCGAGCTCGATCGCCGAGCCGTCCTCGAGCTGCGCGGTCAGCGAGCCCGCGTGGATGCCCGCCGCCTCCGCCGGGCTGCCCTGCTGCACGCTCTGCACCAGCACGCCCCGTCGGGTCGGGAGGTTCGCGGCGGCGACCGAGCCGTCGATCGTCAGCGACGTGATGCCGAGGTAGGCGCGCTTGACCGCCCCGCCCTGCTTGAGGGCCGGCAGCACCAGCTTGGCGGTGTCGATCGGCACCGCGAAGCCGATCCCGACGCTCCCGCCGCTCCCGCCGATCTGGATCTGCGAGTTGATGCCGATCACCCGCCCGGCGGCGTCGATCAGCGGCCCTCCCGAGTTGCCCGGGTTGATCGCCGCGTCCGTCTGGATCACGTTCGAGATGGTGAAGTCGTTCGGGGCGGTGATCTGGCGCTGCAGCGCGGAGACGACGCCGGTGGTCAGCGTGCGGTCGAGCCCGAACGGGTTGCCGATCGCGATCACCGGGTCCCCGACCTGGACGTCCTTGGCGGAGCCGAGCACGAGCGGCTGGAGCGCCAGCCCGTCCGGGTCGACCTTCAGCAGCGCGAGGTCGGAGGACTTGTCCTGGCCGACCACGCGCGCGTCGACGGTCTTCTTGTCGGCCAGCTGCACCGTGACCTTCACGGCGCCGTCGATGACGTGCGCGTTGGTCAGGATGTCGCCCGCCGGGTCGATGACGAAGCCCGAGCCCGTCGCCGTTCCCCGCTGGGCCTCGGGCTGGCCGAGATCGAATGGCGAGCGCTCCTGGGCGCTTTGCACGACGTCGGCCCGGATGAAGACCACCCCGGGCGAATCGCGCTTGTAGAGGTCGCGGGCGGTCAGGGCGCCGTCGGCGCGCACGCTCGCGCGGCTCATCGCCATCGGCGCCTGCTGGATGACCGTAGTGCTCGTCGACGTGGCGCCGAGATCCCAGATGTCGGTCGCCGCCGCCACGATCCCACCGCCCAGGACGGCCGACGCGGCGGCCACCGGGATCGCGGCTCGGGTCAGCACGCTGGAAGTGTTCAGCGTCGAGCTGAAGCGCTCCTCAAGATCGCCGCGACGGCTAGCGCGGCTCGGCGCCGGGATGGTGCCCGGTGAGCTCGCGCAGCGCGTCCTCCGGCGCCGGCGCACGCATCAGGCTCTCGCCGATGAGCACCGCGTCGACGCCGACCCGCTCGAGCTCCTCGAGCTGCTCGCGCGTGTGGAAGCCGGACTCCGAGACGACGGTCTTGCCCGCCGGCACGTCGGTGAGCAGCTCGTAGGTGCGCTCCACGTCGACGGAGAAGTCGCTGAGGTCGCGGTTGTTGATGCCGATGACGTCCGCGTCGATCCCCTCCAGCGCCCGCGCGAGCTCCTCCTCGTCGTGGACCTCGACGAGCACGTCGAGGTCCAGGTCGAGCGCCTCCCGGAAGAGCCCCTGGAGCTCCTCGTCGTCCAGCGCGGCCACGATGAGCAGGATGGCGTCGGCGCCCCACGCGGCCGACTCGTAGACCTGGTAGGCGTCGACGATGAAGTCCTTGCGCAGGATGGGCAGCCGGCAGGCGTCCTGCGCGGCGCGCAGGTCGGCCAGCGAGCCGGCGAAGTGCGGGCCCTCGGTGAGGATCGACAGCGCGGCCGCGCCGCCGCGCTCGTAGGCCAGGACGATCTCCTCGACGGTGGCGCCGTCGCGGATCGCGCCCGCCGAGGGCGAGCGCCGCTTGTGCTCCGCGATGACGGAGATCCCCGGCCGGGTGAGCGCCTCGGAGAAGGGGCGGTCGTCGCCGCGGGCGGCGATGTGGGCCTCCAGCTCGGCCAGGGACACCTCCCGGCGGCGGCGCTTGACCTCCTTGCGGCTCGACTCCACGATGCGCTCGAGGACGTTCACGCCGCGAGCTCCTGCGAGAGGGCGACGTAGCGCTCGGTCGTCTCGGCCGCCCGGCCCGTGTCGAGGGCCTCCTGCGCCGCGGCGACCCCCGCGGGCAGATCGGCGACGCGACCCGCCGCGTAGATCGCGGCGCCCGCGTTCAGCACCGCGACGTCGCGGTGGGGACCGGGCTCGCCCTCGAGCACCGCCCGGGTCACGCGCGCGTTGGCGGCGGGGGAGCCGCCGGCGATGGGCTCGCGGGCGGTCGCGAGCCCGACGTCGCCGGGCTGCACGACGTAGCGGCGCACCTCGGGGCCGTTGACCTCCACGACGTGGGTCGTCCCGGACGTGCTCATCTCGTCGAGACCATCCTCGCTCGACACTACCAGCGCCCGGTCGCAGCCCAGCCGGGCCAGGGCCTGCGCCATCACCTCGAGCAGGGCCGGGTCGGAGACGCCGATGAGCTGGCGCCGGGCGCCGGCCGGGTTGGTCAGCGGCCCGAGGACGTTGAAGATCGTGCGAACGGCGAGCTCGCGGCGCACGGGCATGACCCAGCGCATCGCCGCGTGGTGGGCCGGGGCGAACATGAAGCCGAAGCCCGTGGCGTCGACGCAGCGCCCGACCGCCGCGGCGTCGAGGTCGATGCGGGCGCCCAGGGCCTCGAGCACGTCGGCCGAGCCCGAGGCGCTCGTGGCCGAGCGGTTGCCGTGCTTGGCCACCGCGCAGCCCGCGCCGGCGGCGACGAGCGCGGCGGTGGTCGAGACGTTGAAGGTGGAGCGCCCGCCACCGGTGCCCGCGGTGTCGACCAGGTCGTCGCGGGCGGTGTGCACCGGCGTCACCAGCGCGCGCATGGTCGCCGCGAGCCCGGCGAGCTCCTCGGCCGTCTCGCCCTTGGTCCGCAGCCCGATGAGGAAGCCCGCGATCTGGGCCTCGGGCGCGTTGCCGGCCATGATCTCGGCCAGCACCGCGCCCGCCTGCTCCTGCGAGAGGTCCGAGCGGGAGGCGAGCGTGTCGATCGCCTGGGTCAGGACCTCGAGCGGCATGGAGCGGCCGCGATCCTACCGCGGCGCGCCGACGGGTCCGGGCTCAGGAGCCCTTCATCGTCGTGCCCCAGGGCCCGAAGCGCTTCCAGGCCGAGTCGGCCTTGGCCGGCATGAGCAGGAAGATGATCGGGCCGAGGAAGAACAGGATGAGCCCGGAGGCGAGCCCCGGCTTCTCCGTGTAGCCCTTCCGGTCGGAGAGGTAGGCGCCCGCGATGGCGCTGGCCAGCCAGACGAACAGGAGGTAGAGCGCCTTGGCGCCGAGCAGGGCGAGGGTGAGCGTCATGTTCCGAGGTAGGCCTTCTGGACGTCGGGGTTCTCGCGCAGGGCGGCCGAGGTGTCCGACAGCGCGACGGTCCCGGTCTCGAGCACGTAGGCGCGGTGGGAGACGCCGAGGCCGTAGTTGGCGTTCTGCTCGACGAGCAGGATCGTCATGCCCTGCTTGTTGATCTCCTCGATGGTCTCGTAGATCCGGTCGACCAGGATCGGCGCGATGCCCATGGAGGGCTCGTCGAGCAGCAGGAGCCTCGGCTTGGCCATGAGCGCGCGGCCGATCGCGAGCATCTGCTGCTCGCCGCCGGACATCGTGCCCGCCTTCTGCCGCTCGCGCTCCTTGAGGCGCGGGAAGAGGTCGAACACGCGGTCCATGTCCTGGGTGATCCCCCCCTTGTCCTTGCGCAGGTAGGCGCCCAGATCGAGATTCTCGCGCACCGTCATGCGCTGGAAGCACTTGCGGCCCTCGGGCGACTGGGAGATCCCGAGGGAGACGATCTCCTGCGGCGGGGTCCCCGAGATCTCCCGCCCGGCGAAGGTGATGGAGCCGCCGCGGGGCGGGGTGAGGCCGGAGATGGAGCGCAGCGTCGTCGACTTGCCGGCGCCGTTGGAGCCGATGAGGGTGACGATCTCGCCCTCCTCGACCCTCAGGGAGATGCTCTTGAGCGCCTGGATGTTGCCGTAGTAGGTCGTGATGTCGTCGACCTCGAGGAGTGCCATCAGCCCTGCTTCCCGAGGTAGGCCTCGACGACGGCGGGGTTCGCGCGGACGGTCGCGGGATCGCCCTCGGCGATCTTCGTGCCGTGGTCCAGGACGGTGACGTGCTCCGAGACGCCCATCACCACCTTCATGTCGTGCTCGATGAGGAGGATCGAGACGCCGCGCTCGTCGCGCAGCCTGCGCATGAGCGCGGTCAGCCGGTCGGACTCGTTGGGGTTCATCCCGGCGGTCGGCTCGTCCAGGAGCAGCAGCTTGGGGCCCGAGGCCAGCGCCCGGGCGATCTCCACCCGCCGCTGGTCGCCGTAGGAGAGGTTGATCGCGAGCTGGTCGAAGGAGCGCTCGGGCATCCCGACGTAGGCGAGGGTCTCCCGCCCGACCTCCCGGACGCGCCGCTCCTCCCGGCGGACGCCGGGCGTGCGCAGGATCGAGCCGGCGATCCCGGCGCTCATCCTCGCGTGCTGGCCCACCAGGACGTTCTCGAGCGCGGTCATCGTGCCGAAGAGGCGGATGTTCTGGAACGTCCGGGCGACGCCCATCGTCGTGATCTTGTCCGGGCGCGTCCCGGTGACGTCGCGCCCGAGGAACGTGATGCGCCCCGTGGTCGGCTTGTAGAGCCCGGTGAGCATGTTGAAGAACGTCGTCTTGCCGGCGCCGTTCGGGCCGATCACCGAGACGATCGCGTTCGTCGGGATCGAGAAGGAGACGTCCGCGACCGCCGTCAGGCCGCCGAACACCTTCGAGACGCCCTGGACGGTCATCAGGGCCGAGCGATCCGCCCCGCCGGCGAGGCCGGGGCTCAGCGCGGTGCTGGTCATGCGCGCACCTCGAAGGTGCTGTCCGCCGTGGCGCCGCCCTCGGTCAGCTCGATCTGCCGCCGCCGCTCCGGGAGCAGCCCCTCGGGCCGCAGCACCATGACGATGACGAGCAGGAAGCCGAAGATCCCGAAGCCGAGGTCGTTGAGCTGGAAGTCCAGCCCGATCTTCGACGGCACGTCGGAGAGGACGTCGGGGATGAGGTAGGAGTTGATGAACGACAGGACGATCGCGCCGACGAGCACGCCCCAGACCGAGCCGAGCCCGCCCAGGATCACGATGGCCAGGATGAAGATCGAGAAGGTGAAGGCGAACTGGTCGGCGTTGACCGTGTTCAGGTAGGAGGCCTGGAAGGCCCCGGCCATGCCGCCGATCGCGGCGCCGACGGCGTAGGCCGCGAGCTTCGTCTTGACGAGCGGGACCCCCATCGACGCGGCGGCGACCTCGTCCTCGCGCAGCGCCACCCAGGCCCGGCCCAGGCGCGAGTCGCGCAGGCGGATGACGCAGAAGAGCACGATCACGAGCAGCGCCAGCACGAGCCAGTACCACGGCCGCAGGTCGAGCTGGCCGAACTGGATCCCGAAGATGTTGACCTGGTCGACCGGGGTGATGCCCTGGCGCCCGGCGGTCAGCTTCTGCTGGGTGAACGGCAGGTTGATCGCGTCGCCGTTGACCGCGAAGACCCGGATGATCTCGCCGAAGGCGAGCGTCACGATCGCGATGTAGTCGCCGCGCAGGCGCAGGGTCGGCAGCCCGATGAGCATCCCCCCGAGCGCGCAGAACAGCATGGAGGCGAGGATCACCAGCAGGAAGTTCATGTGGATCCCGGGCAGCTTCAGGACGAAGCCGGTGACGCCGATGTGCGCGTTCGCGTCGAAGAAGAAGCCCGAGGCCAGCCAGCCGACGGTGTAGGCGCCGATGGCGAAGAACGCCACGTAGCCGAGGTCGAGCAGGCCGGCGAAGCCGACGACCACGTTCAGCCCCTGGGCGAAGATCGCGAAGCTCAGGGCGATGATCACGTCGCTGAAGAAGCTCGAGATCGGGTCGAACGCGTAGGGCAGCAGGATGGCCAGGACGAGCCCGACCGCCATGAGCCCCCGCCGGGCGTTCTTCGGCAGGCCGCCGTCCAGCGAGTACCGGCGGGGGGTGGGCGTGCTGCTGGCGGGATCGGCGATGGCCATCAGCCCGCCTCCCGCGTCTGCTCGCCGATGAGCCCCTGGGGGCGGAACACCATCACCAGCACGAGGTAGGCGAAGACGATGGCCGGGGTCCACTCCGCGCCGATGCGGTTGTCGGAGATCTGCTGGATGACCCCGATGATCAGCCCGCCGAGCACCGCGCCCTTCAGGTTGCCGATCCCGCCCATGACCGCCGCGGTGAAGGCGATGAGCCCCGCCTGGAAGCCCTGGAAGAACCAGACCGTCGTCTGGTAGAGCGCGTAGATCAGCCCCGCGGCGCCGGCCAGCATCCCGCCGAGCAGGAAGGTGAGCGAGATCGTCGTGTCCACGTTGATCCCCTGCAGCCGCGCGGCGTCGGGGTCCTGCGCGGTGGCGCGCATGGCCTTGCCCAGGCGGCTCCGGTTGATGAAGGTCACCATCGCGAAGACGAGCGGGATCGTGACGAGCAGGGCCAGGAGGTCGGCGCGCTCGATGCGCAGCCCGAGGATGGTGGTGACCTCCTGCTGGGCGTGCAGCAGGTCGGGGACGCCGGCCGGGGAGCCGCCGAGCCACAGCAGCCCGACGTTCTGCAGGATGAAGGAGAATCCGACCGCGGTGATGAGCGGCGCGAGCTTGGGCGCCGAGCGCAGCGGCCGGTAGGCCACCTTCTCGATCATGACGTTGAGCGAGCCGCAGGCGACCATCGCGACGACGAGCGTCACCAGCAGCCCCACCACGAGGCCGAGCGGCCCGGTCGAGAGCGTCAGCCCGAGCGTCCCCCACAGGCCGGCCGAGACGAACGAGCCGATCATGAACACGTCGCCGTGGGCGAAGTTGATGAGCTCGATGATGCCGTAGACGAGCGTGTAGCCCACGGCGATCAGGGCCCAGATCGAGCCGTTGGAGAGGCCCTGGAAGACGTTGTTGGCCAGGCCCGTCAGGTTGCCGTCGTTCTTCAGGTCCGAGATCCCGTAGACCACGGGCAGGACGAGCAGCACGGCGATGAGCCCGTACTTCGAGACGAGCCCTGCGAGCAGGTTGCGCGCGCGCGCAGGCGCGACCGCGGGGAGCGGTGGGGCTTCAGTGGTGGCCACGAGGAGGTCCTAGCGGTCGGTGGGCGGGCGCGGGAGGCCGCGGCGCGACGGAGCCCGGTGTGGGGACCCCGTCGCGCTGCATGGCCTGGACTGCGGTGGTTCGGCCGGGGAGCTAGCTGGCCGCCTTGATGGTCGAGTCGTACTTCGGGTCGCCGTCGGGGCCGACCTTGTAGAGGCCGTAGTCGGTCAGCGAGGTGTCGCCGTTGGCGTCGATCGAGTACGTCCCGAGGACCGAGTCGCGGTCCTTGGTCTTGAACAGCTGCGAGACGAAGCCCGCGCGCGTGGTGGCCGCCTGGCCGCCCGCCTTGACGGTGTCGAGCACGAGCTTCATCCCCTCGTAGCCGTAGATCGCGTACGGATCCGGGGAGTCGTCGCCGTACTCGGCGGAGAACGCCTTGATGAACTCCTGGCCGCCGGGGTAGCTGGCGAGGTCGAGCGTGGCCACCGTGCAGGAGAAGTTCTTGCCCACCGCGGCCGGGATGCCCTTCTTGCTCGGGTTGGTGAAGCCCGACTCGCAGACGCCGTCGCCGCCGTAGGTCTTGATCCCCGGGATCGCCGCCGCGACGTCCTTGTAGATCTGGATCGCGCCGTTGGCGGTCACGCCGGCGAACAGGAAGCAGTCCGCGCCCTTGCTCTTGAAGCCCGCGGCGACGCCGCGGAAGTTCGCCGCGTCCTTCTGGATGCCCTCGTTGGCGACGATGGAGACGCCCTGCGTCTTGGCGTTGAGCTCGACGACCTTCGCGAGGCCCGTGCCGTAGGTGTCCTTGTCGTTGGCGATGGCCACCTTGGTGCACTGGTCCGTCTTCATCTGCGTCACGAGGGCCGCGGCCTGGATCGTGTCGCGCGGGACGATGCGGGCGTAGGTCTTCTTGCCCGTCGGCTGGTACTTGGCGGGCTCGCCGGGCTCGGAGCCGGGCTCGTCGGTCGTGAGGCCGACGTAGGTGTTGGCCGGGGAGATCTGGGCGACGCCGACGGCGTTCAGGATCGGCAGCGAGACCTTCGTCGCGCCCGAGTTGAACTCGCCGATGACGGCGACGGCCTTCTTGTCCTGCGCGACCTGACGGGCGTTGGAGGCGACCTGGTTGGGCTCCCAGTTGCCCTCCTTGGCCGTCGAGTCGTCCAGCGAGGTGTACTTGACGGTGGTGGTGCCGGCCTTGCTTCCGGCCTGCTTGACCGCGAGCTTGATGCCGTCGACCATGGCGTTGGTCTGGTCCTTCGAGGCCCCCTGGAGCGGGAGGCTCGAGTAGACGTCGACCGACCCGCCACCGGAGCTGCCGGACGCGGCGCTCGACGAGCCCGACGATGTGGAGCTCGAGTCGTCGTCGCCGCAGGCGGCGAGGCCGACGGCGAGCGCCGGGATGGCGAAGGCGAGGGCCGCCTTCGAACGAGTGAACAAGATGCAATCCCTCCTCAAGGATCGTATGAGGGCGCGACCCTACCTGGGTTGCGCACCCGCGCGCTCGCCATCGTGGCGAAGATGGTCCGGGCCGCTTCGCCCCGGTGGCGGGGTCACCCGGCGAGGAAGTTCCCGAGCAGCCGCTTGCCGCCCTCGGTCAGCACCGACTCGGGATGGAACTGCACCCCCTCCGCGGGAAGGCTCGTGTGGCGCACGCCCATCAGGACGCCGCCGCCGCGGCTCGTGACCACCAGGCAGTCCGGCAGGTCGTCCTCCGCCACGACGAGCGAGTGGTAGCGCCCGACCACCAGCGGGCTCGGCAGCCCGGCGTAGACGCCCACGCCGTCGTGCTCGATGGCGGTCGTCTTGCCGTGGACCGGCACGTGGCGCACGACGCTCCCGCCGAAGGCCCGGGCCAGCGACTGGTGGCCCAGGCAGACCCCGAGCGTCGGGATGCCGGCCTCGGGAGCGCGGCGCATCACCTCGACGCTGATCCCGGCCTCGTCGGGCGTGCACGGCCCGGGCGAGACGACCACGCGATCGGGCCGGCCGGCGAGGACGTCCTCCACGGTCGCCTGGTCGTTGCGGACCACCTCGAGCTCGGCCCCCAGCTCGCCGAGGTACTGGACGAGGTTGTAGGTGAAGGAGTCGTAGTTGTCGACGACGAGGACGCGGCTCACGGCCACTCCGGCTGGCGGGCGGCGAGCTCGATCGCGCCCTTGACCGCGCGCGCCTTGTTCTCGGACTCCTCGTACTCGCTGGCCGGGACGGCGTCGGCCACGGTCCCGCCGCCGGCCTGCACGTGCGCCACCCCGTCCTGGATGACCACGGTGCGGATGTGGATGCAGGTGTCGAGGTCGCCCGCGTAGGAGAGGTAGCCGATCGCGCCGCCGTAGCCGCCGCGCTTGACGGGCTCGAGCTCGTCGATGATCTCCATCGCCCGCACCTTCGGCGCGCCGCTGAGCGTCCCGGCGGGCAGGACGGAGCGCAGCGCGTCCATCGGGCCGACGCCCTCGCGCAGGCGGCCGGAGACGTTGGAGACGATGTGCATGACGTGGGAGTACTGCTCCACGGCCATGAACGAGTCGACCTCCACCGTGCCGAACTCGCACACCCGGCCGAGGTCGTTGCGCCCGAGATCCACCAGCATGACGTGCTCGGCGCGCTCCTTCTCGTCCCCGAGCAGCTCCGCCGCGAGCGCCTCGTCCTCGGCGGGGGTGGCGCCCCGGCGGCGGGTGCCGGCGATGGGGCGGGTGGAGACCCGGCGGCCCGTGACCGTGAGCAGCGGCTCCGGGCTCGCCCCCGCCACCTGGAAGTCGAGGAAGTCGAGGAAGTACATGTACGGCGAGGGGTTGACGACCCGCAGGCCGCGGTAGACCGAGAACGGATCGACGCCCTCCAGCGGACCCGACCAGCGCTGCGAGGGGACCACCTGGAAGGTGTCCCCGGCGCGGCAGTACTCGACGATCCGGGCGACCATGCCCTCGAAGCGCTCCCGCTCCATGTTCGGGGTGAAGCTCGGCGCGGGCCGTGGCGAGCGGCCGAGGCCGGGCCGCGGCACCGGGCCCGCGAGCAGCGCGCGGACCTCGGAGATGGTCGCCACGGCCTCCGCGTAGGAGCGCTCCACGTCGCCGTCGGTCTCCACGTGGGCGATCACCGAGAGCGTGTGCTTCAGGTGGTCGAAGACCACGAGCACGTCGGAGAGCATGAGCGCCATGTCCGGCAGCCCGAGCGGATCCGGGTTGGGCGGCCCGAGCGTCGTCTCCACCGTGCGCACGAGGTCGTAGCCGAAGAACCCGACGGCGCCGCCCGCGAAGGGCGGGAGATCGGCGAGCTGCGCCTGGGAGACGCGGGCGACCGCGTCGGCGGCGAGGGCGTACGGGTCGCCGGGCTCGCCGAGGCTCCAGCGGAGCACCGCGCGCGGGCGCACGCCGATGAACGACCAGCGCCCGACCCGCTGGCCCTGCTCCGCGCTCTCGAGCAGGAAGGCCGGGGAGCTCTGCTCGCCGCCGCGCAGCTTCAGGAACGCGGCGACGGGCGTCTCGCAGTCGTCGATGAAGGAGTGCCGGAGCGGGACGAGGTTGTGCTCGCCCCCGAGCCGGCGAACCTCCTCGAGCGTGGGCTCGACCGCGAAGGCGACCGGCTCAGCGGCGGCGGTCACGGAGCACCGTCTGGGGGCCGGCCAGCGTGTGGCCGCGGCCCTGGAGCAGGGCCATGAGGTGGAAGAGGACGTCCGCGGCCTCCTCGTCGACGCGCTCGTCGCTCTCCTCGCGCACGGCGCGCACGACCTCCTCGGCCTCCTCCTGCACCTTCTCCCCGGCGAGCGCGGGGTCCTCGAGGAGCTCGACGACGTAGGAGCCGGCGGGGCGCTCGGCGTCCCGCGCCGCGAGCGTGCGGGCGAGCTCCGGGAGCACCTCGTGCGGGGCGCGCTCCATCTCGCCGCGGAAGAAGCAGGTGCGCTCGCCGGTGTGGCAGGCCGGGCCGGCGGGCTCCACGAGGGCGAGCAGCGCGTCGCCGTCGCAGTCGACGCGCAGCGCGCGCACGGCCTGGGTGTTGCCCGAGGTCGCGCCCTTGTGCCAGAGCTCGCCGCGGGAGCGCGAGAAGAGGTGCAGCTCGCCGGTCTCCCGCGTGCGGGCGACCGCCTCGGCGTTGGCGTAGGCGAGGGTCAGCACCTCGCCCGTGGTCCAGTCCTGGACCACCACGGGGACCAGCCCCTGGGCGTCGTAGGCGATGGGGAGCGTCACGCCCCACAACCTACGCGGCGAGCGGCTCCCGCCCGGCCGCCGGGCCCTCGGGGAGCGCGGCCAGGCGCGGGTGGGCCTGCTCCAGGTACCACCCGAACGCCCGGTCCACGAGGGGCTGGGCCGCGAAGAGCCGGATGAGGAGCGCGAGCGCCCGGGGCGGCAGCCGCGGGAGCACGCGCTGAAGGCGGAGCAGGTGGCCGTAGGCGCGGGCGCAGGCGGCCGAGCGGGCGTGGTAGGCGGCGAGCGCCTGCGCGCGGTCC
>CAXSFZ010000036.1:0-2846 GCA_964236905.1 uncultured Solirubrobacteraceae bacterium | reverse complement strand
TCCTGGCGGCCCTCGAGCACCTCGCCGATCTCCCGCGCCGCGGCGATCGCGAAGGCCCAGGCGGTTCGGATCCCCTCGCCCGAGAGCGGCAGGCAGTGGCCCGCGCTGTCGCCGGCGAAGAAGACGCCGTCCTGCGTCGCGGGGCGCAGCGCGTGCGGGAACCAGTTGCCCTGGTAGCGCACGGGGTCGGCGTCGAGGCGCCCGGCCAGCTCCCGGGTCCCCGCCTTGACGTGCTGGCGCGGATCGTAGGAGCCGACCCCGATGCGCTGCTCGCCCGCCGCGGGCACCCGCCAGGCGTAGCCGCGCCGGACCAGCGAGCGGTCGATCCAGCAGTCGAGCGCGTCGAGGCCGGGCGGGTCCGGGACGGGCGGGTGCACCTCCAGCCCGCGGGAGAGGGGCGCTCCCGGCGGCTGGACGTGCGGCTCGCAGAGCACGCGCCGCCAGCCGAGCGCGTCGACGACGAGCGGCGCGGACACGTCCCCGCGGTCCGTGCGCACGGTGATCGGCGTGCCGCGGGCGGGGTCCTCGCGCTCGCCCGGAGGCGGTCCGGCGCCCGGGGCGCGGCCCTCGACCTTCGCGGTCGCGAAGCGGGCCTCGCCGCACTGCTCCCAGAGCTCCAGGCAGAGCTCGCGGTAGTCGAAGCTCGACCAGCTCCACGGCAGGCGGTAGCGCGCGCCGCCGCGCGGGGTGGTGAACGACATGTAGGGGAGCTCGGAGCGGATCGCGCGCTCGACGCCCATGGCCTCGAGCCACGGCGTCGGGGCGGCACAGGCGCTGGTGGCGCGCTCCCCGATGGCGTAGCGGTCGAGCACCAGGACGGACGGGCGGGCGGCAAGCGGGAGCCGCGCGAGCTCTCGCGCCACCGCGAGGCCGGCGAACGAGGCGCCGCAGACCAGCACGTCGACCCGGGCGGGCAGCGGCGTCTTGGCGGCGCCGCGGGTGGTCGCGCGGACCGGGCTCACCGTGCGCGCACCGGCACGAGGCTGCCGCCCGCGGCCGCGACGACCTGCCAGGCCGGGAGGGCGGCGCGCCGGCGCAGCACGTCGAAGCCCTGTCCCTCCACCCGGTCGAGCACGCGCTCGTACACCGCCCGGGCCAGCCGCATGCCGCTGCGGACCGCGGCCGGCATCTCGTCGTGCAGGCCGGCGGTCGCGGCGAACAGGGCGCGGGCGCGGTGCACCTGGCGCGCCACCGAGGCGCGCGCGTCCTCCTCCCACCCCGGGAGGTACTGCCGGTCCATCGCGAGGTCCTCGCGGACGTCCCGGATGAAGTTCGTGAGCTGGAAGGCGACGCCGAGCGCCGCGAAGCGCTCGGCCTCCGCGGGCGCGCCGAGGATCGGCGCCATGATCCGCCCCACGGTCGCGGCGGAGCCGTTCATGTAGCGGTCGAGCTCGGCCTCGTCCCCGATGCGCACCGGGCCGCAGTCGACCCGCATCGAGTCCATGTAGACCGCGAGCTCGTGCAGCGGCAGCGCCCGCCGGTGGCCGGCGTCGACGAGCGCGGCGAGCACCGGGTGGCCGGTCCCTCCCGCCGCCAGCCCGCGCTCGAGCTCCCGCTGCCAGGCGTCGAGCGCCGCGCGCTTGGCGTCGGGACCGTGCGACCGGGCGCCGCCGTCGACGATCTGGTCGGCCCCGCGGACGAAGCCGTAGAGCGCGTGGACGGCCGGCCGGGCGTCCGCCGGCAGCCGGCGCGTGGCGTAGTAGAAGGTCGGGTCGTGGCGCCGCTGCATGCGGCGGCACCGCTCGTAGGCCATCTCCACCTCGGGACTGCCGATCGTGCCCGCCTCCATGCTTGTAGCTTGCCCGGAGATCGTGCCAGGAGTCACGCCGACCGCCAACATGCTCCTGCAACGCGAGCTCATCTTCGTCACCGGGAAGGGCGGCGTGGGCAAGACGACGGTCGCGGCGGGGCTCGGGATGGCCCTCGCGCGGGCGGGCCGCCGGACGATCGTCTGCGAGGTCGGCGCCCAGCAGCGGCTGCCCGCGCTGTTCGGCCGGGCGCCCGGCGCCCGGGCCCACGCCGAGGAGCTGGCGCTCGACGACGGCCTCTGGGCGATCTCCATCGACCCGAACTCGGCGCTGCGCGAGTGGCTGGCCACCCAGCTGCCCTCCAGGGGGCTCGCGGACCTGCTCGCGCGCTCCAACCTCTTCCAGTACTTCACCGCCGCCGCCCCGGGGGCCCGGGAGCTCGTCACGGTCACCAAGGTGTGGGAGCTCGCGCAGGCCAAGCGCTGGGAGAAGCACGCGCGGCCCTACGACGTGGTGGTCGTCGACCTGCCGGCCTCCGGGCACGGCGTGGGCCTGCTGCGGACGGCCAGGACGTTCGCCGACGTCGCGCGGGTCGGCCCGATCGCCTCCCAGGCCGGCCGGGTGCGCGACACCGTCGAGGACCCCGGCCGGGCGGCGGTCGTGGCGGTCGCCCTGCCCGGCGAGCTGCCGGTGACCGAGACGCTCGAGCTCGAGGGCCGCGTGCAGCGCGAGCTGCGCCGCCCCGTGGACGCCATCGTGGTCAACGGGCTGCTCGCGGAGCGCTGGGACGCCGAGGAGCTCGCCCTGCTCGAGGCGGCCGGCACCGCCGTGCCGCCGCAGGCGCGCCGCGCGGCACGCTCGGAGACCGCGCGCACCGGGGCGCAGCGCCTGCAGCTCCGGCGGCTGCTCGACGAGGCGCTCGCGCCCGTGGTCACCCTGCCGTTCGTGCCGGTCGGCACCCTCGGCCGCGCCGACGTGGCACGCCTGGGGGACGAGCTCGCGGCGAAGCTGTAGCGCCGGGGGGTTGGGGGCGGCGGGGCGGGCCGGCGGCGGGGCGGGGCGGCGGCGGCGGGGCGGCGGCGACGAGGCGGGCCGGGC
>CAXSFZ010000035.1:9258-38229 GCA_964236905.1 uncultured Solirubrobacteraceae bacterium | reverse complement strand
GGCCGACAGACCCCCATCACCCGCCTGAACAACCTGCTCGGGACTTACATCTAGGAGGTGGTCTCAGAACCGGGGTCGTCGCCTCAGGGAGCCGCATCGCCCGTGCCAGGCGTCGCTCGATGATGTGATCAATCCCGGTTGGCTTGATGCATCATCGTGTGGCGTCTGCTGCGCGCGAGGTGGTTTCCTTGGGGCCACGGCGCCTTTGTGAGACAGCCTCTAGCGCTCCTCGGGCCCGCGGGCCGCGCCCGGCGGTGCGGGCCGGCCGTCGCCGAGGGCGGCCGCGACGGCGCTCCAGACCTGGCGATGCAGACGGACGTTGTGCGCGCGGTCGGTGTGCACGTGGAGCAGCGACACGCCGTCGTGGGCCAGGCCGGCGTCGAGCGCCGCGCGGAACTCGGCGACGGTGGTGGCGGGCAGGTAGCGCAGCCCGAAGGCCCGGGCCACGTCGGCGAAGTCGAGGCCGGTCGGGGTCGCGACGTGGAGCTCGTAGGTCGATCTGGGCCGGGTCCGGGCGACCGGGAGGAAGTCGAAGATGCCGCCTCCCTCGTTGTCGATCAGGACCAGGGTGAGCGGGAGCCGCAGCCGCCGGGCGCTGACGAGCGCGCCGACGTCGTAGGCGAGCGCGACGTCCCCGAGCAGCGCCACGACCGGCCCCGGGGAGCCCGCGGCGACCCCGAACGCCGTGGAGACGACGCCGTCGATGCCGTTGGCGCCCCGGTTGGCCAGCACCCGCGGCGGCGCGTCGCGGACGGGGAAGAAGGTCTCGACGTCGCGGACCGGCATGGACGCGCTCACCAGGAGCGTCGCCTCCGCCGGCAGGCCCGCCCCGAGCTCGCGGGCCATGCGCGGCTCCGAGAGCGGCTCGCCGAGCGTCCTGGTGATCGCCGCGGCGGCCAGGCGGTCGGCCTGCAGCCAGGCGGCGAGGTAGGGGGAGGGTGGAGCCGGCTCCGGGCCGGAGGCGAGGCGCTCGGCGACCGCGGCCAGGGTCGCCGCGGGATCGGCCGGAAGCGACAGGTCGAGCGTGGCGGCCGGATCCTGCCACGCCCCCTCGGGGTCGAGGGCGACCTGGATCGCCTCGGCGCTCGCGAGCCACTCGCGGAGCGGCTTGCCCGTCGGGACGTCGCCCACCCGCAGCACGACGTCGGGCCGCGTCGCGGCGGCGAGCGCGTCGGCACGCAGCAGCGCGTCGTAGTGCGCGACGGCCTGCGGCCCGCGGCGGGCGCCGCTCAGCGGCTCGGCCAGCACGGGCCATCCGGCGGCCGCGGCGAAGGCCGCTGCCGCGGGGCCCAGCCCGGACCGCCGGCGCTCGTCACGCCCGGCGATGAGGACGCCGCGGCTCGCCGCGCGCACGACCGGCAGCAGCGCCTCGACGGCGGCCTCGACGGAGGGCGGCAGCGCCGGCCGCGCCACCCAGGCCCGGCCGTCCGGGCGCCCCGAGTCGTCCTGCGGCAGCTCGCCGTCGGGGACGAGCGGCTCACGCAGCGCCCAGTTGAGGTGGACGACGCCGGGGCGGCCCTCCGCCGCCGTCCAGAACGCGCGGCAGGCCAGCTGGCGCACCCACCGCAGGCGCGCGGCGTCGGCGCCATGGGTGCCGACGTCCACGAACCACTTGGCGGCCGTGCCGTAGAGCTTCACCTGGTCGATGACCTGCCCGGCGCCGACCTCCCGCAGCTCGGGTGGCCGGTCGGCGGTCAGCACGACGAGCGGGACGCGCGCCTCCCGCGCCTCCATGAGCGCCGGGAGGTAGTTGGCCGCGGCCGTGCCGCTGGTGCAGGCGAGCACGGCCGGGCGGCCCGTGGCCTTCGCCACGCCCAGCGCGAAGAACGCCCCGGAGCGCTCGTCGATGTGCGACCAGGTCGGGATCGCCGCGTGGGCCGCGAGCGCGAGCACGATCGGCGTCGAGCGCGATCCGGGGGAGGTGACCGCGCCGGCCACGCCGCAGCGCGCCAGCTCGTCGACGAACGCCCGCAGCAGGAGGTGCGCGTCGACGCTCTCGTCGGGGCGGTGCGTAGGTTCTTCGCTCATGGACGACCTCGTGCTGCTCCACGGCTTCGCGGGAACGGGCCGCGCGTGGGATCCGGTGCGCGAGCAGCTCGACCCCGGACGCTACCGCGCGCTCACCCCCGACCTCCGGGGCCACGGGAGCCGGGCGCGCCTGCGCCCGGTGTCCTTCGCCGGCTGCGTGCGTGACGTGCTGAGCGCCGCGCCCGACGCGCCGTTCACGCTCGCGGGGTACTCCATGGGCGGCCGGGTGGCGCTCCACGTCGCGCTCGCGGCGCCCGAGCGGCTCCGGCGCCTGGTCCTCGTGGCGAGCACCGCCGGCCTCGAGCACCCGGGCGAGCGGGCGGAGCGCCGCCGCGCCGACGGGGTCCTGGCCGACCGCGCCGAGACCATGCGGCCCGAGGAGTTCGCACGCGCCTGGCAGGCCCAGCCGATCTTCGCGGGCACGCCGCCCGCCGCCGCCGCCGCGTGGTCGGCCGACCTCCGGCGCACCGCGCCCCGCGACCTCGCCGCGGCCCTGCGCGGCATCGGCACGGGCGCCATGGAGCCGCTCTGGGCGCGACTCGGGGAACTGCGGATGCCCTGCGCGGTGGTCGTGGGGGAGCGCGACGCGAAGTTCACCGCCCTCGGCGAGCGGCTCGTCGACGCCCTGCCCGACGCGCGCCTCCACGTGGTGCCCCGCGCGGGCCACGGCCTGCCGCGGGAGGCGCCGGCGGAGCTCGCGGCGATCCTCGCCGGCTGACGGTCCGACATCATCCGTCCGCATTCCTGCGCAACGCTCGCGGGCGGGGGCTCACCGGTCGGTAGGACCCCATCTACCGCGGCGCTCGCGCTGCACAAGGGAGCAGACCATGATCGACACCGTCGATCGCAGGAGCGTGCCGCGCCACCGCGCGCGCGCCGCCCGGCTCGTCGCGTTGAGCCTCACCCTCACGGCGGCGTCCGCCGCGGCCGCGGCCGCCGCCACGCCGCCCGTCGGGCTGGGCACGGCGGGCGCCTACGCGGTGCTCGCCGGCTCGGGCATGACGAACACCGGCGTCAGCACCATCACCGGCGACATCGGCTCCTCGCCGACGCACAGCCAGACCGGCTTCGCCCCCTGTCCGGCGGCCGACTGCGTCGCGCTGACGGGCACGGATCACGACGTCGCCGATCCGAACGACGCGCAGACCCAGCAGGCCAAGGTCGACCTCACCACCGCGTACGGCGACGCGTTCGGGCGCACGGGCGGCACCCCGGTCGTCGGGCCGCTCGGGCTCGGAGCGACCCTGGTCCCCGGCGTCTACACCTCCGCCACCGACATCTTCGTCGGCGGCGACCTGACCCTCGACGGCGGCGGCGATCCGGACGCGGTCTTCATCTTCCAGGCGAGGACCGGGACGCTCATCACCGCGGCGGGGACGACCTCGGGCATCCCCAACACCCGGGTGCTGCTCCAGAACGGCGCCCAGGCCTGCAACGTCTTCTGGCAGGTCGGAAGCTCGGCGACGATCAGCACCGGCACCCAGTTCGTGGGGACCATCCTCGCGAGCGCCAGCATCACCGTGAACACGGGGGCGACGCTCGAGCCGGGCCGGGCGCTGGCCCGGAACGCCGCCGTCACGCTCGACACGAACGTCATCCGCGCGGCCGGCTGCGCCACGCCGCTCACGCCGGGGACCCCGACCTCGGGGGGGACGCCGACGACGGGCGGGACCTCCACCACGGGCGGCACCCCGACGACGGGCGGGACCACGAGCGGCGGCACGTCGGCGCCCCGCGCCACGCCCCGGGGCGTCGCCCGCCTCAGCACCCCCGCCGGCGCGGTCCACGGCCCGTTCCTCGCCACGGTCACCGGTCGCTCGGTCGCCTCCGTGCGGTTCTACGTGGACGGGCGGCGGGTGGCGACGGTCGAGGCCAAGCGGGGTCGCACCCGGTTCTCCCACCGGATCGCGGTGGGCCGCGACGGGCGGGTGCACCGGCTGACGGTGCGGATCCGGTTCACGGGGCCCGGCGGCGGCGGGACCACCACCGTGCACAGGACCTTCCGCCGCATCCAGCGCCGGACGGGCCCGCCGCGCTTCGCGGGCTGAGGCGTGCGGCTCGGGACCTCGGTGGCACTCGTCGCGCTCGCGACGCTGGCCGTGGCTCCCGTCGCGCGGGCGGCAGGCGACCACCGCGCCGTGCGGCCCGCGGGCCGCGCGGCGCCGATCGGGACCGAGCGGCTCTCCGACGAGCGCACCCTCACGCGGGTCGCCCACGCCGTGGTGCGCGCGCCGGTGCACGCGCGCCCGTCCCCGGGATCCAGGCGGGTCGGCCGGCTGCGCTTCCTCACCGAGGACGGGCCCTTCGAGCTGTACCCGGTGCTCGAGGGACGTCGCGGCCGCGACGGGCGCACGTGGCTGCGGATCCGGCTGCCCATGCGCCCGAACGGGCGGACGGGCTGGGTGCGCGAGGAGCAGCTCGGCCGACCCTGGGTCGTCCGCACGGCGCTGCGGGTCGACCGCCGGACGCTGCGGGCGACGCTTCGCGACCGCGGCCGGCTCGTGTGGTCCTCGGCCGTCGGCGTCGGGAAGCCGACGACGCCCACGCCGGCGGGCCACTTCTGGGTGCGCACGCGGCTGCGGAACCTCGGCGGCGGCGGGATGTACGGCCCCTACGCGTTCGGGACCGGGGCCTACAGCTCGCT
Organism: uncultured Solirubrobacteraceae bacterium; assembly: GCA_964236905.1. Lineage (GTDB taxonomy): Bacteria > Actinomycetota > Thermoleophilia > Solirubrobacterales > Solirubrobacteraceae > Paraconexibacter. The sequence continues at coordinate 33,557 of CAXSFZ010000035.1, read as the reverse complement.
CAGCGAGTGGCCGGGCGGCGGGGTGGTCGGCATCCACGGCACCGACGAGCCGCGCCGCATCCCGGGCCGGCCGTCGCACGGGTGCGTCCGCGTGCCGAACGCCGCCATCGCCCGCCTCTGGCGCCTGATGCCGGTCGGCACGCCGGTGCTCATCACCTGAAGCCGCGCCACCCCGCCGCCCCTCGCACCACGCCGGCGGCGGGGCTCAGAGCAGCCCCGGCCCGGCCGGCACCCGGATCGCCCCGCGGGCGACCCGCAGCGCCGCGGGCTCCGCGACCCCCTCGAGCAGCCCGAGCGTCGCGAGGCCGCACGGCAGCTCGACCCGCAGCGCCGCCGCGGCGTGCACGGCGGCGGCGATGCCGAGCGGCCCGTCGAGGGTGGAGGCGAGGTAGACGTCCGCGCCGCTCGCCCGCACCAGCGCCGCCTGCGCGAGCAGCGCCGCGATCCCGCCGCAGCGCGCCACCTTGAGGCAGACGGCGTCGGCCACGGCGGCGCTCAGCGCGCCCGGCTCGTCGGCCGTCTCGTCGATCGAGATGCGCGTGGCCACCCTGGCGCGGACCTCGCGGACCGCCGCCACGCCGTGGACGGGCTCCTCCACGAGCTCGAGCCCGGCCGGCGCCAGCGCCTCGATGCTCCGCACCGCGGTCTCGACGTCCCAGGCGCCGTTGGCGTCCAGGCGGAGGGCGGGAGCCGGCCCGAGCGCGGCGCGCACCGCGGCCACGCGGCCCGCGTCGTCCCCCGCGCCGACCTTGAGCTTGACGCAGGCGAAGCCCGTGGCCACCGCGTGCGCCGCCGCGGCGGCGGCGCCCGCGCGGTCGAGCGCGCCGATCGTCGCGTTCACCGGCACGGCCGGGAGGTGGTCCTCGCGCAGGAGCGCCGCGACGGGCCGCCCGGCCCGCCGGCCCGCGCGGTCCCAGAGCGCCAGGTCGACGGCCGCGAGCGCCTCCGGCAGCTCCACCGCGGCGCGGCAGGCGTCGAGGAGCAGGTGCCCCGGGACCTCCGGGCCGGCCGGGCGCAGGAGCTCGGCGTAGATCCCGAGCGCCTCGGCCACCGCCGCGTCCGGGACGCCGTCGTAGGCCTCGAGCGGCGCCGCCTCGCCACGCCCGAGCACCCCGTCGCCGCCGTCGAGCTCCACCGCGAAGAGCTCGCGCGCGGCCACCTGGCCGTAGCTCGTCACGAGCGGCGTGCGCAGGCGCACGGTCCGCCGCGTGACGCGCAGCTCCATCAGCTGGCCAGGATCCCCGCGGCGAGCAGCACGCAGAAGACGAGCTGCAGCTGGCCCGTGGCGCCCAGCGCGCCGTTCAGCGTCGGTCCGTCGGCGTGGTTGCGCACGGTCCGCACGAGCTTGGCCGCCAGCGGCAGCGCGAGCCACGGGAGGAACAGCCAGAGCTCCAGCGGCGCGGCCAGGATGGCCAGCGGGGCGGTGAGGAAGGCGCCGTAGACCATCGCGGCGAACATCGCGCGGGTGCGCGCCCGCCCCAGGCGCACCGCGAGCGTCCGCTTGCCGACGCGCCGGTCCGTGTCGAGGTCGCGCACGTTGTTGACGACCAGGATCGCGCTGGCCAGCAGGCCGACGGGCACCGCGAGCACGAAGGCCTCCCAGGGGAACTCCTCCACCTGCGCGAAGGTCGAGCCGGCCACGGCGACGATGCCGAAGAAGAGGAAGACGAAGAGCTCGCCGAGCCCCTCGTAGCCGTACGGGCGCGGCCCGCCCGTGTAGAGCACGCCGGCGGCGATCGAGAGCACGCCGATGATCAGGAGCTCCCAGCCGCTCTCGGCGATGAGGTAGATCCCGCAGAGGACGGCCAGCCCGAAGGCGACGTAGACGCCCTGCAGCACCTGCTTGGGCGGCACGAGCCCGCCGGCGGTCACGCGCACCGGGCCCAGGCGGTCCTCGGTGTCGGCGCCGCGCCGCGCGTCGGAGTAGTCGTTGGAGAGGTTCGTGCCGATCTGGATGAAGATCGCCCCCAGCAGCGCCGCCGCGAAGACCCCGACGCGGAAGGTCCCGACGGTGGCCGGGAGCGCCGTGCCGACCAGGACGGGCGCCACCGCCGCCGGCAGCGTGCGCGGCCGGCTGGCCATGAGCCACACCCGCAGGAGCGCCATCAGGCGCGCCGCGGGAAGCGCGAGAAGTCCGGGGCGCGCTTCTCCTTGTAGGCGTCGCGGCCCTCCTGCGCCTCCTCCGAGCCGTAGAAGAGGAGGTTCGCGTCGTGCGCGAGCTGCTGGATCCCGGCGTAGCCGTCCTCGTGCGCGTGGAAGCTCGACTTCACCAGGCGCAGCGCGAAGGGGGAGAGCGCGAGCATCTCCCGGCACCAGGCGACGGTCTCCTCCTCGAGGCGCTCGAGCGGCACCACGGCGTTCACGAGGCCCATCTCGAGCGCCTGCCGCGCGTCGTACTGGCGGCAGAGCAGCCAGATCTCCTTCGCCTTCTTCGGGCCGACGAGGTCCCGCAGGAGCGAGGCGCCGTACCCGCCGTCCCACGAGCCGACCCGCGGGCCCGTCTGGCCGAACCGGGCGTTCTCGGCGGCGATCGTCAGGTCGCAGACCAGGTGCAGGACGTGCCCGCCGCCGATGGCGTAGCCCGCCACCATCGCCACCACCGGCTTGGGCAGCCGACGCACCTGCACCTGGAAGTCGGTGACGTGGAAGCGCCCCGTGCTCGCGCCCTCCGCCAGGTAGCCCGTGTCGCCGCGCACGCGCTGGTCACCGCCCGAGCAGAAGGCGAGCGGACCCTCGCCGGTGAGCACGACGACGCCGACCCCCGGGTCCTCGCGGGCGCGCTCGAACGCGTCGGAGAGCTCGATGAGCGTCCGCGGGCGGAACGCGTTGCGGACCTCGGGCCGGTCGATGGTGACCTTCGCGATCCCGTCGCCGCTCAGCTCGTAGCGGATGTCCTCGTAGCTCACGCCGTCCGCGGCGCTCCAGGTGACGGGCATGGGCGCCAGGCTACCCCGCGTCGCCGCGCGCGCCGCCTCGCCGCGCGCGCGGCGCTACGTTCGCCCAGATGCTCGTCGACGCCTGGCTGCCCCGTGCCGCGCGGACCCATCCGGAGCGCCCGGCGGTCAACGAGCTGACCTACGCGGAGCTCCTCGCCCACGCGAGGGAGGCCGCCGCCGCCCTGGCCGCCCGCGGTGTGGGGCCCGGGCAGCGGGTGGCGCTCGCGCTCCCCCCGGGCACCACCTTCGTGGTGGCGCTCCACGCGGTGTGGCTGCTCGGCGCGGTGGTCGTCCCGCACGACCTCCGGCTCACCCCGGGTGAGCGGCCGCCGGCCGACCACCTGGTCGAGCACCTGGAGCGCGCGCCGGCGGAGGAACGCGCGCTCGCGGCCGCGCACGACCTCGACGCGCCGGCGCTCGGGCTGCAGACGAGCGGGACGAGCGGGAGCCCGAAGCCGGTCACCCTGACCTTCGGCAACCTGCTGTGGAGCGCGCTGGGCTCCGCGGCCGCCCTCGGCGTGGCGCCGGAGGACCGGTGGCTCTGCACGCTCCCGCTCTCCCACGTCGGCGGCCTCTCCATCGTGGTGCGCTCGGCGATCTACGCCACCCACGCGCTGGTCCACGAGCGCTTCGAGACCCAGCGCGTCCTGGCCGCCCTGGCCACCGGCGGCGTCACGCTCGTCTCGCTGGTCCCGACCACGCTCCAGCGGCTGCTCGACGCCGGCCTGCGGGCGCCGCCCGACCTGCGCTGCGCGCTGCTCGGCGGCGCGCCGGTCCCCCCTGCCCTGCAGGCGCGGGCCGCGGTGCTCGGCGTCCCCGTCGCGCAGACCTACGGGCTCACCGAGGCCTGCTCGCAGGTCACGACCCAGGCGCCCGGCGAGCGCGGTGCCGACGCCGGTCCGCCGCTCTTCTGCACGCGGGTGCGGGTCGCCGAGGACGGAGAGCTGCACGTGCGCGGGCCCACGCTCGCCGGGGGCGGGGAGCTCGCGACGGGCGACCTCGGCCACCTCGACGCCGACGGCCGGCTGACGCTCACCGGCCGCAAGGCGGACACGATCCTCACGGGCGGGGAGAACGTGGCGCCGACGGAGGTCGAGGCCGTGCTGGGCGAGCACCCCGACGTGGCCGAGGCGGCGGTGCACGGGCGGCCCGACCCTGAGTGGGGAGAGGCGGTGGTGGCCACCGTCGTGGCGCGCGCGCCCGTGAGCGAGGAGGCGCTGCGGGCGCACTGCGCGGCGCGGCTCGCGCCCTTCAAGGTGCCGAAGGCGATCGCGTTCGCCGACGCGCTGCCGCGGACGCGCTCGGGGAAGCTCCTGCGCCGCGCGCTCTGACGCGCCGACCCGTCCGGGAGCCCGTACCCTCGCGCCATGCCGTTCGAGCCCGTGGCCGACCCCGACGCGTTCCGCGCCGCGAGCCGGGGCCGCTGGGAGGAGGCGGCCGGCGGCTGGGCCGCGGCGCGCGAGGCGTTCCAGCGCTCCGCCGCGCCGGTCTCCGCCTGGCTCCTGGCGGCCGTCGACCCGCAGCCGGGGCAGACCGTGCTCGAGCTCGCCGCCGGCCCGGGCGACACCGGCCTGCTCGCCGCCGAGCGGCTGCGCCCGGGCGGGAGGCTCGTCTCGACCGACGGCGCCGGGGCGATGGTGGAGCTCGTCCGGGCGCGGGCCGAGGAGCTCGGGCTCGCCGACGTGGTCGAGGCCCGGCCCATGGAGCTCGAGTGGATCGACCTCGCGACCGCGAGCGTCGACGCCGTGCTCTGCCGCTGGGGGTACATGCTGATCCCGGACCCCGAGACGGCGCTGCGCGAGACCCGGCGCGTGCTGCGGCCGGGCGGCCGCGCCGCCTTCGCGGTCTGGGCCCCCGCGGCGGAGAACCCGTGGATGACGGGCGCGCGGCTGGTCGAGCTCGGCTTCTCCTCGCCGCCGCCGCCCGGGACGCCGGGGCCGTTCTCGCTCGGCGACCCGGAGCTCGTGCGCGAGCTGCTCTACGGCGCGGGCTGGAGCGACGACATCGTCATCGAGCCGCTCGACTTCACGTTCACCGCCTCCGGCCTCGACGACTGGTGGGCCCAGCAGCTCGACTGCTCGATCGCGCTCAAGGAGCTCGTGGCCGGCCTCTCGCCGGCCGACCACTACAGGGTGCGCGACGCCGTCGACGGCGCGCTGGCGCCCTGGGTGCGCTCCGACGGCACCCTCGCGATCCCGGCGCGCACGCTCGTCGTCTCGGCCACCGCCTGACGGCCGGGTGCCCCGGTCCCTAGGATCCGGCGCCCATGATCTACGACGACGACGCGGACCTCACCCTGCTCGACGGCAAGACCGTCGCCATCCTCGGGTTCGGCTCCCAGGGCCACGCCCATTCGCAGAACCTGAAGGACTCCGGGGTGGAGGTCGTCGTCGGGCTGCGGCCCGACTCGGCGTCGGTGGCCCAAGCCGAGGCGGCGGGGCTGCGGGTCACCTCGATCGCCGAGGCGGCCGCCGAGGGGGACGTCGTGATGGTCCTGCTGCCCGACGAGAAGCACCACGAGGTCTGGGAGTCCGACATCCGCGACGGCGTCGCCCCGGGCAACCTGCTGCTCTTCGGGCACGGCTTCTCGATCCTCTACGGCGAGGTGGAGGCGCCCGAGGGCGTCGACGTGGCGCTCGCGGCGCCCAAGGGCCCCGGCCACCTCGTGCGGCGCCAGTACCTCGAGGGCTCCGGCGTCCCCGGCCTGGTCGCGATCCACCAGGACGCGACGGGCGACGCCAAGCCGCTGGCGCTCGCCTACGCCAAGGGGATCGGATGCACCCGGGGCGGCGTGTTCGAGACGACCTTCAAGGACGAGACCGAGACCGACCTCTTCGGCGAGCAGGCCGTGCTCTGCGGCGGAGCCTCCGAGCTCGTCCGCGCGGGCTTCGAGACGCTGACCGAGGCCGGGTACCCGCCGGAGATGGCCTACTTCGAGTGCCTCCACGAGCTGAAGCTCATCGTCGACCTCATGTACGAGAAGGGCCTCGCCGGCATGCGCTTCTCGATCTCCAACACCGCCGAGTACGGCGACTACACGCGCGGCCCGCGGATCGTCACCGACCAGACGCGCGCGGAGATGAAGAAGATCCTCGGCGAGATCCAGGACGGCACCTTCGCCCGCGAGTGGATCGCGGAGAACCGCGCGGGGCAGGAGAACTTCAAGCGGATGCGCGAGGAGGGCGCCGGCACCCAGCTCGAGACCACGGGCAAGGAGCTCCGCGCGCAGATGGACTGGATCGACCCCGAGTTCTAGCGGGGAGCCGCCGCCGGACGAGCGTGGCGGCGGCGGACGCGCGCGGGAGCGCAGGCGCGGAGGCGTGGGGAGCGGCGCGAACATGTGGGGAGCGGGACGCGGAGGCGCGCGGGAGCGGCGCGGACGCGCGGGAGCGGCCCGAACGTGTGGGGAAGCGGGCGCGGCGGCGCGCGGGAGCGGCGCGAACGTGTGGGAGCGGGGCGCGGAGGCGGACGCTCGGGAGCGGGCGCGGACGCGTGGGGGGTGCGGCGCGGAGGCGCGGGGAGTGGCGCGGAGGCGCGGGGAGCGGGCGCGAACGCGAGGGCGGGCCCGGGTACCGTGGCCTGATGCCCGTCCTGCCCGCCGCGCGCGGTCCCGTCTCCCGTGCCCTGCTCGCGGCGCTGCCCGGTCCCCCGGGCTCCCTCGGCGCCGTGGCGGTCCCCGAGCCGGTCGACGGGCTGTGCGACGAGGATCTCCACCTCGCGCTCTACTGCTGCTACGAGCTGCACTACCGCGGCTGGGACGGCGTGGACGAGCGCTGGGAGTGGGACCCCGGCCTGCTCACGCTGCGCGCGGCGCTCGAGGCGCGCTTCGAGGCGGCGCTGGTCGCGGCGCTCGGCCCGGTCGACGGCGCGCCCGTCGACCACCGCGCGATGGACCTCGCCCTGCGCGCGGTCGGGGAGGCCGACGACGCGCCGTCGCTCTCGCAGCACCTCGCACGGACCGGGACCCGGGAGCAGTTCGAGGAGCTCATGCTCCACCGCTCGGCCTACCAGCTCAAGGAGGCCGACCCGCACACCTGGGCGATCCCGCGGCTGGCCGGCGGGCCGAAGGCGGCCCTGGTGGAGATCCAGGCCGACGAGTACGGCGGTGGCCGCCCCGAGCGGCTCCACGCCCGGCTCTTCGCCGACCTGCTCGACGAGCTGGGGCTCGACGCGGGCTACGGCGCCTACGTCGACCGCCTCCCCGGCGTGACGCTCGCGACGGTGAACCTCGTCTCCCTGTTCGGCCTGCACCGCCGGCTGCGCGGGGCGCTGGTCGGCCACCTCGCGCTCTACGAGATGGGCTCGGCGATCCCGAGCCGCCGCTACGCCGACGGCCTGCGCCGCCTCGGCCTGGACAGCCCCCGCGCGCTCGAGTTCCACCTCGAGCACATCGCCGCCGATGCCGTGCACGAGGCGGTGGCCGCCGTCGACATGGCCGGCGGCCTGGCCCGCGACGAGCCCGCCCTGGGCCACCAGATGCTCTGGGGCGCGCGTGCGCTCGTGCTCGTCGACGGCCTGATGGCGCGCGAGATCTGGACGGCGTGGGAGGCGGGCGGCTCCGCGCTGCGCCCCGCCGCCGAGGCGGTGCCCGCGTGAGCGAGCCCGTGCGCATCACCCCGCACCGCGACGGACCCCTGCTCGTCCGCGGCCCGTTCATCCTGAGCGACCAGGACGGCAACGAGATCGCGCTCGACCGCACCCCGGTCGCGCTCTGCCGCTGCGGCAGGTCGCGCGCACGCCCGTTCTGCGACGGCAGCCACGCGCTCGTGCGCTTCCGGGCTCCCTCGACCCCCGAATCCCGCTGAGCGCCGGATGACCTCCCGAATCCCGCTGAGCGCCGGATGACCCCCACCGTCTGAGGGTCATCCGGCCCTCACCGGCTGCTGGTGGTGCCGGACCACCCGCAGGGCGGTTCGGCGGAACTCCTCGGGGGCGTCGGTCACGAGGGTGCTCGGCACCCGGACGACGCTCACGCCGAAGCGGCGGAGCTCGGCGTCGCGCAGCCGGTCGAGCCGACGCTGACGAGGCTGGCGGTGGTGCGGGCCGTCGATCTCGAGGTCGAGCGGACGGGGGAGCGCGGGCCACCAGAAGTCGAGCTCGTAGCCGTGCCCGGCACGGGTCGGGAACCAGGCGTTCACCGCGGGCTGCGGCAGCGCGAGCGCGAGCAGGAGGTCACGGGCGAGGCGCTCCGGGCGCGAGCGGAACACGACGCCCTCGTCCCCGAGCTTGGCGACCTCCCGCCTGAGGATCGCCACACCCCGGCAGCCGCGACGCACGTCGAGCAGCTCGAGCATCTCGGCATGGTCGTACTGCCCGTCCAGCAGGGCACGGTCGAGCAGCTCCCCGACGCGGTCGGGCGACTCGCTCGCGGCGATGTCGAGCGCCGTCCGGGCGAGCGAGGTCACCGGCAGGCCGCGGTGGACGTCGCGCTCCTCGGGGCGCAGCTCCAACCGGTGGGTGCGGATGCCGTCGAGCTCCACGCCGCGTCGGTGCGGCGTCGCGACGTCGATCGTCGACCACGCGCTCATGAGCCCCCGGGCCGCCGCGGCGGCCCGGGCGACGAGCTGCGATCCCGCGCCGCAGGCCATCGTCGCGGCCAGCAGCCAGCCGTCCCGGCCGAGGTTCGCGTGCCCGTAGGCGTACGTCGCCGGCCACAGCCGGGTGAGCAGCCCGTCGAGGATCCGCCGGTCGATCGTCGTCTCGCTCCAGCCGTGGTCCCGCAGCTGGTCGCGGGCGACCACGCCGCGCTGCTCCGCGGCCAGCCGGGCGATCGGGGCGTTGACGACGCCCCACCGCGTGTGGGAGGAGGCGTGCTCGCCGGGCATGGCTCCACCGTCGGGCCTCCGGCCGCCTGCGGCAAGCGCCCGTGCCGCGACTGCGCCGTTCCTGCGCGATGTCTCCGGAGAGCGTGCGAGAAGGTGCGCGCTTCGCCGGCTCCACCCCGAGGCCGATCGGCGAGAGCCGGATCACCGCCAGGGGGTGGGGGTGATCCGGCTCTCACCTCCCGAGCAGCCCGGCGCCGGCCCGCGGCGCCGGCCGGCGCGCCGCGAGCGGTGGCCGCCGTCCGCTACCCTCGACGGCGTCGGCGCGACTGGCGCACGAGGTGGAGCGAACCACCGGGGAGCGACCGACGCAGCACCTCCGCCGCGCGCCTGGGCACTCCCGCCGTTCGACCCCTGCGAGGATCACGCCCATGCCGTCCAGCCCCACCCAGCTCCGCCTCCCCGACGCGCTCAAGCCGGCCGACGGCCGCTTCGGCTGCGGCCCCTCGAAGGTGCGCCCGGAGCAGCTCACGGCGCTCCAGGCCACCGTCGAGGGCGTGCCCGTCATGGGCACCTCCCACCGCCAGAAGCCCGTCAAGGCGGTGGTCGGCCGCGTCCGGGAGGGCCTCCGGGAGCTCTTCGCGCTTCCCGACGGCTACGCGGTCCTGCTCGGCAACGGCGGCACCACCGCGTTCTGGGACGCCGCCGCGGCCGGCCTGGTGCGTGAGCGCGCGCTCCACCTGAGCTACGGCGAGTTCTCCAACAAGTTCGCGCAGGTCACCGCCGGCGCCCCGTTCCTGCAGGACCCTGTCGTCGTGCGGGCGGAGCCCGGCGACGCGCCCGCGGTCCAGGCCGATCCGTCCTGCGACGTCGTGGCCTGGGCCCACAACGAGACGAGCACCGGCGTGATGCTCGGGGTGGAGCGCCCGGCCGCCGACGCGCTCGTGCTCGTCGACGCGACCTCGGGCGCGGGGGGCCTGCCCTTGCAGGCGGCCGACGCCGACGTCTACTACTTCGCCCCGCAGAAGTGCTTCGCCAGCGACGGCGGGCTGTGGCTCGCGCTCCTCAGCCCGGCGGCGCAGGAGCGCGTCGCCGAGGTCGCCGCGCGCGGCGACCGCTGGATCCCGGAGTTCCTGAGCCTCACCACCGCGCTGGAGAACTCGCTGAAGGACCAGACCTACAACACCCCGGCGGTGGCGACGCTCCTGATGCTCGCCGACCAGATCGAGTGGATGACGGGAAGCGGCGGGCTCCCGTTCACGGTGGGCCGCACCCGCCAGAGCTCGAGCACGCTCTACGACTGGGCCGAGGCGAGCACCTTCGCCGCGCCCTTCGTCGCCGACCCCGCCAAGCGCTCGCTCGTCGTCGGCACGATCGACTTCGACGAGAGCGTCGACGCCGCGGCGGTCGCCGCCACGCTGCGCGCCAACGGCATCGTCGACACCGAGCCGTACCGCAAGCTCGGCCGCAACCAGCTGCGCATCGGCATGTTCCCCGCCGTCGACCCGGCCGACGTGGAGGCGCTCACCCGGTGCATCGACGCCGTCGTGGAGGCGCAGGCATGACCACGAGCACGAAGGCCGACGGCACCGCGGACACCGAGGAGCAGCCGCGGCGCGTCCTGGTCGCGGAGGACATCGGCGCCTCCGGCATCGCGCTGCTGCGCGAGCACTTCGAGGTCACCGTCAAGACCGCCTGGGCCGACGGCGAGCTCGCCCGCGAGCTCGGGCAGTACGACGGCGTGCTGATCCGCAGCGCCTCCAAGCTCACCGCCGAGGTCCTCGGGAACGCGGGCCGGCTCAAGGCGATCGGCCGGGCGGGCGTGGGGGTCGACAACGTCGACGTCCCCGCGGCGACCGCGCGCGGGATCATCGTTGCCAACGCGCCCGCCTCGAACGTGGTCACGGCCGCGGAGCACACCGTCGCCCTGCTCCTCGCGCTCGCCCGCAACATCCCGCAGGCGCACGCGAGCCTCACCTCGGGCAAGTGGGAGCGCTCGAAGTTCTCCGGGGTGGAGGTCATGGACAAGACGCTCGGCATCCTCGGCTTCGGGCGCATCGGGCAGCTCGTGGCCCAACGGGCGCAGGGCTTCGGCATGCGGATCATCGCCTTCGACCCGTTCGTCGGCGCCGACCGCTACACGCAGATGGGCGTGGAGCACGCGGAGAGCTCCGACGAGGTCTACGCGGTGGCCGACTTCCTCACGGTCCACCTGCCCAAGACGCCGGAGACCGAGGGCTGGCTCGACGCCGAGGCCTTCGCGAAGATGAAGGACGGCGTGCGCGTGCTGAACGTCGCCCGCGGCCCGCTCATCGTCGACGCCGACCTGCAGGCCGCGCTCGACTCGGGCAAGGTCGGCGGCGCGGCGCTCGACGTCTTCCGCTCCGAGCCCATCACCGACCACCCGCTGTTCGGCTACCCGCAGGTGGTGGTCACCCCGCATCTCGGCGCGAGCACCGCGGAGGCGACCGACCGCGCGGGCTTCCAGGCGGCCGAGCAGGTCGTCGCCGCGCTCACCGGCGGCACGGTGACCACCGCGGTCAACGTCCCGGCGGTCGCCGCGGAGGACCGCGAGGTGCTCGGCCCGTTCGAGCCGCTGGCCCGCCACCTCGGCAAGCTCGCGATGGCGCTCGTCGAGGGCAGGAGCGTCGACCGGGTCGAGGTCGAGTACCTCGGCCGGATCGGCGAGCGCGACACCCGCCCGCTGGGGGTCAGCGTGCTGCTCGGCGTCCTCGACGGCAAGACCGAGGAGGAGCTGAACGTCGTCAACGCCCCCTCGGTGGCCGAGCAGCGGGGCATCACCGTCGTCGAGTCGCGGCGCACGAGCGCCCGGGACTTCGCCGACCTCCTGCGCGTCACGGTCGTGGCCGGCGAGCAGGCCACGCGCGTGGTGGGCACGGTCGTCGGCCGGGCCAGCCGCCCGCACCTGCTCGAGGCCTGGGGCCAGCGCTTCAACCTCCAGCTCGAGCCGCACGTCGCCCTCTTCAAGTACCGCGACCAGCCCGGCATGGTCGGCCGTGTCGGCTCGGCCTTCGGCGAGGCGGGGGTCAACATCGAGTCGGCCGCCGTCGGTCACGCCCAGGGGGAAGAGGGCGTGAGCGCCGTCATGGTGGTGACCTCGGACGGTCCGGTCCCGCAGGCGGTGGTCGACGGACTGGTCGACGGCGACGGCTTCACGGCCGGTCGCGCCGTCTCGCTCTGACACCCCGTCATCCCGGGCGACGATGGTCCGGAGGACGGAGTTGCATTTGCAACGACCCCCCGTGTGAACGCCGGTTCACACGGGCAGGTTGGCTGCCGTCATGGGTCGGGTCATCGCAGGGACACTCGCAGCAGGAGCAGCGGCACTCGCCTTGGCGGCGTGCGGCTCGGACAGCGGCGGCGGAGGGGGTCCCGTCGCGATCAACGTGTGGGCCGGCACCCAGCCCGGCGGCTCGTTCCAGAAGGCGATCAAGGACTGCACCGACGCCTCGGGCGGGCGGTACCGCATCTCGTTCAACCAGCTGGCCAACAACCCCGACGCCCAGCGCCAGGCGCTCGTGCGCCGACTCGCGGCGCAGGACAAGTCGATCGACATCGTCGGCATGGACGTCGTGTGGACCTCGGAGTTCGCCGAAGCCGGGTGGATCAAGGCGTTCCCCAGCGCGCTCGCGAAGAAGATCACCGCGGGCATGCTCGAGGGTCCGGTGGCCACCGCCACCTACGAGAAGAAGCTCTACGGGGCGCCGGGCAACTCCAACTCCCAGCTGCTGTGGTACCGCAAGGACCTCGTCGGCGGCGAGCCGGCCGCGACGTGGAGCGGGCTCATCAAGCAGGCCTCGGGGCTCAAGCAGGGCGGCCGGCTGGAGATCGCCGGCGCCGCCGCGGAGAACACCACGGTCTGGTTCAACGCGTTGGTGGAGTCGGGTGGCGGCAAGATCCTCTCGGGCCCCCGCACGCCGAACTTCGACAAGCCCGTCCAGGACGCGGTGAAGATCATCGGGCAGCTGGCGACCTCCAAGGCCGCCGACCCGTCCCTGGCCCAGCAGAAGGAGGACCAGAACCGCCTGGCCTTCCAGTCCGGCCAGGCCGCCTTCATGGTGAACTGGCCCTTCGTCTACCCGTCGATCAAGGGCGCCGCCGAGGCGGGGGACCCCGTGGCCAAGAAGGTCTTCGACAACCTCGGCTGGCGGCCCTACCCGCGGACGGTCGCGGACAAGGTGGCACGCGGGCCGGTGGGCGGCTTCAACTGGGGCGTGAGCTCCTACTCCAAGCACGGCCAGGAGGCGGCCGAGGCCGCGGCCTGCCTCGCCTCGGAGAAGTCGCAGCGCACCTACCTCGACCTCGACGCGCTGGCCCCGACGATCTCGGCGATCTACGACGATCCGAAGACCAAGGCGGACTTCCCGTTCTACGGGCTGATCCGCCAGGGCCTCGAGCACGGCGGCCCGCGCCCGGCCACCCCGGCCTACTCGGACGTCTCGCTGGCGATCTACTCCACGCTCTCGCCGCCCAAGAACGCGGCGAGCAAGGACGCGGTGGGGCAACTCCGCAAGAACCTCGACAAGGCCCTGAGCCCGGACGGTGTCCTGTGAGCACGCAAGCGTCAGCCGCCGCGCCCGTCGCGGCCCGGGGGACCGACGGCCCCACGGTCCAGTCCGGCCCGCGGAAGCGGAAGGTCCTCACCGAGCGGGCCAGGGCGGAGCGCAAGCTCGGGCTCATGCTGGTCGCCCCCGGCGCGCTCGTGATGCTCGCGGTGACCGCCTACCCGATCCTCTACGCGATCTACTTGAGCCTCCGGCGCTCCGACCTGCGCTTCCCGGACGATTCGAAGTTCGTCGGGCTCTCGAACTACGTCTCGATCCTCGGCTCCTCGCGCTGGTGGCTCGACCTCTTCCACACGGGCCTGCTGACCCTCATCACGGTCGCCATCGAGCTCGTCCTCGGGATGCTCCTCGCCCTGGTCATGCACCGGGCGATCTTCGGCCGCGGGCTCGTGCGCACCACCGCGCTCATCCCCTACGGCATCGTCACCGTGGTCGCCGCCTTCGCCTGGCGCCTCGCGTTCTCGGGCGCGGAGGGCGGCTTCGTCCCCAAGGCGCTCGGCCTGGGCACCGATCCGCTGAACTCCACGTTCGGGATCTGGCTCACCGCGATCCTCGCCGAGGTGTGGAAGACCACGCCGTTCATGGCCCTCCTCCTCCTCGCGGGGCTCGCGCTGGTCTCCGACGAGCTCCACGAGGCGGCCAAGGTCGACGGCGCGACCGCCTGGCAGCGATTCTGGCGGATCACGATCCCGCTGATGAAGCCGGCGATCCTCGTCGCGCTGCTGTTCCGCACGCTCGACGCGTTCCGGATCTTCGACACCGTCTTCATCCTCTCGAACTCCGGGGTGAACCGGAACGTCGAGACGGTCAGCGTCCTCTCCTACAACACGCTGCTCACCCGGCTGAACCTCGGGCTCGGCTCGGCGCTGAGCGTCCTCGTGTTCGTCTGCGTCGGCCTCATCGCCGCCGGCTTCATCGCCCTGCTGGGCAAGGACACGATCGCGTCCGGAACGGGGGGCAAGTGATGTCGGTGACGCGGCAGAAGGTCCTGGGCTGGGGCTCGGCCAACACCGCGATCGTCGTGATCGCGCTCTTCCCGGTCCTCTGGCTCGTCTCGCTCTCCCTGAAGGATCCGACGACGATCGCCGACGGCCGGCTGCTCCCGAGCAAGTGGACCTTGGACAACTACTCGGGGATCTTCGACCAGGACATCTTCACGCTGGCGCTGCGCAACTCGCTGGGGATCGCCGCGATCGCGACGCTCATCGCGGTGAGCCTCGCGGCGATGGCGGCCTACGCCATCGCCCGCCTCGAGTTCCCCGGCAAGCGCATCGTGCTGATCGCCTCGCTGGCGATCGCGATGTTCCCGCCGATCTCGGTGGTCGGCCCGCTCTACGACCTGTGGCGCAACATCGGCCTCTACGACACCTGGCCCGGCCTGATCATCCCGTACATGACCTTCGCCCTCCCGCTGGCGATCTTCACCATGAGCTCGTTCTTCCGCGAGATCCCCTGGGAGCTCGAGCAGGCCGCGCAGGTCGACGGGGCGACGCCCTACCAGGCGTTCACCAAGGTCATCGTGCCCCTGGCCGCCCCCGGCTTCTTCACCACCGCGATCCTCGTCTTCATCTTCGCCTGGAACGACTTCGTCTTCGCGACCTCGCTGACCTCCACCTCGGCGGCCCAGACGGTGCCGGCGGCGATCTCCTCGTTCCCCGGCGCCTCGCAGTTCACCGCACCCACCGGCTCGATCGCCGCCGCCGCGGTGATCGTGACCATCCCGATCATCTTCCTCGTCCTGTTCTTCCAGCGGCGCATCGTGGCGGGCCTCACCGCCGGCGCCGTCAAGGGGTGACCGCATGTCCTCGATCAAGCTCCAGAACCTCACCAAGCGCTACGCGGACGGCTTCGAGGCCGTCAAGGGGATCGACCTCGACGTCGCCGACGGCGAGTTCGTGATCCTCGTCGGCCCGTCGGGCTGCGGGAAGTCCACGGCGCTGCGGATGATCGCCGGCCTGGAGGACATCACCGACGGCGAGCTGCTGATCGGCGACGAGGTGGTCAACGAGAAGGCGCCGAAGGACCGCGACATCGCGATGGTCTTCCAGAACTACGCGCTCTACCCGCACATGACGGTGCGCGACAACATGGGCTTCGCGCTCAAGCTCGCCAAGACCGACCAGGCCGAGATCGACCGCAAGGTCAACGAGGCGGCGCGCGTGCTCGACCTCACCCAGCACCTGGAGCGCAAGCCGGCGAACCTCTCGGGTGGCCAGCGCCAGCGCGTGGCCATGGGCCGGGCGATCGTCCGCGACCCTGCCGTCTTCCTCATGGACGAGCCGTTGTCGAACCTCGACGCGAAGCTCCGCGTGCAGACCCGCAGCGAGGTCTCGCGGCTGCAGCAGCGCCTGGGGACGACGATGATCTACGTCACCCACGACCAGACCGAGGCGATGACGCTCGGGGACCGGGTCGCGGTGATGCGGGCCGGGACGATCCAGCAGGTGGCCTCCCCGAAGGAGCTCTACGACCATCCGGTCAACCTCTTCGTCGCGGGGTTCATCGGCTCGCCGGCGATGAACTTCTTCCCGGCCGACGTCAAGGGCGGGCGGGTCCACCTCCCGTTCGGCGACGTGCCGCTGCCCGCCGCGCTCGGCGAGGTCCCCGAGGGCCGGGTGATCGCCGGGGTGCGGCCCGAGTCCTTCGAGGACGCCGAGCTCGCGCCCGAGCACCACCGCGGCGAGTCGTTCACCTTCGAGGCGGAGATCGAGCTCGTGGAGTCGATGGGCTCGGAGCTCTACGCCTACTTCTCCTACCAGGGCGAGACGGCCAACTCCGAGCAGCTCGAGGAGATCGCGGCGGATGCCGGCCTCTCCGACGTCCCGGGCGCCGGCGAGGAGGGCCGCGTGGTCGCCCGCCTTTCGCCCGACTCCAAGGTGGAGACCGGCCGGCGCTCGAAGCTGTGGCTCGACGCGGAGCGCCTGCACCTCTTCGACCCGCACGAGGGCCACCGGCTGCACGGCAGGGACGAGGACGGTGCGCGGAGCGGCGGCGGTGCCCGGCAGCGTGCGGGCGACGGCCCGCCGGCGGGTGGCGACGGCTCCCCCGCGGACGGCGGCTCCGTGCGCGCCTAGGGCGCGGGGCCCGGCGGCGCCGCGCCCGGGTGAGATCGCCCTGGGCGTCGTCGGCCGGGGAGCCGGTCGGCAGCGCGGGCACGCCACGACGGTACCCCGCCGCCCGGCCCGCCACCCGCGCCCCACCGCCGTGGCCAACCGCCCGGGCGACGGCTGCTCCGCCAGTCCACACCGCTGCGCCGCCCCGGCGCATAGGGTCGCGTCATGAGCGTCACCGCACCCTCCTCCGGCAGCGTCGTCTCCGACGGGTACGGGCCGGGGGAGAAGGGCCTGAAGGCCAACGCCATCGGCTTCGTCTCGAACGTCGTCATCGGGGTCGCCTCGACGGCCCCGGGCTACTCCCTGGCCGCGACGCTCGGCTTCGTCATCGCGGTGCCGGGCATCGGCATCGCCTCCCCGGCGATCTTCATCGTCGCCTTCCTCCCGATGCTCTTCATCGCGACGGCCTACTACTACATGAACCGAGCGGATCCGGACTGCGGGACGACGTTCTCCTGGGTCACCCGCGCGATGGGCCCCTACCTGGGCTGGATGGGCGGCTGGGGGATAGCGGCGGCAGGCACGATCGTCATGGCGAACCTCGGCCAGATCGCCGGCCTCTACACGTTCCTGCTCCTCGACTGGCAGAGCGCGGCCGACTCCACCTTCGCCGTGACGCTGCTCGGTGTGGTCTTCATCCTCGTGATGACCTGGATCTGCGTCATCGGCATCGAGCTCTCGGCACGCACCCAGGTGGCCCTCCTCGGTGCGGAGATCCTGACCCTCGCGCTCTTCGCCGTCGTCGCGCTCGTGAAGGTCTACGGGGGGGACGCCGGGGACGGCGCGATCCACCCGGCCTTCTCGTGGTTCAACCCGTTCGAGGTGCAGAGCACGAGCGCGCTCGTCTCCGGGGTGCTGCTGGCCGTCTTCATCTACTGGGGCTGGGACTCGACGGTCACCGTGAACGAGGAGTCGACCGACTCGGCGACCACGCCGGGCAAGGCCGCGGTCATCGCCACGGTCATCCTGCTGGCGATCTACGTGCTGGTCACCGTGGCGGCGCAGGCCTTCGGCGGCCTCGACAACCTCTCGGGGCAGGACGACACGCTGAACATCCTGGCCACGGAGGTGTTCGGCACGCCGTGGAACAAGATCGTGATCATCGCCGTGCTCACGAGCTCGGCCGCCTCCTGCCAGACGACGATCCTGCCGAACGCGCGCACCGCGCTCTCGATGGCCCGCGCGCAGGCGGCCCCGAAGCGCCTCGGCGCGGTGAGCCCGCGCTACCTCACCCCGGACGTCGCGACCTGGGTCTTCGGCGCGCTGGCGATCGGCTGGTACGTCGTGCTCACGATCATCTCCGAGGACATACTGGGCGACTCGATCGCCGCGCTCGGGTTGATGATCGCCTTCTACTACGCGCTGACCGGCTTCGCCTGCATCGTCTACTACCGGCGGGAGCTCTTCAAGAGCGCCAAGAACCTGCTCCTGGTCGGGGTCGCCCCGCTCATCGGCTCGCTCGCGCTCACGGGGCTCTTCGTCAAGTCCTGCTTCGACCTGTCGAAGGCGGACGCCGGCTCGGGCACGCTCCTCGGCGTCGGCACCCCGCTCGTCATCGGGCTCGGGTTCCTGGCCTTCGGCGTGGTGCTGATGCTGATCTGGAAGGCGCTCGGGCACGAGGAGTTCTTCGGCCGCCGCACCGAGGTCGCCGACCCGGCGCTCCTCGCCGGAGGGCCCGCGGCATGATCGTCGTGGGCTACGACGGGACGGACGGCTCGCGGGCCGCCTTCGCCGAGGCGGCGCGGCTGGCCGGGGAGCTCGGCCTGGGGCTCCACGTGGTCTTCTCCTACTCGGTGAGCCGGCTCGGCGGCGAGCTGCGCGACCTCGACGAGGCGGTGGCCGAGCGGGCCAGCGTGGTGCTCGCCGAGGCGGAGGGCCTCCCGCGTCCCTCCGGCGTGGCGCTCACCGCGGAGTACCGGCGCGAGGATCCCGCGGAGGGCCTGTTGGCCGCCGGCGAGGAGCAGGGGGCCCGGTACCTCGTCGTGGGCTCCTACGGCGAGCGCCCGCTGAAGAGCGCGCTGGTCGGCTCCACGCCGACCCGGCTGCTCCACCTCTCCGAGCGCCCGGTGCTCGTCGTGCGCGCGCCGGAGTAGGCCGTCGGGGGTAGGGTGGCGCCCATGCGCGTCGGCGGCCGGGAGCTCTCCATGTGGGCGCGGGAGGTCGTCGAGCTGCGCAACTACCGGGCGCTCGCCGAGGCGGTGCGCCACACCGAGCGGCCCGTGGAGAACCTCCGGCGCTACCTCACCGCGGCCGGGCAGTACCCGTACGCCCCGGCGGTGCGCACGCCCATGGGCGTCGTCCACCCGATGCTCGACAGCTTCCACGACATGATGACCTTCAACGAGGTCTTCCTCCGCGGGGACTACGCGCTTCCGCCGGGCGCCACGACCGTCGTCGACGTCGGCTCCAACAAGGGCATCAGCGCGCTCTACTTCCTCACGCGCAGCCCGGACGTGCGCGTCTGGCTCCACGAGCCGGTGCCGGCGAATCTCGAGCGCCTGCGCGCGAACCTCGTGGGCTACGAGGAGCGCTACGTCCTCACCGAGGCCGCCGTGGGAACCGCGTCGGGGCCCGTCCGCTTCAACGTCGAGCCGACGGGCCGCTACGGCGGGATCGGCGTGGCCACCGCGGAGGCGATCACCGTCACCTGCCGCCACGTCGACGAGGTGCTCGGCGAGGTCCTCGAGCAGGTCCCGCGGATCGATCTGCTCAAGGTCGACATCGAGGGGCTCGAGCTCGAGGTGGTCGAGGGCATCGATCCGGCGCTCCTGTCGCGGATCGGCACGATCTGCTTCGAGAGCGACCAGCCCGGCCTCACGCCGCTGGCCGACGCCTACACCTCCACCTCCCGCAACGAGACCTACCGCCTCGTCCACCGCTGAGGCCCCGGCGGCGCTGGTAGGCTGCACTCCGCATGACGTGCCTCCCGCTGCTCCGACTCCTCCTCCTTCCCCGCTAAGGGGAAGCAATCTGCGCGTGGCGGCCGCCTGAAGCCGCGAGAGAAGCCGAGGAGCAGCCCACCATCCCAGAGGAGCACGCATGTCCCCGCAGCCCGACGCCCAGCGCGTCCGCATCTTCGACACCACCCTGCGCGACGGCGAGCAGTCGCCCGGCATCTCGCTGAACGCCGCCGAGAAGCTCGAGATCGCCGAGGCGCTCGCGCGGCTCGGCGTCGACGTGATCGAGGCGGGCTTCCCGATCGCCTCCCCCGGTGACTTCACGGCCGTCCAGACCATCGCGCGGGAGGTGGGCGGGCCGGTCGTCTGCGGCCTGGCTCGTGCCAACCCGGGCGACATCGACCGCTGCTGGGAGGCGCTGCGCGACGCCGAGCGACCTCGGATCCACACGTTCTGCTCCACCTCGGACATCCACATCGAGCACCAGCTGCGCGCGACCCGCGAGGACGTGAAGGGGCTCACGCGCGCCTCGGTCGCGCAGGCCCGCGCGCTGTGCGAGGACGTCGAGTTCTCCCCGATGGACGCGACGCGCGCCGACGCGGAGTTCACCGCCGAGGTCCTCCAGATCGCGCTGGACGAGGGCGCCACCACGATCAACGTCCCGGACACCGTGGGCTACGCGCTGCCCGCGGAGTACGCGGCGTTCCTCACCCGCCTCTACGAGCTGGTGCCCGACCTCCGCCACGCCGTGCTGAGCACCCACTGCCACGACGACCTCGGGCTCGCCGTCGCGAACTCCCTGGCCGGGGTGCAGGCCGGGGCGCGGCAGGTGGAGTGCGCGATCAACGGCATCGGGGAGCGCGCGGGCAACGCCTCGCTCGAGGAGATCGTGATGCTCCTGCACGTGCGGCGGGCCGACACGGACGGACTGCACACGGGGATCGAGACGACCGAGATCGCGCGGGCCTCGCGGCTGGTGAGCCGCCTGACGGGCTACGCGATCCAGCCGAACAAGGCGATCGTGGGCCGCAACGCGTTCGCGCACGAGTCGGGCATCCACCAGGACGGCGTGCTCAAGGATCGCTCGACGTTCGAGATCATGGACGCGCGCACCGTCGGCCTCGAGGTCAACGCGCTCGTGCTCGGCAAGCACTCGGGCCGCGCGGCGCTCAGGGCGGCGCTGCAGGAGCTCGGCCACGCCGTCGACGGCGCGGCGCTCAACGCGGCGTTCAAGCGCTTCAAGGAGGTCGCCGACCGCAAGAAGACGGTCAGCGCGATGGACCTCGAGGCGCTTCTCACCGACGAGCTGCGCACGGAGCTGCGCGGCTGGCGGCTCGAGTGGTTCGACGTCGAGGCCTCCACCCGCCGCCCGCCCCACGCCACGGTGGCCGTCCGCGATCCGGAGGGCGCGGTGGCCCAGGGCTCGTTCACCGGCGACGGCCCGGTCGACGCGATCTTCAAGGCGATCAACGCGGCGACGGGCGTCGACGCGCGCCTGCGGGAGTTCCGCGTCGATGCGGTGACGCCCTACGCCGACGCGCTCGGCGAGGCCAGCGTCGTCCTCGAGCTCGGCGACCCCGCCGCCGCGGTTCACACCGCGACCCCGGGCGTGCTCTCCGGCGAGCGGGTGACCGGCTCCGGGCAGGCCGTGGCGACCGACATCATCGAGGCCGCCGCCACCGCCTACGTCCGGGCGCTCTCGAGCGCCGTCGCCAAGGCCGCCGCGCTCGCCGCCGCGCCCGTCGAGCCCGTGAGCTCCGCGACACCCTGACCGCCCCCGCGCATCAGAGGGGCCTGACCCCTTTGATGCGCGTCGCGCGCAGGCGGCAGGGGTCTCGGGGCAGCGGCGCAGCTGCTTGTACGTGATAGCGTACGCATGACCGTGGCAGTGGTCGAGGACATTCAGGCGCGCATCGGCCCGCGGGTGCGCGCGCTGCGGGAGGCGATGGACCTCTCGCTGCGCGACCTGGCGGAGCGCTCCGGCGTCTCCGCGCCGATGCTCTCCCAGGTCGAGCGGGGCGAGACCTCGCCGACGCTGCAGATCGCCGCGCGGATCGCCGCCGGGCTCGAGCTCACCCTCTCGCAGCTGCTGCGGCTCGACGAGGGCGGCAGCGTCTACGTGGTGCGGGCCGAGGAGCGCCGGCGCGGCGGCGGCGGCGCCCACGCCTTCGAGGTCCTGACCCCGCCGCTGCCCGGCCAGCGTGCCGAGCTCTCCCGTCACGTGCTCGCGCCGGGCGCACGCACCGGGGAGCTGGGCGACCCGCCGATGCACGAGGCCGGCGCGCGCGAGGTCGCCCTGGTCGAGCGGGGCAGCCTGGTGCTGGTCATCGACGACGCCCGCCACCCCCTGTCCCCGGGCGACTGCGTCACCTTCGACGCCGACCTGGAGCACCACTTCGAGAACCCCACCCGAGAGGAGGCGGTCCTCCTGGCCGTCCTGTCCGCGGGGCTGCGACGCTCATGAGCGCGCCCCGGAGCCTGTTCGACAAGATCTGGGCGGCCCACGAGGTCGCCCCCGGTCTCATCTACATCGACCTCCACCTGGTTCACGAGGTCACGAGCCCGCAGGCCTTCGACGGCCTGCGGCTGAACGGCCGCCGGGTGCGCCGGCCGGACCGGACGCTCGCCACCGCGGACCACAACGTGCCGACGGACGGCACGCCGGTCGCCGCGCGGATCAAGGACCAGCTGAGCCGCGTGCAGGTCGAGACGCTCGAGGCCAACTGCGCCGAGTTCGGCATCCCGATCCACTCGCTCGGGAGCGCGCACCAGGGCATCGTGCACGTCATCGGGCCGGAGCTCGGCGTCACCCAGCCCGGCATGACGATCGTCTGCGGCGACTCGCACACCGCCACCCACGGGGCGTTCGGGGCCCTGGCCTTCGGCATCGGGACTTCCGAGGTCGAGCACGTCCTCGCCACCCAGTGCCTCGTGCAGGCCAAGCCCAGGTCGATGCGGATCGCCTACGCCGGGACGCTCGGCTTCGGGGTCACGGCCAAGGACCTCATCCTCGCGACGATCGGCCAGATGGGCGTCGACGGCGCCGCCGGCCACGTCGTCGAGTTCGCGGGGCCGGTCGTCGAGGGGCTCTCCATGGAGGGTCGCATGACGATGTGCAACATGACCATCGAGGGCGGGGGCCGGGCGGGGATGATCGCGCCCGACGCGACGACGCTCGAGTATCTGCAGGGCACGCCGGCCTACGAGGGGGGGGACGTCTCGGAGCTCTTCACCGACGCGGGCGCCGCCTTCGACAAGGAGCTCTCGGTCGACGCGAGCGCCGTCTCCCCGATGGTCTCCTGGGGCACGAACCCCGCCCAGGTCGCTCAGGTGACCGGCGCGGTGCCCCTCGCCGAGTCGGAGGGGGTCGAGCGGGCGCTCGACTACATGGGGCTCCGCGGCGGCGAGCCGATCCAGGAGATCGCGCTCGACCGCGTCTTCATCGGCTCCTGCACGAACTCGCGGATCGGCGACCTGCGGGCCGCCGCCCAGGTCGTCGAGGGGCGCCGGGTGGCCAGCGGCGTCACCGCGATGGTGGTCCCGGGCTCCGTGCAGGTGAAGGCCCAGGCCGAGGCGGAGGGCCTCGACGAGGTCTTCCGAGCCGCCGGCTTCGACTGGCGCGCGGCGGGGTGCTCCATGTGCCTGGGGATGAACCCGGACATCGCCGCGCCGGGCGAGCGCGTGGCCTCGACCTCCAACCGCAACTTCGAGGGCCGCCAGGGCAAGGGCGCCCGCACGCATCTCGTCTCGCCCCAGATGGCCGCCGCCGCGGCGATCGAGGGGCGCTTCGTCGACATCCGGGAGTGGCGGTAGTGGACCCCATCGAGACCATCACGGGCCCCGTCTCCGTGCTCAGGCGCGACGACGTGGACACGGACCAGATCATCCCGAAGCAGTTCCTCAAGCGCGTGGAGCGCACGGGCTTCGGCGAGTTCCTGTTCTACGACTGGGCGAAGGAGCCGGGGTGGGAGCTCCCGGTCAACCAGATCCTCGTCACGGGCCGGAACTTCGGCTGCGGCTCGAGCCGCGAGCACGCCCCGTGGGCGCTCGAGGACTACGGCTTCCGGGCGATCATCGCCGAGAGCTTCGCCGACATCTTCCGGTCGAACTGCACGAAGATCGGCCTGCTCCCGGTCCAGCTGCCGCACGCTGCGGTCGCAGCGATCGCCGAGGTCGGCCACGCCCAGGTGGACCTCGCCGCGCAGCAGGTCCGCTGGGACGGCGGCACCGCCTCCTTCGACATCGACCCGGAGATCAAGCACCGCCTCCTGGGCGGCCTCGACGACATCGCGCTGACCCTCCAGCAGGCCGAGGCGATCGCCGCCTACGAGGCGCACGGCGAGCGCGCCGGCCCGGTCACCACCACCGTCGCCTGAGCCCGGGCCAAAGGTGCCAGGCACCGGCGGCCCAGGCGGGCCAATGGTGCCAGGCACCGGCGGGCCAGGCGGGCCAAAGGTGCCAGGCACCGGTGGCCCAGGCACCGGCCGGGCCGAGGGTGGGCTCACGGCGGGCTGGGGGTGAGCGGGGCGTGGTCGAGCACGAGGCCGGCCGCGCTCGCGACGTTGTAGGAGCGCACGGAGCCCCACATCGGGAGGGTCACCACCGCGTCGCAGGCCGTGAGCTGTGCGCGGGTGAGGCCCGTGACCTCGTGGCCCGCGACCAGCACGGCGCGCGCGGGGAGCACGAGGCCGGCGAGCGGGGTGCCGCCCTGCTCCAGCGCCACGAGCGTACGACCCTCCGCGCGCGCCCAGGCCACGGTCTCCCGCCACCCCCGGATCCGCCAGCGGTCTCCGAGCGGCGCCCGCCCGGGCCCCGGGTCCTCCGGGGTGATGAGCCCGGCGGCGCCCGCGGCGAGCGTGTTGCGCACCGCGGCGACTGCGTTCAGCGGCGTCCGCCCGCCGGGCAGGCAGAGCCACCAGTCCCGCCGCACCTCCCACGGGAAGGCGCCGACCCACCAGTCGAACGGCAGCCGCTCGCGCTGCTCCGCCCGAGCGAGCCCGGGCCA
>CAXSFZ010000035.1:7970-9221 GCA_964236905.1 uncultured Solirubrobacteraceae bacterium | reverse complement strand
TGCACTGCGCGCCACGCTGGCGTCACCGCGCGGGGGTCCCGGTGCGCCCTCCGGCCCTCCGCCGAGCCCGCGCAGGCGCCACATGAGCAGGTGCGCGAGCATCGCGGGCGACGTCGCGCCGCTCCAGCCCGGCGGCGGGCCGTACCGCGCGTCGCAGCGCGCCGCGAGCGCGGGGGAGAGGCCGAGCGCATCGTGCCCGAGGACGTAGGTCGCGCCGGCCGGGAGCGCGGACGGGAGCGGCGGGAGCGCGGGGTCGGCGGTCACGGCGACGAGGGCGGCGGCGCCCGGTCCGTCGCCGGTGTGAGCGACGTGGCCCGCTCCGTCGACGGCGGCGCCACCCCCGCCGACGGGCCGCGCGCCCGGCTCCGCGACCACCCGGACGGGCTCGTGCTGGTGGGTCCCGACCGCCGCGCGCTTGTTGTAGCGCCCCCGCCCGACGAGCTCGATCCCCCCGCCCGCGAACGCGTTGTGGGCGCGCACGATCGCCCCGACCGCCCCGTCGATGCCGGTGTTCTCGACGGCGATCCGCCACGCCGCCCGCCGCGGGGCCATCCACGCGCGGACCTGCTCGTCGCTCAGCCCTCGCAGCTCGGCCCGTCGCCCCACCCCGCCCAACCTACGGCGCGAGCGCCTCGCGCGCCGCCGACTAGCCTGCGGCGCCATGCCCCACATCGTCACGCTTCCGGGCGACGGCATCGGCCCCGAGATCCTCGCGCCGACCGTCGACCTGCTCACCCGCCTGCTCGGCGAGGTGACCTTCGAGGAGCACCTGTTCGGCGGCGCGAGCATCGACGCGCACGGCATCGCGCTGACCGACGAGGTGCTCGCGGCCCTGCGCCGCTCCGACGCCGTGCTGCTCGGCGCCGTCGGCGGCCCCAAGTGGGACACCACCGACCCCGCGGCACCCCGGCCGGAGCAGGGCCTGCTGGGGATGCGCAAGGAGCTCGGGCTGTTCGCCAACCTGCGGCCCGTGCGGCCGACTCCGGCCCTCTACGACGCGAGCCCGCTGAAGCGCGAGGGCATCGAGGGCACCGACCTGCTGGTCGTCCGGGAGCTCACCGGCGGCATCTACTTCGGCGCCAAGACCCGGACGGCGACCGACGCCTCCGACCTCTGCCACTACACCGTCGCCGAGGTCGAGCGCATCGCCCGCGTCGCCTTCCGCGCGGCACGCACGCGGGTGACGAGCGTCGACAAGGCCAACGTGCTCGAGACCTCGCGGCAGTGGCGCCAGACCGTGCACGAGCTCCA
>CAXSFZ010000035.1:0-7955 GCA_964236905.1 uncultured Solirubrobacteraceae bacterium | reverse complement strand
GACGATTACGACGATGTCACCCTTGACCACCTGCTGGTCGACAACGCGGCGATGCAGCTGGTCTCGCGCCCGGCCGACTTTGACGTCATCGTCACCGAGAACCTCTTCGGCGACATCCTCTCGGACCTCGCCGCGATGCTCACCGGCTCGATCGGCATGCTCCCCAGCGCGTCGCTCGGCGAGGCGGGGACCCCCGGCGTCTTCGAGCCCGTCCACGGCTCGGCCCCCGACATCGCCGGGACCGGCGCCGCCAACCCGCTCGCGAGCTTCCTCTCCGCGGCGCTCCTGCTCCGCCACGGGCTGGGGCTCGAGGCGGAGGCCCTGGCGCTAGAGTCGGCCGTCGACGGGGCGCTCGCCGACGGCCTGCGCACCCGGGACCTCGGGGGCACCGCGAGCACCGCCGAGGCGAGTGCCGCAGTGCTCGCCCACCTCTAGGAGGATCCGCCGTGGAGCAGGCCGAGCTCATCTGGATGAACGGCGAGTTCGTCGCCTGGGAGGACGCGAAGGTGCATGTCCTCACCCACGGCCTCCACTACGGCACGGGCGTGTTCGAGGGGGTCCGCTGCTACGACACCGAGCTCGGTCCGGCCGTCTTCCGCCACGCCGAGCACATCGAGCGGCTCTTCACGTCGGCCGGGCTGTACCACATGCCGCTCCCCTTCACCCGCGAGCAGCTGCGCGAGGCCACGCTCGAGCTCATCGGTCGCAACGGCCTGCGCGCCTGCTACATCCGCCCGCTGGCCTACCGCGGCTACGGCACCATGGGGCTCTTCCCGCTCGAGGCCCCGGTCGAGCTCTCCATCGCCTGCTGGCCGTGGGGCGCCTACCTGGGCGAGGCGGGCAAACGCGACGGCATCCGCGCGAAGGTGTCGAGCTGGCGGCGCATCTCGCCCGACAGCCTGATCCCGACCGCGAAGGCCACGGGCCAGTACCTCAACTCGATCCTCGCGAAGATCGAGAGCCACAAGGCCGGCTACCAGGAGGCGATCCTCCTCGACGACCACGGTCACGTCTGCGAGGGCTCCGGCGAGAACGTCTTCGTGGTGCGTGACGGGGTCATCTCGACGCCGCCGCTGAGCGCGTCGATCCTCGACGGCATCTCGCGCCGCACGGCGATCACGCTGGCCCGCGACCTCGGCTTCGAGGTGGTGGAGCGCGACATGACCCGCGCGGAGCTCTACCTCGCCGACGAGGTCTACCTCACGGGCACCGCCGCCGAGCTCGTCCCGGTCGGCGAGATCGACGACCACGCGATCGGGACGGGCGCGCCCGGCGAGCTGACGCGCGCCGTCCAGCAGGCCTTCGAGGACGCGCTGCACGGCCGCACGGAGCGCTACCGCGAGTGGCTCGACCCCGTCCCGGCGTTCGCCGCGCGGACGCCGTCGTGATCGAGCTCTACGACGCCACCCTGCGCGACGGCATGCAGGGGGAGGGGATGTCGCTGACCGCGGCGGAGAAGGTGCGCGTCGCCCACGCGCTCGACGACCTGGGGGTGGACTACGTCGAGGCGGGCTTCCCGGCCTCCAACCCGAAGGAGCTCGAGCTGTTCGCCCTGCTCGAGCAGGAGCGCTTCCACCGCGCGACCCCGGTCGCCTTCGGCATGACCCGGCGCCGCGGCGTCGCCGCCGAGGAGGACGAGGGACTGCGCGTGCTCGCCGACTGCTTCGCCCCCGTCGTGGCGATCGTGGGCAAGACGTGGGGGCTCCACCTCGAGAAGGTCGTGCGGGTCAGCCGCGAGGAGAACCTCGCCATGATCGCCGACTCCGTGGCCTTCCTCGTGGCGGCCGGCAAGCGCGTCCTCTACGACGCCGAGCACTTCTTCGACGGCGTCCGCGACGACGCGGCCTACGCGCTGGCCTGCCTGCGGGCGGCCGCCGCGGGCGGCGCCGAGCGCGTCGTCCTCTGCGACACCAACGGCTCGTCCCTGCCCGAGCAGATCACGGCCGGCGTGGGCGCCGTCCGCGCCGGCCTCGAGCTGCCGCTCGGCATCCACTGCCACAACGACCTCGAGTGCGGGGTGGCGAACACGCTGGCGGCGGTCTCCGCGGGCGCCACCCACGTCCAGGGCACGATGAACGGGGTTGGCGAGCGCACGGGCAACGCGAACCTCGTCTCGATCATCCCCGCGCTCCAGCTCAAGCTCGGCCACGACCTCCTCGCGCCCGAGCGCCTCGCGCAGCTGACCCCCACCGCGCGCTTCGTCGACGAGCTCCTGAACCTGGCGCCGAACGCGAACCAGCCGTGGGTCGGGCGCAACGCCTTCGCGCACAAGGGCGGCCTGCACGTCGCGGGCGTGCGCGCGGACGCGAGCACCTTCGAGCACGCCGCGCCCGAGGCGGTCGGCAACGCTCGGGCCCTCCTGGTCTCCGAGCTCGCCGGCCGCCACTCCGCCGCCGAGAAGGCGGCCGAGGCGGGCATCGCGCTCGACGACGCGGGCGCCGCGCGGGTCATCGACCGCGTCAAGGCGCTCGAGCACGCGGGCTACCAGTTCGAGGCCGCGGACGCCTCCTTCGAGCTCCTCCTGCGCCGCGAGTCCGGCGACTACCGGCCGCTCTTCGAGCTCGAGAGCTGGCGGACGATCGTCGAGCAGGACGCGAGCGGGCGGGTGTCCTGCGAGGCGACGATCAAGATCTGGGTGGGGACCGCCGGGAGCGCCGCGCGCCGGCGCCTGGTGCAGACCGCCGAGGGCAACGGCCCGGTCAACGCGCTCGACGCGGCGCTGCGGCTCGCGATCTCCACGATCCACCCGCACCTCGACACGATCGAGCTCGTGAACTACAAGGTCCGGATCCTCGACGAGGCGCACGGCACGAGCGCCACGACCCGCGTGCTGCTCGACTCCTCCGACGGTGTGCGGACCTGGGGCACGATCGGGGTGGCCGAGAACGTCATCGCCGCCTCCTGGCAGGCCCTCGTGGAGAGCCTCGAGTACGCGGAGCAGCCTGCGCCGGTCCGGACGTGAGCGCCCTCGAGGAGGTGCCGCTCGCCCAGCCCGTCCTCGGCGCGGAGGAGGAGGAGCTCGTCCTCGAGGTCCTGCGCTCCGGCCAGCTCTCCCTCGGGCCGCGGGTCCCCGCCTTCGAGAAGGCCTTCGCGAGCTTCGTCGGCGCCCCGCACGCCAGCGCGGTCTCGAGCGGGACCGCCGGGCTGCACCTCGGCCTGCGGGCCGCGGGGGTCTCCGACGGCGACGAGGTGGTGACGAGCCCCTTCTCCTTCGTGGCCTCGGCGAACGTCATCGCCTTCGAGCGCGCCACGCCCGTCTTCGCCGACATCGACCCGCGCACGCTCAACCTCGACCCGGCGGCGGCCGCCGCGGCCGTGACCACGCGCACCACCGCGCTGCTGCCGGTCCACATCTTCGGCTACCCCGCCGACCTCCCCGCGTTCGAGCGCCTCGGCCTGCCGATCGTCGAGGACGCCTGCGAGGCGCTCGGCGCGCGCCACGCCGACGGCGTGGCCGTCGGCGCCCGCGGCCACTGCGCCTCCTTCGGCTTCTACGCCAACAAGCAGCTGACGACCGGCGAGGGCGGGATGGTCCTCACCTCCGACCCCGCGCTGAAGGCCCGCATGGACTCCGAGCGCAACCAGGGGCGGGCGCCCGACATGGGCTGGCTCGACCACGACCGCCTGGGCTTCAACTACCGCCTGACCGACCTGCAGGCGGCGATCGGCATCGCGCAGGTCGACCGGCTCGCGGGCATGCTGGCCGCTCGCCGCCGGGTGGCCGGGTGGTACCGCGAGGCGCTCGGCGGCCTGGCGGTCGAGCACGGTCTCGGCCTGCCCTGCGAGGACACGGGCGGCGACGAGCGCGGCTGGTTCGTCTGGGTCGTCCAAGTGCCGCCCGGCGTGGACCGCGACGCGGCGATCCGGGCGCTGCGCGCCCACGGCGTGCAGTCCAAGCCCTATCTGCCGGCCATCCACCTCATGTCGTTCTACCGCGAGCGCTTCGGCCACCGCCCCGGCGAGTTCCCGGTCTGCGAGGACGTGGCCGCACGGTCGGTGGCGCTCCCGTTCTTCCCCGCGATGCGCGAGGACCAGGTCGAGCGCGTCACCGCGGCGCTGGCCGCCGTGCTCGGCGAGCGGGAGTGACGGCCCCGGCCGCGCCCGCTGCCCGCGGCTTGCCAGACTGCGCGACCCATGTCGCGCTTCGCCGAACCCCAGGCCGCCGCCTTCCAGGCGCTCAACTCCTCGGTGGGCTTCGACCAGCGCCTCTGGCCGCAGGACATCGCCGGCTCGTGCGCGCACGCCAGGATGCTCGGCGCCCGCGGGATTATCAGCCCGCAGGAGCGCGACGCGCTGCTCGAGGGCCTCGGCGCCGTCCGCGGCGAGCTCGCGGCGGGGACCTTCGCGTTCCTGCCCGACGACGAGGACGTCCACATGGCCCTCGAGCGGCGGCTGACCGCGCTCGTCGGGCCGGTGGGCGGCAAGCTGCACACCGCCCGCTCGCGCAACGACCAGGTCGCCACCGACGTGGCGCTCTTCTGCAAGCAGACGGCGCTCGGGCTCCGCGCGCAGGTCACCGAGCTCATGGGCACGCTCGTGGCGCAGGCCGAGCGGCACCTGGAGGATCCGCTCCCGGGCTACACGCACCTGCAGCGCGCCCAGCCCGTGTACCTCTCCCATCACCTCCTGGCCTACGTGTGGATGCTCGAGCGCGACCGCGAGCGCCTCGTCTTCGCCGCCCAGCAGGCCGACCGCCTGCCGCTCGGCGCCGGCGCGCTCGCGGGCGTGAACTTCGACACCGACCGCCAGATGGTCGCCGACGAGCTCGGCTTCGCGGCGGTCATGCCGAACTCGGTGGACGCGGTCGCCAACCGCGACTTCGTGCTCGACCTGCTCCACGCCGCCGCCACCTGCGCCACCCACCTCTCGCGGCTGGGCTCCGAGCTCGTCATCTGGAGCTCGCAGGAGTTCGGCTTCGTGCTCCTCCCCGATCGCTGGACGTCCGGGTCCTCGATCATGCCCCAGAAGAAGAACCCCGACGCGGCCGAGCTCCTGCGCGGCAAGGCGCCGCGCGTGGTGGCCCACGCCGCGGCCCTGCACGGGGTGCTCCACGCGCTGCCGCTGACCTACAACAAGGACATGCAGGAGGACAAGGAGCACCTCTTCGACGCCGTCGACACGCTCGCCCTGTGCCTGGCGGCGGCGCAGGGGATGCTGGAGGGCGCGGCGTTCGACGTCGCGCGCATGCGCGCGGCCGCCTCCGACGACCTCATCGCCGCCACGGATCTCGCCGACCTGCTGGTGCGGCGCGGCGTGCCGTTCCGCGAGAGCCACGGCATCGTCGCCGGGCTCGTGCGCTTCGCCGTCGGCGAGGGTCGCGCGCTCGCGGAGCTCACCGACGCCGAGCTCGCCGCGCAGTCGCCGCAGCTCGACCCCGGCGTCCGCGCCGTCTTCGCTCCCGCCGCGTGGCTCGAGGGGAAGGTCTCCGAGGGCGGCACCGCGCTGCCGCGCGTGCGCGAGCAGCTCGAGCTCGCCCGCGCGCTGCTCGCCGCGTGAGCACGGCGCTCGGGGCGGCCTTCTACGACCGCCCGGTCGTGGAGGTGGCCCGGGACCTCGTCGGCTGCGTGCTCGAGCACGGCGGCGCGGCCGGGCGGATCGTGGAGACCGAGGCCTACCACCACAGCGAGCCGGCCTGCCACGCCTACGTCGGCCACACCGCACGCACCTCGACCCTCTTCGGACCGCCCGGGACCGCCTACGTCTACCGCTCCTACGGCATCCACGCGCTCGTCAACGCCGTCTGCGAGGGCCACGAGGTCGGCGCCGCCGTCCTCGTCCGCGCGCTCGAGCCCCTGCGGGGCGTCGAGGCGATGCGGGCCCGCCGCGGCCGGCCGGACGTGGAGGCGCTCTGCTCCGGCCCGGGAAAGCTCACGCAGGCGCTGGGGGTGGAGCTCGGGCTCGACGCCAGCTCGCTGGTGACGGGCCCGCTGCGGATCCTCCCGCGGGCCGGCGGGCCGCCGGCGCTCGTCGCCTCCGGGCGGATCGGCATCACCCGGGCGGCCGAGCTGCCGTGGCGCTTCAGCCTCGTCGGCAGCCGCTTCGTCTCGCGGCCCTGGCCGGCGGGCCTGGCCGCGCCGCGCCGCGCGGCTCCCGGCTAGCCCCCGGGGGCGCCCGCGCCGCCGGAGCTTCCCGCGCCGCCCGGCGGCGTCACGGTGCTCGGGGCCGGCGCGGGGTCCGGCGCGGGTGCGGGGTCCGGTGCGGGCGCGGGAGCGGGCGGCGACGGGACCGTGCCGCGCTTCGGGGCCTCCGGCACGGCGTCGTCGGCTCCCGGCGCGGTCGCGTCCCCGGCGTCGCCGCCCTCGGGCGCCACCGCGCCGGCCGAGCCCGTCGCCGCCGCCGGGGCGACGGGCTCGGGGGCGGCGGTGGCCCCGGTCGGCCCGGCCGGGGGCAGCCCCCTCCGGCGGCGCTTCTCGGCCACGCGCGCGTCGATCACCGCGTCGGCGCCGACCTGGAAGTCGTGCCAGATGAGCGCCGGGAACGTGCCGCCCTCGACCGGCCCACCCTGGAACTGCGTCTCCATCGGCTTCAGCTCGTCGGGGTAGCCGACCCAGACCGCGACCGTGAGGCGGTCGGAGAACCCGACGAACCAGGCGTCGCCGGAGTTCTCGGTCGTCCCGGTCTTGCCGGCCGCGAAGCGCCCGGTGGCCGCGCGGCGGCCCGTCCCCTCGGAGACGACCGTGGAGAGCACCTGGGTGGCGGTCCGGGCCGTCGCGCGGCTCAGCACCGGGATCCGCCGCACGTGGTTGACGCCGCCGCGGATCGGCTCGCCCGAATCGTCGAGGACCTCGCGGATGCCGACGGGTCCGTCGTCGGGCGCTCCCAGCGTGCCGGTGATCCGCCGGCCGCCGGTCTGGAAGGTCTCGTAAGCGTGGGCCATGTCGAGTGAGGTGACGCCCTGTCGCAGGCCCCCGAGCGTCATCGCCGGGTTGGAGGAGACCGGGGTGCGCACGCCCATCGCCCGGGCCAGGCGCGCGACCCGCTTCGTCCCGACCTCGAGACCGGCCGCCGCGTAGACCGAGTTGTCGGAGTAGGTCAACGCGTTGGCCAGGGTGCGCTGGCCGGTGTAGGTCCCCTCGAAGTTGTTGACGACGAACCGCTCGGTGCACCGCTTCCCGCGCCGGGCGAGGCAGAAGTCGCGCTTGCGGGAGGGGTAGAGCTTCCCGGGTCCGATGCCGCGCTTGAGCGCCTCGGCCAGGATGAACGGCTTGAAGGAGGAGCCGGGCTGCCGCTGGCCCTGGGTGGCCAGGTTGAAGGGAGCCTGCTGGAAGTCACGCGTGCCCGAGACCATCGCGCGGACCTCGCCCGTGTCGTTGTCGATGGCCACGAGCGAGGCCGTCGGCCCGCCCGGGGTGCCGACGTAGCGCTTGACGGCGTCCTGCGCCGCCTTCTGCAGCTGCAGGTCGAGCGTGGTGCGGACCTTCAGCCCGCCCTCGAAGGCGCGCTGGGCCCCGAAGCGGTCGACGAGCTGCTGGCGGACCCAGGAGACGAAGTACTCGGAGTCCTCGGCGGCGTCGAGGCGCGGCGCGCGCGGCGCGGGCAGCGCCTCGCCGCGCCCGAAGGCGTACTCCCGCCGGGTGATGTAGCCCTGGTCGAACATCTTCTGGAGCACGACGTTGCGGCGCCGGGTCGCTGCCTCGGCGTGATCGACGGGGTCGTAGCCGCTCGGCGAGGCGACCACGCCGGCCAGGAAGGCGGCCTCCTGCGGGCCGAGCTTGCCGGCGCAGCTGCCGGCCTTCACGCAGCCCGGGTGGTCCTCCCCGAAGTAGGTCTCGGCGGCCGACTCGATCCCGTAGGCGCCGTTGCCGAAGTAGATCGAGTTCAGGTACTCCTGGAGGATCTTGTGCTTGCCCCAGCGCTGGGTGAGGTGGTAGGCCAGGGCGGACTCGCGGAGCTTCTGGAACACCGTGCGGTCCGACTGCGCCTGCAGCGCGTTCTTCACGAACTGCTGCGTGATC
>CAXSFZ010000034.1:5906-38485 GCA_964236905.1 uncultured Solirubrobacteraceae bacterium | reverse complement strand
CCACCAGCCTCCAAGGAGGACCGGATGAACAACGCGCTCAGGAACTACACCTAGAAGGCCCGGAGCTCCTCCACGCCGTCGTCCTCCTCCTCGTCGGGCTCGATGGCGTCCACCTCGTCCTCGTCGTCGGCGTCCGCGGAGATCGCGCCCGAGGCGCCGCCGTGGTAGCGCGTCTCGAACCGCTCGATCGCCTCGTCGCGCCCCGTGTCGTCGATCGGGACGTCGTCGCCGACGAGCACCCACTCGGAGGCCTCCGCGTCCACGGCGGCGAAGAGCTCCTGGTCGATCGACGCGGAGTCGTCGACCACGAGCAGCACCTCGGTGGTCGGGTTGAAGTAGGTGCCGGGACGCTGGACTGCGTCCTCGAGGTCGAAGCGGCGGGGAGCGGAGGCGGCCATGGGCGCTCATTGTCTCCCAGGAGGCGGACGGCGCAACCTCACGTGGGCCCCGAGAGCTGCCGCGCGACCTCGGCCTCGACGTCGAGCGGCGCCCTGCCCTGCCGCGCGCGCCGGCGGTTGCGCGCGAGGACGAGGCTGCGGACCTCCGCGGCGAGCTGCGGGTCGGCGCGGGCCGGCGGCGCGGCGAGGAGGCGGGCGAGCTCCCCTTCGACGTCGAGCGGCGCCTTGCCCTGGCGCACGCGCCGCGCGTTGCGCGCCGCGAGCATCTGCCGCGCCTCCTCGTCGCGGACCCGCGCGCCGCCGCCGCTCGGCGGCTCGTCGGCGGAGCGGTCGGCGCCGGGGTGCAGCCCGTCGGCGCCGATGTGGTCGAACGCGCTGCCGGCCGAGCCGAGCGTGGTCAGGGCGACGAGCGCCGCGAGGGCGACGACGCCGAAGAGCACGATGCCGAACGCCTCCTGCACCCGGAGCAGTCTGGCACGCGCGCAGCGGCGTCGCACCTGGCTGATCGTGGGGGCGGGGGCCCTGACGCTCAAGCTCCCGGGGCCGTCCGCCGAAGGGAGCACATCGCGCCACCCGCCCGCGCGCCGACCCACCCCGCCCCCTCGCCGGCGCTCCGGATCACCGCCCGTCTCGTCGCGCTCGTCGCGGCGTGCGCCGTCGCCACCGTCGCCCCGGCGGCCGCGCTGGCGGCGCCGGGCGTCGGCCTCGCGAGCGACGCCCCCGCGTCCGCGCTCTACGGCACCACCATCCCGGTGCGGCTGACGGCGACGCTGCCGGCGGGCCCGACCCCGGGGTACGACGTCTCCTTCCGCGACGTCCTGCCCCCCGGCGTGAGCTACGTCCCCGGTTCGGCGGCGCCCGGGCCGGAGCCCACGGTCCTGGCCGGCCCGGGCGCGACGACGCTCCTGTGGCGGAGCGTCGCGGACCTGGCCGTCGGCGGCACCGTCGCGCTCGCCTTCCGGGTCGGCGCCGCCCCGGCGTCCTTCGAGGTCGGCGACCTCGTCACCGGCGCGGCGCAGGCCTTCGCCGGCAGCGACCCGCAGGACCCGCCGGCCTTCACCGCGGCCGGCGTGCCGGTGCCCGACGCGGACGTCGGGACCGCGTCGGCCTCCGCGGCCACGCGGCTCACGGCGCTGGAGGTCCGGGAGGCCGGGCCGGCGCAGCTGCTGCGTGGCCTCCACGACCACCAGGACCTCCACACGCTCACCGCGACGACCAACACGATCAAGCCGACCACCGACGTGACGCTGGAGCAGTACCTGCCGGCGGCGCTCGAGTTCCTCGGCTGCCCGGGCGCGGAGGATCACACGACCGCGAGCTCGACCAACCCGGAGCCCGCCACCGACCCGGCGGAGGAGTACCCCGACGCGGGCCACGTCGTCGTCGGCGGTGCGACCCCGGACTGCCGGGCGCCGACGAGCGTCGAGACGGTCAGCCTCGATCCGGACGGCGCCGGGCCGCTGCCCGACGGCGTCTACACCAAGGTGGCGTGGACGCTCGGGGACCTCGGGGCCGGCACCAGCACCACCTTGAGCTACCGCGCGGCCGTGCCGATCCGCCGGAACGCGCCGTTCGCGGCCCCGGCGCCCACCCCCGCCTCGGGCGACCAGGCGGTGAACCTCGACAACAACACGGGCGCCGAGACCTACGACGAGGAGCCCGTGGACAGCACGGCGGTCGTGCGCGGCACCTACTCGCGCGCCGGCGTGCCGGTCCCCGTGCGCGACCAGGAGCTCCACACGGCGACGGCGGAGGACCTGCTCCTCGACCTGCAGGCCGACGGCGGCGCGCTCGCGACGGGGCAGCTCACCCGCTGGACGCTGAGGGCCGCGGCCTCGGAGTACCGCCGGGTCGACGACGTCCGCCTGAGCGACACCGTGCCCGACGGGCTCTGCCCGCTCGACGCCACGGCGCGCGGCGGCGCCGACTGCGCCGCGGGCCCCGCGCCCTCGGACCCCTACGGGACGATCCAGGCGCACCCCGACGGCACCTGGACGCTCGGCTGGGACGCCGACGACGCGCCGCAGCTCGCGCGGATCGGCCCGAACCAGAGCGCCTCGGTCGCCTTCACCACCCGCACGCGGGCGAGCTACGCCGTCCAGCACGGCGGTGCCGCGGTGCGTGCCGGCGACTCCCTGCTGGACGCCGCGAGCGTCCTCGGCCGGGATCACGCCCGCTGCTCGGGCGGCACCCCCGACTGCACGACCGGCACCCCGATCTTTCACCAGGAGGTCGACGGCGTCGACGACGCCGACGCCGCCACGGCCGGGCTGCGCGCCGCGGCCCCGAGCCTCGAGGCGACCGCGGGCCGCCCCGTGGGCGGCTCGTGCACCGCGGCGGCGTTCACCCCGGCGGCCCTCCGCTACGTCGCGGGCGACCGCGTCTGCTTCCGGCTGCGCCTGAGCTTCCCCGCGGGCACCGCGACCCGCAGCCTGCCGCTCGTCGACGTCCTGCCCCCGAACGTGCGCTACGACCCCGCGCTCCCGCCGACCCTCACCGGCGACCCCGTCTTGGCGGGCACCGCCTTCGACCCCGGCGACGGCGACGTGCTGCGCTGGACGCTCCCGGACGCGCCGCCGGGCGCCGGCGTGGTCTTCGAGGTGACCTTCGCCGGGCGGGTGCTCGGCTCCCCGGCCTCCGCCGACGGTGCCCGCGCCGCGAACCGCGTCGGCTACGCGTCACTCGCCGCGGACGGGACGGCCACCCCGCTGGGCGGCCAGATCGAGCTGGAGACGAGCGTGCCGCTGAGGCTCCTGGCCGGCGTGCGCACCCTCGACGGCGACGCGGCACGCCCGGCGGACACCGACGGCCTGAGCGTGGACGGGGGCGACGCCGTGGAGTACCGCCTCGACCTCGCCGACCGCGCCGACCGCCCGGCCACCGCGACGGAGGTCCGGGCCGTGCTCCCGGCCGGGCTCTCCTGCGCGGACGTGGGCGCGATCTCCGACGCCGGGACCTGCCCGGCCGGTGCGAGCACGGTGACGTGGACGGACGTCGCCGTGCCCGCGGCGGGTCCGGACGCGGTCCCGGGGACGCGGACGCTCACCTACACGGTGAGCGTGCCCGTCTCCCTCCCGCCCGCCACCGCCCTGCCCATCACCGCCGGCGTGGGCGCCTATCTCGCGAGCGCCAACACCGGGGAGCCGACCACCTTCGTCCCGGCGGACAACGTCGACCCGGCGGCGCCCGGGCCGAACGCGCCGCCCGCCGGCGACGACGTGCTCGTCACGACCCGTGGGGCGCTGAGCACCCAGACCGTGACCACGGGGCTGACCGAGGCGGCCGACGGCGAGGCGGAGGCGACGATCGGCGAGCAGGTCGACTACGTGCTGAGCGCCGTGCTGCCGCGCCACGCGAGCCTCGGCGCGGCGGCGCTGAGCGTCGCGGTGCCGGCCGGGCTGCGGGTGGACGCCGCCAGCGTGGCGGCCCGGCTCGGCGACACGCCGCTCACCACCACGTCCCTCGCCGGGACCCTCGGCGCCGCGCTGCCCGCGGGCACGCTGACGGGGGCGACGGACACCCCCTTCGAGCTGCGGTTCTCCGCCGTGGTGACCGACAGCGCCGTCAACGTGCGCGGCCGGGCGATCATCACCACCGGCACCTTCACCGCCCCGGCGCTCGGCGGCCCGCCGCGCCAGGACCAGGAGAGCAGCACCACGACGCTCGTCGAGCCGCAGGTCGCGCTCACGGCGGCCGACGACGGCGGGGGCGCGCCGCTGACCACCGGCCAGGTGCTCACCACGACCCTCGAGGCCTCCGACGGCCCCGGCGCCGGCGTCTCGACCGCCCACGACGCGACCCTCGTCGCCACCGTGCCGGCCGGTCTCGTGCCGCTCGCGGACGGCACGGACGCCCCGGCGGCCGACGGCGACCAGGTCGCCCCGGGCGCGGTCTGGGCCGCCTCCGCGCGCACCGTCACCACCGCCCCGACCCTCGAGCTCGCCCCGGGCGCGTCGCGGACCATCGCCTACCGCGCCCGGGTCGCCGCGGGCGTCGCCGCCGGGAGCTCGCTCGCGACCCCCGTCGCGCTCGGGGCCACGAGCCTCCCCGGCGCGAGCCCCGACGAGCGGTCCGCCGGGGCGGGCTACCGGGCGAGCGTCACCCACACCGTCCAGGTCGCGCAGGCCGCGGACCTCTCCGTAGCGGCGTCCGCCTCCGGCCCGAACATCCTGGAGGGGCAGACGCTCGACGTGACCCTGGTCGTGCAGAACGCCGGGCCCTCCGTCGCGCAGGGGGCCCGCGTGGTCGACACCCTGCCGGCCGGCCTCAGCCTCGTGCGGTCCGTCCCGGGGGAGCCGACCTGCCTCTCCGCCGCGGGCGCCGCCGGCACCACCACGGTGAGCTGCACGCTGGGCGCGCTCGCCCCGGGGGCGCAGCGCACCCTCACCCTCACCGTGCGCGCGGGCCTCGGCGTGCTCGGGAGGCGCGCGACCGTCGCGGTCGCCTCCTCCACCACGCCGGACCCGGTGCCGGCGAACGGCATCGCCGCCGTGGAGAGCATCGTCGGGCCGGCCGCCGACCTCGCGCTCGCCGTGAGCGCACCGCCGGCCGTGGCCGCCGGGGACGAGCTCACCTGGACCCTCCGGGTGAGCAACCGGGGCCCCTCGCCCGCGCAGGGCGTGCGGGTGCGGGAGCTGCTGCCCGAGGGGACGGGCCTCGTCCGGGCGCTCACCCCGGCCGGGAGCTGCTCCGAGCAGGCGGGGACCGTGGACTGCGCGCTCGGCACCCTGGCCGCGGACGACGCGCTCGAGCTCGCCGTGACCGGCCGGGCGCCGTTCGCCCTGGCCGGTCGCACGCTGGCCGCCAGCGCCACGGTCTCGGCGCAGAACGGCGACCCGGTGCCGGCGAACGACGTCGCCGCGGCCTCCACGACCGTCGGGCCGGCAGCGGACCTCTCCGTGCTCGTCTCCGGCCCGGCGCAGGCCGCGCCCGGCCAGCTCGTCGCCTCCGTGCTCCTCGTGACCAACCGCGGGCCGTCGGCGGCGACGGGGGTCACGGTCGGGGAGCTCCTCCCCGCCGGGCTCACCGCGGTGTCGGCCGCGCCCGTGCAGGGGAGCTGCGCCCTCGCCGGGCCGCAGGCCCGCTGCGCGCTCGGGACGCTCGCGGCGGGTGCCTCCACGCAGGTGCAGGTGGTGGCCCGGGTCGCCGGGGACCTCTCGCCGC
The DNA here is from genome assembly GCA_964236905.1 of uncultured Solirubrobacteraceae bacterium. Lineage (GTDB taxonomy): Bacteria > Actinomycetota > Thermoleophilia > Solirubrobacterales > Solirubrobacteraceae > Paraconexibacter. The sequence goes on along the minus strand of CAXSFZ010000034.1, from coordinate 32,924 downwards.
GGCCGCTGACGAGTTCGGCCACCGTCGCCGGGGCCGAACCGGACCCCGCGCCGGCGGACAACGCCGCGAGCGCCGTGACCGCCGTGCGCGGCGGGCCCGTCGGCAGCGCGGACCTGCTCGTGCGCAAGACGCCCTCGACCACCCACCCGACGCTCGGCGATCGGGTCGTCTACCGCATCGCCGTGACCAACCGCGGGCCGGCCACGGCCCGGGACGTCCGCCTCCTCGACGCCCTGCCGGCGGCGCTCGGCGACGCCCGGGCCACCACGAGCCGCGGGCGCTGCCGCGGCGCGCGGGTGATCGCCTGCCGGCTCGGCGACGTGCGGGTCGGCGCGCGCGCGAGCGTCGCCGTCGCGGTCACCGTCCAGGCCCCGGGGCGGGTCCTCAACAGCGCCTCGGCCACCGCCGCCAACCCGGACGCGGCCCCCGGGGACGACGTCACGGTCGCCCGCGTGTCGGTGCGTCCGGCGGCCGCGAGGCTCGAGGTGGCCGGCCGGGCCGACCGTGCCCGCGTCGCCCCCGGAGGGGTCGTGCGGTGGACGACGAGCATCGTGAACCGCTCGGAGGTGCCGGCCCTCCGGGTCTCGGCCTGCGACCCGGTCCCGGCGCGGCTCACCCTCCTATCGGCCGGGGGCGGGACGCTGCGCGAGGGCGTCGTCTGCTGGTCGCGGCGGCTGCTCGCGCCGGGCGAGAGCTTCCGGGTCGCGCTGCGCACCCGGGTGCCGCGCGGCACCCAGGCGAGGCAGCTGGTCAACACGGCGGTGGTCCGGGCGGCCAACGCACCCCGGGTCCGCGCCGCGGCGCGCGTGGCGCTCGAGCGCCGCGGGCCCCGGTAGAGCCGACCACCGGACATCCCGGATTCCGGCTTGCCTTCCGGCGGCCGAGCCCTACCATGGGCGTTGACTGACCAGTCAATCTGCCCTCGGGCGACACGCATGGAGCGGTCGCACCGTCCCCGTCACAAGGAGAGCACCGTGGTCGACTTCACCCTCACCGACGAGCAGAAGAGCCTGCGCGAGCTCGCGCACGACTTCGCGGTGGGGGAGATCCGCCCCGTCGCCTGGGAGCACGACAGGGACGGCTCCTTCCCCATGGAGGTGCTCCGGAAGGCGCACGACGTCGGGCTCATGAACACCCACGCCCCCGAGCGGTTCGGCGGCGCCGGCCTCGGCTTCCTCGACGGCTGCCTCATCGAGGAGGAGCTCGCCTGGGGCTGCTCGGGCATCCAGACCTCGCTGGGGTGCAACGGGCTGGCCTCGGCCCCGGTCGCCCTCGGCGGCTCCGACGCGGTGCAGGCCGAGTTCTTCGGCGAGCTCACCGAGTCGCTCAAGCTCGCCTCCTTCTGCCTCACCGAGCCCGACGCGGGCTCCGACGTGTCCGGCATGCGCACCCGCGCGGTCAAGCAGGGCGACCACTACGTCCTGAACGGCTCGAAGTGCTTCATCACCAACGGGGGCTACGCCGACTGGTTCACGGTCTACGCCAAGACCGATCCGGACGCCGGCCACCGCGGCATCTCCGCCTTCCTGGTCCGCAAGGACGAGACGGTCATCGTGGACAAGAAGGAGGACAAGATGGGCCAGCGGGCCTCGAACACCGCGACCATCACCTTCAACGGCACCGAGGTCCACGAGCGCTACCTGCTCGGCGAGGAGAACAAGGGCTTCAAGCTCGCGATGATGACCCTGGACCGCACGCGCCCCGGCGTGGCGGCCATGGCCACCGGCATCGCCCGCTCGGCCTTCGAGTTCGCCCGCGACTACTCCAAGGAGCGCGTCCAGTTCGGCGTGCCGATCGCGATGCACCAGGCGATCCAGTTCCTGGTCGCCGACATGGCCACCAAGGTGCACCTCTCGCGCCTGGCCACCTGGAACTCGGCCGTCCTGCTCGACCAGGGCAAGCGCAACACGCTCGAGAGCTCCCACGCCAAGCGCTTCGCCTCGGACTCCGCGATGGAGGTCGCCACGGACGCGGTGCAGGTCTACGGCGGCTACGGCTTCATCAAGGAGTACCCCGTGGAGAAGCTCATGCGCGACGCGAAGATCATGCAGCTCTACGAGGGCACCTCGCAGATCCAGCGCCTCGTCATCGCCCGCGAGACGCTGCTGCCGCGGCGCGTCGAGGAGCCCGCGACGGCGTAGGGGTGGCCACTCCCCGCCCGTGCGCGCGCGGGCGGGAGGTAGGTTGTGCGGCGGATGCTCCACGCCCACCTCGACGCCTCGCCGGCGCTCCACGCCGCGGGCTCGCGGGTCGACGTGGTCATCGCCTCGCGTGATCGCCGGGCGCTCCTGCTGCAGACCCTCGCGCGGCTGCACGCGCTTCCCGCGCCGCCCGCGGTGGTGGTCGTCGACGACGGCTCGCGCGACGGCACCGCCGCGGCCGTCGCCGCGCGCTTCCCGGGGGTCGAGGTCGCCCGCCTGGCCGCGAGCCGGGGCGCCGCGGCCCGCAACGTCGGGGTGGAGCGCTCCGGGGCGCCCTACGTCGCGCTCACCGACGACGACGCGCACTGGGCCCCCGGGGCGCTCGAGCGGGCGGCGCAGGTGCTCGACCTCCACCCGGAGGTCGCCCTGGTCGCCCCGCGCGTGCTCGTCGGCCCCGAGGAACGGCTCGATCCCGTCTGCCGCGCGATGCTCGTCGACGGGCTGCGCGACGCGCCCTGGCGCCCCGGCCGCCCCGTGCTCGGCTTCGTCGCCTGCGCCGCCGTGGTCCGGCGCAGCGCCTTCCTGGCGGTGGGCGGCTTCGACGGGCGCTACGGCATGGGCGGCGAGGAGGGGCGCCTGGCGCTCGACCTCGCGGGCGCGGGCTGGGAGCTCCGCCACGTGCCCTCGGTGGTCGCCCACCACCACCCGCCGCCCCGCGTGGGCTGCGGCGGGCGCAGCGCGCCGACCCTGCGCAACGACCTGTGGACGGCCTGGCTGCGGCGCCCGGCGCGCGCCGCGCTGGCCCAGAGCGTCCGGTACGTGCGCGCCTCCGGCCTGCGGCGCGAGACGGGCTCCGGCGTGCTCGGCGCGATCGCCGGCGCGGGCTGGGTCCTCCGGGAACGGCGCGTGGTGCCCGAGGAGGTCGAGGGGGCGCTCGTCGCGCTCGACCGCGCGCGCCGAGCGCACCCGGCCCGGTAGCGGCATGTTTCTCGAACCGCTGCTCCCGGAGAAGCGGTTCTCCGATGAACGTCCTCGGCGTCAACGCGGTCTTCCACGATCCCGCCGCCGCGCTCGTGGTCGACGGCGTGGTGGTCGCGGCCGCCGAGGAGGAGCGCTTCTCGCGGCGCAAGCACGGAAAGGACCCCGTTCCGTTCTCCACCTGGGAGCTGCCGGCCCAGGCGATCGCCTTCTGCCTGGCGCAGGCCGGGCTCACGCCCGCCGACGTCGACCTCGTCGGCTACTCCTACGACCCGGCGCTGGCCACCGCCTCCTCCGACGGCGACCTGACCGCCGCGGAGTGGGAGGGGCTGCGGACGCTCTTCGTCGAGCGCGCGCCCCGCTTCCTGGCCACGCTCGGCTTCGATCCCGCCCGGGTCCGCTTCGTCGCCCACCACGTCGCCCACGCCGCCTCGGCGCACCTCGCCTCGCCCTACCCGACCTCGGCGGTGCTGGTCGCCGACGGCCGCGGGGAGCGCGCCTCCTCGCTGCTCGGGCGCTACGACGCCCGGGGTCGCCTGGAGACGCTCGCCACCCAGGCCCTGCCCCACTCCCTCGGCCTGCTCTACGAGGAGCTGACCGCGCACCTCGGCTTCCGCCGCTCCTCCGACGAGTACAAGGTCATGGCGATGGCCTCCTACGGGCCGCCGTCGCGGGTGGAGGAGCTCCGGGAGCTCGTCCACGCCACGGGCGACGGCGGGTTCGTCACCGCGCCCGTCCCCTGGGAGCGCTTCGCGCCTGCGCTCGGGCAGGGCGGCGAGGGGTGGGCGGCGCCGCACGCCGAGCTCGCGGCGAGCGTGCAGCGGGTCGTCGAGGACGTGCTGCTCGAGCTCTGCGGCTGGCTGCACGCGCAGACGGGGGAGACCCGGCTGACCTTGGCCGGCGGCGTCGCGCTCAACTGCGTGGCCAACGCCCGGCTGCTGCGCGAGGGCCCGTTCGCGGAGATCTGGGTGCAGCCCGCCGCCGGGGACTCGGGAACGGCGCTCGGCGCCGCGCTGCAGCTCGCGGCCGACGCGGGCGAGCCCGTGCGGCCCATGGCCACCGCGGCGCTGGGGCGGGGCTGGAGCGACGCGGAGCTCGCGGGCTGGCTGGATCGCGCGGGGGTCGAGTACGAGCGGCCGGACGACGTGGCCGAGACGGTGGCCGAGGTGCTCGCCGCCGACGGGGTCGTGGCCTGGTTCGAGGGCCGCAGCGAGTTCGGGCCGCGGGCGCTCGGCCACCGGAGCCTGCTGGCCGACCCGCGCCGCACGGAGAACCTCGAGCGCCTCAACGAGATCAAGGGCCGCGAGCAGTTCCGGCCGGTCGCGCCCATGGTGCTCGAGGAGCACGCGCGCGCGATCTTCACCGGCCGCCACCCGTCGGAGCACATGCTCTTCGTCCACGACGTCGCCGCGGAGTGGCGTGGGCGGATCCCGGCGGTGGTCCACGTCGACGGGACCGCCCGGGTGCAGACGGTGGACCCGCGGCAGGAGCCGCTCGTCGCCCGCATGCTCGAGGCCTTCCACGCGCGCACCGGCGTCCCCGTGGTGGTCAACACCTCGCTCAACACCGCGGGCCGGCCGATGGTCGACGACCCCCGCGACGCGCTCGAGTGCTTCGGCTCGGCTCCCGTCGACCTCCTGGCCATCGGGCCGTTCGTGGTGCGCCGTGACCAGCCGCTCGGCCGTGCGCGGCCGGCGCTGGAGTCCGTGGCGTGAGGTCGGCCGAGCTCGCCGACCTCGTGATCCCGACCGCCGGGCGCCCCTCCCTCGGGCGGCTGCTCGAGGCGCTGGCGGGCTACGGGGGCCGGGTGCTCCTCGTCGACGATCGTCCCGCCCGCGTGGAGCGCTCCGATCCGCGCCCGCTCGGCGAGCGCGGCTCCGAGCGCCCCGCCCGGCTCGAGGTGCTCCGGGCGGGAGGCCGGGGTCCGGCGGCCGCGCGCAACCTCGGGTGGCGGGCCGCCCGGTCGGCCTGGGTGGCCTTCCTCGACGACGACGTGGTGCCGCCGGAGGGCTGGGCGGAGGCGCTGCGCGCCGATCTGGCCGACCTGCCCTGGCGGGTCGCCGCCTGCCAGGGCGCGGTGCGCGTCCCGCTCCCGGCCGGCCGGCGCCCCACGGACTGGGAGCGCAACGTCGCGGGGCTCGAGGCCGCGCGCTGGGCCACCGCCGACATGGCGCTCCGGCGCTCCGCCCTGGCCGCGGTCGGCGGCTTCGACGAGCGCTTCCCCCGGGCCTACCGCGAGGACGCCGACCTCGGGCTGCGGCTCGAGGCCCGCGGGCTCGCGCTCGCGCGCGGCGAGCGCTGGGTGAGCCACCCCGTCGGTCCCGCGCCGCGGAGCGTCTCGGTGGCCAAGCAGCGCGGGAACGCCGACGACGCGCTGATGGGCGCGCTCCACGGCCGGCGCTGGCGGGAGCGCGCGGGCGCGCCGCGCGGCCGCCTGGCGCGCCACGCCGCCCTCACCGGGCTGGGCGCGCTCGCCCTCGCCGCCGCCGCCTCGTCCGCCCCGCGGCCCGGGCGCCCGGGGCGGAGCACCCGGCACCCCCGCGGGGTTCGGGTCGCGCAGGGCGCCGCCGCCGGGTGGCTCGCCGGCACCGCGGAGCTCGCCTGGGCGCGGATCGCGCCCGGGCCGCGCACCCGGGCCGAGGTGGTGACGATGCTCTGGACGAGCGCGGTGCTGCCCGCCGCCGCCACCGCGCACCGCCTGCGCGGGGAGCTCGGCGTGCGCCGTCCGCTCACGGGCCGGGCCCGCGTCGCGGGAGGGCCCGTGCCCGCGCGGCCGCTGGCCGTGCTCCTCGATCGCGACGACACGCTCGTGCACGACGTGCCCTACAACGGCGACCCGGAGCTCGTGCTGCCGATCACGGGCGCCGGCCGCGCGCTCGGCCGCCTGCGCGCCGCCGGCCTGCCGCTCGCGATCGTCTCCAACCAGAGCGGGATCGCCCGCGGCCTGCTCACCCCGGCCCAGGTGCAGGCGGTCACCGACCGCGTGGTGGAGCGGCTCGGGCCGTTCGACGACGTCCGCTGGTGCCCGCACGGCGCCGGGGACGGCTGCGCCTGCCGCAAGCCCGCGCCCGGTCTGCTGCTCGCCGCGGCCGCGGCGCTCGGGGTCGACCCGCTGCGCTGCGCGATGGTCGGCGACATCGGGGCGGACGTCGAGGCGGCCCGGGCGGCCGGGATGCGCGGGATCCTCGTGCCGACCGCGCGCACCCGGCGGGAGGAGGTCGCCGCGGCGGCCGAGGTCGTCCCGACGCTCGGCGTGGCCGTGGACCTGCTGCTCGCGGGGGAGCCGGTCCCGGGCGAGCCCGGCACCGCGGCGCACGCCGGGGCCTCGGCGCTCCGCGCGCCCGGCTCCGCCCCGCTGGCCGAGGCCGTCGCCTGATGCGCACCATCCTCGCGCGGCTCGACAACGACGGCGACGTCCTGCTCGCCGGCCCGGCGGTGCGCGCGGTCGCCGCCGGCTCCGCGCACGTGACGCTGCTCTGCGGCCCCCGCGGCGCCCAGGCCGCGGCGCTCCTGCCGGGCGTCGATGAGGTCCTGGTGCGGCGGGCGGAGTGGATCGACCTGGAGGCCGGGCGGCCCGACCGGGCCGAGCTCGACGCCCACGTCGACGCGCTGGCCGCGATCGGCGCCGACGCCGCCGTCATCCTCACCTCCTTCCACCAGAGCGCGCTGCCGCTCGCCCTGCTCCTGCGCCTGGCCGGGGTCGAGCGCATCGCGGCGATCTCCGAGGACTTCCCGGGCTCGCTGCTCGACGTCCGCCACCCCGACCCGGGCGAGGTCCACGAGGTCGAGCGCGGCCTCTCCGTCGCCGCGACGCTCGGCTTCGGGCTCCCGGCGGGCGACCCCGGGCGGCTCGAGGTCCTCCCCGGACCGTCGGAGGTGGAGGTGCCGGCGGGCGCCGTCGTCGTGCACCCGGGCGCCTCGGTCCCCGCCCGCGCCTGGAGCCCGGAGCGGAACACGGCGCTCGTGCAGGCGCTCGCCGACCGCGGGCACCCCGTGCTCGTCACCGGGGCGCCGGCCGAGCGGGCGCTCACCGCGCGGGTGGCCGGGCCGCCGCGCCCGGAGGTCCGCGACCTCGGCGGCCGCACGAGCTTCGCCGGCCTGGCCGCCGTGCTGCGCGACGCCCGCGCGGTGGTGGTCGGCAACACCGGCCCCGCGCACCTCGCCGCCGCGGTCGGCACCCCGGTCGTCTCGCTCTTCGCGCCGACCGTCCCCGCGGTGCGCTGGCGCCCGTGGGGCGTCCGCCACGAGCTGCTCTTCCGCGAGGTCCCCTGCGCGGGCTGCCGCGCCCGCGCCTGCCCGGTGGCCGGGCACCCGTGCCTCGAGGGGGTCGGGGTCGCCGACGTGCTGGCCGCGCTGGAGCGCGTCACCGCGCCGGCGCGCGAGGAGGTGCTCGCGTGAGGATCCTGCTCTGGCACGTGCACGGCTCCTGGACGACCGCCTTCGTCCAGGGCGAGCACGACTACGTCGTCCCCGTGCTCGGCGACCGGGGCGCCGACGGCCGCGGGCGGGCGCGCACCTGGGACTGGCCGGCGAGCGTCGTGGAGCGCACCCCGGAGGAGCTCGCCGACGAGCCGCTCGACCTCGTGGTGCTCCAGCGCACCCACGACGCCGAGCTCTGCGAGGCCTGGACGGGCCGGCGCCCGGGCCGCGACGTGCCGGCGATCTTCCTCGAGCACAACGCCCCGCAGGGCCGGATCGCCGAGATGACCCACCCGGCGCGCGACCGCGACGACCTGGTGGTCTGCCACGTCACGCACTTCAACGCCCTGCTGTGGGACTGCGGGACGACGCCGACCACCGTGATCGAGCACGGGATCATCGACCCCGGCGAGCGCTACACGGGCGAGCTCGCGCGCGGCGCGGTCGCGATCAACGAGGCGCGGCGGCGCGGCCGGGTCACCGGGACCGACCTGCTTCCCCGCTTCGCCGCGGGCGGGGTGCCGCTCGACCTCTTCGGGATGGACGCCGCGGCGCTCGGCGGCGTCGAGGACCTGCCCCAGGAGCGCCTGCACGACGAGCTCGCCCGGCGCCGGGTCTACGTCCATCCGATGCGCTGGACCTCGCTCGGGCTCTCGCTCGTGGAGGCGATGCACCTGGGGATGCCGGTGGTGGCGGTGGGGACCACGGAGGCGCCCGCGGCCGTCCCGCCCGCCGCGGGCACGGTCTCCACCCGGCCCGACGTGCTCGTGGCCGCGGCGCGGGCCTTTCTCGCGGACCCGGACGCGGCGCGCGCCGCCGGCCGCGCCGCCCGTGCCCACGCGCTGGCCCACCACGGGCTCGAGCGCTTCCTGACCGACTGGGACCGACTACTGGAGGAGGTGGCCTCGCATGCGCATCGCCCTGGTCTCCGAGCACGCTAGCCCGCTGGCGGTCCTCGGCGGCGTCGACGCCGGTGGGCAGAACGTCCACGTGGCCGCGCTCGCGCGCGGGCTCGCCGCGCGCGGCGCGGAGGTGGTCGTCCACACCCGTCGCGACGACCCGGCCACGCCGCGGCGCGTCCCGCTCTACCCCGGGGTGGAGGTCGACCACGTCGACGCGGGCCCGGCGCGGGTGCTCCCGAAGGACGACCTGTTCGCGCACATGGGCGCCTTCGCCGACGAGCTCGAGCGCCAGTGGCGCCAGGATCGCCCCGAGGTCGTCCACAGCCACTTCTGGATGTCCGGGCTGGCCGCGGTGCGCGCGGCCGAGCGGCTCGGCCTGCCGGTGGTGCACACGTTCCACGCCCTCGGGGTGGTCAAGCGGCGCTACCAGGGCGACGCCGACCCCAGCCCGGCCTCCCGCCAGGACGTCGAGCGCGACGTGGTGGCCCGCGTGGACCGCATCATCGCGACCTGCACCGACGAGGCCTTCGAGCTCATGCGCATGGGCGCCGACCGCTCGCGGGTCACCGTCGTGCCCTGCGGCGTCGACCTCGACCGCTTCCGGCCCGACGGCCCGCGCGAGGAGCGCCCGCTCCGCCACCGCCTCGTCTACGCCGGGCGGCTCGTGGAGCGCAAGGGGATCGGCAACGCGATCGTCGCGCTCGCCCAGGTGCCCGAGTGCGAGCTGGTCATCGCCGGCGGGCCGCCCCACGCCGAGCTCGCCGCGGACCCCGAGGCCTCGCGCCTGCTGGCGCTGGCCGAGGAGTTCGGCGTGGCCGACCGCGTCTGCTTCCGCGGACGGGTCTCGCGCGAGGAGCTCCCCGCGCTCCTGCGCTCCGCCGACGCGCTCGTGACGGTGCCCTGGTACGAGCCGTTCGGGATCACGCCGCTGGAGGCGATGGCCTGCGGCGTCCCGGTGGTCGCGAGCGCCGTGGGCGGGATGATCGACACCGTGGTGGACGACCACACGGGCCGCCACGTCCCGCCACGCGACCCCGAGCGGCTCGCCGCGGTGCTGCGCGACGTGCTCGCCGACGCGGACCGCCGCGCCGCCTGGGGGCGGGCCGGCGTGCAGCGCACCCGGCAGCTCTACGACTGGGACCGCGTCGCCCACGCGACGCTCGACGTCTACGAGCCGCTCGTGGCCGGCCGCCGCGCGGCCCGCCGGCCGGCCCGCGCGCGGCGCGACACGGGCGCCGTGAGCCACGTCGAGCAGCTCCGCGCGGCGCTCGAGGCGAGCGCCGCGACGCTCGCGCGGGCCGAGGCGTGGGGCGCGCAGCTGGCCCGTCGCCTCGACGAGGGCGCGCGGCTGCTCGCCGTGGGCAACGGCGGGAGCGCGGCGGAGGCCCAGCACCTCACGGCCGAGCTCGTCGGGCGCTTCGAGGACGAGCGGCGTCCGCTCAGCGCGCTCTGCCTGCACGGCGACACGAGCGCGCTGACCGCGATCGCCAACGACTACGGCGCCGAGGTGGCCTTCGCCCGGCAGGTCCGCGCCCACGGGCGCCCGGGCGACGTCCTCGTGGTCTTGAGCACGAGCGGCCGCTCGGCCAACGTGCTGGCCGCCGCGCGCGCGGCGCGCGAGTGCGGCGTGACGGTCTGGGGGATGACCGGCGCCGCCCCGAGCCCCCTGAGCGACCTGTGCGACGACTGCCTGGCGATCGACGCCCCGCGGACCTGCACAGTGCAGGAGCTCCATCTGGTCGCGATCCACGTGCTGTGCGCGGCGGTCGACGCGGCGCTCGCGGCGCGCGACGCGCCGCGGGTCGCGGAGCCGGGGCGGACGGCCGCGGCCCCGGCCCGGGCCGGGGCGCTCCGGGCATGAGCGTCCGCCTGACGGTGCTCGGCGACGCCCTGCTCGACCGGGACGTCGAGGGTGACGTGCGGCGGCTCGCGCCGGACGCGCCCGTCCCGGTCGTGGAGCACGACCACACCACGGTGCGCCCGGGCGGTGCCGGCCTCGCGGCCACCCTGGCCGCGCTCGGCGGCCACGAGGTCGCGCTCGTCACCGCGCTGGCCGGCGACGCGGCCGGCCGGGAGCTCGGGGCGCTGCTCGAGGGGCTCGGGGTGCGGGTGGTCGACGTGGGCCACGACGGCGCCACGGCCGAGAAGATCCGGGTGCGCACGCAGGGCCGCGCGCTCCTGCGGCTCGACCGCGGCGGGAGCGGCGGCGCCGTGGGCGCGGCGACGCTCGCCGCCCGGCAGGCGCTCCGGCACGCCGACGTGGTCCTGGTGGCCGACTACGGACGCGGCGTCGCGGCCGAGCCCGGGCTGCGGGCGGCGCTCGCGGAGGCGATCGCCGCCGGCGTCCCGGTCGTCTGGGATCCCCACCCGCGCGGTCCGGCGCCCGTCGCGGGCGTGACGCTCGTGACCCCGAACGACGGCGAGGCGCGGGGCTTCGCCGAGGCGCTCCTCGCCGGGGCGGGCCCCGGCGCCCCGGCGCGGACGGGTGCGGGGGCTTACGTCGCCGGCGCCTCGGCGCCGGCGGGTGCGGGGGCCCACGTCGCCGGCGTCCCGGCGCCGGCGGGCGCGGGGGCGAGCGCGGGCGCCCACGTCGCGGTGGCCCGCGCCGAGCTGCTGCGCGACGGCTGGGGCGCGCGCTGGGTCTGCGTCACCCGCGGCGCCGACGGCGCGGTGGCCGCCGGCCCGGACGGCCCCGCGCTCGCCGCCCCCGCCGAGCACGTGCCCGTCGGCGACCCGTGCGGCGCCGGCGACCGCTTCGCCTCGCGCGCGGCGGAGCTCCTCGGCGCCGGCGCCGGCGTCCCGGACGCGATCCGCGCCGCGGTCGCCGCCGCCTCGGCCTTCGTCGCCGCCGGCGGCGCGGCGCAGCTCGGCCGCCCCGGCGGCGCCGGCCCCTTCCCCGCCACCGCGCATCAAAGGGGTCAGACCCCTTCGATGCGCGCCGCGCGGGCGCCGGGGGCCGGGCCGCTCGGTGCTGGGCCGGTCGCTGCGGACCTCGCCGCCGCGGTCCGGGCGCGCGGCGGCACCGTCGTGGCCACCGGCGGCTGCTTCGACCTCCTGCACGCGGGGCACGTGCAGACGCTCCAGGCGGCCCGCGCGCTCGGCGACTGCCTCGTCGTCTGCCTGAACGCCGACGTGTCCGTCCGGCGCCTGAAGGGCCCGCGCCGACCGCTCGTCCCCGAGGCCGATCGTGCCGCGGTGCTGCTCGCGCTCGGCTGCGTGGACGCCGTCGTCCTCTTCGCCGAGGACACGCCGGTCGCGGCGCTCGAGCGGCTGCGGCCCGACGTCTGGGTGAAGGGCGGCGACTACGCCGCCGCCGCGCTCCCCGAGGCCGCGGTCCTGGCCGCCTGGGGCGGCCGCGCCGTCATCCTGCCCTTCGTCGAGGGGCGCTCCACCACCCGACTCATCGAGGAGGCCCGCCTGCATGCCGTCTGATCTGGGAGTGACCGTCGTCACCGGAGGAGCCTCCGGGCTCGGGCAGGCCGTCGTCGCGGCGGTGCGGGAGGGCGGCGGCACCCCGGTGGTCCTCGACCTCGTGGCGCCGGAGGGCGAGGTCGACCACGAGCTCGTCGACCTCGCGGACACCGCCGCGGCCGAGGCGGCGGTGGCGCGGGTCGCCGAGCGCCACGGCGGCCTGCGGGGCGTCGTGACCGCGGCCGGCACCGACGCCTGCGGGCGGCTCGTGGACGTCCCCCGGGAGCAGTGGGAGAAGGTCATCCTCGTGAACCTCCTCGGCACCGCCGCCGTGGTGCGCGCAGCGCTGCCGCACCTCGAGCGCAGCCGCGGGCGCATCGTGACGGTCGCCTCCACGCTCGGCTGGCGCGCGCTCTCGGACGCGAGCGCCTACTGCGCCTCGAAGTTCGGCGTGGTCGGCTTCACGCGCGCCCTCATGGCCGAGCTCGGCGACAGCGTCGGGGTGACGCTCCTGCTGCCGGGCGGCATGCAGACCCACTTCTTCGACGACCGCCCGGACCAGTACAAGCCGGGGCCGGACGCGACGCTCATGCCGCCGGGCGAGGTCGCGGACGCCGTCGTCTTCGCGCTCACCCGCCCGCCCGGCGTCGACGTCCGGGAGATGCTCGTCACGGTGGCCACGGAGCCCTCCTGGCCGTGAGGGTCCTGGCGCTGCGCGCGCTCGGGCTCGGCGACCTGCTCACCGCCGTCCCGGCGCTCCGCGCGCTCCAGGCCCACGCGGGCGCCGAGCGGCCCGGGTCGCCGGCGCTGGGTGCTGCGAGCGACCCGCATGGCGGGAGCCTCGCAGCACGCGGCCGCGTGGAGGTCGCCGCACCGGCCGCGCTCGCGCCGCTCGTGCGCCTGGCGGGCTGCGCGCCCGTCGCCGCCGAGCCGCTCGGGGCGCTCGGGCCGGAGGCCCACGGCGCCGAGCTCCTCGTGAACCTGCACGGGTCGGGGCCCGAGTCCCACCGCGTCGCGCTCGCCGCGCGGCCCGCGCGCCTGCTCGCCTTCGCCCACCCGGAGGTGCCCGAGAGCGCCGGGATGCCCGCCTGGGACCCGGACGAGCACGAGGTCGCGCGCTGGTGCCGGCTCCTGAGCGCCTCCGGGATCCCGGCCGACCCCGGCCGCCTCGCGCTGCCCGACCCGGCGACCCCGCCGCCCGGCCCGGAGCTCCGCGGGGCGACCGTGGTCCACCCGGGGGCGGCGAGCGCCGCGCGCCGCTGGCCCGCGGCGCGCTTCGGGCAGGTCGCCCGCGCGGAGGCCCGCGCCGGTCGTCGCGTGGTCGTGACCGGGAGCGCGGGGGAGCGCGGGCTCGCCCTCGCCGTCGCCCGGGGCGCCGGGCTGCCCGCGGACGCCGTGCTCGCCGGGCGCACCGGCCTGCTCGAGCTCGCGACCCTCGTCGCCCGCGCGGGCCGCGTGGTCTGCGGCGACACGGGCGTCGCGCACCTCGCCACCGCCTTCGGCACCCCCTCCGTGCTCCTGTTCGGGCCGACCTCACCGCATCTCTGGGGACCGCCCGACCCGCCGCACGGGCGCGGGCCGACCGCGGCGGCCCCCGCCCACCGCGTGCTGTGGGCCGGGCGCACCGGCGACCCCCACGCCTCGGAGCCCGACGCCGGCCTGCTCTCCATCGCGCCCGCCGACGTGCTCGGCGAGCTCGCCCTCCTCCCCTGACCGAAGGACGCCATGGCCACCACCGCTCCCGCCCCCGAGACCATCACCATCCTCGACCCGTCCACGGGCGAGGAGGCGGGCAGCATCCCGGCCGGCGATCCGGCCGCGGTGGACGTCGCCGTCCGCGCGGCGCGCGCGGCACAGCCCGCCTGGGCGGCCCTCGGCGCGGGGGAGCGCTCCGCGGCGCTCAAGCGCGTGGCGGCCGCGGTCCGCGCGGGCGCCGGCGAGCTCGCGGCCCTGAACGCCCGCGAGAGCGGCAAGCTCCTCGGCGACGCCCGCGGCGGTGCCGAGGCGGGCGCCGGCGCGATCGAGCAGTACGCCGAGCTCGGCCCGCTCCACCGCGGCCGCGCGCTGCTCGGCGACCCGCTGGCCCACGACGCCATGCGCTTCGGCCCGCGCGGCGTGGTCGCGGTCATCGTCCCCTGGAACGATCCCGTCGCCATCGCGGCGCAGGGCGTCGCCGCCGCGCTCGCGGTGGGGAACACCGTGGTCCTGAAGCCCTCGGAGCGCGCGCCCGCCTGCCGCGCCGCGCTCCTCGGCCTGTTCGCCGCGGAGCTGCCGGAGGGCGTCGTGCAGCTCGTCCAGGGCGACGCGCGCGCCGGCCGCCCGCTCGCCGCGCACCCCGAGGTCGACGTCGTGCTCCACACGGGCTCCCTCGCCGCGGGCCGGGACATCGCGCGGGCCTGCGCGGCCCGCGGCGCGAAGGCGATCCTCGAGCTCGGCGGCAACGACGCGGTGATCGTCGACGCCGACGTCGACCCGGCCTGGGCGGCCGGCCAGGTGGCCAGCGGCGCGTTCGCCAACGCGGGCCAGATCTGCGTGGCCACCGAGCGCGTCTACGTGCACGCGGCGGTGGCCGAGCCGTTCGTCGCGGCGCTCGCCGAGCGGGCCCGCGGCCTCGCGGTCGGCCCCGCCGACGCGCCGGGGACGGAGCTCGGCCCGCTCGTCGACGCGCGCCACCGCGAGCAGGTCGACGCGCAGGTCGCCGCGGCGCTGGCCGGCGGGGCGCAGGCGCTCACGGGCGGCGCGCCGCTCGAGGGGCCCGGCGCGTTCTACCCCGCGACCGTCCTCACCGGCGTCACCGACGACATGGCGATCATGCGCGAGGAGACGTTCGGCCCGGTCGCGCCGGTCCGCGTCGTCGCCTCCTTCGACGAGGCGCTCCGCCTGGCCAACGCGACGGAGTACGGCCTGGCCGCGACCGTCCTCACCTGCTCGCAGGCGCACGCGGCGCGCGCGCTGGAGGAGCTCCAGGCCGGCACGGTCAAGGTCAACAACGTCTGGGGCGGCGCTCCGGGCGGCGCGGCGCACCCGCGCGGCGCCAGCGGCCAGGGGCTCGGCTACGGGCCCGAACTGCTCGACGAGCTCACCGTGGTGAAGGTCGTCCACGCCGAGCCGGGCGTCCCGCGCATCGATGGGGTCTGACCCCTTTCATGCGTTCGTGGTGATCGTCACGAGCGAGGGGCGCCCGCCGTCCCGGGCACAATGGGGGGATGGCATCCCGCGCCACCGGAGAGGCGGTCGCCCAGGCCGCGCCGTTGGCCACCGCCCGCGCTGCGGCCGGCGGGGGCTCGGGCTCGGCCGACCCGCTGGTCGGCGAGCTGCGCCGGGCGGGGCTGCTCCCGCTGCTCGTCCTGCACTTCCTGGAGGAGGACCGCTCGTACGGCAACGCGCTCATGGAGCGGACCGCGGCCGCGACCGGCGGGCTGCTCGCGGTGAACCCGAACACGATGTACCCGCTGCTGCGCCGCCTGGAGGCCGACGGCTTCGTGGCGGGGGAGTGGGAGCACCCCGAGCGCCGCTCGCGCCGCTTCTACCGGCTTACCGCCGCCGGCCGGGGCGAGCGCGCGCGCCTGGCCGCCGAGCTCGCCCCCCGGCTGGACGCCGTCGCCGCGGGGGTGGCGGCGATCCGCGAGGAGCTCGGGAGCTAGCGCCGTGGCCCGGGTCACCCGCGCGACCGAGCTGCCCGGCCCGATCAGCGCCGCCGAGGCGCTCTGGTACGACCTGAACCGTCGCGCGAGCTTCCTCGAGGGCTTCGGCCACCTCGTGCAGGTCGACGGCGCCTGGCCGGAGCTCGGTGCGCGCGTGCAGTGGGAGGGGCCGCCCGGTGGGCGGGGGCGGGTCAGCGAGACGGTCGACGCGTTCGGGGCGCGGGTCGGCCAGACCACCTACGTCGAGGACGCGCAGCTGCGCGGGACGCAGGTCGTCGCCTTCGTCGCCGCCGGCGGCGACCTGGTCCGCGTCACCGTCTCCCTCGCCTGGACCCTCAAGGAGCCGAGCCCGCTCAAGGACTGGGTCCTCGTGCGCCGGAGCGTCGGGGAGGCGCTGCGCCGGACGCTCGTGCGCTACCGCATCGAACGGCTCGCGGACCTCGACGACGAGCGGGCGTCGGCGACCACCGCTCCATAGGATCCGGGCCATGTTCGTCTTCCGAGCCGCCGTCGTCGGCGCCGGCACCATGGGCGGCCAGATCGCCCAGACCATCGCGGCCGCCGGGATCCCCGTCGTCCTGAAGGACGTCCGGCAGGAGCTGGTCGACCACGGGCTCGAGGAGGCGCGGAGCGTCACCGCGGGCTCGGTGGCCGGGCGCGTGAAGAAGGGCAAGCTCACCGAGGAGCAGGCGGCGGCCGAGGTCGACGCCGTCATGGCCCGCATCACCGGCACGCTGGACTACACCGGGTTCGGCGACGTGGACCTCGTCGTCGAGGCGGTGCCCGAGCGGATGGAGCTCAAGCAGGCCGTCTTCGCCGAGCTCGACGCGGTGACCCCCGGCCACGCGATCCTCGCCTCGAACACCTCGTCGCTGTCGATCTCCGAGATCGCCGACGCGACGCTGCGCCCGGAGAAGGTCGTCGGCTTCCACTACTTCTACCCCGCCTCGGTCATGCCGCTCATCGAGGTGGTCGAGGGAGAGGAGACCGCGCCCGAGACCACGCAGGCGGCCGTGAACTTCGCCCAGGCGATCAAGAAGAGCCCGATCACCTGCGCGGAGGTCCCCGGCTTCGTGGTCAACCGCATCCTGAACTCCGGCATCGCGGAGATCTGGCGCGAGCAGGAGGCCAAGGGGCTCTCGATCAAGGCGATCGACGAGGGCGTGAGCGCGGCAAACGTCGTCCCGATGGGGCCGTACGTCCTCGTCGACCTGCTCGGCCTCGACACGGTGCTCCACGTCGCCGAGCACCTCCACGCCTCCTACGACCTCGAGGGGGAGACCGGCCGCTTCCACGTGCCCGACGGGATGGCGCGGCTCGTCGCCGAGGGCAAGCTCGGCGCGAAGAGCGGCGGCGAGGGCTGCTACGGCGCGCAGGGCGCCGTGAACATCCCGGGCGACGCGGAGCCCGACGTGGCCGAGCTCGTCGAGCTCCTGGTCCTGAAGACCTTCGTCGAGGCGGCGCTCGTCCTCGAGGAGCGCGTGGCCACCCACCGCGACATCGACGTCGGCATGATGGCCGGCGCCGGCCTCGACCCCCGTCGGGGGCTCTTCCCGCCGTTCATGAGGGCGGACATGGAGGGGCTCGACACCGTCCTGGAGCGCCTCGAGGCCGCCGAGGAGTCCCACGGCGAGCGCTTCGCCCCGCCGCGCATCCTGCGGCGCCTGGTCGCCCAGGGGCGCCTCGGACAGAGGAGTGGGCAGGGCTTCTACGCCTGGCCGCGGTTCGACGCGGACCCGGTCGGGGAGGTCGTGAAGCTCGAGACCCGGGGCGAGGTCGGGATCGCCTGGCTCGCCAACGGCCAGATGAACGCGATCGCGCCCACGGTCGTCGAGGATCTCGGGAAGGTCCACGCCGCGGCCGTCGAGCGCGGCCTGCGGGCGCTCGTCATCGCCTCGGGCAACCCGCTGCTGTTCAGCGCGGGCGCCGACCTCAAGGCCTTCAGCCAGATGGACGAGGCCGGCGGGCGGGAGCTGCTCGACCGCGCGCACGCCATCCTGCGGGCGTTCGAGCAGAGCTCCATGGTGACGATCGCCGCGGTCAACGGCCTCGCCTTCGGCGGCGGCTGCGAGCTCGCGATGGCCTGCGACGTGCGGATCGCCGCCCAGTCGGCGACCTTCGGCCAGCCCGAGATCAAGCTCGGCATCATCCCCGGCTTCGGCGGCACCCAGCGGCTCCCGCGGCTCGTCGGGACGAACAAGGCGCTCGAGATGAACCTCGTGGGTGACGCGATCTCGGCCACCGAGGCCTACGAGCTCGGCCTCGCCAACCGCGTCGTGGTCGACCACGAGCTGCTCGACACCGCGCTGGCCTGGGCGCGCCGGCTCGCCGGCCAGGCGCCGCTCGCGGTGGAGCAGATCAAGCGCGTCTCCGCCCGGTCCGACCTGGACGAGGGCATCGCCGCGGAGAAGGCGGGCTTCGCCACGGTGTTCGCCAGCGAGGACGCCGAGGAGGGCATCGCCGCGTTCCTCGGCAAGCGCACGCCGGCGTGGCGGGGACGCTAGCGACGCCTCCGAGCGCCTTGCCCGCCGGGCCAACGGTGCCAGGCACCTTTCGCCCGCGGGCAGGCGGTGCCAGGCACCGTTGACCCGCAAGCGGGCGGAAGGTGCCTGGCACCTTCCGCCCGCCGGGGCGTGCTTCAGCCGGTCACCTCGACGTAGAAGCGCTTGCGCGTCGTCGCCGTCGTCGCCGTGCCGTCGGAGTTCGAGGCCCGGACCACCAGCGTGTTGTCGTTGTTCGTCCCGTCGGGCGCGCAGGCGACCGCGGCGCTGTTGCACCGGGCGACCGAGACCTCGCCGTTGAAGTTGTCCTCGCCGGCCGAATCGACGCCGTCGCCGTCGACGTCCGCCTTGTTCTGCGCGGCGATGGTCGCCGACAGCCCCTTGCCGATCAGGGAGGAGCCCGCGTTCAGGTAGACGTTCGCGTTGGCGCCGAAGCTCGCCACCGTGAAGCCGCCCGACTGCTCGACGATGCGGCCCTGCTCGTCGACGAGCGCCCAGCGCGTCGTCGCCGCGGCCGCCTTCGCCGTGGCGTCGGCGGCCGCCTTCGTCGTGGCGTCGGCCGAGAGCTGCGCCGCGTCGAACCCATCGACCCGGTCCGCGTTGAGGCCAGTCGCCACCCCCGTCGCGTTGGTCGTGAACGGCTTCTTCGTGTCCCCGCCCGCACCGGCCGTGAAGGTGCCGATCACCGCGCCGCGGGAATCGAACTCGAAGGCCAGGCCGCTGCGGATGTTGCTGCCGCGGACGCACGGGTTGCGCGGGGGACGGGCCGTGGACCCGCCCGGGCCGGTGCGGCAGCCGTAGATCGCGCCACCCCCGGAGCCCGAGAGGTTGGACTGCCGGGTCACGTAGCCGCCGGTGGGCGTCGTCACGGAGGTGACGCGGCCGATAATCTGCGTCTCCTTGGTCGTCGTCCCGTTGCGCACGCCCTCGCGCAGCCCACCGCCCGTCGCGGCGACGCCGACGGGTGCGGCGACCACGCCGATGATGCCCGCGGCGACCACGACGTGGCGCAGGCGCACGCCCGTCCGGCCCGCATGCCGCCGGCCGGCGGCGCTCTGCTCCTGGTCCTTGCTCATGCTCTGCTCCTAGATTGGGGGTGACTCTCGCCCCTGCAACTGGCGAGCACCCCGGGAGTTCCGCTACTCGAGCCCGACGGCCGTGCGGGCGCGGAGCGCCGCCTCCAGCAGCGCGAGGACGCGCAGCACCTCGCCGGCCGTCTCGTCGTCCAGGCCGCCGTCGACGGCCATGTTCGCCGCCGCGGCGACGCTCGCCCGCTCCTCGCGGAGCGCCCCGACCCGGCGCCCCACCGCCTCGCGGTCGGCCCACGGGGCGAGCTCGGCCAGCGCGCTCTCGAGCGCCACGCGGAGCTGGAGCGCCGCCTCCCGCAGCCGCCCGGCGTCGGCGTCGGCGCGGGCACGCAGCGTCAGCTCCTCGCAGGCGAGCGCGACGTCGCGCCCCCCGAGCACCGCCGCAAGCCGCTCCTGCGGGCGCAGCACCGTCGACGAGCGCGCCGGGGCCGGCCGCCCGCCGCCTCGCGGAAGCTCGACCGCGCTGCTCCAGTGCCCGTGGGCAAGCGGCTCTCCCTCGCCGAGCCCCACCCGCAGCGCCAACGCAGCGTGACGCGCGACCTCGCGGACGTGGGGGTCGGCGGCCGCCGCCCGGTAGGCGTGCAGGACGCGGTTGAGCACCCGCAGCGCCTCCGCCGCCTCGGCCTCCGCGTCGACCTCGCGCCGCCACCGTTCCGCGTCGGCCGCGGTGGCGAACGGCGTCGCCGCCACCAGCGTCGCCCGCGCGGTGAGGACCGGCGTCGGCTCGGCGGGGGCCGTGACGCGCCGCACCCCCCGCCGGCGCCGCGCGAGCAGCGTGCGCCGCTCGGGCGCCCCGAGGGTCGCGAGCACGAGCACGTGGGAGGGGATGCCGGCGTGCCCGCGCAGCACGTAGCGCCCGTCCGCCGGGCCGAGCGCCCAGGGGTACTCGGCCTGCACGAACCGGAAGAGCGGGCCCGCGGGCGTGCTCACGCCCGCACTCGCCCTACTCGCCGGCGTGGGCCTCGCTGCCGCGCGCGGGCTTGGCCGGGAGGGCGGCGGACGAGGGCCGGGTCAGCACCGTCGGGTTCTCGAGGGTGCCGAGGCGACCGATCAGCTTCAGCCACTGGCTCGGCTTGAGCACCGCGTCCGGATCCTTGGTGCCCGCGACGTCGTCGGGGCGGAAGCCGACGTGGATGTGGTCGGCGTGGTCGGGCAGGGACAGCGTGTTGTCGGCACCGTCGAAGGTCATGAGCGAGATGATCTGATGCGGCTTCATCGTCCCCTGCAGCGTCAGCAGGCGCCGGATCGTGGTGTCGGTGATCGAGCCCGCGCCCTGGTGGCCCGCGATCGGGATCCCGTTGATCGCGGCGATGTCCATCGCCGAGCCGGCGGAGTGCTCCGACACGTTGCCGGAGGCGGTCAGGAACGAGTGGCCCGACTTCAGCGAGGAGATCGTCGGCCGCAGGCCCGAGGCGGTGAGGAACTCGAGGGTGGCGAGCACCCGACGGTCGATCGCGCCCGCGGCGATGTCCCGGCGCCCACCCGCGTAGATGTCGACCCGGCTGTCGGCGAGCACGCGGCGCTGCAGGGCCTCCTTGCTCATGAGCAGGAGCTGGCCGATGGACGGGGTGTGCGCGTCGGCCCCGAGCAGGGAGCCCTCCCCCCCGGCGCGGTAGACGGAGGTGGACTCGAGGAGCTTCCAGCCGTCGAGGATCGGCTTCGGGTCGATGCGGGGAGCCCCGGCTCCGGCCGGCCGCACCTCGAAGCGCACGTGCGGGGACCGGGTGCGCGACGTCCGCCCGATGCGCCCCAGGATCGTGCCGGCGATGAGCCTGGAGCCGCGCTTGAGCGGCTTGAGCGTCACCTCGGAGCGCTTGAGGCCGTACACCTCGGTGAAGTAGCTCTTGAAGGTCGTCGACGCGCCGTCCGCGTTCAGCAGCTGCTCCTGGCCGCCGTGGGCGAAGGCCGCGGGAAGCCGCGGGTTCGCGAAGAGCCGCTCCTTGGCCACCTCGGGCCGCCGCGTCGCGGTGACCGGGACCCGCCGCGCGCTGACCCTCCGCGTCGCGCGGCTCGACGCGACCTGCCGGCCGGCGCTGGCCGCCGCCTGCGGCCTGGGGTCCTTCGGGAGCTCCGGCGCCGCCTCGGCCTGCCTGCGCGGGACCGCCTTCTCCTTCGGGACGGGGTAGGCGACGGCGAGCCGCTTGAGCCCGCCGTAGGTGTACGTGTTGCCGTACACGTCGCGGATCTTGACGTACCGGCCGAGCCGCTTGCTCGTGCCGATGTCGGTGACCGTGGCGTCCTGCACCGCGATGACCGGGGAGCCGGCCTTCGCGAAGATGTCGATGCCCGTCCGCCGGGCGGAGGACTCGACCGGCATCGCGGCGTTCCGGCCGCGGGCGACCCGCCGGTGCGCGTCCGCGGCCGACAGGCCCTCGGCGTAGCGCGCGACGGCGTGCACCGGGAAGTGGCCCTGGGTCAGCCCGGTCAGCGAGCCGACGAGCTCCGCCGGCAGCCCGCCGATCAGGCGCGCCCGCATGAGCACCGAGTCGACGTACCAGTCCGCGTGGTTGTAGGCGAAGATCGCCTTGCGGATGTCCGTGGCGGCCCCGGCGGCCTTGAGGTAGCGCGCCGAGGCGAAGATGGCGTCCACCGGGTTGTAGGGATCCCGCTTGGCGTCGTCGTTGGCGTCGACGCCGTACTGCTCCCAGGTCGCCGGCATGAACTGCATCCAGCCGAGCGCGCCCGCCGTGGAGACGTTGAGGTTGCGGCCGTAGTCCGTCTCGATCTCGTTGATCGCCGCCAGCACCTCCCAGCGCACGCCGTACTGGATGCCCGCGGCCTGGTAGATGGGCAGCAGGAACGGCGGGATCCGGAAGCGCTCGATGAAGAAGTTCGGGACCCCGACCGCGGTGCCGCCCGGCAGTGCGAACGCGTCGCCCGCCGTGACGGGCGCGGGCGCGGCGTCGGCTCCGGCGCGCCGCGCGCGGGCGACGGCCTCCTCCTGGGCCTTCTCGGCGAGCCGGCGCCGCCGGCGGGCCGCCGCCTTCTGCCTCGCGGTCGCCGCGCGCGCACGGCGGCGGGCCGCTCGGCTCGCCTCCTGCGCCCGCCGCGACCGGGCGTCGTCCTTCGCCGCCGCCTGCCGGCCCGTGGGCCCGGTGGGCCCGCTCGGGGAGGTGGCGCCCGTCGGGCCGGAGGCGCCGGCGCCTGCCGTCGTGCCCGAGGCGGGGCCGGCGGCGCTCGGGTCGGGCGCGGGGCCTGGGACCTCCGTGATGGAGACCACGGGCACCGTGATGCCGGGGATCTCGAGCTCGTCGAGCGGGGTGTCCGGCGGCACGTCCAGGGTCACGCGGACGACCCTTCCGCCGAGGAGCGTGACGTCGAGGGTGCGCAGCGCCGCCGACGCGGGGGCGACCGACGGCCCGAACCCGGCCGAGAGGGCCCCGGCGGTGGCCAGTCCGATGAGCAGCTTGCGCTTGTGCATGGGGCCCTGCGACTCCCCTTCCAGCGGCCCATCCAGGGCCGAGAACGCGGTGACCGTACCAGGCCTCCCGGCCGCGAACCGCACGGTACCGGCCGCTCCGTCGTGACCGCGATCGCCAACCGTTCATCGGCCCGCAGGCCGGTACCCTTGAGCCGACATGGCCGAGAACCCGGACTTCCGCGAGCGCGTGACCAAGCAGGGCGAGGAGGCGCTGGGCAAGCTGGCGCAGGACCTGCTCTCCAACCCACTGGTCAACGGTGCGATAGCTCGGGCGTTCGAGGCGCGCGAGAAGGCGACCCAGGCCCAGGAGGTCGCGTTCGGGGCGCTCAACATCCCCTCGGCCGCCGACCTCGAGCGCCTCACCCGCCGGGTCCGCTCGGTCTCCCAGCGCCTCGAGGGCATCGAGGACGGCGTCGATCGCCTGGACGAGACCCTCACCCGCCTGAACGGCTCCACGGCGATCGAGCAGCGCCTCGACGCCATCGAGGGCCAGCTCGCGGGCATCGCGAAGGAGCTCGCCGCCATCCACACGGCGCTGCCCGAGGCCACCGAGCCGCTCTCCCGCAACCAGGAGCGGCTCGAGGTCGCCGACTGACCTGCGACCTGACCCGCGGCGCGGCCGCGGGCGGCGCACCGTGATCTGACCGATCGGGGCAGCGCGCCTCATCCGGCTCGTCCTCCGATCGGACGGTGTTCCGGGGCATCGGAGTGGGGTCCCCTGCGCGGACCCATGCGCGCGCGCCATCTCGCCACCTCCGCCCTGACCGTCCTGCTCCTCGCGACGTCCGCCACGAGCGCCCGGGCGGCGGCCGACGTCGACACGGCCGCCGGCCACGCCGAGCAGGACGCCGTCACCCACACGCCGGCGCAGGAGCGGGCGCTGACGCAGCGCACGAGCGCCGCCACCTCGCGCGACGCGGCGGTCGCCCAGGAGGCCGTCGCCGGCGCCCCGCAGAACGTCGGCAGCTGGGGCCCGGTGAAGAGCTGGCCGGTGGTGGGCGTCCACGTCGCGCTCATGCCCAACGGCAAGGTCCTCGCGTACTCCTCGGTCGGCGACGGGGCCACGGAGAGCTTCCCCGACCAGTCGTTCTCGCAGGCGACGGTCTGGGATCCGACCACCGACAGCCAGACGGAGGTCGACGTCAACACCGGCTTCAACATCTTCTGCAGCGGGCTGGCGCACCTCATGGACGGCCGGCTCTACATCGCCGGCGGGAACAAGGACCAGCAGCTCAACGGGATCGTGCAGACCCACGTCTTCGACGCGGCCACCAACTCCTGGAGCCGGGGGGCGGACATGGCCGCCGGCCGCTGGTACCCGACGGTCACCCCCGAGGCCAACGGCGAGATGCTCATCACCTCGGGCCGGGTCGACACGCCGGAGGTGCGCAAGACGGACGGGACGCTGCGCTCGCTCAGCACGGCGGTCCGGGCGCTGCCGCTGTACCCCTGGATGGACGTCGCGCCGGACGGCCGCACGTTCTCCTCGGGGCCCGACCCGACCCTCAAGTCGCTCGACACGAAGGGCACCGGGACCTGGGAGGAACACAGCCAGCGGGACACCATCGACCGCAGCTACGGGGGGCACGCGCTCTATGACATCGGCAAGACGCTCGTGGCGGGCGGCGGGCCGTCCACGAAGGACGCGCGGGTCATCGACCTCAACGGCGCCGCGCCCAAGGTGACCGCCACCGAGCCGATGGCCTACGGGCGCCGCCAGCACAACCTGACGGTGCTCGCCGACGGCAGCGTCCTGGCCACGGGGGGGAACTCCTCGGGCGCGGAGCTCGTCGACCTCAACAACGGCGTGTACCCCGCGGAGCGCTGGGATCCGGCCACCGGGAAGTGGACCACCCTCGCGGCGATGCAGGTGACCCGCCAGTACCACTCCACGGCGCTGCTCCTGCCGGACGGCCGGGTCCTCTCGGCCGGCGGCGGCCTGTGCGGCGTGTGCGACCAGGTCGGCTACCTCGCCAAGAACGCGGAGATCTTCACGCCGCCCTACCTCTTCGCCGCCGACGGCAGCCCGGCGCCGCGGCCGACGATCGACGCCGCACCGGCCACCGCCTCCTACGGCGGCCAGCTGCAGATCACCACGGGCGACGCCGCGTCGGTGCGCAAGGTCGCGCTCATGCGGCTGGGGGCGGTCACCCACTCCGACAACATGGAGCAGCGGTACGTGCCGCTCAGCTTCACCGCCGGGGCCGGGACGCTGAGCGCCACGGCCCCGAAGGACGCCAACATCGCGCCCCCCGGCTACTACATGCTCTTCGTGGTCAACGCGAAGGGCGTGCCGTCGGTGGCGCGGATGGTCCAGGTCAAGCTCGACGCGACGCCGACGCCGACGCCGACGCCGACGCCGACGCCCACCCCGACGCCGACGCCGACGCCGACCGCGACGGATAAGGCGTTGGGGCAGCCGGCGACGGCGTTGAGCGTGGAGGACACGGGGTTGGAGCCGGGGAAGGCGGTGGACGGGAACGGGAGCACGCGGTGGAGTTCGGCGTTCGCGGACAACCAGTGGTGGCAGGTGGATCTGGGGAGTGCGCGGATGGTCGACACGGTGGAGCTCAACTGGGAGGCGGCGTTCGCGAAGAGCTACAAGGTGCAGACCTCGACGGACGGCAAGACGTTCAGTGACGCGGCGAGCGTGAGCTTGACCGCGGCGGGGGTGAAGCGCACGACGTTCACCGCGCGCAGCGCGCGGTACGTGCGGGTGCTCGGGCTCACGCGGGCGACGCCGTACGGGTTCTCGTTCTTCGACGCCAGCGTCTACGGCCCCGCCGACACCACCACACCGACACCGACGCCGACGCCGACGCCGACGCCCACCCCGACGCCGACGCCGACCGCGACGGATAAGGCGTTGGGGCAGCCGGCGACGGCGTTGAGCGTGGAGGACACGGGGTTGGAGCCGGGGAAGGCGGTGGACGGGAACGGGAGCACGCGGTGGAGTTCGGCGTTCGCGGACAACCAGTGGTGGCAGGTGGATCTGGGGAGTGCGCGGATGGTCGACACGGTGGAGCTCAACTGGGAGGCGGCGTTCGCGAAGAGCTACAAGGTGCAGACCTCGACGGACGGCAAGACGTTCAGTGACGCGGCGAGCGTGAGCTTGACCGCGGCGGGGGTGAAGCGCACGACGTTCACCGCGCGCAGCGCGCGGTACGTGCGGGTGCTCGGGCTCACGCGGGCGACGCCGTACGGGTTCTCGTTCTTCGACGCCAGCGTCTACGGCCCCGCCGACGTATAGATAGGGCGGCGCGCCCCGCCCGCCCGCGCCGCGCACCGGTTCCCACGGTGCGCGCCCGTGGGTCGGCGCGCCGGCTCGAGCCGTCCTTAAACCGGTTCGGGCTGCGGCTC
Source organism: uncultured Solirubrobacteraceae bacterium (assembly GCA_964236905.1). Classification (GTDB taxonomy): domain Bacteria; phylum Actinomycetota; class Thermoleophilia; order Solirubrobacterales; family Solirubrobacteraceae; genus Paraconexibacter. The sequence goes on along the minus strand of CAXSFZ010000034.1, from coordinate 7,059 downwards.
GAGCCGCGCCACCTCGACCGGCCCGGGCGTGAGGGCCGCGGCGACCACCACGAGCCCGAGCGCGAGGATCCGGAGGGCCACCGCCGTCCCGCCGTCGGGCAGCGGCTCGCCGAAGACCACGAGGCCGGAGGCGATTGTCGTCAGGTTCGCCGCGGCGCTCGTGACCGCGATCACCGGCACCGCCTGGCCCAGCTGGAGCGACCGGGCGCTCACGACCAGCCCGACCAGCGAGAGCCCGAGGATCGCGAGCGCCAGGGGAACCGCCACCAGCACCGAGCCGTCGGCCAGGTCTCCGGTTCCCGCCTTGATCGTCACGTCGGAGGCGCCCCACTGCAGCCCGGCGGCGGCGGCCAGGAGGGTCCCGGCGCGCGGCCGGAGCGCCGGCCGCTGCGCCGCGGCCAGGAGCGGGATCGAGAGCGCGGCGAGCGCGCCGACGTACAGCGCGAGCGTCCCCAGCTCGTAATCGGAGTGCTTCTGGTCGCCCGTGTCGCCGAGGGTCGCCGCCAGGAAGGCCAGGCCGAGCGCGGTGAGCGCGACGCCGATCCACTCGCGCCGGGTCACCGGGAGGTGGAAGAGCTTCTCGGCCACCACGGTGAGCAGCACGAGCCCGCCCGCGATCGTCGACTGGACCAGGGTGATCGGAGCCAGCGCGAGCGCCCCCGTGTGGAGGAACCAGGAGCCCGTGGCCACGACGATCCCGAGGGTCCACCACCGGTTGGCGAAGAGCGCGACGGTCGAGCGCACGGGGTGCCGGGCGTCGATGGCCGGCGCGCCCACCGCCCCGCGGTGCTTGAACAGGAACCCCAGGATCGAGACGAACGCGGTCGCCACCGCGAGCAGCAGCCCGAGCTGGACGGAGAGCGGCATCAGGCGGCCGACGCCCGCCGGGCCAGCCCGAGGAGCGCCGCCGCCGCGTGCCCGAGGGCGTGCTCGGCGGCCAGCAGCGCCTCCGCGTCGAGCCGCGCGCCCGTCGCGTCGCTCGTGACCGCCAGCAGCGCGCCGCAGCGCAGGCCGAGCTGGCGGGCGACCACGAGGAACGGCGCGGTGGTGCGGTCGGCGTAGGGGGCGACGAGCGTCGGGCCGGGCTCCAGGCGGTCGCGGGTGAGCACCTCCGCGTCGCCCGCGTACTCGGGGTCGGGCTGCACCGCCGCCG
>CAXSFZ010000034.1:1602-5896 GCA_964236905.1 uncultured Solirubrobacteraceae bacterium | reverse complement strand
CACGAGCGTCGGCAAGATCCGGAAGGAGGTCTTGCGCACCGCCGCCGCACCGGCCGTGACGGACACGCCGTCCTCGCCCCGGGCCCGACCCACCTGCACCAGCCGCCCGAGCTCTCCCGGGCCGTCCGCGCGGCAGCTGCCGACCCGGAGCGCGGTGCGCAGGCCGAGCCCCGCCAGGTCCTCGAGCACCGCCGCCGTGCTCGGGCCGCCGATGCCCGTCGCCTGGATCGTCAGGGGCTCGCCGTCCGCCGCCGTGCCCGTGTAGCCCCAGAGGCCGCGAGCGTGGTTGGACATCACCGGGCGCTCGAGCAGGAGCTGGGCCAGGGTGAGCGCGCGGCCGGGGTCGCCGGGAAGGAGCGCACGGGGCGCCGAGGCGGCCGTGGGCTGGAGGTGGAGGGCCACGAGCGCCACAGGATAGGCTCGGGGCATGGCCAAGAAGAAGGACGCCAAGAAGGAGAAGAGCCGGGCCGAGACCGTGCGCTCGGCCGTCGACCAGGCCTTCCAGGCCACCGCGCAGGCGACCGCCGACGCCGGCCAGCTGACCCGCGGGCGCGCCACGGAGATCGCCGACGAGCTCGTGGGCAACATCACGCGGCTGCGCGACGCGCTCGAGGACGCGCGGCCGGCCACGGCCGAGGACGTGAAGGGCCTGCGCGCCGAGCTCGCCGTGATGGCGCAGCGCGTCGAGCGCCTGGAGACCGCTCGCGCCGCGGCCGCGATCACCGGCGAGGAGGCCTCGGCCCCCATTCGCGCCCCGTCGCGCCGGAGCGGCGCGAAGGCCGCGGCGCCCAGTGCCCGCGCCAGCGCGAGCCGCACCGCGGCCACCAAGCGGACCTCGGCGGCCGCGCGGGCCGCCACGCCGGCCAAGACGGGGACCGCCACCAAGCGGGCCGGTGCCGCGCGCAAGCCCGCGGCCCGCAAGCCGGCGAGCACGTAGCGCGGGACAGGAGCCCGGCGCCCACCCGGGCCACCGCGGTGGCCGCCGGCGGCCGCGCGCGCTGGAGCCGTACGCCCGCGGCCCGCGCTCAGCGGGCGCGCACGAGCGCGAGGACGCCGGCGGGGGCCGCCGCGACCGCGACGGCGCCCGCGGCCTCGAGCTCCTCCCGGCTGCCGTAGCCCCAGCCCGCCCCGATGACCGCGAGCCCGTGGGCGTGGCCGCCCTCGACGTCGTGGTGGCGGTCCCCCACGAGCACGGCGTCGGCGCCCGCGGCCAGGCCGAGCGCCTCCAGCGCGCGGCCGACGGTCGCCGCCTTGGGCTCGGCCGCGGGTGGGACCGGCCCGCGCACGGCGGCGAAGGCGCCGTCGAGGCCGAGGTGGGCGAGCAGCTCCTGCGCGAGCGGCTGCGCCTTGGAGGTCGCGACCGCCAGCAGGTGGCCGTCGGCCGCGAGCGCCTCGAGCAGCCGGGGGATCCCGGGGTGGACGTCCGTGCCGTCGAGCATGAGCTCCGCGTAGCGCTCGCGGTAGGCCGCGACCACCCCGGCGACCGCGTCCTGTGGGCGCCGCAGCAGCTCGGCCCAGGTCTCCTCGATGGGCGGCCCGATGCGCGGCACGAGCGCGGCCTCCGGCAGCTCGGGCTCGCCCAGCTCGGCCAGGGTCGCGTTCAGCGCCGCGACGATCCCCGGGCGGGAGTCCACGAGCGTCCCGTCGAGGTCGAAGAGGACCGCGCTCATTCCGTGCCGAAGATGCGGTCGCCGGCGTCCCCGAGGCCCGGCCGGATGAAGCCCCGTCCGTCCAGGCCGCGGTCGAGCGCCGCGACGACGACGGCGGGCAGCTCGGGCATCGCGGCCCGCACCCGCTCCACGCCCTCCGGCGCGGCCACCAGGCAGACCAGGCGCAGGTCGACGGCGCCGGCCGCGCGCAGGCGGGTGAGCGCCGCCACCGCGGAGCCGCCCGTGGCGAGCATGGGGTCGACGACGAAGGTGGTCGCCTCGCCGATGACCTCCGGCAGCGACTCGTAGTACGCCTCGGGCTCGAGCGTCTCCTCGTTGCGGCGCATCCCGAGGTGGCCGATCGCCGCGTCGGGAACCAGGCGGAGGAAGCCGTCGACCATCCCGAGCCCGGCGCGCAGGATGGCCACCACGGCGATCGGCCGGGCCGGACGCTGGGCGGCGGCGGGCTCCAGCGGGGTGAGGACGTGGAAGTCCTCGCGGGCGACGTCGCGGGTGGCCTCGTAGGCGAGGATCGCCGCCGCCTCGCCGAGCGCGTGGCGGAACTGCTCGCGGGCGGTCTCGGCCGAGCGCAGGACCGCGACGTGCCGCGCGAGCAGCGGGTGGTCGACGACGGTGAGGCCCTCCATGGCGCCGAGCCTACGCGCTGGCGGCCGCGGGGCCCGCCCACCGGCGGCGCCCGCTAGCGTCGGGGCCGATGGCCGCCGCCCACCGCAACGTCGAGCTCAAGGGCCGCGACCCGGAGCCCGCCGCCACGCTGGCCGCCGCGCTCGCGCTCGGCGCGCACGACCACGGCGAGCTCGTGCAGCGCGACACCTACTTCGCCGCCCGCGAGGGGCGCCTGAAGCTCCGGGAGGAGGAGGGGCGCCCCGCCGAGCTGATCGCCTACGAGCGCCCGGACGCGGCGCGGGCCCGCACGAGCACCTACCGCCGGGTCGAGGCCCCGGAGCCCGCGGCGCTGCTCGCCGCGCTCGACGCCGCGCTCGGCACCACGGTCGTGGTGGAGAAGCGCCGGCGCCTGCTGCAGCTCGGCGCCACCCGGATCCACCTCGACGACGTCGCCGGGCTCGGCCGGTTCGTCGAGCTCGAGGCCGTCGCCCCCGAGGGCTCCGACCTGGCGGCCGAGCACGCGGAGCTCGCGCGGATCCGCGGCCCCCTGGGGCTCGGGGACGACCGGCTCGTCCCCGAGGGGTACGCGGCGCTGCTGCTCGCCGGCGGCGCGGCGACCCCGCGGCTCGTGCAGCTCGCGCGCCGTGCCCGCGAGCGCGCCCACGCGCCCTACTCGCGCTTCCGGGTGGGCGCCGCGCTGCGGGACGAGCGTGGCGGCCTGCACGCGGGGCCGAACGTCGAGAACGCCGCCTACCCGCAGGGCCAGTGCGCCGAGACGAGCGCGCTCGGCGCCCTGGTGGCCGCGGGCGGCACCCGCGTGCTGGAGATCGTCGTGCTCGGTGACTCCGCGCTGACCACGCCGTGCGGCGGCTGCCGCCAGCGCCTCGGCGAGTTCGCCGGGCCCGGGACCCCGGTGCACCTCTGCGGGCCCGAGGGCGTCCGGCGCACCGTGTCCCTCGGCGAGCTGCTCCCGCTCGGCTTCGGCGCGGCCGACCTCCCGCAGACGGGCGCGGCGTGAGCGCCGCGGCCGCGCACGTCCGCGCGCGCACCGCGCTGGTGCCGCGCGTCGGCCTTGTCCTCGGCTCCGGGCTCGGCGCGATCGCCGACGCGGTCGAGGACGCCGTGCGCTTCCCCTACGCCGAGCTGCCGGGCTTCCCGCAGGGCGGCGTCGCCGGGCACGCGCGCACGCTCCACCTCGGGACGCTCGCCGGCGTCCCCGTGGCGGTGCTCGAGGGCCGCGCCCACCTCTACGAGGGCGTCGCGCCGGCGGCGCTTGCCGCCCCGGTGCGCGCGCTCCGCGCGCTCGGGGCCGAGCTCGTGCTCCTCACCAACGCCGCCGGGTCGCTCGTCCCCGAGGTCGGCCCCGGCCGGCTCATGGCGCTGAGCGACCACATCAACCTCATGGGCACGAACCCGCTGATCGGCCCGAACGACGAGGGCGTCGGGCCCCGGTTCGTCGCGCTGGGCGCCGCCTACGACGCCGAGCTCCGCGCCCGCCTGCACGCCGCCGCCGAGGCCGAGGCCATCGCGCTGGCCGACGGCGTCTACCTCGCGGTCAGCGGCCCCACCTTCGAGACCCCCGCGGAGATCCGCGCGTTCCGGGCGCTCGGCGCCGACGCCGTGGGCATGTCGACCGTGCCGGAGGCGATCGCGGCGGTCCACTGCGGGCTGCGGGTGGCCGCGATCTCCTGCATCACGAACCTCGCCGAGGGGCTCTCCGGCGAGGCGCTCTCCCACGAGGGAACCCTCGCCGCCGCCGCGCTGGGCGCGCAGGACCTCGCCCGTCTCGTCCCCCGCTTCCTGCAGGAGCTCTGAGCGCCATGGTCGAGGCCGACCGCATCATCGGGCTGGTCGACCTGACGAGCCTCAACGAGGACGACACGGACGCCCGGGTCGGTGCGCTGTGCGAGCGCGCGGTCACCGTCCGCGGCCCGGTCGCGGCCGTGTGCGTGCTGCCCGCCTTCGTGGCGCTCGCCTCCGAGCGGCTCGAGGGCACGGGGGTGCGCATCGCCACCGTG
>CAXSFZ010000034.1:0-1592 GCA_964236905.1 uncultured Solirubrobacteraceae bacterium | reverse complement strand
AATCGCGGCATCGCGGGTTTCGGCATCGGTGATGCGCAGGCCGGCGACGAACTCGCTCTTCTTTCCCATCTGGGCAAGGAGCTTGGTGAGCTGCACGCCGCCGCCGTGGACGAGGGCGCCGACGAGGTGGACGTCGTGGCGCCGTGGCGGGCGGCGCTGGAGGGGGACTGGGGTGCGGTCTCCGCGCTCGTGCAGGCCTGCGCGGCGGAGTGCGCGCACCTCAAGGTGATCCTCGAGACCGGCCTGCACCCCGGCCCGGAGAAGACCCGGATCATGGCCGAGCTGGCCCTGGAGGCGGGCGCCGCGTTCCTCAAGACCTCGACGGGCAAGCGCGAGACCGGTGCGACGCTGGAGGCGACCCGGATCCTGCTCCAGGTCGCCGGCTCGCGCGCGGGCGTGAAGGCCGCGGGCGGCATCCGCACCCACGCCGAGGCCTCGGCCTACGTCACGCTCGCCGACCAGCTCCAGGGCACCGCGAGCGCGGCGAGCTTCCGGCTCGGCGCGTCCTCGCTCCTGGACGACCTGCTCGCGGCCGGGAGCTAGCGCCGTGGCGCTCTTCGCCCAGGAGCTGATCCGCGCCAAGCGCGACGGCCGCTCGCTCACGGGCGAGGAGCTGCGCTGGCTGGTCGGCGGCATCGCCGACGGCGGCCTCTCCGACGCGCAGGTCGCCGCGTTCGCCATGGCCGTCTTCTTCCGCGGCCTGGACGGCGGCGAGCGCGCGGCCCTCACCGGCGCGATGCGCGACTCCGGGCAGGTGCTCTCCTGGCGCGCGGTGACCGACCGGCCCGTGCTGGACAAGCACTCGACGGGCGGGGTGGGGGACAAGGTGTCGCTGCCGCTGGCCGCGATCCTGGCCGCCGCGGGGGCGGCGGTGCCGATGGTCTCCGGCCGCGGGCTCGGCCACACGGGCGGGACGCTCGACAAGCTCGAGGCGATCCCGGGGTACGCGACCCAGCCCGACCCCGAGCGCCTGCGCCGGGTGGTGGGGGAGGTCGGCTGCGCGATCATCGGCCAGACCGGCGAGCTCGCCCCGGCCGACGGGCGGCTCTACGCGATCCGCGACGCCACGGGCTCGGTCGAGTCGATCCCGCTCATCGTCGCCTCGATCCTCTCCAAGAAGCTCGCGGCCGGCCTCGACGGGCTCGTCATGGACGTCAAGCACGGGAACGGGGCCTTCATGGCCGGCCTGGGCGAGGCGCGGGAGCTCGCGCGAGCCCTCGTGGAGGTCGCGGGCGCCAACGGCCTGCCGACCGTCGCGGTGCTCACCGACATGGACAGCGTGCTCGGGGCCACGGCGGGCAACGCGCTGGAGGTCGCCGAGGCGATCGGCGTGCTGAGCGATCCCGCCGCGGCCGACCCCCGGCTGCTCGCGGTGACCCTCGAGCTGGCCGAGCGCCTGCTCGCCCCGCACGGCCTGGATCCCAGCGCCGCGCGCGCGGCGCTCGAGGACGGCCGCGCGGCGGAGCGCTTCGGCGCGATGGTGGCGGCCCTCGGCGGCCCGGCGGACCTGGTCGAACACCCGGAGCGCCACCTGCCGCGGGCCCCCATCGTGCGCGCGGTGCCCGCCGGGCGGGCGGGCCACGTCGTCGGGC
>CAXSFZ010000033.1:0-40266 GCA_964236905.1 uncultured Solirubrobacteraceae bacterium | reverse complement strand
TTCGTCGCGCCGCCCGGGGCCGGAGCGCGCGCCGGGCGGGGCGGAGACGTGGTCGGCCCGTCCGGCTCGGGCGGCAGGGCGACCGAGCCGGGCGTGGCCGCGCCCGAGGTCTGGAAGACCCGCGCCGTGCGCTCGAGGTCGAGCGCCAGCTCGGCGATGGTGGTCGCCGCGCCGGCGACCTGCTGCGCGGTGCTCGCGGTCTGCTTCGTCGCCCCCGACATGGAGACCATCGTCTGCACCACCTGCTCGGTGGCGATGCGCTGCTGGTCCGTGGTGAGCCGGACCTCGCTGGTCGAGTCGGTCATGCCGTCCATCAGCTCGAGGCCGCGGCGCATCTCCTTCGAGCCCTCCTCCATGGCCATGACCGTCGCGTTGGTCTCCGTCTGCGTGCGCTGGACGATCTCGCCGATCTTGGCCGCCTCGGCCTTCGAGCGCTCGGCCAGGAGCCGCACCTCCTCGGCCACCACCGCGAAGCCCGCGCCGACCTCGCCGGCGCGCGCCGCCTCGATCGCGGCGTTGAGGGCCAGAAGGTTCGTCTTGTCCGCGATCTCGTTGATGAGCGTGACGATGCGGCTGATCTCCACCGTGCGGGCGGCGAGCGAGCTCACCCGCTCGCTCGAGCGGGTCATCCCGTCCTCGGCCCCGTGGAGGGCGCGCTGGGTCTCCTGGGCGCGCGCGGCGACGGCGTCGACGGACTCGGCGATCCGGGCCGAGGTCGAGCCGAGCTCCTCCATCGTGGTGGAGGTCTCGGTCGCGGCGGTGCTCTGCTGGTTCGTGGTGGCGGCGAGCTCGCGCGAGGCCGAGGAGAGCTCCACCGAGGCCGAGGACATCTCGGTGCCGGCCGCCCGGATGTGCTCGGCGAGCCCCTCGAGGTTCACCACCATCTCGTTGAACGACTCGCTCAGGTCCACCACCTCGTCGGGCCCGGCCGGCGTGGCCCGGACCCGCAGGTCGCCGCGAGCGACGTGCCGGGCGTCGCGCGCGAGCGCGCGGATCGGCCGCACGGTGCGGTTGGCGAAGAGGATCGCGCCCAGGCCGACGACCAGGGAGCCGAGCAGCCCGACGAGGATCGCGAGGTTGCGCTGCTCGCGGATCGGCGCGAACGCCTCGGACCTGTCCTGCCGGACGTCGGCGGACCAGCCCGGGACCTTGGCGGGCGCGTAGCCCCCGAGCGCCTCCCTTCCGAGCGAGGAGACGAAGTCGACCGTCCCGGTCCCCCCGCGCAGGGCGAGCCCGGGCGCGCCCCGCGTCGAGCGGTCGGCGAGGGGGTTGCGCGCCGCCATCTCCTGGGGGGTCGCCGGATCCCCGAGCCCGGTGCGCCAGATGAGCCGCCCGGTGCGGTCGCGGATGACCGCCTCGCCCGTCTTGCCCAGCCGGAAGCCGGACACGTAGTCGGCGAAGCCCGTCTCGTCCTGGTCGCCGATCAGGATGCGCCCCGCCTGGCGCCCCGTGGTCGCGACGCGCCGGGCGATGAGGGTCCGGAGCGTCCCGTCGCGGGCGAACGGCGGCGCGATCGCCTCCTCGCCGCGCACGGCGGCCGCGAACCACGCGGCGCCGGGGTCGGCCAGGGAGCGGGCCCCGTCGGAGCCCGCGACGAGCCGCCCGCGGCCGTCCACGAGCTGGATCGTCTCGAACGAGCCCCGCTCGCGTCGCAGGAACGCGGCCTCGGAGCCTCGCGGCACCGCCTGGAGCTGCCGCGCCAGGCGGTCCAGGTCGACGCGCCGGGCGACGAAGCGCAGGTCGACGCGCTCAGCCGTGCTGATCGCGGTGCTCCGGACGCTCGCCCGGATGACCCGCTCGAGGGAGTGGGAGGCGTTGCGGACCAGGACCACGGAGAGCAGCGCGGTCAGGGGGAGGAAGGCCACGAGCAGACCCGCCACCAGCCGAGTCGAGAAGCGGCCGAAGAACCGGCGCGCACCACGCGCTGGGGAGTCGGGGGCCATCAGCGCGCGAGTGTACGGTGCGACGGGGCGGAACGGGCGCAGCCGATAGCTTTCCCGGGTGATGGAGTCCTCCACCCCGGCGCGCCCGGCCGCCGCCCCGCCGCCGCCGCCCGCCCGGCGCCTCGCCGGGATCGGATCCTCCCCCGTGCGCGAGATCCTCGCGCTCACCGCCCGCGCCGAGGTGATCTCGTTCGCCGGCGGCCTGCCCGCCCCCGAGCTCTTCGACGTCGCCGCCCTGCGCGCCGCCTTCGCCGGCGCGCTGGCCGCCGGCAGCGCCGGGCGCGCGCTGCAGTACTCGACCACGGAGGGGCACCTGCCGCTGCGCGAGGCGCTCGCGGAGCGCATGCGCGGGCGGGGGCTGCCGACCCACCCGGACGAGGTGCTCGTCACCACGGGCTCGCAGCAGGCGCTCGGGCTGGCGGCGAGCGCGCTGCTCGACCCGGGCGACGTGGTGCTCGTGGAGGATCCGTCCTACCTGGCGGCGCTGCAGAGCTTCGCCCTGGCCGGGGCGCGGCTCGTGCCGGTCCCCGCCGGCGAGGACGGGCCGGACCTCGAGGCGGTCGCGGCGCTCGTCGCCGAGCACCGGCCGAAGCTCCTCTACGTCGTGCCGACCTTCCAGAACCCGACGGGCCGGACGATCAGCCGGGCGGGGCGCGCCCGGCTGGCCGCCCTGGCCGGCGAGCTCGGCCTCTGGCTGCTCGAGGACGATCCCTACGGCGAGCTGCGCTACGACGGGGAGCCGCTCCCGTCGCTCGGGAGCTTCCCGGGGGCCGAGGACCGGACGCTCGCGATCTCCTCGCTCTCCAAGGTGGTCGCGCCCGGGCTGCGGATCGGGTGGCTGCGCGCCCCCGCGGCGCTCCGCCGGGCGCTCACGGTCGCCAAGCAGGCCGGTGACCTGCACACCTCCACGGTGGACCAGATGGCGGCGGCCGCGGTGCTCGCGGCGGGGCTGGAGGACCACCTCGAGCGCCTGCGCGCGAGCTACCGCGCGCGCCGCGACGCGCTGCTCGGCGGGCTGGCCGAGGCGCTGCCGGCCGGTTCGCAGTGGAACGAGCCCGACGGCGGCATGTTCGTCTGGGCGCGGCTGCCGGAGGGCCACGACGCCGCCCCGCTGCTGGAGCGCGCGCTCCGCCACGACGTCGCCTTCGTGCCCGGCGCCCCGTTCTTCGCGGGCCCGGCCGACCACGCCACGCTGCGGCTCTCGTTCGTCACCCATCCGCCCGAGGAGATCGTCGAGGGGCTGCGGCGCCTCGGCGCCGCCGTGCGGGCGCGGTGAGCCGGCCGCGCTGCCCCTGGGCGGTCGGGGAGGAGTACGAGCGCTACCACGACGAGGAGTGGGGGATCCCGACCCGGGACGAGCGCGAGCTCTTCGAGCTGCTCAACCTCGAGGGGGCGCAGGCGGGCCTGGCCTGGAACACCATCCTGCGAAAGCGCGAGGGCTACCGCCGCGCGTTCGCGGGCTGGGAGCCCGCGGTCGTCGCGAACTACGGCGAGGCCGACCGCGCGCGGCTGCTCGCCGACCCGGGGATCGTGCGCAACCGGCTCAAGGTCGACGCGGCGATCGCCAACGCCCGGGCGCTGCTGGCGCTGCACGCCGCGGGGGGCTCGCTGGAGGAGGTGCTCTGGGGCGCGGTCGGCGGCGTGCCGCAGGTCAACCACCCCGCGACGCGGGCGGAGCTCCCGGCCAGCACGCCCGCCTCGGTCGCGCTCTCCCGGGAGCTCAAGCGGCTCGGCTTCCGCTTCGTGGGGCCGACGATCGTCTACGCCCTGATGCAGTCGGCCGGGCTCGTCGACGACCATCTCCCGGGCTGCTGGCGGCGCCTGCCCGCCTAAGCGGCGCGGGCCGGCGGTGCCGGGCTGCGATCCTGTGGGGGTGAGCTCCACCACCTACGACCTCGCTCCGGAGCGGCCCGGCACGGACGACGCCCACGGCCCGGGCGACACCCGGCTCGGCCGGCGCCTGCTCGTGCTGGGCGCCGTCGCCGTGCTCATCGCGGCGCTCGTCGTCGCGCTCCCCGGGCTCGGCCAGGTCCGCACCGCGTTCCGCGACGTCAAGCCGGGGTGGCTCGCCGTGGTCGCCGTGCTCGAGCTCGCCTCCGTGTCGGCCTACGTGGTCTGCTTCCGCCCGACGTTCTGCCGCCGGCTGCCGTGGGGGCTCAGCACCCGCATCGCGCTGGCCGAGCAGGGGACCAACGTGCTGGTGCCCACCGGCGGGGCCGGCGGCCTGGCCCTCGGCGCCTGGGCGCTCAAGCGCGCGGGGATGTCGACGGAGCGCATCGCGCGGCGCAGCGTCTCCTTCTTCGTGCTCACGAGCGGGGTGAACTTCGTGACGGCGATCCTGGTCGGGGTCGCGCTGGCCGTGGGGCTGCTCGACACGGATCGCGGCCTGCAGTACACGCTCGGCCCGGCGTTCCTGGCCGCGGCCGTGCTCGGCTTCGTCCTCGTGCTCGGGCGCGTGCTGCCCCACCAGGACGAGGCGCAGGAGGTCGGCCGCGACGCGGGGCGCCTCAAGCGGCTGGCGGCGCTCAGCGGCGGAGCCCTCGGGGACGGCTTCCGCGACGCGGGCTCGCTGCTCAAGGCGGGCCGGATCGGCGTGATCGGCGGGGCGGTGGGCTACATGGCCTTCGACGCCGCGGCGCTGTGGGTCTCCTTCAAGGCGCTCGGCGGCTCCCCGGACGGCCAGACCTTCATGCTCGCCTACGTGCTCGGCCAGCTCGGCGGGCTGATCCCGCTGCCCGGCGGGCTCGGGGGCACCGACGGCGGGCTCGTCGGCGCCCTGGCGCTGTTCGGCACGCCGGTCGCCGTGGGCACCGCCGCCGTGCTCGGCTACCGCCTCTTCCAGCTCGCCTTCCCCGCCCTGCTCGGCGCGATCTCGCTGGTCGGCCTGCGCCGCGACCCGGGGGAGATCACCGGGCCCTGCGACTAGCAGTCTGCGAGCATCCCGCGCCATGAGCGCATGGACGAAGGTGAACCTCGGGGCGGTGCCCGACATGGCCGCCGACCACGGCATGGGGGACGTGCTGGAAGGGCACTTCGCCCGGGGCGCGCTCGAGCTCGAGAAGACCGGGGTCTCGCACCAGGCCGTGAAGCCCGGCAAGCGCCTGCCGTTCGGCCACACCCACAGCCGGCAGGAGGAGGTCTACGTCGTGCTGGCCGGGGGCGGCGAGATGAAGGTCGGCGAGGAGCTCGTGCCGCTCGAGGGGCGCCTCGACGCCGTGCGGGTCGCCCCGGGCGTCTGGCGGGGGGTGCAGGCGGGCCCCGACGGCCTCGAGCTGCTGGCCTTCGGCGCTCCGGTGACCGGCGAGGACGACTCGAGCATGGAGATGGGCTGGTGGCCCGAGGAGGGCTGAGGCCCGCGGGCCTCCGGCGCCGGCCACGGCGCCCTGAGGGCCGAGCCTCTCACCGGGGCTGACCGCCCGGGGGCCCGGGGTCGCGAGCCCGGGCGCGCGCCCGCCGCGCGCGCCGCAGCGCGCCGCGGACGAGCGCGCCCGCGAGGCCGAGCGCCAGCCCGCCCGCGGCGCCGAGCACGGCGGCGCCGAGCAGCTCGGACTCGCCGCGGTCGACGGCGAGGGCGACGGCGAGCCCCGCCACGGCGACCGCGGCAAGTACGACGCCGGCCCCTCGCAGGAGCAGGCCGAGCAGCACCGGCCCGGCGACCGCCAGCGCGAGGACGACCGGGTCGTCCGCCCCGCGCACGCCCGCTAGCGGCCGAGCGTCTCCATGGCGATCTCGGCGACCTGCGTCGGCGTGCGGCCGACCCGGACCCCGACGGCCTCGAGCGCCTCGGCCTTCGCGGCGGCGGTGCCGGCGGTGCCGGAGACGATCGCGCCCGCGTGCCCCATGGTCTTGCCGGCCGGCGCGGTGAAGCCGGCGATGTAGCCCACGACGGGCTTGCTCACGTGCTCGGCGATGTAGGCGGCCGCCTGCTCCTCGGCGTCGCCGCCGATCTCGCCGGACATGACGATGAGCTCGGTCTGCTCGTCGGCCTCGAAGCGGGCGATCACGTCGATGAACGAGGAGCCCGGGACGGGGTCGCCGCCGATGCCGACGATCGTCGAGTTGCCGAAGCCGGCCTGGGCCAGCTCGTTGCCGATCTGGTAGGTCAGCGTGCCCGAGCGCGAGACGACGCCGACGTTGCCCTCCTTGAAGAAGGAGGCCGGGATGATGCCGACGTTCGCCTTGCCCGGCGAGAGGATGCCGGGGCAGTTCGGCCCCACGAGGGCGGTGTCCGGGTGGTCGCGCTTCAGCGTGTTGTACAGGCGCAGCTCGTCGTGGGCGGGGATCCCCTCGGTGATGACGACGACGAGCTCGACCCCCGCCTCGGCCGCCTCCTGCGCCGAGGCGGCGGCGAACGGCGGGGGCACGAAGATCATCGCGGCGTTCGCGCCGGTCTCGGCCACCGTGTCCGCCCAGCTCGCGAAGACCGGGATGCCCTCGACGTCGGTGCCCGCCTTCCTGGGGTTGACCCCGCCGACGACGTTCGTGCCGTAGCCGCGGTTGTTGAGCGTGTGGAACGAGCCCTCGCGGCCCGTGATGCCGGCGACCGCCAGCCGCGTCTCGTTGCCGACCAGGATGCTCATGCCGCCTCCCCCTTGGCGAGCGCGACGACCAGCTCGGCCGCCCCGTCCATCGTCCGCGCCGCGTGCACGTTGGGCAGCGCGGCCTCCTCCAGGATCCTGCGCCCGGCCACGTCGTTCGTGCCGTCCAGGCGCACGACGAAGGGGACGCTCGGCTTCAGCTCGCCGAAGGCGGCGACCAGCCCGTTGGCGACCTCGTCGCAGCGGGTGATGCCGCCGAAGATGTTGAACAGGACCGCCTTGACCTGCGGGTTCTCGAGGATGAGCTCGACCGCCTGCTTGACCTTGGCGGCGTCCGAGCCGCCGCCCGCGTCCAGGAAGTTGGCCGGGGTGCCGCCGTACTGCGCCACGACGTCCAGGGTGGACATCACGAGGCCGGCCCCGTTGCCGAGGATCCCGATGTCCCCGTCGAGCTTCACGTAGATCACGCCCTCCTCGTGGGCGCGCACCTCGATCGGGTCGGCGTTGGCGGAGTCGCCGAGCTCCGCGTTCTCCGGGTGGCGGAAGAGCGCGTTGTCGTCGAGGGTGACCTTCGCGTCGAGCGCCTTGACCTGCCGGTCGGGCGTGACGATCAGCGGGTTGATCTCGGCGAGGCTCGCGTCCTCCTCGAGCCACACCTCGTAGAGGGCCAGGAGCGCGTCGGCGACGCCCTCGACCACGTCGGCGTCCGCGCCGCCGCGGGTGGCGATGTCGACCGCGTGCTCGCGCGTGAGCCCCACGAGCGGGTCGACGGTCTCGCGCACGAGCTTCTCGGGCGTCTCCTCCGCCACGGTCTCGATCTCCACCCCGCCCTCCGAGCTGAACATCACGAGCGGCTTCTTCGCGCCGCGGTCGAGCAGCACCGAGGCGTAGTACTCCGTGGCGATGTCCGAGGCCGCCTCGATCCACAGCGTGCGCACGACGTGGCCCTTGATGTCGAGCCCGAGGATGTCGCCCGCGTGCTCGCGGGCCTGCGCCTCGTCGGCGGCGAGCTTCACGCCGCCGGCCTTGCCGCGCCCGCCGATCAGCACCTGGGCCTTGACCACCACGGGGTAGCCGATCGCGTCGGCGGCGGCGACGGCGTCCTCGACGGTGGTGACGGCCCGGCCGTCGGAGACCGCGAGGCCGTGGCGGCCGAAGAGCTGCTTGCCCTGGTGTTCGAGGAGGTCCATGGGCGGCGGACCCTACCGGCGCGCGGCGGCGGGAGCGCTCCGGCCGTCCGGGCGCGGCGTCATACACTGCGTCGCCTTATGGCGCTGCCGGCAAAGGTGAGTTGGGTCACGTTCGACGTCTACGGGACGCTGATCGACTGGGAGACCGGCATCTTCCAGGCCTTCAAGAAGGAGGCCGGCCGCGACGGCTTCACGATCGAGGACAAGGACCGCGACCAGGTCATCGACCTGTTCCACCAGCTCTCCCAGGAGGTCGAGGGCGGCTCCTACGAGCTCTACGCCGAGGTGCTGCGGCAGGTCGCGGTGAAGATCGCCAAGGAGATCGGCTGGCCCCTCGAGCCCTCGCGCGCGGGGTTCCTGCCCGACTCCGTCGCCCGCTGGGCGCCGTTCAAGGAGACCGCGCCGCAGCTGCGCAAGTTCCTCGGCGCGTTCTCCACGGGCCTCGTCTCCAACGTCGACGACAAGCTGCTCGGGCAGACCCGGCGCCACATCCCGGGGGAGTACGACCTCGTGGTGACCGCCCAGCAGGTGCGCTCCTACAAGCCCGATCCGGCGCACTTCAACGAGTTCGCCCGGCGCGTCGGCTCCAAGAAGGGCTGGGTCCACATCGGCTCGAGCTACTACCACGACGTCGAGCCGTGCGTGAAGCTCAAGGTCCCGGTCATCTGGGTCAACCGCCGGCGCGAGACGCTCGAGCCGGGCGCCAAGAAGCCGACGGCCGAGGTCAAGTCGCTCCTGGAGGCCGCGAAGCTCCTCGGGGTCTGAGGCCCGTGCGGGTCCTGGCGGTCCACCCCGAGGTGGTGGTCGCCACCTCGGTGAAGTGGCAGACGACCTGCACCGTCGTGCACCACGGCGAGGAGACCCTCGTGGTCGACTCCCCGCTCTACGCCGAGGAGCTCGAGTCGCTCCCGACGCTCCTGCAGCAGATGGGCTGGAGGCTCAGCGGCCTGCTGGCCACCCACGGGGACTTCGACCACGTCCTCGGGCGCCTGGCCTTCCCGGAGGCCGCGCTCGGCGTGAGCGAGACGACCGCCGCGCGCCTGAAGGCGGAGATGGGCCAGGCGGCGCGCCGCCTGCGCGAGTTCGACGCCGAGGACTACGTCGAGCGCGCGCGCCCGCTGCGCCTCGGCGACGTCCAGGCGCTTCCCGTCCCCGGCCGGCTCGACCTCGGGGACGACGCGCTCGAGCTCCTGCCCGCCGACGGCCACACGCACGACGGGATGGCGATCTGGGTCCCCTGGGCCCGGGTGCTGATCCCGGGCGACTACCTCTCGCCCGTGGAGCTGCCGTGGCTGCAGGAGCAGGGCTCGCTCGACGGCTACCTGGCGACGCTCGGGCGGCTGAAGCCCTACGTGGAGCGGGCGGAGTGGGTGGTGAGCGGGCACGGGGGGCCGATCGACGGCACGCGGGCGCTGGCGCTCATGCGCGAGGACGTCGCCTACCTGCAGGCCCTCGCCCAGGGCGACGCGGCCGGCCGGGCGGCGTTGCCGCTCGCCCGGCGCGACCGGCCCATGCTCGCGATCCACGCCGACAACGTCCGCCGGGTCCACGGTGGCTGAGCCTGCGGCCGGGGCTCGCGCGCGGCGCCGCGCCGCCGCCCGCCGAGTGCCCACGGGCCTCGGAGGGGTCGAAGCCCACGGGCGCTCACCCCGGGGCGGCGGAGCGTGAGCGTCCAGCACGTCGCGCTGGAGGTCCGCGAGGCCGACGCGGAGGCCGAGGTCGCCTTCTGGGCGCTGCTCGGCTTCGCGGAGGTCGAGCCTCCGGAGGAGTTGCGGGCGCGCTCGCGCTGGGTCCGGCGGGGCGCCACCCAGGTGCACCTGCTGTTCGACGACGCGCCGGTGGTCCCGCCCGCGGGGCACGTCGCGGTGGTGGCCGAGGCCTTCGCCGAGGTGAGCGCGCGGCTGGCGGCGGCCGGCCGGATCCCCGAGCTGCGCACCGAGCACTGGGGCGCGCCCCGTGCCTTCGTCACGAGCCCGGCGGGCCACCGCGTCGAGCTCATGGCCGCGCCGCCGCCCTGAGACGGGCGAAGCGTGACCCCTCCGGCGCCGTGACGGCGCCGGACGGGTCACGCTTTCCGCGCGCCCGCTCAGCCGTGAGGCAGGTGCACCTGCATGTAGAGGTCCCGGGCGCCGTCGAAGGCGCTGCTCTCGCTGCGGAAGCCGAAGGAGGCGTAGAGGGCCAGCGCCGGCGCGTTCGCCTCGTTGACGTCGAGCTCCATGCGGCGCGCGCCCCGCTCGAGCGCGCGGTCGCGCGCCGCGGCCACCAGCGCGCGGCCGAGCCCGGTGCCCCGCGCGGCCTCCTCCACGAAGAGGTCCTCGAGCAGGCAGTCGGCGCCCGCCCGCCACAGCCCGTGCCGGAAGCGCAGCTGGCAGACGCCGCGCGGCGGGGCGTCGGCGTCCGGGGCGCCGAGCAGGAAGTCGGTCTGCGGGTCCTCGAGCAGCGTCTCGACCCCGGCCAGGAAGGCGTTCTCCGACGGCCAGTCCCCGCCGAGGTGGTCGCGGAAGCCGACCATGAGCCGCGTGACGACCTCGGCCTCGTGCAGGCCGGCTCTCCAGACGTGCGCGCTCACACCCGCCAGGCTAGTCGCGCGCACCGCGTTCGTCGCGGTGTCCCGGGTAGGCGCGCGGGCGCCCGTGGCTCCGGTCGACCCGCATCCCCGCACGTGGCGTCGCGCCCTGCGCGACGCGACCCTCGTCTCGCTCCCCTTCGCGGTCTGCCCGCTCGTGGCGCTCACCGCGCCCGAGGACCCGACGGCGGCGCTCGCCCGCGGCCACGCGCTGCTCGGGGCCGAGCGGACGCTCGGCCTGTGGGTCGAGCCGGCGGTGCACGGCTGGGCGGCGGGCGTCCCCGGGCTCCTCCCGGCGGTCCTGCTCTTCTACGTCTGGGTCCACGTCCCGGCGACGGTCGGGGCGCTCGTCTGGGCCTGGCTCGAGCGCCCCGCGCACTTCGCCCGCGCCCGCGACGCCTTCCTGGCCACGCAGGCGGTGGTGGTCGCGGGGTACCTCGCGCTCCCGACGGCGCCGCCGCGGCTGCTCGGCGTGCCGGGCCTCGGGGACCCGCTGGGCCCGGAGGCCTCGGCCCTGGCGGCCACGGTGCAGAGCCCGTACGCCGCCTTCCCGAGCGGGCACGTGGCCTTCGCGCTGCTCACGGGCACGCTCCTCGTCACCCTGGCCCGCCGGCCTGCCGTCCGGGTGCTCGGTGCGCTCTACCCGCTCGTGGTGCTCGCGGTGGTCGTGGCCAGCGCCAACCACTTCTGGCTCGACGCGCTGGGCGGCGCGGCGGCGGCGGTGCTCGGCCTCGCGGTCAGCCGGCTGCGGCCCCTCGCGCGGCGGGCCCTGCGCGCGAGCGTGCGCTCGGCCGGGAGGCTCGGCGCTACGCCGCGGCGGGCTCCGGCGCGGAGGTGATGGTCGCGATCGGGGCGCCGGCGTCGATCGCCTCGCCCTCCGCGATCGGGAGCTCGGCGATCGTCCCGGCCTTGTGCGCGGTGATCTCGTTCTCCATCTTCATCGCCTCGATGATGCAGAGCAGCTGGCCCTCCTCGACCAGGTCGCCCTGCTTGACCAGCACCTTCCACATGTTGCCCTGCAGCGGCGACTCGAGCAGGTCCGCGCCGCCCCCCGCGCTCCGGGTGCGCTCCGAGCGCTTGGCGGGCGTGCGCGCACCGCCGGCGCCCCGTGCGGCGGCCGCCGCGGGAGCGGGGGCGTCCCCGCGGACCTTCACGTCGAAGCGCTTCCCGCCGACCTCGACGAGGTACTCCTGCGTGAGGAGCTCGGCGGCGCCGTCCTCGACCCGCTCGAGCGTCGGGAAGGCGAGCGTCGCGAGCCACGCCTTGTCCTCCATCAGGTCGTGGCAGGTCGAGCCCTGCGCCCAGTCCTCGGTCTGCAGCAGCGCGACGTGGAACGGGATCAGCGTCTTGAGCCCCTCGATCTCGTACTCGCCGAGGGCGCGGAGCATGCGCTGCGTGGCCTGCGCGCGATCCGCGTCCCACACGATGAGCTTCGCGACCATCGGGTCGTAGGTCGGGGAGACCTCGCCGCCGGGCCCGACCCCCGAGTCGACGCGGACGCCCGGGCCGGTCGGCTCCTTGTAGGCGCCGATGCGGCCGGGGGCGGGCGCGAAGTTCCTCGACGCGTCCTCCGCGTTGATCCGGCACTCGATCGCGTGCCCCCGCAGCACCACGTCCTCCTGGGCGTAGTCGAGCGGCTCGCCCGCGGCCGCCTTGATGCCCTGCTTGACGATGTCGATCCCGGTCACCATCTCGGTGACGCAGTGCTCCACCTGCACCCGGGTGTTCATCTCGAGGAAGAAGTACTCGTTCGTGTCGGAGGAGAAGAGCCCCTCGATCGTCCCCGCGCCGACGTAGTCGACCGCCCGCGCCGCGTCCACGCCGATCTTCCCGATGCGCGCCCGGGTCTCCTCGTCGACGACCCACTCCGGTGCCGGCGCCTCCTCGATGACCTTCTGGTGGCGGCGCTGGATCGAGCAGTCGCGCTCGCCGAGGTGGATGACCGTGCCGTGCGTGTCGGCCAGGATCTGCACCTCGACGTGGCGCGGGTCGTGGAGGTAGCGCTCGAGGTAGACCGTGCCGTCGGAGAAGAACTTCTCCCCTTCCCGCGAGGCGCCCTCGTAGGCCTCCTGGAGCTTGTCCTCGCTCAGCGCCACCCGGAAGCCCTTGCCGCCGCCGCCGCCCGAGGCCTTCACCGCGACGGGGAACCCGATCTCCTCCTGGGCGATCCGCAGCGCGTCCTCGAGGGTCGCGACCGCCTCGGTGGTGCCCGGCACGATCGGCACCCCCGCGGCCTGCATCAGCTCGCGCGCCCGGGTCTTGGAGCCCATCGCGTCGATCGCGCCGGCCGGCGGGCCGATGAAGGTGGTGCCCGACTCCTCCAGCGCCCGGGCGAACGGCGCGTTCTCCGCGAGGAAGCCGTAGCCCGGGTGCACCGCGTCCGCGCCGCACTCCGCGACGACCTCGAGGATCCGCTCGACGTTGAGGTAGCTCTTGGCCGCCTCGGCCGGGCCGAGGAGGTAGGCCTCGTCGGCGGCCCGCACGTGGAGCGCGTCGCGGTCGGCCTCGGAGTACACGGCGACCGAGGCGATGCCCATCTCGCGGCAGGCCCGCGCGATCCGGATGGCGATCTCGCCCCGGTTGGCGATGAGGATCTTCGAGAACATGAGGCGCGGAACCCTACCCACGCGGTCCTCAGGGCCGCCAGACGAAGACCCCGGCGCGCACCTCGCCCACGAGCTCGAGCTCCTCGACGGCCTCGCGGACGCCGGGCCATTCCGGGTGGTCGTAGTCGTGGAAGGCCATGACGCCGCCCGGGCGCAGCGCCGCGCGCCAGGCGTGGACGGTGGCCACCGTGGAGGCCCGGTCGTGCGCCGAGTCCACGAAGACGAAGCCGACGCTGGCCGGTGCCGGGCGCGCCGCCTCCCCCGGCGCGCAGCGCAGCTCGATGCGCCGGCGGACCGCGGGCCCGGCGAGGGCGAGGTAGCGCTCCCGCTCGGGCCGGGTGATCGGGTCGTAGCTCACCACGTGCCGCGCCGGATCGGCGAGCGCGAGCGCGATCGCCGTCCACGCGGTCCCCGTGCCGAGCTCCGCCACGGCCTCGTGCCCGTCGGCGAGCGCGAGGAGGCGCCCGAGCTCGGCGGGGCGGGCCGCCGAGCGCAGGCTGAAGCGGTCCCCGGTCCGGGCCGCCGTGCGGTGCGCGCGCTCGTGGAAGAGCGCCACCCGCGGCGGCAGGCCCCGCAGCGCGGCGATCCGCCGGGCGGCGCGCACGGCCCGGCGGGCGCTCCGGGGCACGGCGGGCGGCGCGGGCATCGCCGGCACGCTACCGGCGCCCTCCCGCCCCGTGCCGGGCGGCCCCCGGCACGCTCACGGTGACGGCGCCCGCACCATCCCGGCGCCGACGGTCTCGTTGCTCGCCTCGTCGATCATGATGAAGGCCCCCGTCGCGCGGTTGACGGCGTAGGGGTCGACGGCGAGCTCGCGGGAGACCCGCAGGCGGACCCGGCCGATGTCGTTGAGCCCGAGCTCCGCGGGGCCGGGGATCGCCTCGAGCGTCCCGACGTCGAGGCGGTCGGCGACCTCGTCGACGATCGCCCGCACCGTGCTCGTGCCGTGCTTGAGCGCGTAGCGCCCGCCGGCGCGCAGCGGGGCCTCGGCCATCCAGCACATCGCGGCGTCGAGCTCCCGCGTGATGGTGGGCGGCGTCCCCGCGACGAGCACGTCGCCGCGGGCGACGTCGACGTCGTCGGCGAGCCGCACGGTGACCGACTGCCCCGCGGGCGCGGCCACCACCTCGCCGCCCAGCACGTCGATGCCCTGGACGCTCGTCACCCGGCCACCGGGCAGGACGGCCACCTCGTCGCCGACCCGCAGCACGCCGCCGGCCACCTGCCCGGCGTAGCCGCGGTAGTCCGTCGCCGGCTCGCGGATGACGTACTGCACGGGGAAGCGGGCGCCGTCGAGCGCGGCGCCGGCGGCGACCTCCACGGTCTCGAGGTGCTCGAGCAGCGCGGGGCCGTCGTACCACGCCATCCGCCCGGACCGGTCGACGACGTTGTCGCCGAGCAGCGCGCTCAGCGGGATCGCCACGACGTCGTCGGCGCCGAGCCGTGCGGCCACGTCCGCGAAGTCGGCGACGGTGCGCGCGAACACCTCCTCGCTCCAGTCCACGAGGTCCATCTTGTTGACCGCCAGCACCAGGTGGCGGATGCCGAGGAGGTGCGCGAGGAACGCGTGGCGCCGGGTCTGCTCGACCACGCCGTGCCGCGCGTCGACGAGGACGAGGGCGAGGTCGGCCGTCGAGGCGCCCGTGACCATGTTGCGCGTGTACTGCACGTGCCCGGGCGTGTCGGCCAGGATGAACTTGCGCGCCGGGGTGGCGAAGTAGCGGTAGGCGACGTCGATCGTGATCCCCTGCTCGCGCTCGGCCCGCAGGCCGTCGGTCAGCAGGGCGAGGTCGGGCACGTCCGAGCCCCGCCGGCGCGAGACCTCCTCGACGTGCTCGAGCTGGTCGGCCAGGATCGCCTTGGCGTCGAAGAGGAGCCGGCCGATGAGCGTGCTCTTCCCGTCGTCCACGGAGCCGGCGGTGGCGAGCCTCAGGAGGTCCACGGCGCCCGCTCCCCATCGAGTGGTCGATCGACCGCGCCTGGGGCGGTCGATCGACCACTCGAGCTCGCGGGCCTAGAAGTAGCCGGCAACTTTCCTGTCCTCCATCGCGGCCTCGGAGACGCGATCGTCGGCCCGGGTCTCGCCGCGCTCGGTGAGCCGCGTGGCGGCGATCTCGCCCACGACCGTCTCGAGATCGGCG
Source organism: uncultured Solirubrobacteraceae bacterium (assembly GCA_964236905.1). Classification (GTDB taxonomy): domain Bacteria; phylum Actinomycetota; class Thermoleophilia; order Solirubrobacterales; family Solirubrobacteraceae; genus Paraconexibacter. Next base: position 25,282 of record CAXSFZ010000033.1, on the reverse strand, counting down.
GCGCCGGACTCCACGGCGCCCGTGCAGCTCATGTCCCCGACCGTGCGGTAGCGCACCGACGCGGTGAACGGCTCCTCGCCGTCCATCAGCTCGACGTGGTCGGAGGTCGCGTAGAGCATCCCGTCGCGGCGGAACACCTCGCGATCGTGGGCGAAGTAGATGCTCGGGACCTCGAGGCGCTCCTGGTCGATGTACTGCCAGACGTCGAGCTCGGTCCAGTTGGAGAGGGGGAAGACGCGGACGTGCTCGCCGCGGCGGATCCGCCCGTTGTAGAGGTTCCACAGCTCGGGGCGCTGGCGCCGCGGATCCCACGTGCCGAAGTCGTCGCGGAAGCTCATGATGCGCTCCTTCGCCCGCGCGCGCTCCTCGTCGCGGCGCGCGCCGCCGAAGGCCGCGTCGAAGCCGTGCTCCTCGAGGGCGTCGAGCAGCGTCGTGGTCTGCAGGCGGTTGCGCGAGGCGCGCGGCCCGCGCTCCTCGACGACGCGGCCGGTGTCGATCGACTCCTGCACGGAGGCGACGAGGAGCCGCTCGCCGAGCTCCTCGACCCGGCGGTCGCGGTAGGCGATGACCTCGGGGAAGTTGTGGCCCGTGTCGACGTGCATGAGCGGGAACGGGAACCGCGCGGGCCGGAAGGCCTTCTCGGCCAGGCGCAGCAGGACGATCGAGTCCTTCCCGCCCGAGAAGAGCAGCACGGGCCGCTCGAGCTCGGCCGCGACCTCGCGCATGACGTGGATCGCCTCGGACTCGAGCGCCTCGAGATGGGTCAGCCGGCGGACCGCGGTCTCAGACGACATGCAGCCCGCACTCCGTCTTGTCCGTCCCGGCCCAGCGGCCCTCGCGGCCGGAGCCGGGCTGCGTGCAGGTGGCGCAGCCGATGGACTCGTACCCCCGGTCGTGCAGGGCGTTGTAGGGCAGGTCGGCCTCGAGGACGCGCGCCCACAGGTCCTTCTCGGTCCACTCCGCCAGCGGGTTGTACTTCCACATGGAGCGCTTGGCGTCCCACTCGACGTGCTCGGTCTGCGCCCGCGTGGGGCCCTGCTCCCGGCGGATGCCGGTGATCCAGGCGTCCGCGCCGGCCAGCGCGCGCTCGAGCGCCGCGACCTTCGGCGGCGGATCCCCGAGCGAGCAGCAGTGCTCGGCGGGCCCGGTCCACGGGTGCTCGTGGTCGGCCGCGTCCTCGACCTCGATCTGCACGCCGAAGCGGTCCTCGAAGGCCCGCCAGGTCGCGAGCGTCTCCGGGAAGAGCACGCCCGTGTCGATCGTGACGACGCGCACGTGCGGCGCGAGCGGCAGCAGCGCGTCGAGGATCACGCTCTCCTCCTTCTGGAAGGAGCAGAGGAAGGTCAGCCGCTCGTGCGCCGCCGCCTTCGCGAGGGTCTCGTTCAGACCGCGCACTCGCCCTCACCACGCTGCACCACGAACGGGACCTTCTTGGTCCAGTCGATGAACTGGTCCATGGTCTGGATCCCGAACTCCGCCGGCATGGCGAGCTCGCGCACCTCGTCCTCGAACCGCTTGGGGCCGACGCGCTCGGCGAACGGGTTGAACGGCTCGCCCTCCTCGCGCTCGGCCTCGTAGAGCCGGATCCAGCGCTCCACCGCCTCGGGCACGCGCTTGGCGGGCAGGCGGACCTTCAGCCGCGTGCCGTAGACGATCTCGCCGTCCTCGTAGTGGCCGCCGATGTGCGCGACGTAGGCCGGGATCGTGTGCTCGCCGGCCTTGATCGAGGCGCCGTAGAAGCCGATGTTGGCGATGTGGTGCTGGGAGCAGCCGTTGGGGCAGCCCGACATCTTGATGTGGATGCGCTTGGTCAGCTCGTCCTCGAGCTCCATGGCCGCGAGACGCTCGGAGACCGCGCGGTTCAGGCCCATGCTCGAGGTGATGCCGAGCTTGCAGGAGTCCGTGCCGGGGCAGGAGACGACATCGGTCACCTCGTCGACGCCGGCGTCGCCGAGGCCGAGCTCCCGCAGGCGCGTCCACACCTCGTAGGCGGCCTCCTCGCGGACCCAGCGGAAGAGCAGGTTCTGGTGGACGGTCGTGCGCGTCCAGCCGCCGGAGAACTCGCGCGAGATCGCGGCCAGGCCGCGGAGCTGCTCCGGGGTGAGGTCGCCGCGGGTGACCTTGGCCTCCACGGAGACGAAGCCCTCCTGGCGCTGCGCGCGCACGTTGCTCTTGCGGAAGCGCTCGAAGTCGGAGCCGTCGCCGTTGGGGCTGGCGAACGCGCGCGCCTCCGGGGCGGCGCCCTCCTCGTCGATGTCCATGCGCAGGCCGGCGACGTCGAAGTGGCGCTCGGCCACCCAGTCGCCCTTGCGCTCCTCGTCGACGAGCTTGCGGAACTCGTCCATGCCGATCTTGTCCACCAGCACCTTGATGCGCGCCCGGGCGCGGTTGACCCGCAGCCAGTCCGTCCGGTCGAAGATGCGGAAGACCGCCTCGGCGACCTCGAGGTACTCGCCGTCGCCGAGCCCGACGAAGTCGTACAGCGTCGGCGCGACGCGCGGCATGATCGACGTGCCGCCGCCGACCCGCACCTCGACGCCGCGCACGCCGTCGCGCTCCTTGGCGATGAACGCGATGTCGTGGATGCCGGTGAGCGCGCGGTCGACGCCGGGGGCGCCGTCGAAGGCGGTCTTGATCTTGCGCGGCATGAGCTGCGTCGTCGGGTGGCGCACGAAGTAGCGCACGTAGGCGCCCGCGTAGGGCGTGAGGTCGAAGAGCTCGTCGGGCGCGATGCCGGCCCAGGGGTCGCCCGTCACGTTGCGGACGGTGTTGCCGCAGCCCTCGCGGCTGGAGAGGCCGGAGTCGGAGACCTTGCGGATCAGCTCCGCCATCTGCATCAGGGGGATGTGGTGGATCTGGATGTTCTGCCGCGTGGTGATGTGCGCCTTGTTCAGCGGCGCGTACTCCTCGGTCACGTCCGCGAACATCTCGAGCTGCTCGGGGGTGACGCCGCCCATGGGCAGCTTGATCCGGCACATCTGGACGTCGGCCTGGCGCTGGCCGTAGACGCCCTGCTTGAGGCGGAAGCCGATGAACTGGTTCTCCGGCGTCTCGCCGTCCAGGAACTTCCGGGCCTCGGTGTCGAAGTCGTCGAACTCCCGGGCGATGATCGGGATCACGTGCCCGGGGATCTCGTGGACCTCCGGGCTCTCCAGCGATCCGCGTCCGCCGGTCTTGGTCGTCGGGGAGGGCTCCATGATCGAGAATGTATCGAAACCCGACCGTGAACCAGGTGTTTTTGTCGACCGGCTTGGTGGGCAAGCGCCGAGTCGCGGACGCCCGGGGGAGGGGGCGGTCCCCCGATCGCTTTACGCGCCGTATTCCGGTTCTACGCGATCGGGCGATGCGGCCGGCGCCGTCCTTTGGTGCCCTTTCGAGGATGCCCCGACGCTGGCCCGCCCTGTTCGCTTCGATGCTGGTCGCCGCCGCGCTGGCCCCCGCGGCCCGCGCCGACGACGCCTCGTCGTCCGTCGCCACGGCCAAGGCCCACGCGGCCGAGGACTCCGTGGTGCACACCGCGGCCGAGGAGCAGGCGCTCGGGCAGGAGTCGCGGACCGCCACGGCGTCCGACGCGGCGGTCGCGGCGCAGGCGTCGGCCGGTCCGCCGAACCAGACCGGCCGTTGGGGCGCGGTGATGCCCTGGAACGTCGTGGGGGTGCACGAGGCCCTGCTCCCGAACGGGAAGGTCCTCGTCTACGACTCGGTGGGCGACAACGCGACGGAGTCCTACCCCAACTCCGCGCAGACGACCTCCCGCGCCATGGTCTTCGACCCGCAGACGGGCTCGCAGACGCCGGTCGCGGTCACCACGGGCGTGAACATCTTCTGCAGCGGCCTGGCGCACCTGATGAACGGGCAGATCTTCATCGCGGGCGGCAACAAGGACCAGGACCTCCACGGCATCAAGGCCACCCACGTCTTCGACGGCGACACGGGCACGTTGACGCGCACGGCGGAGATGACCCAGGAGCGCTGGTACCCCACGGTCACGCCGCTCGGCAACGGCGAGATGCTGATCGTCTCGGGCCAGTACCAGGGCGCCGTGGACACCCCGGAGGTCCGGGGGACGGACGGCCGGCTGCGCGACCTGAGCGCTGCGCAGACCAACATCGCCCTCTACCCGTGGATGGACGTCGCACCCGACGGCAAGGTCTTCAACTCGGGCCCCGATCCCGTGATGCGCGAGCTCGACCCGAGCGGCAACGGGCAGTGGCAGGACCTCCAGGACCGCGACGGCCAGACTCGCGACTACGGCGGCCACGCGCTCTACGACATCGGCAAGCTGCTCGTCGCCGGCGGCGGGCCCTCGCTCAGCTCCGCCGAGACCATCGACATCAACGGCGCCACGCCCAAGGTCGCGGCGACCGCGCCCCTGCACTACGGGCGGCGTCAGAACAACCTGACCGTCCTGGCCGACGGCAGCGTCCTCGCGACGGGCGGCAACTCGTCCGGCGCCACCCTCGTCGACAAGGACCACGGCGTCTACGCCGCCGAGCGCTGGGATCCGGCCACGGGCCGGTGGTCCGTGCTCGACAGCGAGGACCGGACGCGGCAGTACCACTCCACTGCGCTGCTGCTCCCGGACGGCCGCGTCCTCTCGGCCGGCGGCGGGGTCTGCGGAACCTGCGACGACGTGGGCTACCTCGAGAAGAACGCGCAGATCTTCTCCCCGCCCTACCTCTACGGCCCCGACGGCAACCCGGCGCCCCGCCCCACGATCAGCTCCGCCCCGACCGCGACCCCCTACGGCGCCACCTTCAAGGTCACCACGCCCGACGCGGGCTCGGTCAGCAAGGTGGCCCTGCTGCGGCTGGGCGCGGTCACCCACGACAACAACATGGAGCAGCGGTACGTCCCGCTCAAGGAGGTCGGGCGCAGCGGCTCGACCATCCGGCTGACGAGCCCGGCCAACGCGAACATCGCGCCCCCCGGCGTCTACATGCTCTTCGTGGTCAACAGCGCGGGCGTGCCGTCCGTGGCGAAGATGGTCACGGTCTCCCCCACGGCGGCCGCGACCCCGAACGCCGCGCCCAGCGTCACGGTGACGTCGCCGGCGAACGGCACGACCGCCACGGCGCCGGCCTCCATCCCGCTCGCGGCGGCCGCCTCCGACCCCGACGGCTCGGTGGTCAGGGTCGAGTTCTACAGCGGCGCGACAAAGCTCGGCGAGGGCGGCTCCATGACGCTGGCCGGCGTGGGGGCGGGGAGCTACACGGTCACCGCGGTGGCCACCGACGACGACGGCGCGCGGAGCACCTCCGCGCCGGTGAGCTTCACCGTCCGACCGGCCGGGTCGGGCGCAGGCCCGGGCCTCGGGACCGCCGTCCCCGGTGGGGGCGGCTCCCCCACCGCGGCCTTGGTCAGGCTCACCGGCCTCAAGGTCGTCGGCACGACCTCGCGCTCGCGGAAGCTCGTGTTCACCGCGCCGAGCACCACGACGGTCACCCTCACCCTCGCGCGGCGGGTCGGCAAGCGGTGGGTCGCAGTCCACGGGAAGCGCGCGGTGAAGGTCCGCCGCGGGCGCCGCGAGATCTCCCTCCGCGAGCCGTGGGCCGGGCATAGCCTGAAGGCGGGGCGCTACCGGATCGCGGTGAGCACCGGCAAGCGCGTCGTGCACCTGACGTTCACGATCCGCAAGCGGTAGGCCGCCTCGGCGGCCGGGCCGTCACCGCCAGAGGACCGGGTCGCCCCAGGGCGACGGAGCGTCGGGCTCCCGCCCGGTCCCCTCGAGCAGCGCCGCCCGCAGCCAAGCGCTCGCCGCCGACCCGTCCGGGGCGGCGGGCGGCGCCGGCGCGGTGTCACGCCGGAAGCGCTCGATCGCCGCGGCGATGGCGGCGGCCTCCTCGAGCGTGGGGGTCGGCGTGGTCGAGGCCGGCATGCGGCGGCGGACCCTACCGCTCGGGCGCCGCGCCGGACGCGAGCACCGAACGGGGTGGTGGAGCAGCGCTGCGTGCCCCGGCCCTGCCGGCTGGGGCGGCGCGGGGCGGGGCGCAGTGTGTCGGCCGGCCGGCGGAGGAATGTCGTGCGCGCGGCCGGGGCGCACCGCCGGGCGCCGGCTGGCCGGCCGAGCGGGGGCGCGCGCCGTCGCGGGTAGCCTCATCGGCGATGGCCGACGTCCCCGTCCTCGACCACGCCGCGGTGCTCGCGGCCGTCACGCCGGCGGCGGCGATCGAGGCGGTGCGCGAGGCGTTCGTGCTGCACCGGCGCGGCGCGTGGACGATGCCGCCGAAGACCTACCTGCCCTCGCCCGGCTTCGGCGACTTCCGGGCGATGCCGGCCATGGGTGACGGCCTGGCGATGCTCAAGTGGATCTCCTCGTTCCCCGGCAACCCCGCCCGCGGCCTGCCGACCGTCATCGGGGTCGTGCTCCTCAACGACGCCGAGACGAGCGAGCCGGTCCTCGTGCTCGACGCGGGCGCCGTCACGGCGCTGCGGACGGGCGCCGTCGCGGCGGTCGCGACCCGGGCCCTCGCCCCCGCCGCGCGCACGGCGGCGGTGGTCGGCTGCGGCGTGAACGGGGCCGCGGCGGCTCGCTGCCTGGTCGCCGCGGGCTTCCCGCGCGGGGTCCTGAGCGACCCGCGCGCCGAGGCCGCCGCCGCGCTCGCGGACGAGCTCGGCTGGAGGCAGGGCGCGCTCGCCGACGCGCTGGCCCAGGACGCGGTGAGCTGCGTCACGCCGGGCGGCGCGCCCGTGGTCACCCTCGCCGACCTGCGTCCCGGCCTGCACCTCAACCTGCTCGGCGCCGACGGCCCGGGCAAGGCGGAGGCGACCGTCGACGCGGTCGCCGCCTGCGGGCTGTGGTGCGACGAGTGGGCGCAGGCCGCGCACGGCGGGGAGCTCACCGGCGCGGTCGCGGCCGGCCGCGTGCGCCGTGAGGACGTCAGCGAGCTCGGCGCCGTGCTCGCCGGTGAGGTGCCGGCCCCCGACGGTGAGCGTCCCACGCTCTTCGACTCCACCGGCCTCGCGATCCAGGACCTCGCCATCGCCCGCGCGGCGCTGCGGGCGCTGCGGGCCGGCGCGGTGTCCGCGACCACGCTGGCGCTCTAGTGCTGCCCGCGGCGATCGACCGGATCGCGACCCTGGTCCCCGACGACGCGCTCGTGCTGGACGTCGGCGGCTGGGCCGCGCCGTTCAACCGGGCCGACTGGGTGCTCGACCTCCTGCCCTACGAGTCGCGCGGCGCCGACGGCGACCACGGCGGCGGCTGGGAGCGCTTCGGCCCGGGGACCTGGGTGCAGCGCGACGCCTGCGCGCGCGGACCGTGGCCCTGGCCCGACGACCACTTCGCGTTCGCCGTCTGCGTCGCCACGATGCAGGAGCTGCGCGACCCGGTGTGGGTCGCCGCCGAGCTCTCACGGGTGGCCCGTGCGGGCTACGTCGAGCTCAGCACGGTCGAGAGCGACCTCATCGTGGCCGCGGGCCACCTCGAGGCGCACCGCTGGCTCTGCGACGTCACCGACGGCCAGCTCCGCTTCACGGCCAAGCCGGCCGACATCCATCACGACGCGACGCTCCGCGTGCCGCCGCGCTGGCAGGAGCGGATGACGCCCGAGGACCACGTGCAGGGCTTCTTCTGGGAGCGCGAGCTGCGCGCGCACGAGCGGTTCCTCGCCGGCCCCGAGCGCGACCCCGTGCTCGAGCAGCTCCGCGCCCGGCTGCGCGAGCGCTTCGAGCCGAGCGCGACCGAGGTCCGGGTCCGGCAGGCGCGCGACGTCGCTCGTCAGGGGCTCGACCTCGCACGTGGCCCGGCCGCCAAGGCCGCCGGCCGGCTCGTCGACGGCCTCCGGCGCCGCGACTAGCCTCCGCCGTCCCGCCGTCCCGCCGTCCCGCCGTCCCGTCGTGCCGTCGTGCCGCCGTGCCGTCGTGCCGTCGTGCCGTCGTGCCGTCGTGCCGCCGTGCCGCCGTCCCGCCGTCCCGCCGTGCCGCCGTCCGGCGCCGTCCCCATGCCGTTCGGATTCGGGCTCGCTGCGCGGGCCGGGATCCGAACGCCCCGTGGGGGGCGGGGAGCATCGTGATCCGAACGCTCGCGAGGGCCGGCTCAAGGCTCGTGCGACTCCGTGAGCGGGCTGCCGGCATGGCGCGATACGGAGCGGCGCATCCGGGTGCCGTTCGGATGCGAGCCCGCTGAGCGGGCCGGGATCCGAACGGCCCGAGCTTCGCGGCCACAGGGGCCCCGGAGCCTCGTGGCGCCTGACGGCCGGCGCCACGCGACCCCGGACGGCGCGAGCGCCGGCGCTCCGGCCGTCCGGGGCTCGGACGACCCGAGCGCCGGCGCCCCAGGCCCGAGCCCTGCGGCTTCAGGAGCCGTCGCAGCGTCCGTCGTGAGGGGCGAGCGCGACGGGGCGGCGATCAGGCGGCGGGACCGTTCTGGCCCTTGATGGACGTCTGGCCGCGCGTGACCTCGTAGGTGATGGGGGCGACGCGGGCGCCCGAGCGCTGCTTGATCGTGGCCATCCGGACCAGGTCGCAGCGGAGGCCGTCGCCGCGAGCCTCGATGCGGCCGTAGCCGTGGTGGTCGAAGTCCGCGGCGTCGACCCAGGGGTTGATGGACCGCAGCACGTCGATGACCGCGGTGGGGGTCGCCGGCTTGGCGTCGTTGCCCTTGATGACGGTGCCCCCGCCCGCGTCGAGGTCCGTCTCGCCGAGCGAGGTCATCGTGATCGACCCGCCGACGAACTCGAGCGCCACGCTCTCGCCGGCCCCGAGCTGCGTTCGCACGTCGCCGGCGATGAACGTGTGGATGTCGCCCGTGACGAAGACGACGTCCTTGATCGCCTGGGCCTTGATATGGGCCAGCAGCTCCTCGCGCTCGCGCGGGTACCCCTGCCAGGCGTCGAAGGTGAAGAACGCGTCGCCGGTCACCTTCGTCGGCATGATGGTCAGCTCGTTGCCGATCACCTTCCAGGCGGCGGGGCTGGCGCTGAGCCGCCGCTTGGTCCAGTTCATCTGCTCGCGGCCCAGGAAGTTCCGCGGCTGGTCGTAGTCCGCGCAGGCCGGCGCCACCGCGTCGTCGCATGGCTGGTTGTCCCGGTACTGGCGCTGGTCGAGCATCAGGAGCTCGACGTTGCGGCCGAAGCGGAGCGCGCGGTAGAGCCGGTTCCGCTCGGTGGGGAAGAACGGCTGGCTCTCGAAGAACGCCTGGTAGCCCGCCCGCTTGCGCTTGGCCGAGAACCCCATCCGGCTCGGCAGGCCGCCGTCGGGCTCGCCGCCCGCGTAGTTGTCGAGCACCTCGTGGTCGTCCCAGGTGGTGACCATCGGAAAGCGCGCATGCACCTCCTGCAGGTCCCGGTCGGTCCGGTAGAGCGCGTACTTCGCGCGGTAGTCCTCGAGCGTCGTGGCCACGCCGACCTTGTCGCGGCGCACGGCCGTCCCGCCCGGCTTGTGGTACTCCTCGGCGTAGATGTAGTCCCCGAGGCAGACCACGAAGTCGAGGTCGTCCTTCGCCATCGCGGCGTGCGCGTTGTAGTAGCCGTGGGCGTACTCCTGGCAGGAGAAGAACGCGAAGCGGACGGGCTGGCGCGAGTCCGGCGGCAGCGCGGTCCGGGTGCGCCCGACCCGGCTCGAGGAGCTCTTGGTCGCGAAGCGGTAGAAGTAGTCCTCGTAGGGCTTCAGGCCGCCCACGCGCGCCTTGACGGTGTGCCCGGTCAGGCCGCTGGTGGCGATCTCGCGCCGGGCGACGAGCTTCCGGAAGTGCGGGTCGGTGGCGACCTCGAGGCCGACCGTGCCCGCGCCCGACACGCCGGCGACGTGGGTCAGCAGCGTGACGGAGCTCGGGGTCGGGTCGCCGCTCAGCACGCCGCCCGGGAACCGCCCCTCGCGGAAGCGCCCGACCCGCTTGGCCGCGAGGGCGACCTCGCCCGCCACGACGTCGGGGACGAGCACCACGGCGGCGGCCGAGGCGCCGACGGAGGAGAGGAAGCGGCGGCGGGTCGTGGACATGGCCGGCGACGCTACCGCCGCGGCCGGGGCCGCGTGCGACGGTCCTGTGTCCGCGAACCTGCGGGGGCGCCCGGGGCGCCCCCGCGCCGGTCAGAGCGGGATGTTGCCGTGCTTGCGCTTCGGCCCGGGCTCCCGCTTGGTCAGCAGGGTGTGGAGCGCCGTGATGAGCTTCGGGCGCGTCTCGCGCGGAGCGATCACGTCGTCGATGTAGCCGCGCTCGGCGGCGACGTAGGGGTTGGCGAAGCGGGCCTTGTAGTCGGCCATGAGCTTCGCGCGGCGCTCCTCCGGGGTCGGGGAGCCCGCGATGTCGCGGCGGTAGATGATGTTCACCGCGCCCTCGGGCCCCATGACCGCCACCTCCGCCTGCGGCCAGGCGAAGTTGAAGTCGGCCCTGAGGTGCTTGGAGGCCATGACGTCGTAGGCGCCGCCGTAGGCCTTCCGGGTGATGACCGTGATCTTCGGGACCGTCGCCTCCGCGAAGGCGTAGAGCAGCTTGGCGCCGTGGCGGATGATGCCGCCCCACTCCTGCGAGGTGCCGGGCAGGAACCCCGGGACGTCGGTGAAGGTGATGAGCGGGACGTTGAACGCGTCGCAGGTGCGCACGAAGCGGGCGGCCTTGGTGCTCGCGTCGATGTCGAGCACGCCCGCCATCTGGGCGGGCTGGTTGCCGACGATGCCGACGGCGTAGCCGTCGAGGCGCGCGAAGCCGCAGACGATGTTCCGGGCGAAGTGCTCGTGGATCTCGAAGAAGTCGCCGTCGTCGACCACGAGCTCGATCGCCCCGCGCATGTCGTACGGCTTGGTGGCGGAGTCGGGGACGATCGCGTCGAGCGCCTCGTCCATCCGGTCGGCGGGGTCCGTCGGCGTCACCCGCGGGGGCGTCTCGAGGTTGTTCTGGGGCAGGAAGCCCAGGAGGTAGCGCGTGTCCTCGATGCACTGGTCCTCGTCCTCGGCCGCCAGATGCGCCACGCCCGACTTGGTGTTGTGGGTCATCGCCCCGCCGAGCGACTCGAAGTCGACCTCCTCGCCCGTGACCGTCCGGATGACGTCGGGGCCCGTGATGAACATGTGCGAGGTCTCCTTCACCATGAAGATGAAGTCGGTGATCGCGGGGGAGTAGACCGCGCCGCCCGCGCAGGGGCCCATGATCAGCGAGATCTGCGGGATCACACCGGAGCAGTTGACGTTGCGGGTGAAGACCTCCCCGTAGGCGCCGAGCGAGACGACCCCCTCCTGGATGCGCGCGCCGCCCGAGTCGTTGATGCCGATCACCGGGCAGCCGATCTTGGCGGCCAGGTCCATGACCTTGCCCATCTTCTCGGCCATGACCTCGCCGAGCGAGCCGCCGAAGACCGTGAAGTCCTGGGAGAAGACGCAGACCCGGCGCCCCTCGACGGTGCCGTGCCCGGTCACGACCGCGTCGCCCCAGGCGCGGTTCTTCTGCATGTCGAAGTCGACCGTGCGGTGGCGCACGAAGGTGTCGAGCTCCTGGAAGGAGCCGGGGTCGAGCAGCTTCTCGATCCGCTCGCGCGCCGTGAACTTCCCCTTGGCGTGCTGCTTCTCCTCCGCCTCGGGCGAGGAGTGGGCCGCCGCCGCGCGCAGCTCGGTGAGCTGGGCCAGCTTCTCGTCGAACGTCTCGGGCGGGGCCTGGCGCGTCGTCATGAGGCGCCGGATCCTAGTCCGCCGCCTCCCGCGGCACGCGCCGCCGCAGGCCGCCAGACTCCGGCGCCCATGGCCCGTCCGTTCCCCCCGTGCCCCGGCGTCCGCCACGCCGTCCACGACGTGGCGACCGGGGTGCGGCTCCACGTCGCCGAGGCCGGCCCGCCCGACGGACCGCCCGTGGTGCTCCAGCACGGGTGGCCGCAGCACTGGTGGTGCTGGCGCGGGGTCATCCCGACGCTCGCCGCCGCCGGCCACCGCGTGATCGCGCCCGACCTGCGCGGTGCGGGCTGGAGCGACGCGCCGGCCGCCGGCTACGCGAAGGAGCAGCTCGCCGAGGACGCCCTCGCGCTCCTCGACGCGCTCGGGCTCGGGCGCGTCGCCTGGGTGGGCCACGACTGGGGCGGCTGGATCGGCCAGCTCCTCGCGCTGCGGGCGCCGGAGCGCGTCGCGCGGCTCGTGCTCTGCAACATCGCGCCGGTCTGGCCGCCGGAGGAGCCCCTGCGGAGCGCCGCGAACGCCTGGCGGTTCGCCTACCAGCTCGTCGGGCTGCCGCGCCTGGGGCCCGCGGTGCTCGGCTCGCGGGCGCTGCACCGCGCCTTCCCGGGCGTCCCGCCCGACGCCCGGCGCGAGTTCGTCGCCGCGGCGCACGAGCCCGGCCGGCCCGAGGCGGGCTCGCAGCTCTACCGCACGTTCGCCCGGCACGAGCTCGTGCCGCTCGCCCGGGGCCGCTACGCCGGTGCCCGGCTGCGCATGCCGGTGCTGGTCCTGCACGGCCTCGAGGACCCGGTGATCCGCCCCTTCCACGTCGCCGCGTTCCGCCACCACGCCGACGCGGTGGAGCTCGCCTGGGTCCCGGGCGCCGGCCACTTCGTGGTGGACGAGCGGCCCGCCCTGGTCGCCGAGCGCGTGCTGGCGTTCCTGGCCTGAGCGCACCGGGCAGGCTCGGACGGTGCGCGAAGCCGTGGTCATCGGGGCGGGGCAGAACGGCCTGGCCGCGGCGATCCGGCTGGCCGGCGCCGGGCTGCCCGTCACCGTCCTGGAGGCCGCCGAGGCGCCCGGCGGCGCGGTGCGCACCGGGGAGCTGACCCTCCCGGGCTTCCGCCACGACACCTACTCCGCCGTCTACCCCGCCACCGTGGCCTCCCCGGTCTTCGCCGCGATGCCGCTGGCCCGGCACGGCCTCGAGTGGATCCACCCGGCGGCCTGCGTCGCGCACACGCTCACCCCGGAGCGCTCCGCGATCCTCTACCGCGACCTCGCCGCCACCGCCGCCTCGCTCGACGGGCTGCACCCGGGCGACGGGGAGCGCTGGAGCCGCTTCGTGCAGCCATTCGTCGACGCCTGGGACGGGGTGCGCGCCACGATGCTCTCCGGGTTCCCGCCGGTCGCCGGGCCGCTCAAGCTGCTCGGGCAGGCCGGCCCGCGCCACGGCGCGCAGTTCGCCGCGCTCCTCGTGAGCTCCTCGGAGGCGCTCGGCCGCCGCCTCTTCGCCGGGGAGGGCGCTCGGGCCTGGCTCGACTCCGCCGCCACGCACGGGGACACGCCGCCGCAGCGCGCCGGCTCGGCGATCGCCGCCTTCTACCTCAACCTCATGGGCCACACGGTGGGCTGGCCGAGCCCGCGCGGCGGCTCGCAGGCGATCACCGACGCGCTGGTCGCCCACCTGGCCGAGCTCGGCGGGACCGTCCGCACCGGCGCGCGCGTCGTGGGGATCGACGCCCGCGAGCGGCGGGTGACCGGAGTGCGCCTGGCGAGCGGGGAGCGCGTCGGCGCCGAGCTCGTCGTGGCCGACGTCATGCCGATCGCGCTCAGCCGCATGGCCGGCGACGCCCTGCCGCCGCGCTACCGCCGCGCGCTCGAGCGCTTCGTCTACGGGCCGGCGACGATCAAGGTCGACTGGGCGCTCGACGGGCCGATCCCGTGGAGCGACCCGGCGGTGCGGAGCGCCGGCACGGTCCACGTCGGCGGGCCCCACCAGGAGTTCCTGGCCACCGTCCGCACGGTGCAGCACGGCCTCCCCGAGCGGCCGTTCCTGCTGCTCGGCCAGCAGAGCGTCGCCGACCCCACGCGAGCACCGGAGGGCAAGCACACGGCGTGGGCCTACACCCACGGGCCGTCGCGGGGGGTGGACTGGGTGGCGGAGGAGCCGGCGCACGTCGCGCGGATGGAGGCGCAGATCGAGCGCTTCGCGCCCGGCTTCGGGGAGCGCGTCCTGGCGCGCAACGTCGCGGGGCCGGCCCGGCTCGAGCGCGACGACGCGAACCTCATCCACGGCGACGTGGGCGGCGGGAGCTACCGGCTCTCGCAGGTCGTCTTCCGGCCGACGGTCGGCTTCTCGCCGTACACGACGCCGCTGCGCGGGCTGTTCCTGGGGAGCGCCGCCGCGTTCCCGGGCGGGGCGGTCCACGGCGTCCCCGGGGACGCCGCCGCGCGCGCGGCGCTGCGCTCCTAGCCACTGCCTCGCGGCCGCGGGCGCCTCGCTAGCCTGCGCGCCATCACGGCTCGTCGTCCCGTCGCGGTCCTCCTCCTCGCCGCCGGGCTGGCCCTGCCTGCCGCCGCGCGCGCGGAGGCGCCCGTGCCGCGGGCGAGCGCCGCGGAGGCCGATCGCATCACCTCCGTCTCGCTCGCGGCGGTCGGGCAGCGGCTGCGCCCGGACGGCCGCTTCGACGATCCGCGGGCGCGCATCGTCGGCGACAGCGGGCTGCCGCCGCTGGCCTGGTCGGCGTTCCACCTCGCCCCGGGCGCCCCGGACGCCGCCGCGCGCATCGCGCTCGGGACGGCGACGCTCGAGCGGGGCTCCGGCGGCTCCGTCCTCCAGCGCTGGCCGCTCGCGATGCTCGTGGCCGACGACCCCCCGGGGCTGAGCCCGGGGCTCCGCGCCGATCTGCGCGCGCGGGTCGCGGCCTTCGGCGGGCTCTACGCCTCCGGGATCGCCGACCGCTGCTACCGCGACCCCACCTGCTTCAACAACTACGCGATGGTCGACCGGGTGCTGAGCCTCGAGCTGGCGCGCTCGGGCGTGCGCAGCAGGACACCGGGGACCCGGCTGCTCCGCCCGCGGGGCCTGCGCCGGGAGGCGCTCCGCTGGCTCGGGACCTTCCTGCCGACCCAGGCGCCCGCCACCGCGCGCGTCACGGTGCCGGGGCGCCACGCGGAGGCGGCCTCGATCCTCTCCGACCGCGGGGCGCTGCCGCTCGCCTACCACACGCTCTGCACGGGCTGGGTGGTCCGGGCGATGGTCCTCGCCGGTGGCGATGCGCCGCCGAAGCTCCGCGTGGTGGCGCGGCGGACGCTGTGGGCGCTCGTGGGGCTGGCGGCCCCCGACGGCGAGGTGAGCTGGTCGGGCCGCGGGCAGGACCAGGCGTGGTCGCTGGCCGCGACCCTGTACGCCGCCTCCCAGGGCAGCCGCCTCTTCGCCCGCAGCGACCCGCTGCTGGCCGCGCGGCTGCGGCGCCTGGCCGACGTGGAGCTCGCCGCGCTCGGCGGCCGGCTGCGCGACGGCGTGCTCCAGGTGCTGCCGAGCGGCAACGACATGCTCGACGGCCTGGACTCCTACTACTCCGGCGTGGGGAGCACGGGCCTCGCGCTGCAGTGGCTCGGCATGGCCCGCGACGTGCTCCCGCCGGTCGGCGCCGTGCGGCGCCCGCTGCCCTCCGAGATCGACGGCGGCGGCTTCTCCGACGCCGCGCGGACCGGCATCGTGAGCCGGCGGGTCGGGGGCTCGTGGCTCGGCGTCCGGCTGCGGCGCGACCACGCGCTCGACCCCCGGCAGGACTTCGGCCTGCTGCGGGCGCTGCGCCGCACCCCCGGCGGCTGGGTGGAGGACCGCGTGAACCGGCCGGGCCGGCTTCCGAGCGTCGGCGGGCGCGGGCGGGCGGTGCCGAGCGGCGGGCCGCTGCTCGAGACCGGCAGCCGGACCTACCGCCCGGTGGCCACCTCGGTCGCGCCGGTGCGCCGCGGGCTGCAGCTGCGCGGGGAGTGGCGCTCCCCGAGCGGCAAGCGGCTGCCCGGGCGCTGGCGGATCACCGCCTCGGCCCTCGGCGAGACGCTCAGCACGCGCTGCGGCGGTCGCCTGCAGCTCACGGAGTGGCTGCCGCGCACCGGGACGCTCATGCGCGGCGCGCGCTCCATCCGGCGCGCGGGCTACCGCGTGAGCTTCTCCGCGCATCCGGCGGTGCGGGAGCTCGGGACGCTGTGGGAGAACTCCCGCCAGCCGGCGCTCGCCGCGGCCCGGGTGCTGCTCCCCTGCCGGGCCGGCGCGGCGACCACCGTGCGCTGGAGCGGCGGGCAGCCCGCGCGCGGCTGAGGCGCCTCAGGCGCCGAAGTGGGGCAGCACCTCGTCGCGCATCATGGCGTAGAAGTACGGCCAGTCCTCGCCGATCTGGGAGACGTAGACCTCGTCGAAGCCGGCGTCGACGTGCTCCTGGATCGCCTCGAGGATCGGCCCGGCGTCCGGGCCGGTGGGGGTCGACTCCGCGATCATGTCGCGGGTCACGAGCTCCGTGGCCTGGTGGAAGTGGTTGACCGTGGGCAGCACTTGCGGCAGCTCCCCGGGCAGCCCCTCGTTGGGCCACAGGCGGTAGGCCTCGTCGATGCAGTGCTCCTTGTCCGGGCCGACGCAGACCTTCAGGCCGGTGTGCGAGGTCCCGGCGCCACCCTCGCGCCGGTACTGCTCGAGCAGCTCGGCCTCGGGGCCGACGGTCATGAAGCCGTCGCCGATCCGCGCGGCCATCTCGACCGCCTTGGGCCCGAAGGCGCTCACGTGGATGTGCGGAAGCGTCTCGGGCAGCGAGTAGATGCGCGCGTTCTCGAGCGCGTAGTGCGTGCCGTCGAAGTCGACGACGTCGCCCGCCCACAGCAGCCGGATGACCTCGACGGCCTCCTCGAGCATGTCCCGGCGGATCGCGGAGTTCGGCCACTCGTCGCCGAAGATGTGCTCGTTGAGCGCCTCGCCGGTGCCGACGCCGAGGCCGAAGCGGCCGGGCATCAGCGTCGCGACCGTCGCCGCCGCCTGGGCCACGATCGCCGGGTGGGTGCGCACCGTCGGGCAGGTGACGGCGGTGTGGAACTGGAGCGTCTCGGTGACCTGCGCGAGGCCGCCGAGCACCGCCCACACGAACGGGGAGTTGCCCTGCTCGTCGTTCCACGGGTGGAAGTGGTCGGAGATCCACGCCTTCTGGAAGCCGACCTCCTCCGCCTGCGGGGCGAGCTCGACGATCCGAGGGCCCGAGAGCTCCTCGGTGGAGAAGAAGACACCGATTCTGGCCATGCCGCGGCGGCTACCCGCACGCCCCCGCCTTGACGCCGACTACCGGCTGAACGGGCGCCTGGAGGCCGAGCCCAGCTCGTCGAGGACGCCGACGAGCATCGCCTCGACCTCTGCCGCGGCCGGCCCCGGAGCCGTCGCGGGGGGTGCCGTCGTGGGCGCGGTCGGCGGCGCCGCCTCCGGGCGCGAGCGGCGGCGGAATCGCGCGAGCAGGCCGGTGCGGCGCCATCCCGACGCGTCGACCTCCGCCGCGGCGAGGGGGGCCGCTGCCCGCGCGGGCGCTGCCACGGGCGCGGCCACCTCCTCTCCGGGCGCGGGAAGCGCGGGTCCGGGAGCGGTGCCCTCGGCCTTCAGGGTCACCCGCGTGCCCCACCCGGAGGCCTCGAGCTCCACCGTGCCGCGCACGCGGTCGCCCTCCCAGGCGACGGTGGTCTCGGGGTCCAGCCGGGTGATGCGGATGGGGCCGAGCTCTCCCAGGTGCCGCGTGAGCGACGCCGGGTCGGAGACCTCCGCCCACAGCTCGGGCGGCGACTTGACCAGGGTGCGCTGGGCGCGAGGCTCGGGCATCTGGCCGGCTTCTTCGCCGGGGCGGCGGGGGACTCCTGCGCGCTCGGGGCGGTTACGGCTCCTGCAACCGCTCGTACAGTCGGGCCCGTGATCGCCCTGGCGAGCTGCGCCGCGCTCCCGACGCTCGCGCGGGTGAGCCGGGCCCGGCCTCCTCGTTCAGCCGTCGCCCGCGCGCGGCCGGGCTCGCCGTGCGCGGCCGGGCGCTCGCCGTAGGCTCGGGCGATGCTGGCTCCGCCCGACGGCATCACGATCGGCCACTGGACCGACCCGGTGGGGCGGACGGGCTGCACCGCAATCCTCGCGGTGGACGGCGCGGTGGCCGGCGGCGAGGTGCGCGGCGGTGGCCCCGGCACGCGCGAGATGGACCTGCTGACGCCGGCGAGCGGCGCGCGGCGCATCCAGGGCGTTCTCTTCACGGGCGGCTCCGCGTTCGGGCTGGCCGCCGCCGACGGCGTCGTGCGCTGGCTGGCCGAGCAGGGCCACGGCCACCCGACCCGCTTCGGGGTGCGGGTGCCGCTCGTGCCCGCCGCCGTGGTCTTCGACCTCGCGCGGGGGAGCGCGGCGGCCCGGCCGGGCGCGGCGGAGGGCCACGCCGCGTGCGTCGCGGCGCGCGGTGAGGTGCCCGCGCGCGGGCTCGTCGGCGCGGGCACGGGCTGCGCGGCGGGCAAGCTCCTCGGGCCCGAGGGCTGGGCGCCGACGGGGATCGGCTGGGCGGCGGAGGACTTCTGCGGCGCGCGGCTCTGCGCGCTGGCGGTGGTCAACCCGGTCGGCGAGGTGGTCGCCGAGGACGGGTCCGTCCTGGCGGGGGCGCGCGACGCCGACGGGCGCCACGTCCGCACCGCCGAGCTCCTGCGGGCCGGCCTCCGGCCCCCGCCGCCCCGTGAGGCGACGGTGCTCGTCGCGGTCCTCACCGACGCGCGGATCGAGCGGACCGAGGCGTGGCTCGTGGCCCGCGCCGCGAGCGCCGGCGTGGCCCGGGCGGTCCACCCGGTGGCCACGCCGTTCGACGGCGACGTCGCGCTCTGCCTGAGCACCGCCGCCGTGCCCGTGGACCCGCTCGCGCTCACCGCGGTCGCCCAAGATGTCGTCGCGGCGGCCGTCCGGGACGGCGCTCGCTCCGCGGCGCGCTGAGCGGGCCGCTACCGTCGCCCGGGTGCTCGTCCGGGTCAGGCTCTTCGCCGCGCTGCGCGAGCGCGCGGGCGCGGAGCGCCTCGAGCTCGAGCTGCCCGAGGGCGCGTGCGTGGCCGACGCGCTCGCGGCGGTCGAGGGGCTCGCCGCGGGCCTGCCGCTCGTGCTCGCCGTCAACCGCCGCTACGCCCACCCGGAGCAGCTCCTGCGCCCCGGCGACGAGCTGGCGGTCGTGCCGCCCGTCTCGGGGGGCAGCGCCCGGGTGCACGCCGCGGTCGTCGACCATCCGCTCTCGCTCGACGCGCTCGTGGCCCGGGTGCAGGACACGCGCGCCGGCGCCGTCGTGACCTTCTCGGGCGTGACCCGCGACGTCGCGTTCCTCGACTACGAGGGCTACGCGGAGATGGCGGTGGCCGAGCTCGCCGGGATCGTCGAGCGCGCCGTGGCGGCCCACGGGCTCTGCGCCGCGGCGGCGGAGCACCGGACGGGCCGGGTGGCGACCTCCGAGGCCTCGATCCTCGTGGCCGCCAGCGCGCCGCACCGCCCGGCGGCCTTCGCGGGCGCACGCGAGATCATCGACCGGGTGAAGGAGCGCGTGCCGATCTGGAAGCGGGAGGAGGGCACGTGGAAGCACGAGCACCTCCCGCCCGTCGGCGAGGCCGGCTCGCGCCCGGCCCGCTCCCCGACCTAGAGCACGCCGCCCGCCGCGCCCGGGGCGGTCGGGTCCTCGCTCTCGGGCGTCCCGTGCTCGCGCGCGATGTACTCCTCGGCCCACATCGGGTTCTCCCGCGAGCGCTCGACGATGCGCAGGAGGTCGCTCATCGTCGCCACCTCCTCGACCTGCTCCTTCAGGAACCACTGCACGAACTGCTCGGACTGGTAGTCGCCGTGCTCGCGCGCGGTGGCGGCAAGGCCCTCGATCTGCCGGGTGACCCGGCGCTCCTGGTCGAGGGCGACCGCGACGGGCTCGACGATGTCCGCGAAGCCGTTCCGGGGACCGGCGACCGCCGGGATCACGGCCTCCTCGTCGGCGTCGATGAGGTACTTGGCCATCATCATCGCGTGGTTGCGCTCCTCGATCGCCTGGGCGTAGAAGAAGCTCGCGAGGCGGGGGAGCGTCTCGTCGTCGTAGTAGATCGCCACGGCGATGTACTGCTGGCTCGCGGCGAACTCGTTCGCGATCTGCTCGTTGAGCCTGGCGACGAACGCGGGGGCGGGCATGTCGGCAACCGTACACGCCTCGTCGGAAATCCGACTGAGACGGTGCGTTTTGCCTTCGGGTGCCCTAACGTGTGCGTCGCATGCCGATCGAGGTGACCGTCAAGAAGTCCTGCTGCAAGGACAAGCCGCGCTGCAAGCGGTGTCCCGTCGTCCTGAAGCGCCTGGCCGACGCCGGCCTGGCCGAGCGGACCGGGAAGCGGAGCTACGTCCTGGCCGACGAGATGCGCAAGCGCGATCTGCGGGCCGCGCGGATGCCCCGCCCGCCCGTCGCCCGCTAGCCTCCGGCGGTCATGACGACCGCCCTGGTGACCGGGGGAGCCGGCTTCCTCGGCTCCCACCTCTGCGACGAGCTCCTGCGCCGCGGGCAGCGTGTGGTCTGCGTCGACAACTTCGAGACCGGCAACCTCACGAACATCGAGCACATCCGGGTGCCCGAGTTCGAGGTCATGCACGTCGACATCGTCGAGCCCTTCCACGTGGAGGAGCCCGTCGACGTCGTCTACCACCTCGCCTCGCCCGCCTCGCCGATCGACTACCTGCGGCTGCCGCTCCACACGCTCAAGGTCGGCTCCTACGGCACCCATCACGCGCTCGGCCTGGCCAAGAAGCACCGCGCCCGGTTCCTGACCGCCTCGACCAGCGAGGTCTACGGCGACCCGCAGGTCCACCCCCAGCCCGAGAGCTACTGGGGCCACGTGAACCCGATTGGCCCCCGCGGCGTCTACGACGAGGCCAAGCGCTACGCCGAGGCGCTCACGATGGCCTACCACCGCCAGCAGGGCGTCGACACGGCGATCATCCGCATCTTCAACACCTACGGGCCCCGGATGCGCGCGCACGACGGGCGGGCGATCCCGACCTTCCTGCGCCAGGCGCTGCAGGACCGGCCGATCACCGTGTTCGGGACCGGGGAGCAGACGCGGTCGTTCTGCTACGTCGACGACCTGATCCGCGGGATGATCGCCCTGGCCGAGAGTGGCGAGCACCAGCCCGTGAACGTCGGCAACCCGAACGAATTCACGCTGCTCGAGCTGGCCCACGAGGTGATCGCGGCGACCGGCTCGGCCTCGGCCGTCGTCTTCGAGGCGCTCCCGACCGACGACCCGCAGGTGCGCCGGCCCGACATCGCCCGCGCGCGCGAGCTCCTGGGCTGGAGCCCCGAGGTGGAGCTGCGGGAGGGGCTGCGCCGGACGCTCGACGGCTCCTCGCGCGCGCTGCTCGTCGGCGCGGCACGCTAGCGTCCGGCCATCGGCGCCCGTGTGAGGATCCCGGTACTTCGGCGGCGCCCGCGCGTTGGTGGGTCGAGATGGCGGTGACGCGGGGGACCGGCGAGAGGCAGGAGACGCGGAGCACCGCGCTCCCGGTCTCCTCGCTGCCCGAGCGCGACGTGCGCTCGCGGCGCCCGCCGGCGCTGGGCTTCGTGCTCAAGCTCGACACGCTGCGCCGGCTCGCGCGGGTGGTCAGCCTGCTCGCGCTCGACTTCGCCGGGCTCTTCGCCGCGATCTTCACCGCGCTGGCGGTCAAGGCGGCGCTGCTGCACGACTGGAACCCGTCGGCGTCGCTGGACGAGACGCGCGAGACCATCTCGTTCGCCTACCTGATCACCGTGCTGCTCTTCGCGCGGTCGGGGCTGTACTCCGAGCGCGGCACCCGCCCGGGGCTCACCCGCATCGTGGGCTCGCTCTTCCAGACGACGCTCGTGACGCTGATCTTCGCGGTGGTCGACGGCGAGCACTTCTCGAGCTACTACATCTTCTACGGGACGCTCTTCTTCGCGGTGCTCTACGTCTCCTCCTCGCGCTGGTCCTACGAGGCGCTGACCGGCGTGGTGCTGCGGGCGGCGGGCTACCAGCGGCGCGCGGTGCTCGTGGGCACCGGCAGGCACATCGAGGCGGTGGCCCACGCGCTGCGCAACGCGCCGGACCACGAGGGGATCGAGCTGGTCGGCTTCGTCTCCATCAGCCCGCGGCCCGACAACGGCCTGCGGTCGCTCGGGACGCTCGACCGGATCGACGACGTGCTGGCCGCACACCGGCTCGACGAGGTCATCATCGCCGATCCGGACTTCCCGCAGCGCGAGGCCGTCGAGCTGGTGGACCGCTGCCACCAGCGCGGGGTGCGCGTCCGGGTCGCGCCGTCGACCATGGAGATCCTCATCCACCGCGCGGAGTTCGTGCCGGGGCAGTCCGTCCCGCTGTTCGAGCTCAAGCCGCCCGTCTTCGACGGGATCGACTTCGCGGTCAAGCGGGCGTTCGACGTGGTGGTGAGCCTGCTCATCCTCCTGGTGCTCTCCCCGCTGCTGGCGGTGATCGCGTTCTCGGTCTCGCTCACCTCGCGCGGCGGGATCCTGTACCGCTCGTCGCGACCGGGCATCGGCGGGCTGCCGTTCGACTGCCTGAAGTTCCGGACGATGCACCGCGACGCCGACCAGCGGCAGGCCGACCTCGAATCGCTCAACGAGGCCGACGGCCCGCTCTTCAAGATCCGCCGCGACCCGCGGATGACCCACGTCGGGCGCGTCCTGCGGAAGTACTCGCTGGACGAGCTGCCGCAGCTCGTGAACGTCGTCCGCGGTGAGATGTCGCTCGTCGGCCCGCGCCCGCTGCCCCAGCGGGACTACGAGCGGCTCGAGGACTGGCACCGCAAGCGCTACCTCGTCCTGCCCGGGATCACGGGTCTGTGGCAGGTCTCCGGGCGCTCCGATCTCGACTTCGACGACCTCGTGCGGCTCGACTTCCTCTACCTCGAGCGCTGGTCGCCCTTCCTGGACCTGACGATCCTCGTCAAGACCGTCCCCGCGGTGCTCATGCGTCGCGGCGCGTTCTGAGCCGGGGACGGGTACAGGCGGCGGATGGACTACGCCGCGGTCATCTTCGACGTCGACGGGACGCTGCTGTCCACCGGAGGCGCCGGCGGGCGGGCCTGGGACGCGGCCGCGCGGCGGCTCTACGGCGAGCCGGCGGACATCACGGAGTTCACCGACACCGGCATGACCGACCCCGAGGTGGCCGCGGAGGTCTTCAAGTACGTCCACCACGCGGCGCCGTCGCCGGAGCAGCTCGACGAGCTCGTCAGGAACTACCTGTGGTTCATCCCGGACATGGTGCAGGGCTCCGAGGGCTACCGCGTGCTGCCGGGGGCGCGCGAGACGCTCGAGCGGCTGAACGCGCAGGAGGTGCCGGTCGGGATCGTCACCGGCGCGGTGGAGGCGAGCTGCCACGTGAAGCTCGGCCGCGGGCAGCTCAACGCGCTGCTCCAGTTCGGCGGCTTCGGCTCCGACGCTCCCGCCCGGCCCGACATCGTGCGGGCGGCCATCGCGAAGGCCGAGCGGTTCGTGGGCCGCGCGCTCTCGCCCGAGGAGTGCCTGGTCGTGGGCGACACCCCGAAGGACGTGGAGGCCGCCAAGGCCGTCGGCTGCCCGTCGCTCGCGGTCGCCTCGCACAAGTACACCCACGACCAGCTGGCCGAGAGCGAGCCGACCCACCTGATCGATGCGCTGACCGAGCCGATCCCCGGCCTCGACGCCCACGCATGAGAGGGGCCTGACCCCTTTCATGCGCGTGAGAGGGGCCTGACCCCTTTCGTGCGTGGCGGCGGCGCGGGCGGGCGGTCAGGCGGCGCCGTGCTGCCGGGCCATCCGCACCGCCGCAGCGACGCCGGAGCGGAAGGGCTCGCCGTGCCCGGGCAGGACCACCCGGGCGCCCGTGGCGGCCAGCGCGGCGAGCGAGTCGAGGTTCCGGGCGACGTCCGCGGTGGCGGCGCGAGCGACCAGGCGCGGCCCGCGGCGGTTCGTGTACGGGTCGAGCGTCACGAGCGCGTCGGCGGAGATCACCGCGTCCGCGTCCTCGAGCACCAGCGCGCAGTGCCCGTCCGTGTGGCCGGGGGTGAAGAGCACGCGTGGCCGGCCCGGGACCTCCAGGACCTCGCCGTCGGCGTAGGTCGAGACCGCCCCGATCGGGGTCGGACGGAAGGCGCCCGTGCGGGCGAAGGTCGCGATGATCGGCAGCGCCTGCACCTGCGTGAGCAGGTAGCGCTCCCGGCGGCGCTCGGTGCGGTAGCGCATCGGATGTCGCGTCAGCTCGACGTCGGCGGGGTGGACGAGCACCGGGATGCCGAGCTCGCGCCGCAGCCGCTCGGCCATCCCGACGTGGTCGAAGTGCGCGTGGGTGAGGACGAGCGCCTCGATGGCCGTCAGGGGCAGACCGAGCTCGGCGAGCCCCTCGTGCAGCGTCCCGTAGGACGCCGGGACCCCCGCGTCGACCAGCGTGAGCCGGTTCCCGTCCTGCAGCAGGTACCAGTTCGTGTTGGCGTCCTCGCCGCGGTGGACCCCGGGAACGACGTCGCGCTGGAACATCACCGGCGGCTACCCGCACGCACGGTGGCGAACCGGGCGCCCGGCCCGACCGCTGTCCGCTCGCGCCGGCGCGCGTAGGGTTGCCGGCATGGCCCGCTACGACGTGAACGGCCGCACGGTGCTCATCACCGGCGCGGCGCGGGGCATCGGCGCCGGGAGCGCCCGGCGGCTCCACGCGAAGGGGGCGAACGTCGCGCTCGTGGGCCTGGAGCCCGAGCGGCTCGAGGCGCTCGCCGCCGAGCTCGGCTCCCGCGCCGCCGTCTTCGAGGCCGACACCACCGACGCGGGGGCGCTCGAGCGTGCGGTGGCGGGTGCCGTCGCGCGCTTCGGCGGGGTCGACGTGGGCATCGCGAACGCGGGCATCTCGATGACGGGCGCGGTGGCGACGGCGCCCGTCCGCAGCATCGAGCGCGTCCTGGAGGTCAACCTGCTCGGCGTGTGGCGGACCGACCGGGCCCTCCTGCCGCAGATCACCGCGCGCGGCGGGTACCTGCTGAACGTCGCGTCGCTCGCGGCCGCCACCCACGCGCCGCTCATGGCCGCCTACGCGGCCTCCAAGGCGGGCGTCGAGGCGTTCACCGATGCGCTGCGGGCCGAGTGCTCCGTCACGCGGGCCCGCGTGGGCTGCGCCTACTTCGGCTTCATCGACACGGACATCGTCCGCGGCTCCTTCGCGCAGCCCTCGAGCGCCCTGATGCGCCGGGGGCTCCCGGCGTTCCTCCGCGAGCCCGCGCCGCTCCCGGTCGCCCTCGACGCGATCGAGCGCGGGATCGAGCAGCGCGCGGCCCGCGTGTGGGCGCCGCGCTACGTCGGGCCGGTGCTCGCTCTGCGCGGGGTGCTCCAGCCCCTCAGCGAATGGCAGCTGCGGCGCTTCGGCCGGGCGGAGCTCGCCGAGGCGCTGCGCCTGGCCGATCCCGCGACGGGCGCGGACCGGGTCGAGGACGAGCTGCTGGGCTCCGCGGCGCTGGTGGTGGAGGACGGCGCCGCGGCCTGAGCGACGGGAAGCGCCGTGGCTCAGGTGAGGGCGGCGCGCACGCTCGGGCGCTCGGCCAGCGCCGCCATCACGCGACGCAGGCGCGGCGCGCCCGCCGGGTCGAGCGGGAGGCGCGGGAGGTGGTGGGCCCGGCCGGCCAGCGCGCAGTCGG
>CAXSFZ010000032.1:34660-40703 GCA_964236905.1 uncultured Solirubrobacteraceae bacterium | reverse complement strand
CGGGAGGCCGGCCTGCCGGTCCGCCTGGCGCTGATGTCCCCCGAGCCCTGAGCGGGCCATCCGTGCCAGGCACCTTCGGCCCGCGGGCAGATGGTGCCTGGCACCTTCGGCCCGCGGGCGGATGGTGCCTGGCACCTTTGGCCCGCGGGCGGATGGTGCCTGGCACCTTTGGCCCGGCGCTTTAGAGTCCGGCGGGGTGGCGCGCGACGTAGCCCTCGGTCGGGCGGAGGGATGACGCCCAGCGCGAGCCCTGCGTGCTGCGGGCCGAGGTGTCGTAGCGGCGCCCGTCGATGACCATGAACGCGTGGCCGGCGTTGGCGTAGACCGTGATCCAGCGGCCGGGACCGGGAGCGCCCCACGAGGCCAGCTCGCCCGAGGCGAGCGGACTGGCCAGGACGCCCGCGTGGTGGAGGACGTAGGAGACCGACCGATGGCCGCCGCCGAAGATGTACGGCGTGGTGGCGATGCGGTCGGCGGCCGCGACCGCGCGCGCGATCGCCGGCGGCGGGCCGCTGAGGGCGGCGCGGCCCCGGCGGTGCAGGGCGGTGCGCTTGAGGACGGGACGCCCGGCGCGCAGGCCGAGTGCGCTCCAGGTGGCGGGGCCGACGATGCCGTCGGCCTCCATACCGTGCGAGCGCTGGAAGGCGCGCACCGCCCGCGCCGTGCCCGGGCCGAAGACGCCGTCGGCGTCGATCCCGAGGCGGCGCTGGAGGACGCGGACGGACGGCCCGCGACCCGTCACCCGGACCCCGGTCGCCGCGACGGTGCGGGCGCGCGCCCGCCGCGCGCGGCGCAGGACCCGCTCCGTGCCCGCCCCGGCGATGCCGTCGGTGTCGAGGTGGTGGCGGCGCTGGAAGCGCTTCACCGCGCGGACGGTGCCCGGACCGAAGATGCCGTCGGCCGGGTGGACGTGCAGCGCGCGCTGGAGCCGGGCCACGGGGGCGCCGTGGTCGCCGCGCTCGAGCGGCTGGGCACCGGCGCTCGCGGGAGCCGCCACGGCGAGCAGGGCGAGCGGAAGGGAGGGGAGGGTGCGTCGGAGCATGCGGGCGGCCGGCCAGGGCCCCGAGAGGGGCGACGCGGCGGGCGGCCAAGCTACCAACGCCGATTGCCGGCCTTTGCAGGATTTCTTGCAGCCGCAGGATCCGCACGGCCGCGTGCGACGCGCGCCGCGCCTCCCGCCTGCAGCCCGCTCGCGCGCTCGCCGGGCGCGGGGCGGCGGCCGGCGGAGCAGGCGGCCCGCGCCCGGAGCGCCGGTAGCCTCGCGGCGGTGTCCGAGGAGCCCACCGACCGCGTCGACACCGAGGACCTGGCGGCCACGCTCGCCGCGCTCGCCCCGCTCGAGCGGCCGCCCTGCTCTCCCGGGGAGGCCGAGGCGGCCGCCTGGATCGCCCGCCGACTGGGGGAGCGTGGCTGCCGCGTCGCGGTGGACGAGGAGCGGGCCTTCGCCGAGTTCGCGCCTGCCCTGGCGCAGCTCTCTGCGCTCGGCCTGGCCGCCGCAGCGCTCGCGGGCGCGGGAGCCCGGCGCAGCGCGAGCCTCCTCGGCGCCGTCGCGGCGGCGGGCATCGCCGACGACGTCTCGAACGGACCGCGTCTCTTCCGCCGGCTGACGATGCGCCCCCAGGCGACGCAGAACGTCGTGGCCGAGACCGGGGACCCGGCCGGCGCCCGGACCCTGGTGGTGCTCGCCCACCACGACGCGGCGCCGACCGGCCGCGTCTTCGACCCGTCCGCGCAGCAGGCGTTCGGCGAGCGGTTCCCGGGGCTGCTCGAGCGCATCGACACCTCGCTGCCCGTCTGGTTCCCCGTGGCGGCCGCCCCGGCGCTCGTGGGGCTCGGCGCCCACCGGCGCTCGGGTCGGCTGCTCGCCCTCGGCGCGGCGCTCGGGGTCGCCGCCACCGCCACGTTCACCGACATCGCGCGCAGCCCGACCACCCCCGGGGCCAACGACAACCTCACCGCGGTCGCAGGCCTCCTGGCCCTCGCCGACGCGTTCCGGGAGCGGCCCGTGCCCGGCCTGCGCGTGCTGCTCGTCTCCTGCGGGGCCGAGGAGGCGCTCCAGGGCGGGATGCGCGCCTTCGCGGCCCGTCACTTCGCGCGGCTCGACCGCGAGCGGACTTGGTTCCTCAACCTCGAGACGGTCGGCTCCCAGCGCCTCGCGCTGGTCGAGGGGGAGGGCCCGCTCGTCATGGAGGACTACCCGCGGCTCGAGTTCCGCGACCTCGTGGCCCGCTGCGCGGCCGAGGCGCACATCACCCTGCGGCGCGGCGTGCGCTCCCGCGCCTCCACCGACGCGGTCATCGCCGCACGCGCCGGCTACCCGACGGCCACGCTGATCTCCGTCGACCGCCACAAGGAGCTCGCCAACTACCACCTGATGAGCGACGTCCCCGAACGCGTGGACCTCGGGACGGTCGCCGCCGCGGTCGCCCTCGCCGAGGAGGTCGCGCGCGCGCTCGGCGCGCTGCGAGGCTAGAGCCCCACGGGGTGGCGGGCGTGGAAGCGCGCCCGGCGGCCCACCACCGGCCGCCAGCGCACCCCCGGGAGCCCGGTGGGATCGGCGGTGGCGCTCGTGTCCAGGCGCAGGCCGGCCACCTCGAGGAAGGCATGCCCACGATTGGCCTCCACGGTGAGCCAGCGCCCCTGGCCCCCGACACCCCAGCGGGCCAGGTGGCCGCTGTCCTGCGCCCCGTCGAGCAGGCCGGCGCCCCGGAGCGCGTAGCTCACCGCGCCGGAGCAGTCGTAGCCGCGGTCGACGAGGTGGCGGTGGCCGCCGCCCGACCGGTACGGCTTGCCGACGATCTCGTTGGCCGCGGCGATCAGCGCGCGGATCCGCCGCGGCGCGCCCCGGGGGATCGCGGCCCGGCCGTCGGTCCGCAGGCGGGCCACCGGCCCGGCCACCGTCGCGGTGCGCACCCGCGGCGGCTCGGGGACCATGGGCGCGAGCGGGTCCTCACCCGGGAGCTCCGATCCGTCGTCGTCCTCGTCGCCCGCCGCGTCGTCCGGAGCCTGGGAGTCGCCGACCGGCGCGTCGTCGAGCTCGGGGTCCGCCTCGGCGTCCACGTCCGCCGGGGCGTCGTCGGCCTCCTCGTCCGCGTCGGCCGGGTCGTCGGCCTGGCGGGCCACCGTCCGGACCGGGTGAGAGGCGGCGAGCGCGGGCGCCGGGATCGCCGCCGGCAGGCAGAGCGCGAGGAGCACGAGGAGCGGGCGGAGGCTGGGCACACCCGGGGGATCGGCCGCGCCCCGGGCGAGCTGAACGGCGGTGGACACCTGCTCGAGCGTGGGTGCCGGGGACCGGGGCTCACCCGTGCCGCGCGGCGACCCGCCCGACGAGCGCCAGCAGGAGCCCCGCCGGGCCGCACAGGCGGAACTCGGCGCGGTGGCGCCAGGCCGCGGCGAGCCGGGCCCAGGAGGACGCGTGCGGGTCGCACACCGCCTCGAGGAACCGCTCGGTGGTGAGCGCCGGGCGCACCTCCCACCGGACCGTCGCCGCGCCGTGCATCGCGTGGGGCGTTCCCGCGGGAACGTCGAGGACCTCGCCCGCCGCGAGCACGCGGCGGCGGCGGCCCAGGCGGACGTGCAGCTCGCCCTCGAGGACCTCGAAGCGCTCGTGCTGGGCGGGATGGCGGTGCAGCGGGGGCCGGCCGCCGCCGTCGACGTGGACCGTGCGCATCGCGAGCAGCGCCCCTCCGGTGTCGGCCGCCGTCTGCTCGAAGGTGATGCTCTGCCGGGTGGTCGGGTCGGTGAGGGTCAGGCCGGCGCGCGCCACCCGCGCAAGGCTACGCCCGGAGGCGAGGCGCCGCGTTCGGGCCCTAGGCTCCGGACCGTGCACCAGCAGCTGCGACCCCTCTTCGACCGGATCGTGGTCAAGGAGCTCGACCCCGCCCGGATGCGGCGCTCGGGTCTGGTCGTCCCCCCGGGGACGAACGAGCCGCCGCCGCAGCACGGGATCGTGCTGGCGGTCGGCCCCGGCCTCGACTGGTGGGCGCAGGCCGGCGTCCACATGCCGGTCCGCCCGGGCGACCACGTGGTCTTCCCGGCCTCGGCCGGTGCCTGGGTGGAGATCGAGGAGGAGCGGCTGCTGGTCTGCCGCGTGGTCGAGATCCTCGGGGTGCTCGACCAGCTCGAGGACGCCGAGCACCTCAGCGCCGACGCCTGACGAGGCGGCGCCGGTCAGCTCCCCTGGCTCGTGGCCAGCTCCTCGAAGAGGCGGGTGATCATCCTCGGCGCGACCGGATCGATGAGCGCGGCGGCGACGGACTCGTCGTCGGGCCAGCCCGCGGCGAGCATCCGCCGGCCGGCGGCGGCCGCGTCGTAGGCGGTCCGGCGGAGCTCGGGGACGCCGTCGGCGATCCACAGCCACCGGGCCGCGCCGTCGCCCTCGTACGGCAGCCCGACGCTCCCGGCGTTGACGAAGCGCACCGCGCCGACGCGGCGGTCGTCCTGCTGGTGGGTGTGCCCGGCGACGACGAGCGGCGTCCGCACCCCCGCGAGCGCACGCGTCCAGCGCTCCGCCGGGGAGTGCCGGGTCAGGAGCTCGTCGTCGCGGTTCGGGGTCGCGTGGCAGAAGAGCACGCCATCGAGCTCCAAGGTCGTCGCGAGCGCCCCGAGCGCCTCCGCGCGCGCCGGCCCGAGCTCCACGGCGCTCAGCGCCGCCGTCCGGCGCGGGAGGTCGTCCTCACCCGGCGCGGGTCCCCGCACGGCCTCGGCCACCTCGCGCTCGCCGTTGCCGCGGACCCAGTGCACGGGGAGCGCGACGGCGGCCAGGCGGTCCAGCGCGGCCACGGCGAAGGGTCCGGGGACCGCGTCGCCGCCGACCACCACCGCGTCGGCGCCGGCGGCCCGCGGGTCGGCGAGCACCGCATCGAGCGCCTCGAGGTTGGCGTGGATGTCGTAGAGCGCGAGGAGCTCCATGCGTGCAAGCTACCGGTTGCGAGAGTGGGGGCGGGCGGTTTGGGGCGGGCGCTCCGCGGCGACCCTGGAGCCATGCCCTCCACCACGGCTCCGCTGGGTCCCCACCGCGTCCGTCGGGTCGGCTTCGGCGCCATGCAGCTGCCGGGCCCGGGGGTGATGGGACCGCCGCGGGACCGCGACGAGGCGCTGGCCGTCGTCCGCCGGGCGCGCGAGCACGGCGTCGACCACATCGACACGGCGGGCTTCTACGGGCCCGACGTCGCCAACCAGCTGCTCCACGAGGCGCTCGACCCCTGGCCCGAGGGCCTGCGCATCGTCTCGAAGGTCGGTGCACGCCGCGACGCGGAGGGCGCCTGGCTGCCCGCGATCGCCCCGGACGACGTGCGCGCCGCCGTGGCGCGCGACCTCGAGGTGCTCGGCCTCGAGCGGCTCACCGCCGTGAACCTGCGGGTGCTCGAGACCCCGGACGACGTGCTCCTCGCGGCCCTCGAGGCGCTGGTCGGGCTCCGCGAGGAGGGCCGGATCGAGCTGATCGGCCTGAGCAACGTCGACGTGCGCCAGCTCGAGCTCGCCGCCGAGCAGACCGACATCGCGTGCGTGCAGAACCAGTACGGGCTGCTCGACCGCGGCGGCGAGGCGGTGCTGCAGGCCACGGGGGAGCGCGGCATCGCCTACGTCCCCTTCTTCCCGCTCGGCTCGGCCTTCGGCGCCGCGCCGCGCCCGACGGAGCACCCCGAGGTGCAGCGGCTCGCCGGGGAGCTCGGCGCGACCCCCGCGCAGGTCGCCCTCGCGTGGCTGCTCCACCACGCCGAGCACGTGCTGCTCATCCCGGGGACGAGCTCGCTCGCCCACCTGGAGGAGAACCTCGGCGCGGGGGAGCTCGAGCTCGGCGCCGAGCACCTGGCGCTCCTCGACGGGCTCGCGGGCTGACCCGCGTCCTGCTGGTAGGCGAGCTCGCCTACAACCCCGAGCGGGTGCTCGTCCTGCTCGAGCACGGCGTCGAGCTCGTCGGCGGGCTGTGGATCGACGACCCCCTGCCGTTCATGACGGTCGGCCCGCTGAGCTTCCTGCCCGGCCTGCCCGCGCTGCGCCTCGACGACTGGCGCTCCGTGCGCCCCGAGGTGGTCTACGC
>CAXSFZ010000032.1:33543-34650 GCA_964236905.1 uncultured Solirubrobacteraceae bacterium | reverse complement strand
CGGGCTCAACTGGCGCTGCCTGCCGCTGCTCTGCGCGCTGCTGCCGGCGGCGCGCCGCGCCGGGATCCCGGTGGTCCTGCACTTCAAGGAGGCGCCGCAGCGCTGCCTGGCCCGCGGGGAGTGGGGGCTGCTGGCCCGCGCCCACGCCGAGGCGGACGTGCGCCTCTACGCCTCGCGGCTGGAGGCCGACCACCTCGAGGCGCTCCTGCCCGGCACGGCCGACCCGGAGCACACGCACGTCATGGACGGCGACCTGCCGCCGGCCCGCTGGCTGCCGGCGTCGGGTGCGCCCCCGCCGGCCCGGGTGCGGGGGGACCGCCCGGCGACGGTGCTCGTCGGGCGCCCCGAGGGCATGGACCCGGGCTGGCTGGCCGCCGTGGTGGCCGCGGGCATCGAGCTGCACGTCCACCACCCGGACCCGCCGCGCTGGCTCGACGGGCCCGGCGTCCACCGCCACGCGCCCGTCGCGCCGGCGGACTGGGCGCGGGTCCTCGGGGGCTACGACGCCGCCTGGCTGCATCCCCATCGCAGCGCCAACGGCGGCGATCCGGCCCGCGCGAGCTGGGAGGACTGCAACCTGCCCGCCCGGCTGCCCACCGCGCTGTTCGCCGGCCTGCCGTTGATCGCCGACGCCAACCCGGGCCACCGCGTGGAGGTCGAGGAGCTGATCCGCGCCACCGGAGCGGGGGTGCTGCACGAGGGCCCACAGCACCTGGCCGCCTGGCTGCGCTCCCCGGCGCTCGAGCAGGCGCGGAAGCGGGCACGAGCCGTCCGCGACCGGATCGCCTTCGACCACCACGCCCCGCGCCTGGCGACGCTGCTGCACGCGGCGGCGGCGAGGTCCTGAGCTCCTCAGGCGGCGAGGCCGCCGGCGGCGCGGCCGGCGCCGAGGCGCTCGGCGGCCACGAGCGCCTGGGCGACGACCTGATCCATGTTCAGGTACTGGTAGCGGGCCAGCCGGCCGACCAGCGTGACGCCGGCTCGGAGGGCGAGGCGCTCGTAGCGGCGGAAGAGCTCCCGGTGCTCGCGCCGCGGCACGGGGTAGTACGGGTCGCCCTCCGCGCACGGGTGCTCGACGTGGAGGGTCGTCCACGGGTGGACGGCCTG
>CAXSFZ010000032.1:0-33533 GCA_964236905.1 uncultured Solirubrobacteraceae bacterium | reverse complement strand
TCAAGTGGCGGTACTCCGTGACCAGCGTGAAGGGGACCTCGGCGCCCGGGTGGTTCAGCACCGCGACCGACTGCACCGGCCGCCCGTCGGGGGTGGGCTCCGACCGGCTCTCGAAGCGCAGGGAGCGGTAGGGCAGGCGACCCAGCCGGACGCCGAAGAGCTCGTCCACCGGGCCGGTCCACACGAGGTGGCGGTGCGGGACCGCGTCTCGGACCTCCGCCCAGTCGGTGGCCGGGCGCACCGCGATGCGCGGGTGGTCGAGCAGCCGCTCGAACATCGCGGTGTAGCCCTCGGCGGGCATCTGCTGGAAGCGGTCGGTGAAGTAGCGGTCCTCGTCGTCGAAGCGCACCGGGATCCGGGCGCAGACCTGGGCGTCGAGCAGCGAGGGGTCGACGCCCCACTGCTTGGCCGTGTAGGCGCGGAAGAAGGTCTCGTAGAGCTCGGGGCCGACGCGCGAGACCACCGAGTCCTCCGAGGTCAGCACGGGCGAACGCGGCTCCGCGCGGGCGGCCAGGAACGCCTCGACCTCGGCGGGGGCGTCCAGCCGGAGCCCGTAGAGCGCGTTGAGCGTCGTGCGGTTGATCGGCACCGGGAGCTCGCGACCGCCCACCACGGCGCGCACCCGGTGCTCGTAGGGCCGCCAGGCGGTGAACGCGGAGAGGTAGTCGACGACCCGTTCGGCGTTCGTGTGGAAGATGTGCGGCCCGTAGCGATGGACGAGCACGCCGTGGGCGTCCCGGGCGTCGTAGGCGTTGCCGCCGACGTGCTCGCGCCGGTCCACCACCAGGACCCGCAGGCCGGCCTGCGACGCGAGCCGCTCGGCCACCACCGCACCGGCGAACCCCGCCCCGACCACCAGGACGTCGACCGCGCCGGTGCTCCGGGCCACCACGCCCGCTGCCTACCCGGGCCAAGTCTCCTGCGTCCCTCGCGCTTCAGGCGACATAATCGACATTATCGAGCGCTGCGGGGGCGGAGGGGGCGAAGGCGGCCGGCGCACCGCGTCGAGTGGTCGATCGACCTCCGTACGGGCGGTGGATCGACCGCTCGACGTGCGAAGCGACCGGCTGGGCCCCGTTCAGGCGGACGGGGCGATGAGCTCGTCGGCGACCCACCGCGCGACGTGGGCCGGGTACGGCGGCCGCACCCCGAGGACGATGTGCCCGAAGCCGGCGTCGATCGCGCTGTCGATCGTCGTGCGCGTGGCGTCGGGCTGGTCGTAGGAGACCGGCAGGAAGATCGAGCGGACGATGGAGGCCGGGTCGCGGCCGATCTCGGCGCAGCAGCGGTCCAGGAGGGCGCTGCGGCCGACGGCGTCCTCGATGTCGCCGCCGGAGATGTTCCACAGGTCGGCGTGCTCGGCGACCACCCGGAGCAGCGGCGCCGAGCGCCCGCCGATGAGGATCGGCGGGTGGGGTCGCTGGACCGGCTTGGGGTTGCAGAACGCCCCCGTGAGGTCCAGGTGGCGATCGTGGACGTCGAACGGCTCGGTCTCGGTCCACAGTCGCCGGATGACCGTGCAGGTCGCCGCCAGGCTCTCCACGGAATGGGTGAAGTCGTGGAAGGGCAGCCCGTGGGCCGCGTACTCACGCCGGGCCACGGGGTGGTTGGGCCGCGAGCCCGCGCCGATGCCGAAGTCGAGCCGGCCCCCCGAGACGACGTCGACGGTCGCGGCGATCTTCGCGAGGACCGCGGGAGGCCGGAAGCGGTTGCTCGTGACGAGCACGCCGAGGCGCAGCCGCTCGGTCTGCGCGGCGAGCGCCGAGAGCAGCGTCCAGCCCTCGTAGGTCGGCCCGTTCGGGTCGCCGCCGATCGGCATGAGGTGGTCGAAGAGCCACGCGTGCTCGATCTGCGGGATGGCGTCCGCCTCGCGCCAGACGCGCAGGAGGTCGGGGTAGTCGACCTGCGACGGGGCGGTCATGATGCCGAACCGAGGCCGGGAGGTCTGCGTGCTGGTGCGGTGGTCCACGGGAGGCTCCTTGGGGCGGGTCGCGGCGGCGCGCGGGCCCCGTCGCAACCGGATCGCTTGTCCGTTCCACCATAGCGGATAGCCTGTCCGTCTGAAGCCCATGCCCCGACCGACGCCCCCACGACCCGCCAGACGAGCCGACGCCGCGCGCAACCGCGACAAGATCCTCGCCACCGCGCGTGCTGCGTTCGCCGATCCGGAGGCGGAGGTCTCCATGGCCGAGATCGCACGACGCGCCGGCGTCGGGATGGCGACGCTCTACCGCAACTTCCCCGGCCGCCGCGAGCTCCTCGAGGCGCTGTACTCCGACGAGGTCGACGCCGTCTGCCAGGCCGCCGAGAACGCCGAGGGCGAGACGCCGGCGCTGGCGCTCACGGCGTGGCTCACGCAGTTCGTCGCCTACTTCACCGCCAAGCGCCACATCGCCTCCGAGCTCCTGGTGCACGCGGACAGCAGCGATCCGGTCTTCGGCCGCAACCGCTCGCGCGTGCTCGCCGCCGGCCGACCGCTCCTGCTCGCGGCCCAGCGCGCGGGCGAGGTCCGCGACGATCTCACGCTCGAGCAGGTGCTCGACCTCGTCATCGCCGTCGCCAAGATCCCGGGCGACGCCGGCTACCTCGAGCCGATCCTCCGCACCGCACTCGACGGCCTGGAGCCCCCACCGCCGCCGGGCCCGGCGCACGCGTAGGCGAAAGCGACCGTGTGCGAGCTCGCCGCGACGCCGGGTGAGTGGCGCCTCGCGTCGGCACGGTGCGACACCAGGCGCCACTCGGCGGGGCAGGGTGGTCACGGCGCGGGATGCCGCGGACGGCGCGGGTCTGCGAGGCTCCCGCGGGCACTGATCGCGGCCGAGCGAGCCCGAGTCCGTGACCGAGGGAGCCCCATGCCAGACCACGCCCGCCGCCTCCACCCCACCTCGAGGATCGCCCGTCGCGGGCTGCTCGCGCTCGGCTGCGCGCTCGTCGCCGCCGCCGGGCAGGCGGTTCTCGACGACGGCGCGGCGCCCGTCGCGCCGGCCGCGGCCGCCATGGCCACCCCGCCGCCGTTCGGCCCGAACCTCGACCCGGGCGAGTCGCTCCGGGTCCGCACGCTCCCGCCCGTGGTGCCGTCCGGCTTCCCGCAGCCCAAGCACGTCGGCTTCCACGAGTTCCAGGCCGACTGCGAGGTGAACGCCGTCCGGGCCGACGATCCGATCGTCTTCCCCCGCCGTCCGGGCATGTCGCACAGCCACACGTTCGTCGGCGCCCGCACGACGGCTCGGAGCACCACGGGCTCCCTGAGCGCCGCGCCGACCTCCTGCTCCGTCCCCGGTGACCACTCCTCCTACTGGTTTCCGACCATGTACCTCGGCGACCGCGTGATCCGGCCTCGCGGACCGCAGATCATCTACTACAAGTCCGGTGTGGAGGACGCTGCGAGCGTCCGGGCCTTCCCGCGCGGGCTCCGCTTCGTGCTCGGCGACCCGAAGGCCACCCAGGCGCAGTTCCGCCGCGACTCCCGGGTCTCGGGCTGGACCTGCGGCACCACCGGCGCCCACTACGACTTCCCCGCTCGCTGCGAGCGGGGCTCCCAGCTGCTCGTCCGCTACAAGGCGCCGAGCTGCTGGGACGGCCGGCGGCTCGACAGCCCGGATCACAAGTCCCACATGGCCTATCCCGTCGACGGCGCGTGCCCCGCGGGCCACCCGGTCGCCCTGCCGATGCTCGAGTACAAGATCGCCTACCCCGTCGACGGGGACCTGTCGCGCCTGCGGCTGGCCAGCGGGCACGGCTACTCCTGGCACGCGGACTTCTTCGCCGCCTGGGACATGCCCACGCAGGAGGCGCTCGTGACGCAGTGCATCAACGGCGGCGGGCAGTGCGACGCCCGGGGCTTCGACCAGCACCGGGCCGGGCGCGGGCGGGTCCTCGACGCGCAGGGCCGGCTGATCCGGCGCGCGGGCGGCTGACCGGCTCGGCCGGCGGAGACCGACGTCCCGGCCCTCAGCCGACGCTCGGCCCCTCCCGTGGCGCCGCCGGAGCCGGAAGGCCGCGGCGGCGCCGGAGCGCGATGACGATGTCGCGGACGCGCGCGGTCTGGCCCTGCGGTCCGGTGGCCTCGCGCTCGGGGCTTCCGAGCCGGACGGTCTCCCACGGCGTGGGGTCGAGCCGGAGCTCCGCGAGCGCCGCTTCGGCGGTCGGGAAGCGGGTGTCGGGGTCGGCCCACGACCACGGGGCCACCGAGCCGTGGCGCACGACGAGCAGGAGCCCTCCGGAAGCGACCGCCTCCGCCGCGCGCCGCAGCACCCGCGTGCGCTCGAAGTCGACGGGCGACTCGAGGTACTGCGCGCTGACGAGGTCGAAGCGCCCGGCGGGGAAGGTGCGGCTGAGGTCGTGCCGCTGGAACTCGGCGGCGAGGCCCAGCGCCTCGGCGCGGGCGTTGGCGCGGGCGACGGCGGTGGCGGAGACGTCGACGCCCGTGACGCGCCAGCCGCGCGTGGCCAGCCAGATCGCGTCGTCGCCGAGGCCGCACCCGAGGTCCAGCGCGCGTCCCGGCGCCAGTGACGCGACGACGTCGCTCAGGACGGCGCCGGGTCGGCCGCTCGTGGCCCCGGTGCGGGCCTGGTAGTGCGGCTCCCAGAACGCGGCCGAGGGGCCGGCCACGCTCACGAGGGTGCCCCCCGACCGGCGTGGGCCCGCTCGCTCATCAGCCCGTGGACGATCATCGCCGCGGCGTTGGAGCCGGCGGCGACGGCGTTGGCGACGGAGGGCGCCTGCCCGCTGAGGTCGCCGGCCGCGGAGAGCCCGGCGACGCTCGTGACGCCCATGGGATCCACCGCGACGCTCTCGCGGGAGACCGGGCCCGGCTCGGCGACGTCGGCGCCGAGGCGGGCGGCGAGCTCCCCGCGCTGGTGGAGGGTGACCGGCACGAGCAGGCCGCCGAGGGGCCGTTCGGCGCCATCGGCGAAGCGGACCGCCTCGAGCGTGCCGTCCGGCCCTCTGAGCGCCGCGACGCGCCGCTCCTCCACCTCGACGCCGGCGGCGCGCGCCTGCTCCGCGTCCGCGTCCCCGAGCTCGGCGGGCCCGTCGGCGAGCAGCGTGACCTCGTCGCTCCACGCCCTGAGCAGCAGCGCGCGCTGGAGGCCCGAGGCGCCGCGGTCGAGGACGGCGAGCGGCCGCTCGCGCAGCTCCCAGCCGTGGCAGAACGGGCAGTGGAAGACCGTCCGACCCCACCGCTCCTCGAGCCCGGCGAGCGACGGGTAGCGGTACTCCATGCCCGTCGCGAGCAGCACGCGGCGGGTGCGCTCGCGCGTGCCGTCCGCCAGCTCGAGCACGAACCCGTCCTCCGTCGGCTCGCCGTCGACCACCTCCCCGGAGCGCAGCTCCACGGTCGGGTGCGCCCCGACCTCGGCGCGCCCCGCGGCGTAGAACTCCGCCGGCGCGCGGCCGGGGTGGCCGAGCAGGCCGCCGATGCCGTGCGCGGCCAGGTTGCTCTGGCCGCCGGCGTCGAGGACCAGGGTCCGCCGGCGCGCGCGACCCAGCACGAGCCCCGCGCTCAGCCCGGCGGCGCCGGCGCCCACGACGATGCACTCCCAGTCCGTCTCCATGCCCGGACCGTGACACGGGCCGGGACCGCTGCCAAGCTTCCTTGCCATGCCGGCAAACCAGTCCGAGGAGTCCATCGACGCGCGCGTCCGACGCCGACTGCGCGAGCTGCGCACCGAGCGCGGCCTGACGCTGCAGCAGGTCGCCGGCCGCGCGAGCATCGACCTGTCCACCCTCAGCCGCCTGGAGGCGGGCAAGCGCCGCCTCGCCCTGGACCACATCCCGGCGCTCGCGGCCGCGCTCGGCGTCAGCACCGACCAGCTGCTCGCCTCCGCCCCGTCCCCGGACCCGCGG
Organism: uncultured Solirubrobacteraceae bacterium; assembly: GCA_964236905.1. Classification (GTDB taxonomy): domain Bacteria; phylum Actinomycetota; class Thermoleophilia; order Solirubrobacterales; family Solirubrobacteraceae; genus Paraconexibacter. The sequence goes on along the minus strand of CAXSFZ010000032.1, from coordinate 27,686 downwards.
GTGCGCGGACGGCCGCGGACCTACGACGGCATGACCATGTGGCCGCTCACCCAGCAGGGCGCCGTCGGCAACCTCCACGCCTACAAGATCAACGTCAGCGCCAAGCGCCGGACCCCGCCCGACCCGCTGCCGACGCACGCGGGGCACGAGTGGCTCTACGTCCTCACGGGCCGGTTGCGGCTCGCGCTCGGCACCGAGGACTTCACGATCCGGCCGGGCGAGGCCGTGGAGTTCACGACCTGGACGCCCCACTGGTTCGGCGCCGTGGACGGGCCGGTCGAGCTCATCGGCATCTTCGGGCCGGACGGCCAGCGGCTCCACCTGCGGAGCTGACATCACAACACAGCAAGCTACGTTAGGATGTCGCCATGTCCCGCGACGCCTGCGACCTCCTCTGCCTCGACCTCCCGCGCGCGGAGGCGGCGCGCGCCCGCCGGCTCGATCCGGCGGCGGCGACCGCCGCCGCAGCGCGTGCGAAGGCGCTCGGCGATCCGACGCGGCTGGTGGTCGCGGCGGCGCTGGGCGACGGCGGGGAGCTCTGCGTCTGCGACCTGGCCTGGGTGTGCGAGCGGGCCGAGAACCTCGTCTCCCACCACGTGCGGGCGCTGCGGGCCGCCGGTCTCGTGCGCTCGCGCCGCGAGGGGCGGATGGCGCTCTACACCCTCACGGAGTCCGGGCGCGCGCTGCTCGAGGCCGTCCTCGCCCCGGAGCTCGTCGCATGAGCACCCAGCCCTTCGAGCTGCCGGTCCTGCAGCCCTCCCCCGCCGCCGCCGCCCTGCCGACGCCGGCGCGCGAGCCGACCGCCGCGTGGCGACGGGCCGCACGCCGCGCCCGCCTGCTCTCGTGGATCAGCCTGCTGTGGATGAGCGCGGAGGGGATCGGCGGGCTCTGGTCGGGGCTCGCGGCCGGCAGCCTCGGCCTCGTCGCGTGGGGGCTGACCTCGACCGTGGAGGGGCTCGCGTCGGCCATCGTGATCTGGCGCTTCACCGGCGCGCGCACGGCGTCGGCCACCTCGGAGCGGGCCGCGCAGCAGCTCGTCGCCCTCTCGCTCTTCGTGGTGGCCGCCTCGATCCTCGTGGAGGCCGTTCGCGGGCTGCTCGGCGAGCACCACGTCGACACCAGCATCGTCGGCGTCGCGCTGACCGCCGGGGCGGTGGTCGTGATGCCGCTGCTCGGGCGGGCCAAGCGGCGGCTCGCCGTCGAGCTGGGATCGGCGGCCACGGCGGGCGAGGCGACGCAGAACACGCTCTGCGCGCTGCAGTCGGTCGCGGTGCTCGTGTCGATGGGCCTCCTGGCCCTCTCGAGCTCCCTGAGCTTCGTGGACCCGGTGGCCGCCGGGCTCATCGCCGCCGTGGCGGTGCAGGAGGGGCGCGCGACCTGGCGCGGTGAGGACTGCTGCGCGGTGCCCCTGCCCGGCGGCGGCGACGGGTGCTGCTGAGCCCCGCGCTCCGTTGAGTTCCGGACGCATCCTGGCCGCGACGCGTGGCACGATCCGCCCATGACCACCATCCAGGATCTCGACTTCCTCGGCGTGCCCTCGCAGGACGCCGACCGGGCCCGCACGTTCTACCGCGAGGTGCTGGGCCTGCGCCCGGACCCGCACGCGGAGTACGAGCAGTGGGCGGGCTCCACCTGCTTCGGGATCTGGGAGCCCGCGAGGATGGGCCTCCCGTTCACCGCCCAGGCGGGCAACCCGTGGCCACTGCGGGTGGCCGACGTCGCCGCGGCCCGGGCCGAGCTCGAGTCCCGGGGCGTGGCCTTCCACGGCGAGACGCTCGACACCGGCGTCTGCCACATGGCGTTCTTCTCAGACCCCGACGGCAACGCGCTCATGCTCCACCACCGCTACGCGCCCCGCCCGGACTGAGCCCGAGCCGAGCGGGCGCCGTCGGCCGGCCGCCGCGCCCGCTCAATCCGGGCGCGCGCGGCTGGGCTGCACCCGCTTGGGCTCCCCCGGCATCTTGGGGTACTCGGGGGGATAGGGCATGTCGCTCGCGCCCGCCTGCTCATCGCGCTCGTACATCGCGAGCAGCGGCTCGAGCGAGTGGTGGACGTCGTCGATCGCCGCGTGCAGGTCGCCGCGCCGCGCGAAGCGGGCCGGCACCGTGTGGAGGTTCAGGGCGAACGGGTCCTCGATCCGCTCGAGCTCCTCCCAGCTCACCGGGCAGGAGACGGGCGCGCCGGGCTTGGCCCGAAGCGAGTAGGCGCTGGCGATCGTCCGGTCGCGGGCGTTTTGGTTGTAGTCCACGAAGATGCGCTCGCCCCGCTCCTCCTTCCACCACTTGGTGGTCACCCCCTCCGTGCGGCGCTCGAGCTCGCGGCCGAAGGCGATCGCCGCGTGGCGCACGTCGGTGAAGGTCCAGCGCGGCTCGATGCGGACGTAGACGTGCACGCCGCGGTTGCCGCTGGTCTTCGGGAAGGCGACCATGCCGAGCTCGTCGAAGAGCCCGCGGGCCACGCCCGCCACCCGCACCGCGTCGGCGAAGTCGACCCCGGGCTGGGGGTCGAGGTCGATGCGCAGCTCGTCGGGGTGGTCGACGTCCTCGGCCCGCACGGGCCACGGGTGGAAGGTGATGGTCCCCATGTGCGCGGCCCAGACGGGGACGGCCGCCTCGGTGGGGCACACCTCGTCGGCGTGGCGCCCGGAGGGGAAGGCGATGCGGGCGGTCTGCACCCAGTCCGGGGCGCCCTTCGGGATCCGCTTCTGGTAGAAGGCGTCGCCGCCGCGCTCCCCCCGCTGGGAGAGGACGACCCCGGGGTGCACGCCCTTCGTCCAGCGCTCGAGGGTCGTCGGACGACGGTGCAGCGCCCGGAGGATGCCGGGCCCGACCGCCGCGTAGTACTCGGCGATCATCAGCTTGGTGACCTCGGCGCTGGCCGGGGTCGCCGGGTAGATGACCCGGCCCGGGCTCGTGACCCGCACGGCGCGCTCGCCGACCTCGATCTCGACGGCGTCGGCGGCCACCCGGCGAGGGTAGTCGACCGGCCCGGCCCGCTGAGCCGCGGCGCCCGGCCGGAGGGCGCGCGGCCGCGCTGTGGCGGGAGCCCGCGGCGCGCCGGGCGCCTCAGCCCGTCGTGGCGGGTGCCGGCGCGAAGCGCTCCCGGAGCTCCTTCTTCGAGAACTTCCCGACGGACGTCTTCGGGACCTCGTCGATGAGCTCCACGCGCTCGGGGATCCAGAAGCCGGCGACGCGGCCGCCGAGGAAGGCGCGGACCGCGTCGGCGGTGAGCGCGCGCCCCTCGACGGCGACCACGAAGGCGACGGGGCGCTCACCCCACTTCGGGTCGGGCAGCCCGATGACCGCGGCCTCGGCGACGTCGGGGTGGCCCATGATCTCGTTCTCGAGCTCCACGGAGGAGATCCACTCGCCGCCGGACTTGATGACGTCCTTCGTCCGGTCGACGATCCGGATGTAGCCCTCGGCGTCGATGGTCGCCACGTCCCCGGTCATGAGCCAGCCGTCCGGGGTGGTCGGGTCGCGCTCGTCGTCGTGGTAGCCCGCCGCGATCCACGGGCCGCGGACCTGCAGCTCGCCCTGCGCGCGTCCGTCCCAGGGCAGCGGGTCGGTGGTGCCGGTCTCGACGATCCGGCAGTCGACGAGCGGCGCGATGAGCCCGACGCTCGCGCGCAGGTCCGCCAGCTCGTCCTCCGGGCGGTCCTCCAGCGTGGACTTCAGGTGGGCGACGGAGCCGATCGGCGAGGTCTCCGTCATCCCCCACGCCTGCAGGATCGGCCGCCCCGTCTGGGCGCGGTAGGCCTCCGAGAGCGCGCGGGGGACCGCCGAGCCGCCGCACACGATCCGCTGCAGCGCCGAGGTGTCGCGGCCCTCGAGCTCGCCGAGGAGCCCCATCCAGATGGTGGGGACGCCGGCGGCGAGCGTCACGCGCTCCTCCTCGATGAGGGTCGCGATCGCCTGCGGCGACAGGTCGGGGCCCGGCAGGACGAGGGCGGCTCCCGCCAGCGGCGCGGCGTGCGCGAGGCCCCAGGCGTTCGCGTGGAACTGCGGGACCACCGGGAGCACCGTGTCGCGCTCGGAGAGGGCGAAGCTGTCGGCGAGCATCGTCGCCATCGCGTGGAGCGTCATGGAGCGGTGCGAGTAGACGACGCCCTTCGGGTGGCCCGTGGTGCCGCTCGTGTAGCACATGGCGGCCGCCTGGTTCTCGTCCTCGATCGCCAGGTCGGCGACGGGCGCGGCCGCCGCGAGGAGCTCCTCGTAGTCGCGGATGCGCGGATCGTCCGGGACCTCGCAGTCGGCGCCGTCGTCCATGACGACCAGCGTGCGGACCGTCCGCAGCTCGTCGACCAGGGGCCACAGGACCGGCAGCAGCGAGCGGTCGACGAAGACCACCTCGTCCGCGGCGTGGTTGGCGACGTAGACGACCTGCTCGGGGAAGAGGCGGATGTTCAGCGTGTGGAGCACGCGGCCCGAGCACGGGGCGGCGAAGTACAGCTCGAGGTGGCGGGCGGTGTTCCAGGCGAAGGTGCCGACGCGCCCGTCGGCCGAGACGCCCAGGTCGTCGAGGACGCCCGCGAGCCGCCGCGTCCGCTGCGCCCAGGCGCCGTAGGTGGTGCGCTCGCGCCCGCCGCCGACGGTCGCGGTGACGATGGAGCGGCCCGCCCAGAGCCGCTCGGCGCGCTCGAAGACGTGGGACAGCGACAGCGGGACGTCCTGCATCAGGCCCTGCACGGCGAGCTCCTCTCGACGGGGTGCGCCGATCCTGCCACGGCCGCGCGCTCCGCGCGGCGACCCGGCGCGCCGCAGGGCGCTCCGCCCCCGCGGCAGGTGGCCGCGGGCGAGCTACCGTTCCGGCATGAGCACCGTCCAGCCCGCTCCCACGCGCCGCCGGGCGCTCTTCGAGGACGACCACGAGGACTTCCGCGAGTCGTTCCGCCGCTTCCTGGCCAAGGAGGTCGTGCCCCACTACGACCAGTGGGAGCGGGACGGCATCGTGCCCCGGGAGGTCTTCGCGCTGGCCGGGGCCCACGGCTTCCTCGGCATGCAGGTGCCCGAGCAGTACGGCGGTGCCGGGGTCGGTGAGGACTTCCGCTTCAACGCGGTCATCGGCGAGGAGTGCTGCGCCGCGAACCTCGGCGGCTTCTCCGTGGGGATCACGCTGCACAACGACGTCTGCCTGCCCTACTTCCTCGAGTACTGCACCGAGGAGCAGAAGCGGCGCTGGCTGCCCGGGATGGTCACCGGGGAGCTCATCACGGCCGTCGCGATGACCGAGCCGGGGACCGGCTCCGACCTCGCGGGCATCCGCACCACGGCGATCGGCCAGGACGACGGCTCCTACCTCGTGGACGGGGCCAAGACGTTCATCACCAACGGCATCAACGCCGACCTGGTCATCACCGCCGTCAAGACCGACCCGGCGCAACGCCACCGCGGCCTCTCGATCCTCATCGTCGAGCGCGGCACCCCGGGCTTCCAGCGCGGGCGCAACCTCGAGAAGGTCGGCATGCACTCCCAGGACACCGCCGAGCTCTTCTTCGACGGCGCGCGCGTCCCGGCCGCGAACCTCCTCGGCGAGGAGGGCCAGGGGTTCAAGTACCTCGTCTCGAACCTGGCCCAGGAGCGGCTGTCGATCGCCGCCCTCGGCGTCGGGGTCGCCCAGGCGGCGCTCGCCGTGACCCTCGACTACGTGAAGGAGCGCCGGGCCTTCGGCCAGTCGATCGGCTCCTTCCAGGTCTCCCGCCACAAGCTCGCCGAGTGCCGGGCGCAGATCGACTGCGTGCAGGCCTTCGTCGACCAGTGCATGCTCGAGCTCGGCCAGAAGGCCCTCACGCCCGAGCGCGCCGCCTCGGCCAAGCTCCTGGCCACCGAGCTGCAGGGGAGCGTCACCGACGCGTGCGTCCAGCTCCACGGCGGCTACGGCTACATGACGGAGTACGCGATCGGGCGCATGTACGCCGACGCGCGCGTGACGCGGATCTACGGCGGCGCCAACGAGATCATGAAGGAGATCATCGGCAAGGGCCTCGGCGTCTGAGGCGACGCCGGGCGCCCGCGCTCCCGTGGACGAGGAGCCCGGGCGGCGACCTGGCCGCCCGGGATCCTCCACGGTGACCGCCTACTTCTTCGGCGCCTTGAAGGTCACCGTGCGCACCACCGTCGAGCCACCCCCGCGGGTGATCGCGACCCGGACCTTCAGCGTCCGCGCGCGCTTCAGGCTCGCCCGGCCGCTCGCGGTGAGCTTCACCTTCAAGGACAGCTTGGCGCCGGCCTTCAGGGTGTAGCTCGCCTTCGCGAGCGTGACGGTCACGAGCTTCTTCGAGCCCGCCTTGCGCACCTTGGCGGTGAGCGTGACCCGTCCGGAGCAGGAGCTGCCCGCAGCGCAGCGGAGGCTCAGCGGCAGGAGCGTGCTGGTCGCCTTGCCGAAGGTGACCGACGCGGGCTTGCCGACGGGCTTCGGGGTCGGCTTGGCGGTCGGCGCGCCCGGGCCCGGGGCGGTCGACGTGCCGGTGCCGGTGCCCGTGCCCGTACCGGGGCCGGCGCTCGGCGGGGTGGCCGGCGGCGTGTAGGTCACGGTCCGGGTCGCCGTCGCCGTGAGGCCCCCGGAGTTGGTGGCCGTGGCCGTGATGGTGTTGGCCCCGGGCCGCAGCGCCACCGTGGTCGACCACGCGCCGCCGGCCCCGACCGCCACGGCCGCGCCGTTGACCGTGAGGGCGGGCGCCCGCCGCCCGGTCGCGGTGCCGGTGACCGCGAGGGAGGGCGTGCTGACCGCCGTGGCGCCGGCGCCGATGCTGACCGCAGGGGCGATGGCGGGGTCCTCCGCGTCGGCGACCAGGTCGTCGAGCGCGGCGTCCGAGGCGGCCAGGGTGTAGGTCTGGCTCACGGTCTGCGAGCCGCCGGCCGGGACGTCCAGCGTGTGCGTCGACACGAAGAAGGAGCCGTTGACGAACGCGAACCTGTCCGGCGCCGGGGCGATGGAGAGGCCACCGACCGGGTTGGCGAGCGAGACGCCCGGGGCGTTGTCGTACTTCACCCGCACGGTCGTCACGGCCGCCGCCGTCGGCACGACCACCTGGTCCGCGGCGGGTGCGGTGTACGCCGCGGCCGCGCCGAACCGGTACCCGTTCGCGCCGGAGGTGTTCTGCTGGTGCACGTAGCGGAGCGTGACGGCGTGCGCCCCGCCCGCGCTGCGCACGACGTCGACCAGGCGCGTCAGGCGCCCGTCGTGGTCCTGGCGGATCGTCCGGGCGATCGAGACGTTCGCCGGGGTGAACGCCTGGCAGCCGGCGCCGTCCGGCGCCGCGTTGTTCGCGCAGGAGACGAGCGGCTCGACGTCGGTGATCGTCGTGTCGCCCGTGGCCGGGTCGACGGTGGTGGTGTGGCTGGTGATCGCCGGCTTGCCGGAGGCACCCGGGCTGCTGAGGTTCGCGACGTAGGGGGTGAAGGCGGGCTGGCCGTCGACCAGCACGGAGGCCTGCGCCCCGCCGAGCGGGACGGAGTCCTGCAGGGCGCCGTTGGCGTTGAACAGGAACGGGCCGCCGGTGAGCTTCATGGCGCCCAGCCCGGCGTTGCCGATCGAGGAGTAGCTCGCGTAGCCGCCGGCCTGGGGGTGGCTGTTGGAGAAGTCGGCGGACGTGGTGCTGGTGAAGCCGACGCCGACGCGCCGGGCGGCGAAGGGCGAGAGGTCCGCGGGGGTCGCGCCCGCCGGGACGGCCCGGAGGTCGCAGCTCTCGTCGCGGCCCACGCCGTAGACGGGCTCGCCCTCGGGCGTCGCGAAGGCCCCGTCGACCACGGGCAGGTCGGTCACGAGCGTCGAGGGCGGCGCGCCGGTGCCGAAGCACTTCAGATCGACGTTCCCCGTGCCGCTCGCGGTCCCGGTGACGTTCCACAGCGTGGTCGCCGCGGTGGCGTCGCTGTAGGAGGTGTAGGGCGACGGTGCACCCGTGATCGAGGTGATCTGCGTGGCGCTCACCGCCGCCTGCGCGGGCGCGGCGACGGCGAGAAGGGCGCCCGTGGCGAGTGCTGCGCCGGCGAGGCGGCGCCGCAGGCGGTGCCTCGCAGTGGGGGGATGGGGAGGCGAGGCGGTGAGGGTCATGCGGACGCTCCGACGGAGAAGGGACGAGACGGTGTCGGGGTGCGCGAAGGTAGCACCGGACATCCACCCGCCAGGGGGTCGCCGTGGGCGCCTACGCCGTGATTCATACCTGCGCTGCCGAGGTTCGCGGCCGCCACCGCGGCCGCGCTTGTACGAGGATGTGCCGGTGCCCGCCCCGCTGCCCGCCGCCGCCCGTTGCGTCGTCATCGGCGGCGGCGTGGGCGGCACGAGCATCGCCCACCACCTCGCCCGCCTGGGCTGGCGGGACGTCGTGGTGCTCGAGCAGCACGGCCTCGGCGAGGGGACGACGTGGCACTCAGCGGGGTTCGTCGGCGTCCTGCGCTCCACGGTCACCCAGACGCGGATGCTCATGTACTCGAGCGCGCTCTACGACGAGCTCGCCGCCGAGACGGGCCGGGACGCCGGCTGGCGCAACGTCGGCGGGATCCGGGTGGCCACGACCCCCGAGCGGGTGGAGGAGCTGCGGCGCCAGGCGGACACGGCGACCACCTACGGGCTGGAGCTCGAGCTGCTCTCGCCCGGCGAGGCGCAGGAGCGGCTGCCGCTGCTCGCCGTGGACGACGTGCTCGCCGCCTCCTGGCTGCCCGCGGACGGCTACCTCGACCCCGAGCTCCTGTGCGACGCGCTGGCCGAGGGGGCGCGCCGGGGCGGCGTCGCGTTCCACGAGCACACGCGGGTCACCGCGATCGACGTCGCCGAGGGCCGCGTCACCGGCGTGCAGACCGAGCACGGGCCGATCGCCGCCGAGGTGGTGGTCATCGCCGCGGGCGCCGCGAGCCGGGTGGTCGGGGAGCTCGCCGGGGTGGTCATCCCCGTGGTGCCGATCCGCCACCAGTACGTGGTCACCGGCCCCGTCGCCGGCGCCGGCCCCGAGGCGCCGACCCTGCGCGACCCCGACCACATCACCTACCTCCGGCCCGAGGCCGGCGGCGGCCTGCTGGTCGGCGGCTACGCGCGCGCGCCGGCGACCTGGGAGACGGGGCGCCCGCTGGCGGAGCCGCGCACCCTCTTCGCTCCCGACCCCGAGCGCTTCGCCGAGTCGTGGGCGGGCGCGGTGCGCCGCGTCCCCGCCCTGCGCGAGGCCGAGGTCGTCCGGACGGTCAACGGCCCGGAGGCGTTCACCCCGGACGGCGAGTTCGTGCTCGGCGAGACCGAGGTGGGCGGCCTCTGGACCGCCTGCGGCTTCTGCGTGCACGGGCTCGCGGGCGCGGGCGGCGTCGGGAAGGTCCTGGCTGAGTGGATCGTCGACGGCCGGCCCGAGTACGACGTGGCCACGATGGACATCCGCCGGTTCGGCGGCCAGCACCGCTCGCGTGCGCACGTCCGCGAGCGCGCGCTGGACGCCTACGCGCGCTACTACGACGTGGTCGTCCCCCACGCGGAGCGCCCGGCGGGCCGCCCCCTGCGGACCTCGGCGGCCTGGGGGCGGCTGGACGCCCTCGGCGCCGCCTGGGGCGAGAAGAGCGGCTGGGAGCGCGCGAACTGGGTCGGAGCCAACGCGGCGGCCGGGGACGCGGGGCTGCGTCCTCGGGGGTGGGCCGGGCGCCACTGGTCCCCGGCCATCGCCGCCGAGGCGCTCGCCACCCGGGACGCCGTCGTGCTCTACGACCAGTCGTCGTTCGCGAAGCTCGACGTCAGCGGCCCGGGCGCGGCCGCCGCGCTCGACCGGCTCTGCGCCGGCCCGGTGGCCGGTGAGGTCGGCCGCGCGGTGTACACGCAGCTCCTGAACGCCGCGGGCGGGATCGAGGCGGACCTGACCGTCACGCGGACCGGCGAGCAGGCGTTCCGCCTCGTCACCGGCACGGCCTCCGGCCGCCGCGACGCCGCGCTCGTGCGCCGCGGGCTCCCGCCCGGGACCCGGGTCGAGGACGTCACGGGCGCCCGCGCCTGCCTCTGCCTCTGGGGTCCGGCGGCGCGTGAGCTGCTCCAGCCGCTCTGCGACGAGGACCTCGGGGCGCAGGCGTTCGGGTTCCTCCGCGCGCGGGAGCTCAGCGTCGGGCCGGTGCCCGTCCTTGCGCAGCGGATCACCTTCGTGGGCGAGCTGGGCTGGGAGCTCTACTGCCCGACGGAGTACGGCGCCGCGCTGTGGGACCTCCTCTGGGCGGCGGGGCGCCCCCACGGGCTCCTCGCCGGCGGGTACCGCGCGATCGACAGCCTGCGCCTGGAGAAGGGGTACCGGGTGTGGGGCGCCGAGGTCACCCCGGAGACCACGCCGGCCGCCGCGGGCGTCGCCTTCGCGGTCCGGATGGACAAGCCGGGCGGCTTCACCGGCCGCGAGGCCCTGGTGGCCGAGCGCGAGGCCGGCGGCCCGGCGCGGCGGCTGCGCTGCCTGGTCCTCGAGGACCCGCGCGCGGTCTGCCTCGGCAACGAGCCGGTGCGCGTGGAGGGCGAGCCCGTCGGCCGCGTGACCTCCGGCGGCTACGGCTTCCGGGTGGGCCAGAGCATCGCCTACGCCTCCCTGCCCGCGGGCGTCGGCGAGGGCGCGCGGGTCGACGTCGGGCTGTTCGGCGAGCGGGTCGGCGCCGTGGTCGCCCCCGAGCCCCGCTACGACCCGGCCGGCGCGCGGGTGCGGTCCTGATGGAGCGCGCGCTCGAGGAGGTGCTCGCCCACGTCTTCCCGGGCGGCGTGCGCGAGGTCGCGCCGCTCGCGGGCGGCCTGACCAACGACAGCTACCGCGTGGAGACCGCCCGCGGGCGCGTGGTGCTGCGCACGTGGCGCGAGGACGCCGGCCTCCTGGCCGTCGACCGGGAGGCGGAGCAGGCCAACGCGCGGCGCGCCCACCGCGCGGGCGTCGGGCCGGCGGTGCTCGGCTGGTTCCCCGAGTGCAACGCGATGCTCGTCGCCTGGGTCGACGGGACGACGCTCACCCCCGCGGCGCTGCGCTCGGGCGCGCACCTCGGCCGGATCGCGGCGGCCTGCCGCCGCCTGCACGCCGGCCCGCGCTTCGCCGGCGACTTCGACATGTTCGCCGTGCAGGAGCGCTACCGGCAGGTCGTGGCCGAGCACGGCTTCCGCCTCCCCGAGGGCTACGACGAGCTCGCCGCCCCGCTGGCCGCCGCGCGCGAGGCGCTCGCGGTGCACGCCGGCCCGAGCGTCCCCTGCCACAACGACCTGCTGGCCGAGAACCTGATGGTCTCGGCCGGCCGCGTCGTGCTCGTGGACTTCGAGTACGGCGGCAACAACGACCCGTGGTTCGAGCTCGGCAACCTCTGGAGCGAGAGCGCCCTCTCCCTCCCCCAGCTCGAGGAGCTCCTCGCGGCCTACGCCGGTGGCCCCGCGCGGCGCCACGAGGTGGCCCGTGCGCGGCTGTGGGGCCTGGTCTCCCTGTGGGGCTGGACCCTGTGGGGCGTGATCCAGGCCGGTTCGAGCCCGCTGGCCTTCGACTTCCGGGGCTGGGCGCTCGAGAAGCACGCGCGCGCCGTCGCGACGGTGGCGGGTCCCGGCTTCGGGGGGCTGCTCGACGAGGCGCGCCGCCCCGACTGACCCTCAGCCCGTGTTCCGGAGCCCGCCGGCGATGCCGTTGATCGCCAGGAAGCTCGCGCGGGTCAGCTCGGGGTCGTCCTGCCCGGCGCGGCGCCGGCGCAGCAGCTCGAGCTGGATGAACGACAGCGGGTCGACCGACGGGTTGCGGCGGGCGATGGAGCGCTGGAGCACGGGCTCGCGATCGAGCAGCGCCGCCTCCTGCGTGACGGCCAGGAGCTCCCGGCCGGTCCGGGCGAACTCCGCCTCGATGGCGCCCCAGATGCGCTCGCGGACCGCCGGGTCGGGGCAGAGCGCGGCGTAGCGGCGGGCGATCCCGACGTCGGCCTTCGCGCAGGCCATCTCCGCGTTGGAGAGCAGCGCCGCGAAGAAGGGCCAGTCGGCGTCCATCTCGCGCAGCAGCGCCACGCCGTGCTCCTCGCGTGCCGCCTCGAGCGCGGTCCCGAGGCCGAACCAGGCCGGCAGGACGGCGCGCGCCTGCGTCCAGCTGAAGACCCACGGGATCGCGCGGAAGTCCTCGATGCGGTCGGTCTCCCGGCGCCGGGCCGGCCGCGAGCCGAGCCGCAGGCGCGAGATCTCGTCGACCGGGGTGACCGCGTGGAAGAACGCCACGAAGGCCGGGTCGTCGTAGACCAGCGCGCGGTAGGCGCGCGAGGAGCGCTCCGCCATCGCCGCGAGCACCGGTTCGAAGCGGGCGCGCTGGGCCGGCGCGAGCTGGGCGTCGCCGGGGCCGGCCCCGCGCAGCAGCGCCGCCGCGGTGGTCAGCTCGAGCTCGCGGTGGGCGATCTCGGGGACGGAGTACTTCCCCGAGAGCACCTCGCCCTGCTCGGTCACCTTGAGCCGGCCGCCCACCGTCCCGGGCGGCTGGGCGAGGATGGCGACGTTGCTCGGGCCGCCACCGCGGCCGACCGCGCCGCCGCGGCCGTGGAAGAACGTCCACCGCAGGCCGTGCTCGCGCAGGACCTCGACGAGCTGCAGCTGCGCGCGGTACACCGCCCAGCCCGACGCGACGTAGCCCACGTCCTTGTTCGAGTCGGAGTAGCCGACCATGATCTCCTGCTCGTCGCCGAGCGCGGCGAGCGCCGCGCGGTAGCAGGGCAGCCCGGCGAGCGTCCGCATCGTGGCCGCCGCCGCCTCGAGCGACTCCCCGGCCTCGAAGAGCGGGACGATGCGCAGGAGGGCGCCCTCGCCGCCGGCCTGCGCCAGGCGGCTCTCCTTCATCAGCAGCAGGACCTCCAGGACGTCGGCCGGGCCCTCGGTCCCGGAGACGACGTAGCTGAGCAGCGCGTCCGCGTGGGCACCCGTGCGGGCGGCGTGGAGCATCCGGAAGGTCGCGACGAGCTCCCGGGTCGCGGCCGAGAAGCCGCTCAGGTCGGCGGGGACGAGCGGACGGCGCGTCCCGATCTCGCGGACGAGGATCGCGATCCGCTCGGCCTCCGAACGCTGCGCGTAGTCGTCCTCGATCCCGAGCTCCCGGAGCACCTCGGCCAGGGCGGCCCGGTGGACGCCCGCGTGCTCGCGGACGTCGAGGCGCGTGAAGTGGAAGCCGAACACCTCGACCTGGCGGATCACGTCCTGCAGGTCGCCCGCCGCGACGAAGCGCCCGTGGCCGGCCTCGAGCGCCGCCTGGCAGGCGCGGAGGTCGGCCAGCAGCTCCTCCGGGGCGCCGTAGGCCTCCGGCTCGGCGTCGAAGCTCGCGCGCAGCCGCCGGGCGATCAGCGAGAACGCACGCCGGTAGGGCTCCTCGGGGTTCCGAAGCTCGAGCCCCGCGGCCAGCTCGGGGAAGCGCGCGGCGCCGTCGGCGAGCACGGGCGCGAGGGCGCCGGCCTCCCCCACCACGCGCACGCTGAGCGACACCCGCTCGGCCAGCCCGAGCACGCGGTTGTAGTGGAAGCGCAGGCAGGCGTCGCGCATCGCCTCGAGCGCCTGGACCGTCGTCGCGGCGGTGACGAACGGGTTGCCGTCCCGGTCCCCGCCCATCCAGGAGCCGAAGCGCAGCAGCGGCGGGACCGGCAGCGCCTCCCCCGGGTAGGCCTCGGCCAGCGCGTCCTCGAGCTCGCGGTAGAGCTGCGGGACGACCGCGGCCAGGGTCGAGGTGACGTAGACGATCCCGGTGCGCACCTCGTCGAGGACGGTCGGCGAGACCGCGCGCAGCTCGTCCGAGCCCCACAGCTCCTGCACGGCGGAGGCCAGGCGGGTCGCCGCCGCCGCCTCGGCCTCGACCGTGGCGGGGCGCTCGTCGAGCTCGCGCAGCACGGCGAAGACGCGGGTCAGCTTGTCGAGGGTGGTGCGGCGCCGGGCCTCGGTGGGGTGCGCGGTCATCACCGGCGAGACCAGGGCCCGGGCCAACAGCCGCCGGAGGCTCGCCACCTCCACCCCGTCGTCGGCGAGCCGCCGGACGGCGTCGCGCAGCGAGCCGCGCCGCGGCGCCGGCGCCTCGGCGAGCTCCCGCGCCCGCAGCCGGCGGACGCGCTCGTTGTCCTCGGCCAGGTTGACGAGCTGGAACCAGCGGGTGAGGGAGCGGATCAGCACCTCGAGGTCGTGGGTGGCGAGCTCGCGGACCAGCGTGGCGAGCGTGTCGGCCGCCCCCGCGTCCCCCGCCCGCAGCTGCTCGCCGAGGGCGACGGCGCGACGGTGGAGGACGAGCGCCTCCTCGCCCTCCGCCTCGGCCACGACGGCCTCCAGGATCGAGCGCAGCAGCGTCTCGTCGTCCGCGAACGCCCGTCGTGCGCCCAGCTCCACCTCGTCGCCCGCGCCGATCGCCATGGGGCGAGGCTAGGGCCCGGAGGGTCTTCCCTCAGCGCACCGCGATGAGGTCGACCACGAAGACGAGCGTCGCGCCCGGGCCGATGACGCCGCCGGCCCCGCGCGAGCCGTAGGCGAGGTGCGGCGGGATCGTCAGCCGGCGGCGACCGCCGACGCGCATCCCCTGCACGCCCTGATCCCACCCCGCGATGACCTGGCCGCCGCCGAGCGCGAAGGAGAAGGTGCTGCCGCGGTCCCACGAGGCGTCGAACTGCTCGCCGCCGTCGTGCGCGACGCCGACGTAGTGGACCTCGACGGTCTGCCCCGCCGCGGCCTCCGCGCCGTCGCCGACCGTGAGGTCCTCGACGACCAGGTCGGCGGGCGCCTCGCCCGCGGGGGGCTCGACGACGGGCTTCTGGGGAGTGGCCATGGGCGGAGGCTACCCCCTGCCCCGCCCCACGCCGGTGAGCCGCCGGGGCAGCGGGATCGGCGAGAGCTGGTCGGCGGCGGCGCCCGCGAAGGCGCGCGGCTCGAGCTTCGCGGTCAGCGCGCGGAGCTCGTCCTTCTCGGCGGCGGAGAGCGAGCGCGCGTGGCGCAGCAGCTCCCCGATGCGGCGAGCCTCCCCGGGCTCGAGGTTCTGCACGTGGCGGCGCGCGAGCATCGCGACCTGGGCGACGGCCACCACCTTGTAGATCGGCAGGCGCCGGGCGAGCCGGTTGGTCGCCGTCCGCTTGACCAGGTTCGTGAGCATGCTCACGTCGAGTGCCCGTTGTGGTCCCCGGCCACGCCTGAGGTGGGCAGGCGCACGCGCACCCGCGCCCCCCCGAGCGCCGGCGAGGCGTCGAGCGTCACCCGGGCCCCGTGGTGGCCGGCCTGCTGGGCGACGAGCGCGAGGCCGAGGCCGGAGCCGTCCGCCGTGGTTCCCGCCACCCGGGCGAAGGGCGCGAAGACGCGCTCGCGGTCGGCGGCCGGCACTCCCGGGCCGTCGTCCTCCACGACGAGCTCGACCTCTCCCCCGCGCCGCTCGAGCGCCACCCGCACCCGGCCGCCCGCGCGGCCGTGCCGCGCGGCGTTCTCGACGAGGTTGTCGGCCACGAGCCGCAGTCCGGGCCCCCAGCCGTCGACCTCGACGGGCTCCGCGGGCAGCGCCACGGCCCACGTCGTCGCGGGGTGCCGGGCGCGCGCGGCCTCCACGCTCTGCTCGGCGAGCTCGGCGACGTCGACGACCCCGTGCTCGAGCGGCGCGGCGTCGCCGCGGGCGAGCGCCTGCAGCCCGTCGAGCAGCGCGACGAGCCGGTGCTGCTCGGCCAGCGCGTCGTCGAGCAGCGCACCGCGCCGCTGCGCGTCGAGCTCGGGGTGGCGCCGCAGGGTCGAGAGGTTGGCCTGCACGCTCGTGAGCGGCGTGCGCAGCTCGTGCCCCGCGTCGGCGGCGAAGCGCCGCGTCGCCTCCAGCGCGCGCTCGCGGTCGGCGGAGGAGCGCGCGAGGCGCGTGAGCATCGCGTCGAAGCTCCGGGCCAGCGCGCGGAGCTCCCGCGGGCCGGCCTGGGGCGCCCGGCGGTCGAGGTCGTCGTCGTTCGCGATGCTCGCCGTCACCCGGCGCAGGCGCCGCAGCGGGCGCAGCAGGAGGCTCGCGAACGCGAAGGTGAGCGCCGCGGCGACCAGGAGCGCCAGCCCGCCGTAGAGCTCGAGCTCGCGGTCGAGCTCGCGCTGGCGGCGCTCCGTGCGCTCGATCCGGGTCGCGACCTCCAGGCGCGCGAAGCCGAGCCCCGGGTCGCGCAGCGAGGTCGTGTAGACGCGGTAGCGTCGGCCGGCCGCCTCGAGCGTGCGCAGCCCGTCGCGCTTGGAGGTCGGCGTGGGCGGCGGGGAGCCGATCGGGGCGATCGAGGCTCCGCCCACCGTGAGGCGCAGGGAGGTGCCCGTGGCCCGCAGCACGCTGTCGAGGCGGCGGTCGGAGAGCGGCACCTCGTCCTGGACCGCGTCGATCGCGTTGGCCTGGGAGAGCTCGGCGGTGCGGCGCAGGCGGTCGTCGATGCTCTCGCCCTCCGTGCGCCTCACGTAGGCGGAGACGGAGAGGCCGCTCGCGAGCAGGACGGCCGCGAGGACGGCGGCCACGCCGAGCGTGAGGCGTCCGCGGAGGCTCCGCACGACACGTCACCTAGGGGCGCAGGACGAACCCGACGCCGCGGACGGTGTGGAGGACCCGGCTCTCGCCCTCCGCCTCGAGCTTCCGGCGCAGGTAGCCGACGAAGACGTCGGCGACGTTCGTCCCGGGGTCGAAGGTGTAGCCCCACACGTCCTCGTGCAGGCGCCGGCGGTCGAGGACCTCGCCGGGATGGCGGAGGAAGAGGTGGAGCAGCTCGAACTCGCGCCGGGTCAGCCCGAGCTCGCGGCCGCGGCGCCGGGCCTCGGCGCGGACCGGGTCGAGCTCGAGCTCGCCCGCGGCGATGGCCGTCTCCGGGCCGGCCGGCCGGCGCCGCAGGAGCGCGTTGAGCCGCGCGACCACCTCCTCGAGCGCGAAGGGCTTCACGACGTAGTCGTCGGCGCCGGCCTCGAGCCCGCGCACCCGGTCGTCGACCTCGTCGCGGGCGGACAGGATGCAGACGGGCACGTCGTCGCCGTCGGCCCGCAGGCGGCGCAGGACCTCGAGCCCTCCGAGGTCCGGCATCGCCAGGTCGAGCAGCACCACGTCCGGCCGCTCGGAGCCCGCCGCCGCGAGGCCCGCGCGCCCCCCCGAGGCGGGCACCACGCGGAAGCCCTCGAGCTCCAGGCCCGTGGCCACCGACCGCCGGATCCCGGCGTCGTCGTCCACGAGCAGCACGAGCGCGCCGTCAGCCACGCTGGATCCGCTCGCAGTCCGCCGCCACGCGGTCGTCCGCGTCGGCCCGGACCCGGTCGCGCCCCGGGCCGCAGGAGATGACGTCGACCGTGCCGTCGCGGGCCAGGATGGTGTCCGCGCCCGCCCCGCCGATGAGCGTGTCCCGGCCGGGGCCGCCGACGAGCCGGTCGTCGCCCGCGCCGCCGAGCAGCGTGTCCTCGCCCGGGCCGCCGTTGAGCGCGTCGTTCCCGGCGTCGCCGGCCAGGACGTCGTCGCCGCGCAGGCCGACGAGGCGGTCGGCGCCGCCGCGGCCGACCAGCCGATCGGCCCGGGCGGTCCCGCGCAGGACGTCGTCCCCCGGGCCGCCGGTGCGCGTCGCGCCCCAGGCCAGCGACGTGCCGGAGCCGAAGGCGAGCGCGAGGGCGATCAGGACGGCGGCACGACGCATGGGCACACGATGACGCCTCGCCTCCTCCGTGCGCGCGGCAACCCGCGCTTCTCACGCCTTCCTCACGGCCCGTGAGGAGTGCGTGAGAGCTCCTCCCGCCCCGACCGGCGCGGGGGCAAGGTGCTCGAAGCGAACCCCACCCCTCACTCCTTAGGAGAACGCACATGCTCGACCTGCGCACCCGCACGGTGGCCGCAGCCGCCACGCTCGGACTGCTCGTCCCGGCCACGGCCATGGCGGCCACGATCAACGGCGGTCCCGGCAACGAGAGGCTCCGCGGCACGAACGGCCCCGACCGGATCGACGGCAACGCGGGCCGGGACCGCATCTTCGGCCTCGGAGGCGCCGACACGCTGATCGGCGGCGAGGGCAACGACCGCGTCTTCGGCGGCGCGGGCGACGACACGATCTCCGGCGTCCAGGGCAACGACCTGCTCAACGGCGGCGCGGGGGACGACACGATCTCCGGCGACGCCAACGATACCGGGGACACGACCTCCTTCGACCGCCTCTACGGCGCGGCCGGCAACGACAAGCTCTCCGGCGGCGACTCGCGCGACCGGATCTACGGCGGCAGCGGCAACGACACCTCCGACGGCCAGAACGGCAACGACCTGATGGCGGGCGGCACGGGTGACGACGTCCAGTACGGCGGTGCCGGCAACGACGTGATCTTCGCGAACCTCGGCGTCGACACCACCTACGGCGGCGACGGCAACGACACCCTGTGGGCGCTGGCCCGCGGCGACGTGCACCCCGGCCCGAACGGCGAGGTGGACACCACCGCGGACACGCTCGACGGCGGCAACGGGAACGACCGCTTCCGCACCCGCGACGCCGAGGCCGACAAGATCACCTGCGGCGCGGGCTTCGACCGCGCGTACCTCGACACGGTGGACATCATCACCGACGCCACGCCCGAGAACCCGAACGGCTCCTGCGAGGTCGTGCAGCGCAAGGCGCCGAAGGCCGCCGAGGGGAAGCCCGAGGACGCCCAGCAGAGCCCGGCCGCGGAGCGCGCCACCTCGTAGCCCGACAGCGTCCACGCAGGGTCACGGCGCCGCGGACGAGCCCTCGTCCGCGGCGCGCCTGCGCTCGGGCCCGCCCGAGCCGCAGCGCCGCCGGTCAGCCGGCGTCGAGCTCGATCCGCGAGGGCCCCTCGTACCCCGCCGGGTGGAGGACGAAGGTCTCCAGCGAGAAGCCCTCGACCTCGACGTCGATGCTGCTCAGGAAGGAGCGCACCTTGCGCCCGGTCAACCGCTCGACGGGCTCGCAGAACTCCCGGAGCATGGCGTACTGGAAGATCATGCGCAGGTCGCGCAGCCGCTGGTGCTCACCGAGCTTCACGAGGTTGCGCTCCGCCGGGGTCAGCGTGTCCTCGAGCAGGACGACGAGCGTGCTCTCCCCCGCCCACTCCGCGCGCACCCGCGTGGGGCCGCGGCCGAACTGCTCCTTGTAGAGGCGGGTCATCTCCGCCGAGACCTGGGCCAGCAGGCTGACCGGGCGCTCCTGCCCGCCCTCCTCCGGGGTGCTCGTGCTGCCGACCATGCTCGCTCCTCGCACTGTGGCTGCGCGGAGGGCGAGCCGGGCGACGGGGGTCGCGGACGGGCCGAACGACGAGCGTGGGGTTTGGCGACGCGGGGCCGCCGTCCAGCGGTGGCGGCCCGCGCGCCCCGCACGACCCCCCGACCGGAGTCGCCGAGGCCCGCGATGCGAGCGGGCCCGAGCCGCTGGCGGACCGGACTGCGTCGGCAGGGACCCTAGCGCCCCGGCCTCCTGGAACACCCCGCGCCCCGCGCTACCGGGCCAGCCGGAGCGCGAACAGCGTGGCGCTCACCGCCGTGGCGAGGTTCAGGCTCGAGACCCCCGCGGCCATCGGCAGCGCCAGCCGGGCGTCCGCCCGCTCCAGCAGCGCGTCGCTCAGGCCGTCGCGCTCGGTCCCGAAGGCCAGCACCGCACCGTCCGGCACGCGGCGGGGGTCGAACGGCGCACCCTCGGGGTCGAGGGCGAGCAGCGGACGCGGGCCGTCCGGCAGCCGGGCGAGGCGGTAGACCGGGAGCGCGAAGTGCAGCCCGGCGGCGCCGCGCAGCGCGTCGGGATGCCAGGGATCCTGTCGGCCGGTCGTGAGCAGCGCGCCTGCGCCCGCCGCCGCGGCGACCCGCACCGCGGCGCCCAGGTTGCCCAGGTGGCGCGGGTCCTCGAGCAGCACGAGCGGCGCGCTCCCGGGCTCGCCGAGCAGCACGTCCGGGTGCGCGCGCCGTGGGCGCCGGGCCACCGCCACGACCTGCGCGCGCGGGACCACCGCCGCGAGCGCCGGCGCCGGGACCCGCGTGAGCGCGAACGCGACGTCGGGCGCCAGGCGCACGCGCAGCTCCTCCAGCGCGGCGGGATCCGCGGCCCAGGCACCGAGCACCTCCGCGCCGAAGCGGAGGGCGTGCTTGAGCGCGTGGAACCCCTCGAGCACCGCCAGGCCGCCGTCGCGCCGCGCCCGGGCGACGTCGGCGAGCTCCACCCGACCTAGTCCCGCCGGAGCTGGGCGGGCATCTGGGGCGAAGCGGCCGGGACGTGCGCCTCGGGCGTCTCCGGCATGGCGCGCAGCCTACGCCTCCGGGCAGCGCACGCCGCGCCTCCCGCCGGGCACGCGGCGCCCGGGCTCAGGCGGCCTGGGCGAGCACCCGGCGGATCCGCTTGGCGGAGACCGCGCGGCGCGAGCCGAGCGCCTCGGCGAAGAGCGCCACCCGCAGCTCCTCCAGGAGCCAGGGGACCTCCCGCAGCGCCTCGGGCACCGGTCGCCCGGGCGGGAGCGCCGCCGCGCGGGCGGCCAGCTCGTCCTCCAGCGCCCGCAGCTCCTCGGCGCGCCGCCGGTCGAGGCCCGGGTTCTGCGCCACCCGGTCGAGGCGGTGGGCCGCCGCGACAAGGTAGCGGAAGAGGTCCGGGAGCCGGGCGGCGCCCGTGGCGCTCAGGAAGCCGGGGCCGATGAGCCCGGCGAGCTGCACCGCGACGTCGTCGTGGGCGGGCTGGAGCTCGGGGCGGACCGGCCGCTCCAGGCGCTCGCGCACGCCGCGAGCGGCCTCCAGGATCCGGACCGCCTCGCGCACGACCGCGAGCGTGCGCTCCGCGAGCGCTCCCGCGATCCGGTCGCGCAGGCGGCGGAAGCCGGCCTCGTCCCACGCCGGGCCGCCCGCCTCGGCCAGGAGGGCCTCGGTCGCCGCGCGCCGCGCGTCGGCCAGGAGCTCGGCCAGGCTGCCGTGCGGCGCGGCCGCCAGCGCGACCTGGGTCGTCAGGTCGAGCCGGTCGCGCACCCAGCGGGCCGGGTTCGGCGTGGCCAGCGCCAGCAGCCGCAGGGTGCCGAGGCGCATCGCGTCGGCCTGGGCGAGCGGCGTGTCGAGCAGGCGGACGCCGACCGTGGCGCCCTCGTCGACCAGCGCGGGGTAGGCGGCGACCGCGCCGGCGGCGCCCGGGTGGTCCACGTGGCGCGGCAGCCCCCCGAACGCCCAGCCGGTCTGCCCGGTGCGCTCGAGCCCGGGGGCGGCCGCGGCCAGCTCGGCCCGGAGCGCCGGCGCCAGCTGCTCGCGCAGGAGCTCGAGGTCCTCCCCGCGCGCGAGGACCCGGCCGGCCTCGTCCTCCACGCTGAAGGCCATCCGCAGGTGGGCGGGGAGCTCGTCGGGCCGGAAGTCGGCCGGGCGGACCCGCACGCCACGCCGGCGCTCGAGCTCGCCCGCGAGCACCTCGAGCAGCGGGGCGCTGCGCGGGGAGACCGCCGCCAGGATCTCGGCCACGAGGTCAGGGACCGGCACGAGCGGCTTGCGGAGCTCCTTCGGCAGCCCGCGCACGAGCGCCGTGAGCAGCTCGGTGCGGAAGGCGGGGACGAGCCAGTCGAAGCCCGTCGGGCGCAGCCGGCCGAGCGCCGCGAGCGGCACGTGCGCGGTGACCCCGTCGTCGGGGGCCCCGGGCTCGAAGCGGTAGCTGAGCGCCAGCCGCAGCTCCCCCTGCTTCCAGACGGACGGGCGCGCCTTCGGGTCGACCTCCGCCCCGCCCCGGAGCAGCAGCTCGCGCGGGTAGGTGAGCAGGTCCGCCTCCGCGCGCCGCGCCTCGCGCCACCAGCGGTCGAAGTGGTGGCCGCTCGCGACGTCCTGGGGCACCCGGGCGTCGAAGAAGTCGAGCCGCACGTCCTCGCCCACCAGGAGGTCCCGGCGCCGCGTGCGCTGCTCGAGCTGCTCGACCTCCGCGAGGCGCCGCCGGTTCTCGGCGACGAAGGCGTGCGGGCTCTCCCACTCGTCCTCCACGAGCGCCCGGCGGAGGAAGAGCGCCCGGGCGAGCGGGAGGTCGATCCGCCCGTAGGCCACGGTGCGCCCCGCGACGACGGGCAGGCCGTAGAGGGTCACCCGCTCCGTGGCGACCACGGAGGCGCGCCGGGGCTCCCAGCGCGGCTCGGAGTAGGTCCGCTTGACCAGGTGGCCGGCCAGCGGCTCGATCCAGCCCGGCCGGATCTCCGCGGCGGTGCGGGCGAAGAGCCGGGAGGTCTCCACGAGCTCGGCGGCCATGACCCACTTCGCCTGCCCGCGGGCCAGCACCGAGCCCGGGAAGACCACGAAGCGCGAGCCGCGCGCCCCCTCGTACTCCCGGCCGCGCGGGGCCTTCAGCCCGACGTGGGAGAGCAGCCCGCTGAGGATCGCCTGGTGGATCGCGGGCGGCTCGGCCGGCGACTGGTTCAGCCGCACGCCGACGCCCTCGGCCGCCTGGCGAAGCTGGCCCGTGAGGTCCTGCCACTCCCGGACGCGCAGGTGGTGGAGGAACTCGGCCCGGCAGCGCTTGCGGAACTGGTTGCCGGACAGCTCGGCCTGGAGCCCCTCCAGGTAGCGCCAGAGCGCGAGGTAGCCGAGGAAGTCCGAGCCCTCGATCTTGAAGCGGGCGTGGCTCTGGTCGGCCTGCGCCTGCTGCTCGCTCGGCCGCTCCCGCGGGTCCTGGATCGAGAGCGCGGCGGTGATGACGCAGAGCTCCTGGGCGCACTCGAGCTGGTCGGCGGCCAGGACCATGCGGCCCAGGCGCGGGTCGACGGGCAGGCGGGCGAGCCGGCGGCCGAGGGGCGTGAGCCGCTTGCGCGGGTCCGGGGCCTCCGGGTCGAGGGCGCCGAGCTCGTGCAGCAGGTTCACGCCGTCGCGGACCTGGCGGCGGTCCGGCGGGTCGAGGAAGCCGAAGTCCTCCACCTCCCCGAGGCCGAGCGCGGCCATCTGCAGGATCACCGAGGCGAGGTTCGTGCGCTGGACCTCCGGCTCGGTGAACCGGGGCCGATCGCGATAGTCCTCCTCGGCGTAGAGGCGGATGCAGATCCCCGGCCCCTCCCGGCCGCAGCGGCCCTTGCGCTGGTCCGCACTGGCCTGGGAGATCGCCTCGATCGGCAGCCGCTGGACCTTGAGCCGCGCGGAGTAGCGCGAGATGCGGGCCGTCCCCGGATCGACGACGTAGCGGATGCCGGGCACGGTGACCGAGGTCTCGGCGACGTTCGTGGCCAGCACGACCCGCTGGTGCGCGTGCGGGCGGAAGGCCCTCTGCTGCTCGGCGACGCTCAGCCGGCTGAAGAGCGGCAGCACCTCCACCTTGGGGCCGAGCCGCCCGTCGAGCAGCTCCTTGGCGTCGCGGATCTCCCGCTCGCCGGAGAGGAAGACGAGCACGTCGCCGCCGCCCTCGGCCAGGAGCTCCTCCACCGCCTCGGCGAGCTGGTCCTCCGGGTCGACCGCCGCCTCGTCCTCGGCCGGCGGCGTGGTCCAGCGCACCTCCACGGGGTGGGTGCGCCCGCTGACCTCCACCACCGGCGCGCCGCCGAAGTGCTCGGCGAAGCGGCCGGGGTCGATCGTGGCGCTCGTGATGATGAGCTTGAGGTCGGGCCGGCGGGGCAGCAGGTCGCGCAGGTAGCCCAGCAGGAAGTCGATGTTCAGCGAGCGCTCGTGGGCCTCGTCGACGATGATCGTGTCGTAGCGGCGCAGCAGCCGGTCGTGCTGGATCTCCGCGAGCAGCAGCCCGTCGGTCATGAGCTTCAAGAGCGTGTCCGCCGTCGCGCGCTGGGTGGAGCGGACCGCGTAGCCGACGGCGCCGCCGAGCGGAACCGCGAGCTCCTCCGCGATCCGCTCGGCCACGGTGCGCGCCGCCAGGCGGCGCGGCTGGGTGTGGGCGATGGTCCCGCGGATGCCGCGCCCGAGCTCGAGGCAGACCTTGGGCAGCTGGGTCGTCTTGCCCGAGCCGGTCTCTCCCGCCACGACGACCACCTGGTGCTCGCCGATGGTGGCCAGCAGCTCCTCCCGCCGTCCCGCGACCGGGAGCTGCTCGGGGTAGCTGAGCGCGGGCACGCTCGCGCGCCGCGCCGCGACCCGCGCGTCGGCCCGCGCGAGCTCGTCCAGGAGCGTCGCGAGCTCCCGCTCCCGCGCGCCCGCGTCCTCGAGGCCCCGGAGCCGCTGCAGCCGCCCGCCGAGGCGATGCTCGTCGCGGAGCGTGAGCTCGCCCAGGCGCCGCCGCAGCTCGGGGACGTCGGGGGCGATGGCCATGCTCCCAGGCTAGGAGCGGCGCCCGGGCCGCTCCACCGCACCGCCGGCTCAGAAGCGGGTGATCGCGCCCACGCCCTCCACGGCGGTGAGCTCGGGCGCCGGCGCGGGCAGGACGACCTCGGCGGCCTGCTCGTAGGCCAGGGCGACGGCCGCCTCGGCCACGTTCTCGAGCTGCTCCATGGTGGTGCCGTCGGCCGGGCACTCGGCGAGGCGCAGGCCGAGCAGGCCGCAGGCCGGGCAGCGCGAGCCGGGGGCGGCGAGGCCCGGGTCGAGCACGAGGGTCGCCACCCGGCGCTCGGAGAGGGCGCCGAGCGTCGAGCGCAGGCCGCTCGTGCCGTGGCCGCCCGGCGTCCCGACGCCCTGGGCCAGGCGCGCGAGGACGTCGTGCTCGTGGTGGCGACGGGCCTTGACGATCACGGGCTCGGCGGCGGCGCGGACCGCCTCGGCGTCGGCCGCGGAGAGGTCGAGGTCGACCCAGCCCTCCAGCCGGTCGCGAACGTCGTGGTCGAGCTTGGCCTCGAGCTCGCTTCGCAGCGTCCGCTGCCCCGCGAGGACCAGGCGGTCGAAGCGGCCGGCGCGCAGCGCGAGGCAGAGGGCGTCGGCGACGTGGTCGAGGTGGACGGCCACCTCGTTCTCGATCGAGCGCTCGTAGCGGCCGTAGCTCCAGCCGCCCTGGCGGTGCTGGCCGTGCACGTCGTCGTCGAGGGTCCCGTCGAGCGGCAGGCCGTCCTCGTTGCCGAGGTGGAAGCTCGCCCGGGAGCGATCCACCAGCGCGACGCACCACCGCGCCCGGTCGGCGAGGCGCACGAGCGGCTCGACGTGCGCGCTGCGGTCGAGGACGACGCGGTTCGGGATGGGCTCGGGCAGGCGCAGGATGTCGACGGCGGCCTGGGGGCCGGGGGCGAAGATCGCCAGGGCGCGTGCGCCCTCGACGGGGATCGCGGTCGGCTGCAGCCGCTCCTCGATCTCCCGCAGCGCGTCGCGCAGGCGCGCCCGCGCGTCGTGCTCGAGCTTGCCGTCCTCGACCGTCCGGCGCGCCTCGTGGAGCAGGGCGTCGACCGCGGACTGGCGGGCGGGCGCCGTCGAGACCTTGGACGGGTCGAGGTCGAGGAAGAGCGAGAGCACGGCGCCGTCGCGGTGGGCCGCGAGCTGCCGGAGGCGATCCTGCGAGACGTCGTTGACCATCCGCCGACGCTACCCGTCCGCTCCCCGCCTACGCCAGGGCCGCGACCAGCGCGCCGGCCGCGGCCAGCACCACCGAGATGAGCAGCATGCCGCCCGCGAGGGTCTGCATCATGCGGTCCTCGTCGCCGAGCGCGGCGCCCGCCAGGCGGGCGCGCGCCGCGCGGTGCAGCAGCCCCGCGCCGAGCGCCACCACCGCCAGGGTGACGAGCGGTCCGAGCGTGCCGCCGAGCACGAGGATCCCGGCGAGCGTGAGCACCGCGAGGACGAGCGCGCCGAGCAGGTAGGCCGTCAGGGTGCGCCGGACCGGGTCGAGCCCGGCCCGCGGGCGCGCGGCACGGGCCGGCGCCCTGGCCGGCGTCACGCCGCGTGCGCGAGCGCGCCGGCCCACGGGCTACCGCGCCCGGTCGCGCACGGTGACGCAGGTCCGGCAGCGGGCCGCGCAGGCCTCCGCGCCGCCGAGGTCGGGGAGCGGTCCGTCCCGGGGGACCGGCTCGCCGCCCACGAGCAGGGGCGAGCGCGAGGCGCCGCCCCCGCAGGCCCGGCGGACCGCCCTGAGCGTCAGGCCGGCAGGGGCTGGCGGTCGCGCGCGAGGCGGCGGATGGGCTCCTCCGACGTCCCGGCGACCCCGCACGCCCCGGGCGACCTCGAGGCGCGCGGCGAGCGCGGGCGGGCGGAACCCGGCGGCGCCGGGCCGTGGTGCGTCGAGACGAGGCCCGGTCGGCGTCACGCGAGCGACCGTAGCGGCGGGGGCGGACGCCCGCCCCACCGACGGCGCGGTGCCCCGGGTGGGGCACTAGGTTCCCGCCCAGCCCATGCGCCGGTCGCAGCTCACCCCACCGCGCGTCGCCGCCCTCCTCGTCGGCCTCGCCGGCCTGGCGGTCCTCTGGGTCGTGCGCCCGGTCTGGCACGGCCTCGCGCTGCTGTTCTGGAGCTCGCCGCTGGTCTGGCTGCCGCCCGTGGTCGTGCTCGGCCTCGGCGCCCTCGCCCTGCGCCGCTCCCGGCAGTGGCGCACCCTGGAGGAGCTCCAGACGCCGCGGCGGCCCGACGGGCGCCTGCTCGCCTTCCCCGCGGTCGCGCTGCTGCTCCTCGTGGTCGGCTCGGCGGGCAACGGTGCGCTTGTCGCGAGCTCGCTGGCCCGCCACACGGACTTCCGGGCCATCGGGTCGCTCCCCGCCGGCGGCCTCGTGCGCCTGGTCCCGCGGGAGGTGGCCGAGCAGAGCGCGGCGGGCGCGTTCAACTCCTCGACGGAGACGCTCACCGACCTGCGCATCGTGCGCACGGCGAACGGGCTCGCCTGGACCGCGCTGCGCACGCCGCAGGGGCTGTTCCGCACGTTCTCGAAGAAGAGCCAGGGGCTCGTGGTGCTCGACGCGGAGCAGACCGCGCGGTCGCTGCGCCGGGTCGACCAGCCGCTCGACGTGGCGCCCGGCCTGCAGGTCACCGACAACCTGCGCTGGCGGCTGCTCAAGCGCCACTTCCTCGTCGAGCTGCAGGACCCGGTCGGCATCGAGACCCCGGAGGGCGTGAAGGTCATGGTGCCCTACCTGAGCTGGAAGGGCCTCCTCGTCCGCCGGCCGGTGCTCGGCGGGGTCTTCGTCGTCTCGGCCGACGGGAGCGTCGAGGACCTCTCACCGGCCGCGGCGGCGCGGCGTCCCGAGCTCGCGGGGACCGGGCGGATCTACCCAGACGGCCTCGCCCGCCGCGTGCAGGACTCCTACGCCTACCGCAAGGGGATCTTCAACAAGCTCTTCGTCCACGAGGACCAGACGCAGATCACCGACACGGCGCTCAACCGGCAGCCCTACCTCATCGACTTCGCCGGGCGCGGCGGCCTCGGCCCGCAGTGGGTCACGGTCGCGGAGCCCTACGGCCGGGCCTTCGCGGCCAAGGCGATCTTCCTCACCGACGCGACCACGGGCCGTGTGCGCATCTGGCGGGTGCCCGAGGACACGTCGCTCAGCGGGAACGTGCGCGCGCTCGAGGCGGTGCGGGCCATCTCGATCCCCGGCGTCGACTTCGGGCAGAGCGCCAACGGGACCGGCAACTTCCGCGTGGTCGAGCCCCGGCCCGTCTTCGTCCGCGGGCGCCTCGTCTACCTCACCTCGATCATCCCGCTCAGCGCCAGCTCGGTGGCCAAGACGGTGGTGATCGACGCCCGGACCAACAAGCTCGTGCAGGTCTTCAACAACGACACCGACCCGGACGCCGAGCGAGATATAGGCGCCCTTGCGCTGCGACTTGGGCGTCGCCTGCTTGAGGAACTTGCCCTGTACGCGCACGTCCTGATCGGGAAGGTCCGAATCGCCCGAAACCGGCGGCTGGGGTATGAGGCGGTCATCGCTCCTGCCGGTCCCGCACGTGCCGCACGCCCGCCCCAAGCCCCGCACGCCGCCGCTGGTCG
>CAXSFZ010000031.1:38416-41575 GCA_964236905.1 uncultured Solirubrobacteraceae bacterium | reverse complement strand
AGGACCTCACGGACTACCTGCTCGAGATGGGCTTCAAGGTCCGCTACCTGCACTCCGAGATCGACACGCTCGAGCGCATCCAGATCATCCGGGACCTGCGCCTGGGCGAGTACGACGTGCTGGTCGGGGTCAACCTCCTGCGCGAGGGGCTCGACATCCCGGAGGTCGGGCTCGTGGCGATCCTCGACGCCGACAAGGAGGGCTTCCTGCGCGGCGAGACCTCGCTGATCCAGACCATCGGCCGCGCCGCGCGCAACGTCGACTCGCGCGTGCTCATGTACGCCGATAAGGAGACCGAGGCGATGCGGGTCGCCCTCTCGGAGACGGACCGCCGCCGGGCGATCCAGCTCGCCTACAACCAGGAGCACGGCATCACGGCCGCCTCGATCGTCAAGGGCATCTCGGACATCGCCGAGTTCCTACAGGCCGAGGGCAAGACGCCGAAGGGCCGCCGCCGCAGCGACCGCAAGCGGGTCGCCACGGACGGGATGGGCAGCTCGGAGCTCGAGAAGACGATCATCGAGCTCGAGGAGGAGATGCTCCAGGCCGCCGACGAGCTCAAGTTCGAGTACGCCGCCCGCCTGCGCGACGAGATCCGCGACCTCCAGAAGGAGCTCCGGAACATGCAGAACACCACGGGCGTGACGATCGAGCCCGCCTGAGCGCGTCCAGCGTGGCGCGTAACGGCGGTCAGGCCTCCAGTTCGCACCAGGCAGGCGGTCCCGGCGGCGCGGCGCCGCTCGCGGAGCTCCGGGTCGCGCTCCTGGCCTGGTACGCGGCGGGCGCCCGCGACCTGCCCTGGCGGCGGACGCGGGATCCCTACGCGATCCTCGTCTCCGAGGTCATGCTCCAGCAGACCCAGGTCGCGCGCGTGGTCCCGCGCTACGAGGCGTGGCTCGCGCGCTGGCCCTCGGCGCCGGCCCTGGCCGCGACGGAGCGGGCCGAGGTCCTCGGCGCGTGGGTCGGGCTGGGGTACAACCGGCGGGCGCTGCGGCTGCGCGAGGCCTGCGCTGCCGTGGCGCGCGACGGCTGGCCCCGCACCGCGGCCGGGCTGCGCGCCCTGCCCGGGGTCGGGCCGTACACCGCGGCCGCGGTGGCCTCCTTCGCGTTCGGGGAGCCGGTCGCGGCGGTCGACGTCAACGTCGCCCGGGTCGCCGCGCGGCTGGGGGCGGGAACGCCCGAGACCCTGCTCCCGTCGGCGGCGGCGCCGACCTGGAACCAGGCGATGATGGAGCTCGGGGCGACGACCTGCCGCGCGCGCGAGGCCTCCTGCGCGCGCTGCCCGGTGGCGCCGTGGTGCGCGTCGGCGGGCCGCGTCGAGCTCCCCGAGCGCCGGGCGGCCGGGGCCGGGCGCGCCCGGTTCGAGGAGACGAACCGCTGGGTGCGCGGCCGCGTCGTGGCCGCCCTGGCGGCGGGCGCGGAGCTTCCCGCGGACATCGCTCCCGAGCGGCTGCGGCCCGCCGTGGACGGGCTGGTGCGGGACGGCGTGGTGGTGCGCGGCCCGGAGGGCCTTTCGCTAGGGTGAGCGCGCTCGTCGCCGCCGGCGGTCGGGCCGTGCGCCCAACAGCGAGGAGGTGAGCGTCCTGGCCCTCGACCGACAGGCCATCGAGAAGCGGGACTTCCCGCTCAGCCGCAGGGGGTACGACCCGGCGGCCGTGGGCGAGCACCTGCGCGTGCTCGCGGGCGAGGTCGAGGCGCTGCAGCAGCGCCTCGAGGAGGCGCTGCGCACCGACGAGGCGCCGGGCGCCGGGAGCGCGTCGCTCGCCTCGGCCGCCTCCGACCAGGTGCGGCTCATCGTCGAGGCCGCGGAGAGCACGGCCGCCGAGATCGAGCGCTCGGCCCGGGCGGACGCCGGGCGCACGCGCGAGGAGGCCGTCGCGCGCTCCCGGGAGCAGGTGGGCGGGGTGACCCAGGCGGCCAGCGCCATGCTCCAGCGGGTGGACGCGATGGAGGGCGAGCTCGGCGCGCTCCTCGACAGCCTGCGGGCGGGAGCGCAGCGGCTCACCGCCGACCTCTCGGGGCTGGAGGGGGGCCTGGGCGACCTCTACGACGCGGCGGGCGGGGCCGAGCCGGCGTCACCGCCGCGCGCCTCGGCCGCCGCGGCCGAGCCGTCGTCCCCGCGCTCCCCGCCCGCCGCGCCCCCGGCGGCTCCGGAGCCGCGAGCCGCCGTGAGCCCCGGGGCGTCGGCGGCGGGCGAGCCCGGGCCGCCCGGCGAGCCGGAGCCTGTGCCCCCTCCGGCGCCGTCCCGCGCGGCGGAGGGCGCCGAGCGCGCGCCGGCTCCGCCCGCCCCGCCGTCCTCCCGCGCGCGTGAGCCCGCCGGGCGGGAGCCGGCTCCACCGGCGCCCGCGACGCGGGCCGGGGACCTCGACGGCGCACGGCTCGTCGCGCTGAACATGGCGCTCGACGGCCGGTCGCGCGAGGAGACCGAGGAATACCTGCGCGCCCACTTCGCCCTCGCCGACCTCGGCGGGTTGCTCGACGAGGTCTACGCCACGGTGGAGGGGTAGCGCATCGACCCCGCAGGTGGCGGATTCCCCCTGGCGGTGCGGCGGCTGCTCCTCCTCGTCTCGTGCGCGCTCGGGCTGGCGGCCACGCCCGCCGTCGCGGCGACGCCGCGCGGCTTCTTCGGCGTGATCGCCGACGGCCCGGCGATCGGCGCGGACGGCGGGCTGTCGCAGGCGCCGGCGATCGCCCGCTCCGGCACGCGGTCGATCCGCGTCGCGGCGTACTGGGACCAGCTCGAGCCGGCGGCGGGCGCTCCCGCCCTCCAGCCCCTCGACGCCCTCGTCCTCGACGCGGCGCGGGCCGGCCTCGGCGTGATGCCGGACGTCCTGCGGACGCCGGCGTGGGCGGCGGCGGCGCCGGGCGTCGTGGGCTCCCCGCCGCGGGACCCGGCCGACTACGCCCGCTTCCTGACCGTGCTCGTGGGCCGCTACGGGCCGGCGGGCTCCCTGTGGCGCGAGCACCCGGAGGTGCCCCGGCGGCCCATCCGCCGCTGGCAGGTCTGGAACGAGCCGGACATCACGAAGTTCTGGTCCGACGTCGACTGGGCCCCGGGCTACGTGCGGCTGCTGCGGGCCGGCAGCGCGGCGCTGCGCCGCGCCGACCCCGGGGTGAGCGTCGTGGCCGCCGGCCTCACGAACAGGTCGTGGCTCGACC
>CAXSFZ010000031.1:0-38406 GCA_964236905.1 uncultured Solirubrobacteraceae bacterium | reverse complement strand
CTACGCCGCGGGGGCGCGCGGGAGCTTCGACCTCGCCGCGGTGCACCCGTTCTCCCGTCAGGTCGGGAACGTCGTGCGGATCGCCCGGCTGGCCCGGGCCGAGATGATCCGGGCCGGGGACCGGCGACGGGGGCTGCTGCTCAGCGAGCTCTCCTGGAGCTCGGGCGCGGGCCGCTCCACCCGCAACTACGGCTGGGAGACGACCGAGGCCGGGCAGGCCGCCCGCATCCGCGAGGTGCTCCCGGCGCTCGCCGCCCTCCGGACGCGCCTGCACCTGGCGGGGCTGTACTGGTACACGTGGCTGTCGGAGCCGGTGGGCGGGCTCGACTCGTTCGACTACGGCGGGCTCCGTCGCCTGCGGGACGGCCGGCCGGTGGACAAGCCGGCGCTGCGTGCCTGGCGCACCACGGTGGCCCGGCTCACCCGCTGAGCGCTCAGGGGTCCACGAGCTGGAGCGTCCCGTCGCCCGCGGCGGCGATCGCGAGCCGGCCCGTGCCGGTGTCCACGGCGACGGAGAGCGGCGTGCGGCCGCTGGGCACGGCGGTGCCCGGGCGCGGCCGGCCGGCCGTCAGGTCGACGGGCACCGCCTCGTTGCGCTCGCTCAGGGTGACCCAGACCGTGTGCGCGCCGTCCCAGGCCAGGCCCACGGCGGTCCCGGGCAGCGGGATCCGTGCCCGGAAACGCAGGCGCGGCCGGGTGTCGTAGACCACGAGCGCGCGGCCGCGGGTGTCGCCGATCGCGATGCGGCCCTCCGGGCCGGCGATGACGTGGGAGGGCCCGAGCCCGGAGCTCTGCGCGCCGCTCCCGCGGGGCCGGTCCCCCGCCGAGTACTGCTCGACGGTGTACGAGCGCACGGAGTTGACGAAGAGCTTGCCGTCCACGGTGGCGATGCCGCCGGGCTGGGCGTCGACGGGGACCGTGCCGACGACCCGGCCCTCGCGCACCACCGTCATGGTCGAGCCGAACTCGTCCACGGTGAACCGCCGCGGGCCGACCGCGGTGGCGTCGTGCGGGTTGTCGCCCACCGGTGTCTCGCGCGCGTCGCCGTGCACGGGGACCTCGACGAGCCGGTCCGCGTCCTCGCAGGGCACGAGGAACGGCCCGCCCGGCGCCGCCAGCGCGACGTGGCGCGCGCCGCTCGGCAGCCGCACCTCGCGGATCCGGCGGCCCGAGCGGGTGTCCACGAGCACGAGCCGCGGAGGGTCCGTGACGGCGACGGCCGCGAGGTGGCTGCGCGGGTCGACGGCGACGCCCTCGGGCCGGGTGCCGACCCGGACGAGGATGCCCCGCGGCGCCTGCCGCACGGGTGGGCCCGGCACCGGCTCGGCGGCCCGGGGCGGATCGAGCTGCGGCGAGGGAGCGACGGTGCCGGTGCCCGTCGGCTTCGCCCTGCCGCCGCAGCCCGCCAGGACGGCGGCCAGCGCGGCGGCGAGCACGGTCGGTCGGCGGAGCACCGGCTCACCGTACCCCGCACGTAGCGGACTCCGCCGCAGGCGAACGTCCGTTCGCCCGGCTACGCTGGGGGCCCGTGACCCGCTCCTCCGACATCGTCGTCTCCGGCGCCCGCGAGCACAACCTGAAGGACGTCTCGGTGACGATCCCGCGGGACGCGCTGACGGTGATCACCGGCCTGTCGGGCTCGGGCAAGTCGTCGCTGGCGTTCGACACGATCTATGCGGAAGGGCAGCGCCGCTACGTCGAATCGCTCTCGGCCTATGCGCGCCAGTTCCTGGAGATGATGGGCAAGCCCGACGTCGACCAGATCGACGGCCTGTCGCCCGCCATCTCCATCGAGCAGAAGACCACGTCGAAGAACCCGCGCTCGACGGTCGGCACCGTCACCGAGATCTACGACTACCTCCGCCTGCTGTGGTCGCGCATCGGCAAGCCGCACTGCTGCAAGTGCGGCGCGCCCATCGCCGGGCAGTCGGCGGAGCAGATCGTCGACCAGGTGATGGAGCTGCCGGAGGGCACGCGCTTCATGCTCCTGGCCCCGGTGGTGCGCGGGCGCAAGGGGGAGTTCCGCGACCTGCTCGAGCACGCGCGGACGGAGGGGTTCGCCCGCGCGAAGGTCGACGGCGAGCTCAAGCGGCTCGAGGAGCCGATCGAGCTCGACAAGAAGTTCAAGCACGACATCGCGATCGTCGTCGACCGCCTCGTGATGCGGGGGGACGTGCGCAAGCGGCTGGCCGAGTCGGTCGAGGTCGCGGTCGCCCTGGCCGACGGCGTGCTCGAGGTGGAGCTGGTCCCGGCGGCGGGCTCGGAGGAGAAGCCGCGGGTCCTGCGGTTCTCGGAGAAGTTCGCCTGCCTGAAGTGCGGCACCTCGATGCCCGAGCTCGAGCCGCGGATCTTCTCGTTCAACTCGCCGCACGGCGCCTGCGAGCGGTGCACGGGGCTCGGGTCCCAGATGGAGATCGACCCGGACCTGATCGTGCCCGACGCGCACCTGTCGCTCGGCGAGGGCGCGATCGCGCCGTGGGCCGGCTCGGCCTCGCAGTACTACGAGCAGATCACCCAGGGCATCGCGGACGCCTACGGCGTCGATCTCGACCAGCCCTGGAACGAGCTGCCGCAGGAGCACCGCGACCTGTTCCTGCACGGGCTCGACGGCGGGCGCGTCGGCATCTCGTACAAGAACCGCTTCGGCCGCGAGCGGGCCTACGCGGCGCGCTTCGAGGGCATCGTCACGAACCTCGAGCGCCGCTACCGCGAGACGGACTCCGACGCCACGCGGGAGAAGATCGAGGAGTTCATGTCGGTCCGGCCCTGCCCGCGGTGCCAGGGCTCGCGCCTGCGGCCCGAGTCCCGGGCGGTGCTCGTCGCCGGCACGGCGATCCACGAGTTCTGCGCGCTGTCGGTGCGCCGGGCGCTCGCCTGGCTCGACGAGGTCGAGCTGAGCGAGACCGACCGGCACATCGCGCGGCTCATCTTCCGCGAGATCGAGGAGCGGCTGCGGTTCCTCGAGAACGTCGGGATCGGCTACCTCTCGATGGAGCGCGCCGCGGCGACGCTGTCGGGTGGGGAGGCTCAGCGGATCCGGCTGGCCACCCAGATCGGCTCGGCGCTCGTCGGCGTGCTCTACGTCCTCGACGAGCCGTCGATCGGCCTGCACCAGCGCGACAACACGAAGCTCATCGGGACGCTCGAGCGGCTCCGGGACCTCGGGAACACGGTCCTGGTCGTCGAGCACGACGAGCAGACGATGCAGGCGGCCGACCACATCATCGACATGGGTCCGGGAGCGGGGGAGCACGGGGGCCACGTCGTCGCGGCCGGCACGGCCAAGCAGGTCGCGCGCGTCAAGGGGTCCCTGACCGGTCAGTTCCTGGCGGGTACGGCCACGGTCGCGGTGCCGGCCACGCGCCGGGTGCCGTCCGGGCACCTCGAGATCCGCGGGGCCAGGCAGAACAACCTCGCCGGGGTCGACGTGCGGGTGCCGCTCGGGACGCTGACCTGCGTGACCGGGGTCTCCGGCTCGGGCAAGTCGACGCTGGTCAACGAGGTGCTCTACAAGGCGGTCGCCAACAAGCTCCACCGCGCGCGCCAGCGGCCCGGGGCGCACACGGCGGTGCTCGGGCTCGACCAGCTCGACAAGATCATCCAGGTCGACCAGTCGCCCATCGGGCGCACCCCGCGCTCCAACCCGGCGACCTACACGGGCCTCTTCGACGTCATCCGCGACCTCTTCACCAAGACGCAGGAGTCGCGGGTGCGCGGCTACAAGGCGGGGCGCTTCTCGTTCAACGTCAAGGGCGGGCGCTGCGAGGTCTGCCGCGGCGACGGCCAGATCAAGATCGAGATGCACTTCCTGCCGGACGTCTACGTGCCCTGCGAGCAGTGCCACGGCAAGCGCTACAACCGCGAGACGCTCGACATCCGCTTCAAGGGGAAGTCGATCGCCGACGTCCTCGACATGCCGGTGGAGGAGGCGGTCGGCTTCTTCGAGAACATCCCGAGGATCCGGCGGCGCCTGGAGACCCTGAACGACGTCGGGCTGGGCTACATCCGCCTGGGCCAGCCGGCCACGACCCTGTCGGGCGGCGAGGCGCAGCGCGTCAAGCTGGCGACGGAGCTGTCCAAGATCGCCACGGGCCGGACGCTGTACATCCTCGACGAGCCGACGACCGGGCTGCACTTCGCGGACGTGCAGAAGCTCCTCGAGGTGCTCCACCGCCTGGTGGACACCGGCAACTCGATCGTGGTCATCGAGCACAACCTCGACGTCATCAAGACGGCCGACCGCGTCATCGACATGGGACCCGAGGGCGGGGAGGAGGGCGGGACGCTCGTCGCCCAGGGCACGCCCGAGGAGGTTGCGGCGGTTCCCGGCTCTTACACGGGCCGCTTCCTGGCCGGGCTCGTGACGCCGGCGGCGACCGGTGCCGCGGCGGTCGACGAGGGTGCCGGGCGCAGCACGACCGGGACGGCCGGGACGGCCGGGAGCGAGGGCGTCCCGCGCGCGAGGCCCGGCCGGAAGGTCAAGGCCGCCGCTTGAGTCCCGGCGGTTCCGAGGGGCTCCTGGCCGTCCGGCTGGAGCGCGAGCCGGCCGCGGATCTCATCCCGCGCTTCGACGGGACCGCGCTGCGCTTCACCTCCCGGGCGGCGCTCGAGGCCCCGCCGGGAGGAGGGCTGGTCGTCGGGCCGGTGCTGCTCGACCTGGGCACGGACGGCCGGCTCGTCGGGGTCTCGGTCCTCGAGGAGCGCCGCTTCTGGCAGCGGGGTGCGATCCCCTGGGCGCTTCCCTCGCCCGCGACGCCCCACCGCCTCGAGGTCCCGGGCGGCCCGTCGCGCGGGCCGGGCGGGGCGCTGTCGACCGGCGCCGAGGTCCGCTGGGACGGGGGGCGCCGGCTGTGCGGCGTGCTCTTCGGCCCCGCGGTCGAGCCCGAGGTGCTGGCGCTCGGCCCACGGGCCTTCGCGGTGGTCGAGGCCGACGCGCTGGTCGGGCTGCTCGCCGACCTGCGCGGCTTCGACCGCGCCTGAAGCGGACCGGCCGGCGCCGGGCCCGCCGCGCCCGCCCCCGGCCCCGGCCGGTGCGCCCGGCCGCCGCCGGCGCGCCCGGCGCCACCGGTACGTCGTGCGGGCCGGGCTCAGCCGCCGAAGCGCGCGCGCAGCGCGAGCACGTTGGCCACGTAGCGGCGGGTCTCGGGCAGCATCCCGATGCGCCGGACCGAGCTCAGGCCCTGGTAGTAGGAGGCGACGGCGAGCGCCGGATCACCGCCGGTCGAACGCAGGAGGGAGCCGAGGTAGAGCACCCCGGCGCGGACGTTGTCCTGCGGCGAGGCGGGGTCGAGGTGGGTGGTGGCGAGGTTCGACTGCACCCAGTCCCACGTGCCGGGCAGCACCTGCATCACGCCGCGGGCGTTGGCCCCGGAGACCTTGGCGTTGTTGAAGCCGGACTCCTGCCAGGCCACCGCGCTGGCGAGCGAGCCCGAGACCCCGTGCTGGCCCGCGACGGCGGCGATCTCCCCGGAGGAGACGTGCCCCGGCGTGGCGGCCGGCGCCGCGGCGGCGACCCGCTCGGCCGGCGCCGGGCTGCTCGAGGCCGCCGGGGCGGGGGCGCCCGTCGGGAGCTTGACGACGGTCCCCGCGAGGAGCGGCCGGGCGGGATCCAGGCCGTTCATCTGCGCGAACTGGGCGACGGGGATGCGGCTGGAGGCGGCGAGGCCGGAGAGCGTGTCGCCCGGGCGCACGGTGTAGCCGCCGAGCGCCGGGGGCGCGGACGCCGCGGAGCTGCCCGTGCCGGGAGCCGGGGTCGTGGGGGTGGCCGCGCCCCCGCCGGCCGCGGCGGTCGGCGCCAGCACGGTGTTGAGCGCCGCGGCGGCCTCGCCGACGGTGGGGATGCTCAGGGTGCGGCCGGCGATGACGGCCGCATCCGGGCTGAGGCCGTTGGCGGCGGCGAAGGCGCGGGTGGTCATGTTCTGGGCCGCGGCGAGGCCCCACAGCGTCTCGCCGGGGGTGACGAGGTGGGGGACGGCGGCGGAGGCGGACGCGGGGGCGCCGACCACGGCGAGGGACACGAGCAGGAGCGTGCGACGGGGGTGGGGCATCTGCGCATCATGCGCGGCCCGGATCCAGGTGCAACCGATTACACGGCGGCGCACGCGAGCTTGCAGGGGGCCGGCGGCGCCCGGTGACCTAGCATCCGGCCCGTGCCGGCTGCCTCCGAGCGCGGTCCGCGCGCCGTGCCACGGCCTCCCGGCCCGACGGGAGCCGCCGCTCCCGTCCGGGTCGCGGCGGTGGTGCCCGCGCACCAGGGGCGCGCGTGGCTCCCCGCCTGCCTGGCCGCGCTGCGCGGGCAGCGGGGCGCCGGCTTCGCCCGGGTCGTCGTCGTCGACGACGCCTCCACCGACGGCACGGCGGAGTGGCTCGCCGCCGCGCACCCGGACGTCGCGCTCGTCGCGCGAGCCGGCCGCGGCGGCTTCGCGCGGGCGGCCAACGCGGGGCTGTGGCGGGCCGCCGGCCTCGGGTGCGACGCCGTCGCGCTCGTCAACACCGACGTCGAGCTGGCCGCGGACTGGCTCGAGCGGGTGCTCGCCGCCCTCGGGCCCCGCGACGCGAGCGTGGCCTGCAAGATGGTGGCGCTCCACGACCCGGGCGCCGTGGACGACGCCGGGGACGTCCTGCGGCGCGACGGCGCGGCGGCGCAGCGCGGCCGCGGCCGGCGCGACGCGGGCCAGTGGGACGACGCGGGAGCGGTGTGGGGCGCCTGCGGCGGGGCGGCGCTGTACCGCGTGGCGCCCCTCGTCGAGGCCGAGGGCTTCGACGAGGAGCTCGGGCAGTACCTCGAGGACGTCGACCTCGCCCTGCGGCTGCGCCTCGGGGGCTGGGACTGCGCCTACGCCCCGGCGCTCGCGCACCACGCCGGGGGCGGCTCGTCCTCCGCGCTGCGCGCCCCCGTCCGCTTCTGGGTCGCGCGCAACACGCTGCTGATCGTCGCCACGTGGTTCCCGGTGCGCTGGTGGCCGGCCGTCGCCTACCGCAACGCGAGCTGGCTCGTGGCCGCGGCCCGGGAGGGCCGCGCCGCGCTCGGCTGGCAGCTCCGCGGGGTGCTGGCGGGGCTCCGGGCGGGCGCGCGACGCCTTCCCGGGCGCGGGAGGCGCCGCCGTGCGGCGCCGCGGGGGATCGCCGCGGCCGTCCCGGCGACGCCGTGGCGCGGGCCGGGCGCCTCGGGCCACCCCCGCGGCGGCGAGTGACCGGGTCGCCGCCGCGGCGTCGGCGCACGGCAGTCGCGGAAGGGGTCTCCGGTAGGGTCGGCACCGGATGCCGGACCCCCTGCCGAGGCGCGTCGCGCTGGTCCACGACTTCCTGCTGGACCTCCGCGGCGCCGAGCGGGTCTTCGCCGCGATCTGCGACCTCTTCCCGACTGCCGACGTGTTCACCGCCGTCTACGACGAGGTGGGCACGCACGGCCTCTGGGCCCAGCGCGACGTGCGCACGACGGGCCTGCAGCGCCTGCGTCCGCGGGCGCGCACCTTCCGGGCCCTGCTGCCGTTCTACCCCGGGGCGATCGAGCGGCTGGACCTGCGCGGCTACGAGCTCGTGCTCTCCTCCTCGAGCGCGTGGGCCCACGGGGTCATCCCGGACGAGCAGGCGGTCCACCTGTGCTACTGCCACAACCCGTTCCGCTACGCCTGGAACGCGCGCGCCGAGACGCTGGCCGACGCGCCGGCGGTGCTGCGTCCGCTGCTCGGCCCGCTGCTCTCGCGCTGGCGCGCCTGGGACACGCTCGCGGCCCGGCGCGTCGACCGCTACGTCGCGAACTCCGACATGACGCGGCGCCGCATCCGCCGCTACCTGGGCCGGGAGTCGACCGTGCTCGCGCCGCCCGTCGAGACCGGGCGCTTCGCCCCCGGCCGGGTCGGCCAGCACTACGTGGTGCTCTCCGAGCTCATGCGCCACAAGCGCCTCGACGTCGCCATCGAGGCCTTCACGCGGCTCGGGCTCCCGCTGGTCGTCATCGGCAAGGGCCCCGACGCGGCGCGGCTGAAGGCGCTCGCCGGGCCGACCGTGCACTTCGCGGGCCGCCTGGACGACGCCCAGGTCGCCGCGACCCTCGCCGGGGCGCGCGCGCTCGTGGTCACCGCCGCCGAGGAGTTCGGCATCGCCGCGGTGGAGGCGCAGGCCGCCGGGCGGCCGGTCGTGGCGCTCCGGGCCGGCGGCGTGCTCGAGACCGTGGTCGAAGGGGCGACGGGCACCTTCTTCGACCGCCTGGACGCCACGGCGCTCGCGGAGGCCGTGCGCGGCTTCGACGCCCTGGCGGTGGATCCGGCGGTCTGCGTGGCCAACGCGGAGCGCTTCGGCGTGGAGCGCTTCCGCGCCGGGCTCACGACCCAGGTCCGGGCCGTGATGCAGGCGGCGCAGGAGGAGCCGCGGCCGGCCTCGCTCGCGCGCCGGCAGCGCGCGCGGGGGATCGCCGCCGCCTAGCGGCCGCCGCCTAGCAGCCAGATCGCCGCGGCCGGAGGCGGGCGCTCCCCGGGCGGCTCAGAGGCGCTCGGCGATGCGGGGCGCCTCGCGGTCGAAGATCCACGCCGCGAAGGCGCAGACCGCCACGAAGACGAGGACCGGGGCGATCAGCGCCGCGCGCCCTCCCGCGAGATCGGCCAGCCGCGGGGCGCCCGGGTCGATCATCCACTCCCGGGAGAGCTCGAGCAGCGGGGTGATCGGGTTCAGCACGATGACGCTCCGCAGCGAGTCCGGGGCCCGTTCCAGCGGGTAGAGGACCGGCGTCGCGTAGAAGAGCGCCATCGAGAGGACCGACCAGATGATCGAGATGTCGCGGAAGCGCGGGTAGAGCGAGGCGACGATCATCGAGACCGCCGTCGTGAAGACGAACAACGCCACGAGCACGAGCGGCATGAGCAGCCAGGTGAGGCTCGGGAAGATGCCGAAGCCGAGCATGAAGACGAGCACGACCACGCCGTTGAGCGCCAGGTTGAAGGAGCTCGTGAGCACCACCGACAACGGGATCACGAGCCGCGGGAACTGCGTCTTGCGGACGATCCCCTCCTGGCCGACGATCGAGGTCACCGCGGTGCTCGTGGCCTCCGAGAAGAAGCCGAAGAGGACGATGTTGAACAGCAGGAGCACGGGGTAGTGCCGCACCTCCGAGCCCAGCCGGAAGACGTGGGTGAAGACCTCGAGCAGCACGCCGAACTGGGCCAGGGGCCGACCCACCGACCAGAGGTACCCGAGCGCGGTCCCGAAGTAGGTGCGCTTGAACTCGGTGAGCGAGATCAGCCAGACGAGGTCCAGGAGGCGGCGCCAGCCGCCGCCGAGCGCGGAGGGGCCGGTGACCTCGCGCAGCTCGAGGTCCTCCCCGGGCGCCTTCGCCGCGCTGCTCACCGCCCGTCCTCCTCCACCGTCGCCCGCACGTCGTCGCGGACGGACACCATGCCGACCTCGTGGTCCTCGATCGCCGTGCGCACCCGGCGGGGCAGGATCGCGAACTCGATCAGGTTCGCCACCCGGAGGGCGACGTCGCCCGGGGTGCGGCCCCGGGAGACCGTGCAGGAGACGTGGTAGCGGTCGGGTACCAGCGCGTTCGCGAGCCGGGCGCCGACGCGCACCCGCTGGCCGGCGGCGAGGCGGTCGGGCCCGTCGTCCTCCTCGTCCCACCGCGTGCCGAAGCCGAACACCGGCACCCCGTCGCGGTTGAGGACGTGGAAGGCGAAGGACGGGGCGCGGAGCTCTCGGCGGGCTTCGAGCAGGACGCCGAGCCGGAACGGCTCGCCCTGCCGGACGTCGGTGACCCGCCGCCCGTCCGCGTCCTCGAGCCAGGCCTCCACCACCCGGGCCGGCTCCTCGCCGGCGCGGGCCGCGTCCGCGCCCGCGAAGTTCAGCCGGAGGTAGCGCAGCGCCGTCTCTTCGGGGTCGCCGAGGTAGGTGATGGTGCCGTCGTGGATGAGCATGGCGCGGTCGCAGAAGCCTTGGACGGTGGCCATGTCGTGGGTGACCAGGACGAGGGTCTTGCCGGCTTGGCGCTTCTGGCGGAAGACGTCGAGGCACTTCTGGGCGAAGGCGGCGTCGCCGACGGCGAGGACCTCGTCGACGAGCATGATGTCGGCGTCGGCGTCGACCATGGCGGCGAAGGCGAGGCGGACCATCATGCCGGAGGAGTAGTTCTTGAGCTTGAGGTCGACGAAGTCGCGCAGCTCGGCGAAGTCCAGGACGCTCTCCAGCCGCCGCGCCGCCTCCCGCCGCCCGAGGCCCGTCATCACGCCGTTGAGCGCCACGTTCTCCCGCGCCGTCAGGTCCGTGTTGAAGCCGACGCCGAGCTCGATGAACGGGGCCAGGCGCCCGGCCATGCGGATCGTGCCCGCGTCGGCCCGGTAGATGCTCGAGAGGAGCTTCAGCAGGGTGCTCTTGCCCGAGCCGTTGCGCCCCACGATCCCGAAGAACTCCCCCCGATGCACATCGAAGGACACTCCCCGCAGCGCCCGCAGCTCACGGTGGCCGCCCCGGCTGAGGGGATCTCGCGCGCGCTCGAGCAGCGTGGCCGAGCGATGCTCGGGGATGCGGAACGCCTTGTGCAGCCCGCGGACCTCGATGACCGCGGGGGCGGCCGTGCGGTCGCCCCCGCCAGCCGCGGGCGCCCGTGCGGCGGCCGGGGCGAGGGAGGCGCGGTCGGGCGTCACACCCGCGCCCGCCAGCGGCGCAGGCGCCGCTGGTTGAAGGCGCCCGCGGCCGGGAAGCCCGCGTCGGCCAGGGGCCGCGCCCGCAGCGCCTCCACCCGGGCCAGCCGCGCGTTCATCCGGTTCCAGACCGCGCCCCGGACCAGGCCCCACTCGCTGCCGAGCGTCTCGTTGCGGCCGGTGAGCTCGCGTGCGGTGCGCGCCGCGAGCCACGCGCACGCGAGCGGGGAGCCGGGGACCGCGAGGAACCGCTCGAGCGTACGGCGCTTGGCCGGCGTGAGCTCCCGGGCGCAGCGCAGGAGCGCGGTCTGCACCTGCACCTCGCGCGCGAGGAGCCCGTGGAAGTAGGCCGCTCGCCAGCTCAGGAGCGGATCGCCGCGGCGGGCGAGGGCCCGCCGCAGCGCGGCGAGCGGCCGGCCCCGTCGGGTCCTCCCGCCGCGCGCGAGCGGCCCGCGGGTGACGTCCCCGAAGATCGCGCCCGCGTGCTGCACGTAGTCGTAGAGCGGCCGGTCGACGTAGGCGACCTCGCCCGAGGCGAGCGCCACCAGCCCGAGCCACTGGTCGTGGAACTGGAAGCCCGGCGAGTCGGGGAAGGGGAGGGCCCGCTCGACGACCGCGCGAGGCAGGAGCATGGCCGCCCCGGTGATCGTGTTGGCGACCACCAGCGAGGCGAGGTCCGTGTGGTTGTTGCGCCGGCCGGCCCACAGCGTCTCGCGCAGCAGGCGGCCGTCGGCGTCGACGAGCCGCTGGTCGCAGTACGCGAGGGCGGCGTCGCCGAGAGCGGCGCGGAGCACCGAGAGCTTCTCGGGGTGCCAGCGGTCGTCCTGGTCGCAGAGCGCCACGAGCGTCGCCTCGGGCGGCGCGAGCCGCAGCGCGCGCTCGAAGTTGCGGTAGAACCCGAGTCGCTCTCCGGACGGCGCCACGGAGAACCGCGGGTCCTGCCCGACGACCGCGCGGATCGCGGCCAGGTGCTCCGGGCGCGAGCAGTCGTCGGAGATCACGCAGATCCAGCGCTCGTCGTGCTGCGCCCGCAGCGACGCGACCTGCGCCGCGAAGAGCCGCCGGTCGGGCTCGTAGGTCGCCATGCACACGGCGATCAGGCCGGGGCCGGCCTGCGCCGGGCGCGCCCCGGGAAGCGCCGGCGCCACCGGGTCGCGGACCGCCAGGCCGCCCAGGGCCGCGGTGTGCTCGGTGCCGTCGGCCAGGCGGGCGGCGACCTCGAGCGCGAGGCGGCCCGGCTCGGCCCGGGCCGGCACCGGGACCGTGGCCCAGAACCCGGAGAGGAGCCGGTGGCCGCGGGGGTCCTCTCCGGGCGCGTGCAGCAGGTCCGGGCGCGGCCGGCCGAACGCCGCGGGCCGATGGCGCTGGCCGTCCACGAGCACCGCGAGGTCGGCGAGCGGCGCGTCCGGGTGCCAGCACGTCCCGAGGACGAAGAGGGCGCTCGCCGTGCCGGTCGGGAGCGCGGCCGGGAGCGGCCGCTCCAACCGGGCCACGAGCGCGGCGGCCCGCACGCGGGGAGCGGGCCGGTCGGTGGCCGCGATCACG
Organism: uncultured Solirubrobacteraceae bacterium; assembly: GCA_964236905.1. Classification (GTDB taxonomy): domain Bacteria; phylum Actinomycetota; class Thermoleophilia; order Solirubrobacterales; family Solirubrobacteraceae; genus Paraconexibacter. The sequence continues at coordinate 26,230 of CAXSFZ010000031.1, read as the reverse complement.
AGCAGGCGGCCCGGGCCGGGGCGGGACGCGACCTCACGCGAGGACCCCCGGCTCGAGGACCGCCTCGACCTCCGCCTCGACCCGGACGCTGCCGGAGCCCGGCCGGGTGCCGTACACGAGGAAGTCCAGCAGCTTGAGCACGTGCAGGCCGAGGTCCCCCTGCGCGCGCCGGCGGGACATCCAGCAGTCGATCGCGTAGCGCCCCGGGACCAGCGGGTTCTCGATGCTCCCCGCCACGCGCACCCGCTGCCCGGTCGCGACCCGGTCGGCTCCGGCCGCAGCGACGGTGAGCGACGTGCTGAAGCCGAAGACCCAGACCCCGTCGGCGTTGGCGACGTGGAAGTTGAAGACGGGCTCCTCGAGGTCGTAGCGCGCCTCCACGAGCAGGCCGAACCCGATCGGCTCGTCCTGCTCGACGTTCTCCACCCGCCGGCCCGACGGGTCCTCGAGCCAGGCGTCGATCACCTTCACGTTCACGTCCGGCACCGCGCCGGCGGCCGAGCGGACGTGGTGGCCCTCCGCGCCGCCGAAGTTGAGCCGGAAGTAGTGCAGGGCGGCCTCCTCGGGGTCGCCCAGGTACCCGATCGTGCCGTTGTGGATGAGCATGGCGCGGTCGCAGAAGCCTTGGACGGTGGCCATGTCGTGGGTGACCAGGACGAGGGTCTTGCCGGCTTGGCGCTTCTGGCGGAAGACGTCGAGGCACTTCTGGGCGAAGGCGGCGTCGCCGACGGCGAGGACCTCGTCGACGAGCATGATGTCGGCGTCGGCGTCGACCATGGCGGCGAAGGCGAGGCGGACCATCATGCCGGAGGAGTAGTTCTTGAGCTTGAGGTCGACGAAGTCGCGCAGCTCGGCGAAGTCCAGGACGCTCTCCAGCCGCCGCGCCGCCTCCCGCCGCCCGAGGCCCGTCATCACGCCGTTGAGCGCCACGTTCTCCCGCGCCGTCAGGTCCGTGTTGAAGCCGACGCCGAGCTCGATGAACGGGGCCAGGCGCCCGGCCATGCGGATCGTGCCCGCGTCGGCCCGGTAGATGCTCGAGAGGAGCTTCAGCAGGGTGCTCTTGCCCGAGCCGTTGCGCCCCACGATCCCGAAGAACTCGCCCCGATGCACATCGAAGGACACCCCCCGCAGCGCCCGCAGGAGCGTGACCTCGGACTGCGTGAACGGGTGGGCGACCCGCTCCTTGACGGTGTCCACCCGGTGCTTCGGGATCGCGAACGACTTCTCGAGGTCGCGGACCTCGATCAGGACGGGGCCGTCCAGCAGCCCCTCGCGCGACCTCCGCGCCGCGGCCGTCCCGGGCGCGGCGTCGAGGGTGGGGGACTGGGGCGTCGGCACGGGCTCCGGGCCGCGAGGGACCCACGGCGACGTGCGCAGGCTACCAGCCGCCCCCGGCCCGTCCGCCCCCTTGAGGGACTCGGCGGGCGAGGGCCGCGGGGTAGAGTGCGCGCGATGGACCGCGTCCCGTGGAGCCGGCCCGGTCGATGATCGTCTTCGCCTCCTCGATCACCCGGCCCGAGCTCTACGAGCGCTGCGCGGGCCGGGGGGTGGCGCTCGCCCGGGAGCCCGACTCCGTGGTCCTCGCGCTCCCCGCGGCGGGCTCGATCTTCCGCTCCTACAACGCGATCCTCGACCGGGTGGCGGAGATGGAGGACGTCGAGGCGCTCGTGCTCCTCCACCAGGACGCCGAGGTGGTCGACCCGGCCTTCTGCGCCAAGCTGCGCGACGCGCTCGCGCACCCGGGGGTCGGCGTGGTCGGCTGCGTCGGTGCGGTGGGGGTGCGCTCCATCGCCTGGTGGGAGGGCTCGGTGACCTGGGCCTCGTTCGTGCACCGCTACGGCGAGCTCGGCGGCGGGGAGTTCCCGTCGCTCTCCTGGGACACGGCGAAGCTGCCGCCCTACGCGCAGCTCGGGCAGGTCGACACCGTGGACGGCTTCGTGCTCGGGCTCTCGCCCTGGGTCGTCGAGCACGTCCGCTTCGACGAGGAGCTCGGCGGGCTGCTCCACGGCTATGACTTCGACTTCTGCCTCCAGGTGCGCGAGGCCGGCCGGACGATCCGCACCGCCGACCTGAAGGTGGTCCACCACCACTCGCTCGAGCTGGCCAGCGACCTCGAGCACTGGGCCGCGGCGCACGTGCGCGTGGCCGAGAAGTGGGACGGGCGGATGGCCGACGTCGGCGTCGCGGGCGGCGACTGGAAGCAGCGGGCGCGGCGCGCGGAGGCCGAGGCGGCGGCGGCGCGCGCCCAGGCGCTCTCGACGCAGATGCAGATCGAGGCGCGGGCGCGGCTCCACGAGCGGCAGGTGCGGGAGATGCTCGGCAGCACGAGCTGGCGCCTCACGGCGCCCCTGCGGAGGGCCAACGCGCTGCGGGCGGCGCTGCGGCGACGGCGCGCCGCAGCCTGAGGAGCGGCTCAGGCCCGCGGCCCGACGCGGGCGGCCAGGCGGCGCAGCGGCGCGGTGAGCCGCCAGCTCCCGCTGTGGGCCAGGACGCGCAGGCGCTCCTGCTCGGCGACCCCGATCGCGTCGGCCTGCAGCCGGCGGGAGGCGACCAGGAGCCGCGCGGCGGCGGCGTCCGCCTCGGCGCGACGGGCACGCGCCTGCCAGTCGGGCTCCTGCTCCGCCGCCTCCCACTTCTCCGCCAGGCGGACGTGCGCCTGGATCCAGCCCTCGGGGGCGCCGATGAGCTCCAGCGCGTGGTGGTGGACCAGGCGCAGGTCGGCGGCCACCACCCGGCGACCCGCGGCGCGCACCTGGCGGCAGAGGTCGGCGTCGAGGCCGAGCCGGGGATCGAGCCCCTCGTCGAACCGCAGCGTCCGCACCGCCCACGGCGAGAGCACCAGCACCACGCCGTAGAGCGTGTCGACGTCCTGCCGCACCGCGTCGCCGGGAGGGCGACGGGTGCCGAGCGCCGCGGCGCCGTGCTCCCCGCCGCCGAGCTCGCCGTAGCGGTAGCGCGACGAGGACGGCGCGAGCTCCCCCTGCCACCAGCCCATCCCGGCGCCCCCGGTGGCCCCGATGCTGCCCGCGAGGCCCACGTCGCCGCCCGCCACGGCGTCGCGGACCCGCGCGCAGAACGCGGGGTCGACGAGCTCGGCGTCCTGGTGGAGCAGGACGAGCGCCTCGAGGGCCGGCAGGGCTCCCGCCCGCTCGAGGATCAGGTTGTAGGTCCGGGCCAGCGAGCCCGAGGCCTGCATCGGGAGGACGACGGAGTCCGGCTCCACCGCGCGCTCCACGCCGGGCTGGGCGCACCGCGCGTAGACCTCCGGTGCGGTGATGGAGGCGCCGAAGGCGATCACGGGGTGCGGCGCACGCGGCCCGGCGCGGGCGGCCGCCGGGCCGCGGCGAGGAGGGCGGGACGGCGGGGGCTGCTCGGTCCGGCGGGCACGGCGGCGGGACGATAGAGGACGGCGCGGGCCCGGCCGCGGCGCTCCGGCGCCGCGAGCGCCGCGTAGGATCCCGGGCCGCATGACGGCCGAGACGCGACCCGACCGCCTCCCCGTCGCCGGGCGGGAGCTCCCCGCGCCGCCCGGCGGGCCGCGGTGATCGCGTTCGGCGCCTCCATCACGATGCCGGGCACCTATGAGGCCGCGGCGCGGGTGGGGATCGCGCGCGCGGCCGAGCCCGGCTCGCCGGTCTTCGCCCACGCGGCCGCCGGGTCGCTCGCCCGCTCCTACAACCTCATCCTCGACGAGGCCGGCCGTCTGGAGGAGCTCGAGGCCCTCGTCCTGGTCCACCAGGACGTCGAGCTGCTCCGGGACGACGTCTGCGCGGCCGTCCGCGCGGCGCTGCGCGATCCGGAGGTGGCGCTCGTCGGCGCGGTGGGCGCGGTGGGGGTCGACGGCATCGCCTGGTGGGACGGACAGGTCACCTGGGCCTCCTTCGCCTTCCGCTACGGCGAGCTCGGCGGCGGGGAGTACGCCGCGCCCGCGTTCCTCGGACCGGGCACGGCCCCGCGGGCGCCCGGGGAGGTGGAGAGCCTCTACGGCCTCGTGCTGGTCCTCTCGCCCTGGGCGGTGCGCACGCTGCGCTTCGACGAGGGGCTCGGCCTGCAGCACGCCTACGACTTCGACCTCTGCCGCCAGGCCCGCGCCGCGGGGCGCAAGGTGGTGACCGCGGACCTGCCCCTGGCCCACCACCACTCCCTGGACCTCATCGCCGAGCCGGACGCGTGGCTCGCGGCCCACGTCAGCGCCGCCGAGCGGTGGCAGGGCGCCGAGCCCGACAAGGCGGGCTGGAGGCGGCGGGCGCGCGCGGCCGAGGCCGACGCCGCGAGCGCGCGCCTGCTGGCCGCCTCCTGGCTGCTGCTCGCCTACGCCACCGCCCAGGCGCAGGACGACGAGCTCGCGGAGCTGACGGGCACCCGCAGCTGGCGGCTCACCCACCCGCTGCGCCGCCTCAACGCCCGGCTCGAGGCCCGGCTCGTGGAGCGCGCGGGCCGTCGGGCCGCGGCGGGGCCCGGCGCGCGGCGCGGGTGGGTGCGGACCGCGCGTCAGTCGACGGCGAGGACGCGGCGGATCTCCTCCTTGGAGATCGCCGGCTCCCCGCCCTGGCGCACGGACGAGAGCCTCTCGGCGACGGCGAAGGTGCCGGACTCGAGCATCTTGTAGAGCACCGCCTCGAGCCGCTGCACCCGCTGCTGCGCGCGGGCGGCCACGACCATCTGGACGTGGACCGTGGCCAGGTGGTGGACGCGGTTGGCCTCCAGGCGCTGCAGGAGCGGGTTGTCGTCGTAGGGAGCGAGGACGGCGGCCACCGCCTCGGCGTAGGGCGCCCCCGGGTCGTACACGACGCCCAGGCCGAAGAAGGCCGGGACGATCGCGAGCACGAGCTGCTGCGCCTCCACGAAGTCCTCCACCGCGGTCAGGACCCCGTTGCCCGGGCCCCCCTCCCGCTCCGCGGGCCAGCGGTACGGCAGGCCGCCGTCGAAGAGCCCGGGGTCGCCCGGGAAGAGGCCGCCGCCCTGGCGGGCCGGCTGGCGCCGGTCCTCCGGCACGAGCTCCGGGTCGTAGTAGTCGTCGCGGCGCGCGTGGGGCCAGCAGACGTCGTGGAAGAGCAGCAGCGGCAGCCGGCCGCCGGCGGCGCGCTCGGCGATGATGCGGAGCTCCTCGCCCACCGTGAAGTAGTTGTGGTCGCCGTCGACGATGATCGCGTCGGGCAGCGGGATCTGCTGGAGCGCCTCGAGGCTCGTCGCGCGGACGAGCTCGAGGTCCACCCGGTTGGTCGCGAGCTGCTCGAGCTCCGGCTGGGGCAGCGGGTCGATCGCCCAGACCGTGGCGTCGCGCTGCGCGGCCCACTCGAGCAGGAGCCGCGTCAGGTCCCCGGCGTAGGCGCCGATCTCCCCGACCGACTCAACGCCGGCGGCCTCCAGGCACGGGAACATGATCTCCGCGTTGTTGGCCAGGGAGGCGCCCCACCGGCCGACGTCGTTCGCGAAGGGGTCGATGTTCAGGCGCAGCCGTTGCATGGGGGCGGCGAGTCTAGACGAGGGCTCGAGGGCGCGACGGAGGCCGGAGGGAAGCGCCCGGACCGGCCCGGAGGCGCTGTAGCCTCGGGCGGGAAGAGGGCGCCACGCGCGGCGTCCCCGTCGCGTCCCCCTCGACGGCGAGCCCCGTGACAGCCCCCCGAGCCACCACCGCCGCCGGCGTGCCCGCGAGCCGCGCCGGGGGCGAGCAGGCGCTGCACGTCCACCTCGACGCCCCGCTGCCGGCGGAGCTCGCCGTCGGCGGCGGGACCGCGCTCTTCGTCTGCGGCTGGTGCCTCGGCCCCGGCGGGCGGCGCGTCGAGCGGCTCACGCTCCTCGTCGACGGGGAGGAGCAGGAGCTCGCCGCGCAGGGGATGCCGCGCCTGGACGTCCTGCGGGCCCTCCACCCGGGGCTCGACCCGTACGCCACGGCGGGCCTGGCCGCAGACCCCGATTCGGCCGAGGACCCCGGCTTCCACGCCTACCGCAGCGGCTTCTGGGCGACGGCGCGCATCGCGCCGTCGTCGGGCCGCGGCGGCGCCTGCGAGCTCCGCCTGCGCGCCGAGCTCGCGGACGGCGGGCGGGCGAGCGCCCTGCTCGCGGCGGTGCCCGTCGTGGAGCCCCCGGAGCCCGTGCGGGTCCGCGCGCCGGCCCCGGGTGAGGGGCCGCTCGTCGCCGTCTGCCTGGCCACCTACGAGCCGCCGCCGGAGCTGCTGGCCGCGCAGCTCGCGTCCCTCCGCGCCCAGGACCACGCCAACTGGGTCTGCATCGTCAGCGACGACTGCTCGAGCCCCGCGGGCCACGCGGCGCTCCTCGCCGCGGTCGGCGAGGACCCGCGCTTCGTGCTGACCCGCTCGCCCCGGCGGCTGGGCTTCTACCGCAACTTCGAGCGCGTCCTGTCGCTGGTCCCGGAGGAGGTGGAGTTCATCGCGCTGAGCGACCAGGACGACCGCTGGCACCCCGACAAGCTCTCCGCGCTGCTCGCGGCCATCGGCCCGGCGCAGCTCGCCTACAGCGACGCGCGGGTCGTCTCCGAGCGCGGCGCGCTGCTGTCGGAGACCTACTGGCCCGTCCGGCGCAACAACCACGCGAGCCTGCTGTCGCTCCTGGTGGCCAACGCGGTGACGGGCGCCGCCTCGCTCCTGCGCCGGGAGCTGCTCGCGGACGCCCTGCCCTTCCCGCCGGCGCAGTTCGCCCACTTCCACGACCACTGGCTCGCGCTGGTCGCGCGCGCCCGGGGGGAGATCGCCTACGTGGAGCGGCCGCTCTACGACTACGTGCAGCACGGCGGGGCGTCGCTCGGGCATGCGGCGGCCAACCGGATGCCGACGCTCCGGGAGCGCGTCGGCGGGCTGCGCCGCCCGGCGCGCGAGCGGGTCCGCACCTGGCGCCTGCACTACTTCGTCGACGTGGCCCGCCTCACGCAGCTCGCGACGGTGCTGCAGCTGCGGCTGGGGGGGCGGATGGCCCCCGCCGAGCGCCGCGTCCTCGAGCGCTGGCTGCGCACGGAGCGCTCCTGGAGCGCCCTCGCCGCGCTGTGGCTGCGCGGGGCGCGCGAGCTCACGGGGCGGCCCGAGACGCTCGGGGCCGAGTGGATGCTCGGCTACGCCTTCGCCTGGCGGCGGCTGCTCGGCGCGACCGCGACCGCCCGCCCGCGGCGCGGGCTCCGGCTCGACGCCCTCCCGCCGGCCACGCTGGCGCCGCGGCCGGGGCGGCGCACCCCCGCGGCGCCGGCGGTGCGCCAGCTCGCCGACAAGGTCGCGCCGCTGAGCCTGACCCTCCGCGACGACGCGCCGCCGCGCGTCAACCTGCTCATCCCGAGCGTCGACCTCGAGCACCTCTTCGGGGGCTACATCGCGAAGTTCAACCTCGCCCGTCGGCTCGCCGGGCGCGGGCTGCGCGTGCGGATCGTGACGGTGGATCCGCAGGGTCCGCTGCCCCCCGGGTGGCGGGCGAGCGTCGAGGCCTACGCGGGCCTCGCGGGGCTCTTCGACGAGGTCGAGCTCGCGTTCGGCCGCGAGGCGCCCGGGGGCCTCGAGGTCTCGCGCGAGGACCGCTTCGTCGCGACCACGTGGTGGAGCGCCCACGTCGCCCAGGCCGCCGCGGAGCGCCTGGCCGGGCGGCCGTTCCTCTACCTGATCCAGGAGTTCGAGCCGTTCACCCTCGTCCCGGGCAGCTACGCCGCCCTGGCGGCGCAGTCCTACGCCTTCCCGCACGCCGCGCTCTTCTCGACGGAGCTGCTGCGGGCCTGGTTCCGCCGGCACGGGCTCGGCGTGTACGCCGCCGGGGCGCGGGAGGGCGACGCGCGCTCCGCCTCGTTCCAGAACGCCATCACCGCGGTGGAGCCGCCGCTGCCGCGGGAGCTCGCGGACCGCGGGACCCGCCGGCTGCTGTTCTACGCGCGCCCCGAGGCGCACGCCTCGCGCAACATGTACGAGCTCGGGGTCCTGGCGCTGCACCGCGCGCTCGAGCTCGGCGCCTTCGGGGCGGGCTGGGAGCTGCACGGCATCGGGACGCTCGAGTCCGGGCGGCGGCTCGAGCTCGGCGGGGGCGTCCACCTCGACCTGCTGCCCCGCGCGGGGCAGGACGCCTACGCGCGGGTGCTCCGCGACCACGACGTCGGCCTGGCGCTGATGTACACGCCGCACCCGAGCCTCGTCCCGATCGAGATGGCCTCGGCGGGGATGCTCACGGTCACGAACACGTTCGAGAACAAGACGGCCGCCGCGCTCGCCGCGATCTCGCCGAACCTGCTGGCCACGGAGCCGACGGTCGAGGCGCTCGCCGCCGGGCTGCTGGCGGCGGCGGCCGGCACCGGGGACCACGCGCGGCGCGCGCGGGGCGCCCGCGTGGCCTGGAGCCGCGGCTGGGAGGAGTCCTTCGACGACGCGCTGCTCGACCGCGCGGTCGGGTTCCTGGAGCTGGACGCGCCCGTCGCGCGGACCGCGCTGCGGTGAGCGCGGCCGCAGGACGGCGCCCCCGGCTCCTGCGCCGCAGGACGGGGCGCTCCCGCCGAAGCTCAGCGGGGCGCCCGCGCCGAAGCTCAGCGGGGCGCCCGCGCGAGGTCCGGCTTGAGCAGCGCGGCGCGGCGGCGCGCCGCCCCGGCCTCCGCGGGATCGGGGGTGAGGCTGGCGAGCGCGAACCACCCCAGGTAGTCCTGCGGCGAGCGGCGGGCGAGCGCCCGCGCGACGGCCGCCGCGTCGGCCCGCCGCCCGTTCGCGGAGAGCCGGACCGCGACCCGCACGGCCCCGGGGCTGTCGCACCGCGCCGCGGCGTCCCGCGCCAGCGCGCGGGCCTGCGCCGCGGGCGTGGCGGCGCTCAGGCGCAGCGAGGCGCTGAGCGTGCCGGCGCACCGGTGGTCCGCGCGCATGGCGAGGCCGCCGGCCACCACGCAGGTGGCCGCCAGGGCCGCGAGCAGCCCGCGGCCGGCCCGGGCGCCGGGCACGGCGCTAGGCCTCCACGCGATCCACGCCGCCGGCCGGGTCACGGGGCTCCTCCTCAGGGCCCGGGAGCGGCGCCCGCGCGAGCACCAGGCCGGCGAGGCTGAGCGCGGGCAGCGTCGCGGCCGGCAGCTCCCAGTCCCAGTCGAGCGACGCGTGCGCGAGCCAGACCGTGAGGCCGGCGCAGGCCCCGGCGGCGAGCCCGGGGTCCCGGCGCTGCAGCTCCGCCGCGCTGGCCGCCACGCCGCCGAAGGCCGCGAGCAGGAGGCCGAAGCCGACGATCCCGAGCTCGCCGAGCGTCTCGAGCTCGATGGAGTGGGCGTCCCGGGCGCCCTCGTCGACCCGGCGGCGCCGCAGCCACTCCGCCGCCCAGCCGCCCGACCCGACGCCGGCGACGGGGTGCTCCGCGACGCTGTCCAGGGCCACCCGCCAGTAGGCGTAGCGGTTGGAGGAGACGGTGGTGAACCGCTGGGCGCTCGCCCCGCTGTCCTGCCGGGCGCGTGCTCCCGGGGCGCTCGCCTCCCGGCCGGCGAGGACCGGCCCCACCACGGCGACGGCGATCGCCACCGCGGCCGCCCAGCGCGCGGCGCGCGGGACGGGCCGCGCCGGGCGCGCCGCGGCCCGTCGGTCCCGGCGGGCCCCGCGGGCGGTGAGCGCCGCGGCCGCCGCCATCGCGACGAGCGTCGCGCCGAGCGCGATCAGGCCGTCGCGCTCGCGGGCGCCGAGCCCGCCCTCGAGCCCGCGCACGCCGGGGAGCAGGGCCGCGGCCACCACCGGCCCGACCCCCGCGGCCAAGACGGTGAGGACGGCGCGCACCTGCCGCCGGGTCGGCGCGCAGAGCAGCAGCACGAGCAGGCCGGCGAGGAGCGCCGCCGCCGCGCCGCGCGAGAAGCTCAGGTAGACGCCGCAGAGCAGGGGCACCGCTCCCGCCGCTCCCGCGGCACGCAGCGCCGGAGCGCGCTCGGGGTCCCCGGCGACCCGGGCGCAGAGCACCAGCCCGACGGCGGCGAGCATCCCGGTGGCGTTCCAGTAGGTGAGCGGCTGCTCGAGGCGGCCCCCGGCGCTCGCCGTGGCGTCCAGGTGGAGCACCCCGGGCACCCAGCGCCCGGCCAGGCCGTAGAGCAGCACCACCAGGATGCCAGCGGCCACCGCGGGCTCGACGAGGCGCGCGGTGGCGCGGCGGCGCCAGGCGACCGCCCCGGCGGCCAGGAAGCCCGTGTAGAGCAGGACCCGCTCGGCGTCGTCACCCGCGACGTCGGGGAGGGCGGAGCGGTGGCGGCTCAGGGCCACCCAGGCCGTCAGCAGCGCGAAGCCGCCGAGCGCGCAGCGGCCCGCCGTGCCCGGCAGCTCGAGCGCGGCCGCGGGCGCCGTCAGCGCGAGCAGCCCGAGGACCCCCGCCACCGCGACCAGGGCGACGAGCCGCGGGCCGTCGAAGTACCCGCCGGAGGCGAACGCCAGCACCACGGGACCGCAGGCCAGGACCGCGGCGGCGCCGACCACGCCGGAGGCACCGCGACGCGCGCCGGCCTGCCGCGGCGTGGGGGGCGAGCGCATCGGCGCCCACGGTACCCGCCACCCCGGGCGGCACCGTCGGGCCGGCGCTCGGAGCTCGAGCGGGGCGGCTCGCTGCCCGTTGCCTACCCGGAGGCCGTAGCATCCGGGCCCCGGGTCGGGCGTCACGTCGCGGCCCCGGCGCGGCCGATGCGCACCCGACCCACGACCCGATCCGTCCCCGCCGCGCTGCCGGTGCTGCTCGCGCGCCCGAGGAGCCCGCGCCGGCCCGACGTGGCGCCGGCCCGCCGTGACGGGCTCTAGGAGGCGCGGGGTGGACCCGGCGCAGGCGCGGCAGTGGTGGCGGAAGTACCGGTGGTACGAGCGCAACGGCCTGCCGCACAACCGCCTGCGGATCTACCGGGAGTTCGCCCGCCGCGAGGCGTTCTGCCGCTGGCCGATCCACGGGGACGTGCTCACGGCGCTCCGCGAGGGGCGCCTCGAGCTCGGCCCGCAGGTGCTCACGGAGCCCGGGGTCTGGCTGACCTGCCCGGGCACGGCGCGGATCCGCATCGGCGGCGGGACCTTCCTCAACCTCGGCGTCATGGTCGCCGCCATGGAGCTCGTGGAGATCGGGGAGCACTGCATGTTCGCCAACGGCTGCTTCGTGACCGACGCCGACCACCGCTTCGACGACCCGAGCCGGCCCGTGCCGTGGCAGGGCTTCACGAGCAAGGGGCCGACCCGGATCGGGGCGAACACCTGGTGCGGAGCCAACGTGGTGGTCACGAGCGGCGTGAGCGTCGGCGAGCGGTGCGTGATCGGGGCCAACTCCGTGGTGACGAGCGACCTCCCGCCGTTCTCGATCGCGGCGGGGGTGCCGGCGCGCGTCCTGCGGAGGATCGCCTACCCCGAGGGGGCTCAGTCCACCACGAGCAGCAGCCCGTAGAGGAGCACCGCGACCAGCCCGAGGCCCCCGAGCGCTCCGACCGCCGCCCACCGGGTCCCGAGCGGCGCGCCGCGGTGCTCCTGGGCCCGCGCCGCGCCGAGGACGGCGACCGCGCAGGCGAGCGTGACGAGCAGGCCCGCGAGCATCGCCGACCAGACGGTCTGCCAGAGCGCACCGACGTCGACCAGGGTGGCGCTCACGGCTCGGTCGCGGTGAGGGTGGCGCCGCGCCGCAGCCGCCGGCCCACGAAGCCGAGCGCCCCGGCCAGCATCGCGACGCTGAGCGCCAGCGGCCCGGCGGCGGGGTCGTCCGGGATGCTGCAGAGGCCGTAGACGAGCGCGCCGCCCGCCGCGGCGGCGGGGAGGGTGAGGACCCAGGCCGCGACGATGTGGCCCGCCAGGCCCCAGCGCACGGCGCTGAGCCGCCGGGCCGCCCCGGAGCCCACGACCGCGCCGGAGATCGTGTGGGTCGTCGAGAGCGGGTACCCGGCGTGGGAGGCGGCGAGGATGACCGCGGCGCCCGCGCTCTGGGCCGCGAAGCCCTGGGCGGGATCCATCTTGATGATCCGGGTGCCGAGGGTGCGGACGATCCGCCAGCCGCCCGAGTAGGTGCCGAGCGCGATGGCGGAGGCGGAGGCGACGACGACCCAGCGCGGGACCTCGAAGCCCGTGGCCGGCAGGTCGCCGTGCGCGATGAGGGCCAGGGTGATGACGCCCATCGTCTTCTGGGCGTCGTTCGTGCCGTGGGCGAGCGCGAGCACCCCGCCCGTGGCGAGCTGCCCGTGGCGGAACCCGCGGTTGGCCGGTCCCGGGGCGGCCCGGCCGGCGATCGCGTAGGCCAGGAGGATGGCGAGCCCCGCCACCGCGACGGCGAGGACCGGCGCGAGGACGGCGGGCACCATGACGCGGCCGACCAGCCCGTCGAGGAGCACCGCGTCGGGTCCCTGGGAGGCCAGGGCGGCCCCGACCAGGCCACCGATCAGCGCGTGAGACGAGCTCGAGGGCAGGCCGTGGTACCAGGTGGCGAGGTTCCAGGCGATCGCCCCGACGAGCCCGGCGAAGACGGTGGACTCGCCCACCGCGCCCGGGACGACGATGTCGCCCGCCACGGTGGCCGCCACCCGGAGCGAGACGAACGCGCCGACGAAGTTGAGCGCCGCCGCGACCGCGACGGCGGTCCGCGGGCCCACCGCCCGCGTGGAGACGGCGGTGGCCACGACGTTGGCGGTGTCGTGGAAGCCGTTCGTGACGTCGAAGGCGAGCGCGGTCAGGACCACGACGCCCAGCAGCAGGTCGCCGCTCACGCGTTCTTGATCCGGATCCCCTCGAGGACGTTGGCCGTCCGCTCCGTGGCGTCGATCCCCTCCTCCAGGCGCTCGAAGACGTCCTTCCAGCGGATGACGACCATGGGGTCGATGCCGGCGTCGAAGAGCGAGGCGACGGCCTCCCGCGAGACGCGGTCGCCCTCGTTCTCGAGCCGGTTGACCTCGACCACCTGCGGGCCGATGTCGCCGAAGGAGCGCAGCCGGGGCATCGCCTCGGCGAGCTGCGCGCAGGCCAGGGCGAGGAGGTGCGCGAGCACCTGGGCCTGCTCCATCGGGGCCTCGATCCTGTAGAGCACGAAGAGGTCGGCGACCTCCTCGACGAGGTCGGTGACGTCGTCGAGCGCCGAGGCCAGGTCGAGGATGTCCTCGCGGTCGATCGGGGTGACGAAGGTCGTGTTGAGCTTCTGCACGAGCGCGTGGGTGATGCGGTCGCCCTCGTGCTCGAGCTCGCGGATGCGCTCCGCCCGCTCCGGGTGGTCGGGGTGGTCGGCCAGCATCCGGTCGAGCAGCTCGGCGGCCTGCAGCGCCGTGTCGGCCGCCTCCTCGAACAGGTCGAAGAAGCGGCGGTCCTTCGGCACGAACAGCTGCGCGAGGCGGCCCATGCCGCCAGGCTACGTGAAAGCCGTGTGAAGCCCGTGGCCCACGCACCCCGGGCCAAAGGTGCCAGGCACCCCCGGCCCGCGGGCCAGAGGTGCCTGGCACCGTTGGCCCGCTCAGCGCTCGAGGGCGGCCTCGAGCGCGGCGAGCTCCGCCGGCTCGATCGCGTAGCCGTGCTCCGGCGCGGGGTAGGCACGCGAGCGCACGTCGGCGGCGAACGCGCCGAGCCCGGCGTCCATCTCGCGCTGCAGCTCGGCGTAGCGCTGCACGAAGCGCGCGCCGCGGCCCTCGCGGATGCCGAGCAGGTCGTGGAAGACGAGGACCTGCCCGTCGGTCGCGGGCCCGGCCCCGATGCCGATGACGAGCGCGTCCAGGCGCTGCACCAGGAGCTCGGCGACCGCGCTCGGGATGGCCTCGAAGACGAGGGCGAAGCAGCCCGCCGCCTGCAGCGCGAGGGCACCCTCGGCGATCTGCACCGCCGCCGCGGCGCTGCGGCCCTGCGCCCGGTAGCCGCCGAGCGCCGTCGCGGTCTGCGGCGTGAGCCCGACGTGGCCCATGACCGGGATGCCCGCGGCCACGATGGCGCGGGCCCGGGCGACCGAGGTGGCACCGCCGCCCTCCAGTTTCACCGCGTCGCAGCCGGCCTCCTTGACGAAGCGGAAGGCGGTGGTCACGGCCTGCTCGTCGGAGGCCTCGTAGGAGCCGAAGGGCAGGTCGCCGACCAGGAACGGCGTCCGCAGGCCGCGGCGGACCGCCCGCGCGAGCACGAGCAGCTCCTCGACGGTCACCGCGACCGTCGAGGGGTAGCCGAGCACGGTCATCGCGCCCGAGTCGCCGACCAGCACCATGTCGACCCCGGCGGCCTCGGCCGCCCGCGCGCTCGGGAAGTCGTAGGCGGTGACCATCACGAGCTTCTCTCCGAGCCGGCGCTTCTCGGCCAGCATCGGGAGGGTGACGGGAAGCCGGGAGGCGTCGGCGGGCGCGCGGAGGTCCGAGGGCAGGGTGCTCATGAGCGGGCTCCGGTCGTGGTCCTGGCGGTGGTAGGGGGCACGGCGGTCGCCTTCCGGTCGGGGGCAGGTCCGATGAGCTGGTTGTCGATGAGGCGGACGCCGCCGACCGTGGCCGCCACCGCCACGAGGGCGGTGCCCGCCACGGTGGTCAGGGGAGCGAGGCTCCCCGGGTCGACCAGCGCGAGGTAGTCGGGCTCGACGGCGAAGGAGGCCAGCGCGGCGCGGCCGACCGCCTCGAGCGCCGCGACGTCGCGCTCGCCGCCCGCGTGAGCGGCCGCGACGGCCTGGAGCGCGGCGTGGAGGGCGAGCGCGCGCTCCCGCCCGGCGGGATCCAGGCGCGCGTTGCGGCTCGAGCGGGCGAGGCCGTCGGGCTCGCGCTCGGTGGGCGCCACCTCGATGCGCACGGGGAGGTCCAGGTCGGCCACCACCCGCCGGACGACGAGCGCCTGCTGCGCGTCCTTCTGCCCGAAGAACGCCACGTCGGGCTGGACGACGTTCAGGAGCTTGGTCACCACGGTCGCCACGCCGCGGAAGTGCCCGGGGCCGCGGTGGGCGCCCTCGAGCGTCTCGACCAGCGGCCCCTCGAGCGCCACGTGGGTGGCGAAGCCCGGGGGGTAGAGCTCCTCGCGGGGCGGCGCGAAGAGGAGGTCGGCGCCGGCCTCGGCGGCCACGGCGGCGTCGCGGCGCTCGTCGCGGGGGTAGGCCGCGAGATCGCGCGGATCGCCGAACTGCGAGGGGTTGACGAAGAGCGAGACGACGACCTCGTCGCACGCCTCGCGCGCCCGCGCGATCAACGACACGTGGCCCGGGTGGAGCGCGCCCATCGTGGGGACGAGCGCGATCGAGCGCGCCGCGCGGCGCGCGGGCGCGAGCGCCGCGCGCACCTCCGCGACCGTCCGCAGGATCCTCACGTCGCCCTCTCGGCATGCATGAAAGGGGCCTGACCCCGTTCATGCGTTCGTGTCAGGTCGCACGTGGCGGTGGCCAGGGCGTCCCAGAGGGGCAGGCGGCCGGGGGTGCGCGCGGCGACGGCGGCGCGCTGACGCGCCACGGTGGCGGTGTCGCCGCGGGCGATCGGGCCGGTGAGGGCGCCCCTCGCGCCGAGGGCCGCCCAGTTCTCGACGGTGGCGCGCACGAGCGGCACGAGCAGCGCCCGGTCGCCGGGCAGGAGCTCCTCGGCCCAGCCCTCGAGCGTCACGAGGAAGTTCGAGGCCACGCTCGCGGCGGCGTGGTACGCGGGCCGGTCGGCCTCCGCGAGCTCCACCGCCCGCAGGCCGAGGGCCGCCGCGAGCGCGTGGGCGACCGAGAGCGCTCGGGCGGTGCTGCCGCCGACCGCGGCGCTCGCCCCGGCGAAGGGCGCCGCGGCCCGGGTGACGGCCAGGAGCGGGTGCAGGCCCAGCGCCTCGTGGGGCGCGAGCGCGTCGAGGCCGGTGGCGCCCGAGCAGTGGCCGACGAGCGGACCGGGGCGGATCGCGGCGGCGGCGCGGGCGATCTCGGCGTCCGGGACGC
Source organism: uncultured Solirubrobacteraceae bacterium (assembly GCA_964236905.1). Classification (GTDB taxonomy): domain Bacteria; phylum Actinomycetota; class Thermoleophilia; order Solirubrobacterales; family Solirubrobacteraceae; genus Paraconexibacter. The sequence goes on along the minus strand of CAXSFZ010000031.1, from coordinate 10,447 downwards.
AGAGGAGCACGAGGTCGGCGCCGCGGCCGTCGTCGCCGCGACCCCCGGTGCGCACCTGCGCGTGCGCCCGGAGCGCGGCCTCGAGCGCCGAGCCGAGGCGACCCCGACCGACCACCGCGATGCGGTGCGGGACGGACGCCGGTGTCGTCGTGGCCATGTCGGTCCAGCTCCCTGGAGGATGCCGGTCGCGGTGCTGGGGCTGCTGCGGGGTCCTACGGGTGCGTCCCCTTCCGGGTGACGCCACCGGCCAGGGTAGCCGACGGGGCCGGGAGTACCCTCGCCGCGTGCCCGACGATCCTCGCGCGGCGCTCGCCGCCGCCTCGGCCGCGGCGTGCGCCTGCACGCGGTGCCCGGCGCTGGTGGCCGCGCGCTCGCAGGTCGTGCCCGGGACGGGGGAGGCGGGCGCCGACGTGCTGGTCGTCGCCGAGGCGCCCGGACCCGCCGAGGACGCGCTCGGGGTGCCGCTCGCCGGCCGCGCGGGCCGGCTGCTGGAGCGCGCGCTCGACGAGGCGGGCCTCGCGCCGGGCACCGTCTGCACCACCTCGCTCGTCAAGTGCCTGCCCCCGGGCGCGCGCGAGGCGAGCCCGGCCGAGGTGGCCGCCTGCGCTGACCACCTCCTGGCCCAGGTCGAGGCGGTGGAGCCCGTGGTGGTCGTGGCCCTCGGCGGCTTCGTCACCAAGGTCCTCCGGGGAGCGCCCGAGCCGATCCGCGCGCGCCGCGGCCGCGAGGAGGCCCGCGCGCTCGGCACGGTGCCCGTCTGGCTGCTCCCGGTCTTCGCCCCGGCGGCCGCCCTCTACGCCCCGGCGCTGGGCGAGCAGCTGCGCGCCGACCTCGCCCGGCTCCCCGAGCTCCTCGCGCGCGGCCGCCCGGCCCTGCCGCGCCCGGAGCCGGCGCCCGCCTCCCCTGCGCCCGAGCCCGGCCCGGTCCCGGGCCAGCTCGAGCTCTTCTGAAGCGCCCGCCGCCCCGCCGTCAGGAGCTGCGGCGCGCGGCGCGCAGCGCGGCGAGCTGGGCGCGGGCGCGGGCGTCGCCCGGGCGGGCGCCGCGGAGCGCGAAGGTCAGCGCTTGCGCCAGGTCGTCGCGGCGCAGGGCGGCCGGGCCGAGCCGCCGGGCCACCACCGCGCGGCGGCGAGCCGCCTCGTCGCGGAGGCGGCTCGGGGCGCGGCGGGTGCTGTGGCCACCCAGGTGCTCGAGGGCGACGCCCGGGTGCAGCACGGTGGGCAGCCCGCGCTCGCGGGCGCGCAGGCAGAGGTCGAGGTCCTCGTAGTGCAGGAACGCCTGCGGGTCGAACGGGCCGAGCGCCCGCAGCGTCGCGGTCCGGGCCACGAGCGCCGCGGCGATCGCCCAGCCCACCGCCCGCGGGCCGCGGCCGTCGGGGCGCCACGGCTCCGCGGGGCGACGGGCGCGGGCCGGCAGGACGGGCAGGAGCGCCGGCAGCAGCGCCCGCCGGCTCCCCGGCACGGGGTGGGCCGAGCGCTGCGGGCTGCCGTCCGGGTCGCGGAGCGCGGGCACGTGGAGCGCGTCGTGGGCGCCGGCGGCGGCCGCCAGCCGCTCCAGCCCGGCGTCGAGCAGCACGACGTCGGGGTTCAGCAGGGCCACCACGGGGCGGCTCGCGCGCGCCACCCCGGCGTTGTTGGCCGCCCCGAAGCCCGGGTTGTGCGGCAGCGCCGTCACCCTGGCGCCGTGCGCCCGGGCCAGCGCCGCGCCGCCGTCGTCCGGGCCCGTGTCCACCACGACGAGCTCGGCGCCGGGGAGATGGCGCTCCAGCGAGGCGAGCAGCCGGGCGAGCTCGGGCGCCGAGCGGTGCAGGACGGTCACGACGGTCAGGCCCACCGCGCGCCCGCCGCCTCGTGGAGCGCGGAGTGCAGGACCGCCGCCGCGGCCGCCCAGGTGGGGCGCGGCGGGGCGGCGGCGACCAGCGCGGCGCGCAGCCCCGGCTCCCGCTCCACGCGCAGCAGCGCGGCGGCCAGGGCCGCGACGTCGCCCACGGGCACCCGCAGGGCGCCGCCGCCCAGCGTCTCGCGGAAGACCGGAAGGTCGCTGACGATCGCGGGGGTGCCGTGCGCGAGCGCCTCGAGCGGCCCGAGCCCGTACCCCTCGCCGCGGGAGGGCGCCACGAGCGCCAGGGCCCGGGGGAGGAGCGCGCGCAGCGTCGTGTCCTCCGCCGCGCCCAGCCGCACGACGCCGGCGCCGCAGAGCGCCTCCGCCGCCCGCCCCGCCCCGACCACCACGAGCCGGGCCGCGAGCCCCTGCGCCCGGGCCCGGGCGAAGGCCGCGGCCAGCACCTCGGGGGCCTTGCGGGGCTCGAGCGCGCCCACCCAGAGCAGGAACGGCTCGCGCACCCCGACCGGCAGCGGCCCCGGGGGACCCGGAGCGGGCGCCGCGACCCCCGGGGGGGCCAGCCGGGTCCGGGCGGGCTCGAGCCCCCACGCGGCCACCACCTCCTCGCGCGCCGTCGCGGAGTCGAAGAGCAGGCGGTCGGCGCGGGCGGCCAGGCGGCGCGGCCGGGCCGCCCGGTGCCAGAGCCGCTCGTAGGCGGTGAAGTCCTCCGGGCGCTCCTCCCAGCTGCGGTCGTGCACCGTCCGCGCCCCGAGCGCGAGCGGCCGGGGCGCGGGCGCCCACACGGCGTCCGCGCCGCCGACGAGCGCGTCCAACCGCGGCCGCCCGGTCGCGGCCATGCGCGCGGCGGCGCCGCGCGAGCTCCCCGGCGCGCCGGGCGCCAGGAGGCGGTACTCGTCGCCGGGGTGGCCCGCGCGCAGGGCCTCCGCGAGCTCCGCGGCGTAGCGCGCGACCCCGCGCCGGGCCCCCGCGAGGCCGCGGCCGTCGATCGCGACGACCAGGGGTCGCGCCGGGTCGGGGGCGCTCACAGGTCCCGGCGGCGGAAGGCCAGGAGGGCGAGGGCGCCCACGGCGGCGGCGTAGGCCAGGCAGTAGAGCGGGAAGAGCGCCGCTCCGTCGTGGGAGCCGCCGAGGGGGCCGAGCTGCACGAGCTGCCCCGTGATGCCGCCGCGGCTCGCCGCGTCGGAGACGAGCTGGAAGAGCGCGTCGCGGTACAGGCCCTCGAACGGCAGCGCCCAGGCGGCGAGGTTCGCCGCGTGCGAGAGCGTCCCCGAGTCGAGCGCGTCCCCGATCGAGCCGAGCAGCCCGGCCAGCAGCCCGGCGCCGAAGACCATGAGGATCGCCACCCCGTTGGCGGTCGTGCCGAGGGCGATCGAGCCGAGGACGGCCAGCGCCGAGACGATGGCCACCGCCCCGGCCAGCTCGAGCGCCGGCACGAGGATCCGGTCGGGGGCGTAGGAGCCGACCACCCGGGTGAGCACGACGGCGCCGAGGAAGACCACCACCACGTAGCTCGCGCTCACCGTGGCCGCGGCGGCCCAGCGCCCGAGCAGGTAGGCGCCGCGCCCGAGCGGCCGCACCACCACGGGCTGCAGCAGCCCGCGCTCGGCGTCGCCGCGCACCGCGTTCAGCGTGAGGAAGACGGCGAGCACCACCCCGAGGAAGAGCGTCGCGAACATCGCGAGGCCGAGGATCGTGGCGCCCGCGAGCGTCTCGGCGTCCAGGAAGGCGTTGCCCGCGACGTCGTCGAGGTCGGAGAAGAGCTCGTGGACGCCCCAGGCGTAGAGCGCGCCGAAGGCGAGCGTCAGGCCGACGACCACCGCGAAGACGCGGCGCCGCAGCGACTCCCGCAGCGCGTGCGCCGCGACGATCCGCGCGCCGCCGAGCAGGCGCCTCACGCCGCACCGGCGGTCCGCGCGGTCTCCGCGCCGCCGACCGCGTCCAGGTAGACGTCCTCGAGCGTCGAGGAGAGGACCCGCACGCCGTAGACCCGCTCGCCGGCGGCGACGAGCTCGGCGACGATCCGCGGCGCGTCCTCCCGCCCCGCGCCCGCCACCACGCGGGTCCCGGCCCCGGTCTCGACCTCCACCCCGCGCGGGCGCACGAGCTCGTCCGGGCGCCCGGCGGTGACCACGGCGCCGTGGTCGATGATCACCACGCGATCGCAGACGAGCTCGACCTCGGAGAGCAGGTGCGTGTTCAGCAGCACCGCGACGCCGCGCCGCTGCACCTCCAGCAGCAGGTCCCGGACCGTGCGCCGGCCCGCGGGGTCCAGGGCGCTCGTCGGCTCGTCGAGGAGCAGGAGCCGCGGCGCGCCGACGAGCGCCTGGGCGATCCCGAGCCGCTGCTGCATCCCCTTGCTCATCGCCTCCACCCGCCGCTCGCGCGCGTCGGCCAGCCCCACGAGCGCGAGCAGGTCGGCCCGCTCGGCGGCGCCCCCCGCCGAGCCCGCGAGGCGCTGGTGGAGCACCAGGACCTCCTCGGCGCTGGCCCAGCCCGGGAAGCGGAACAGCTCGGCGAGGTACCCCTGGAGCCCGCGGGCGGCGCGCGAGCCGGCCGGGTGCCCGGCGACGCGGACCGCGCCGCTCGTCGCGCGGACCAGGCCGCAGGCGACCTTCGTCAGGGTGCTCTTCCCGGCGCCGTTGGGGCCGAGCAGGCCCACGAGCTCGCCCGGCCCGACCGCGAGCGAGACGCCGTGCAGGGCGGTGTGGGCCCCGTAGCGCTTGACCAGCCCGTCGACCTCGAGCGCGGCGGGCACGGCGCTACGGGGCTCCGGCGCCGGGGCGCGCCCTGCGGCGCCGGGCGGCCGGGCGGGCGCGGCACGGGTCCGCGGGGTGGGGTGCCGGGGGCGCGCTCATGCCCGCCCGACGCTAGCGCAGGCCGTCCTGGCGCTCCTGGCCTAGAATCGCCCGCCGTGCTCCGTCCCGTCCTCCTGCCGATCCTCGTGGCGCTCGCCGTGGCGCCGGCTCCCGCGCTCGCGCAGAGCGCCGGGGACGACCAGTACGCCGACCCGTTCGGGCAGACGACCACGGGCTCCCCGGGCGGCGGCGGGAGCACCCCGGCGCCCAGCGCCACGACGCCGCCGGCCGCGGGCACCGCGACGGGCGCCGGAGCGGCGACGAGCGCGCCGGCCACCGCGGTCGCGGCCCCGGCCGGCACCGCGTCTGCCGCTCCCCGGGGGAGCGGGCTCGCGCGGACCGGGGGCCGGCCCGTGCCCGTCGCCCTCGCGGGCGTGGCGCTCGTGCTCCTCGGCATCGGCCTGCGCCCGCGCACCGCCGATGGCCGGCGCTGAGCGACCGGCCACCACGGGCTCGGCGGCGGAGACGGAGGCGCTCGGCGCCCGGCTCGCGGTTCGGCTGCTCCCGGGCGATGTCGTGCTGCTGAGCGGTGAGATGGGCACGGGGAAGACGACACTGGTCCGCGGCGCCCTCCGCGCCCTCGGTGTCACCCGCCCCGTGACCAGCCCCACCTTCACGCTCGGCCACCGCTACGACGAGGCCACGCCCCCGGCCAGCCACCTGGACCTGCACCGCCTGGTGGGGCTCGAGGACGAGGACCCCGCGCTGCTCGACGACTACGTCGGTCCCGACCGGGTCGCCTTCGTCGAATGGCCGCAGGTGGCCCTTCCCGCGCTCGCCGCCCTCGGCCGCGTCGCCGCGCGGGTGACCCTCGAGCACGCGGGCGCCGACGCCCGCCGCATCGCCGTCGCGTGATCGTCCTGGCCTTCGACACCGCCACCGCGGACACCGTGGTCGGGCTGGCGCTGCCGGGTGCGGCGCCGCGCACCGCCGCGCACCGCCCGGCGGCGGGGGAGCGGCCCGGCCACGCCGCCCGGCTGCTCGCGCTCGCCCGCGGCCTGCTGGCCGAGGCCGGGCTCGGCTTCGCCGACGTCGACCGCCTCGGGGTCGGGACGGGCCCCGGCACCTTCACCGGCCTGCGGATCGGCGTCGCGACCGCCCGCGCCCTCGTCCAGGGCACCCGGGCGGAGCTCGTGGGGGTCGGCACCCTCGCGGCGCTCGCCCGCGGGGCTGCGGCCGCCGCCCCCGGCCACGCCGCGCTCGGCTGCCTGGACGCCCGGCGCGGGGAGGCCTACGCCCAGGGCTGGCACCGCGACGGCACTCCGGCCCAGCCGGCGCCGCGGGCGGTGGCGCCCGCCGGCCTCGCGGCGCTCGTGCCGCCGGCGGACGCCCCGTGGACGGCGGCCGGGGACGGCGCCGTGCGCTTCCGCGCCGAGCTCGAGGCGGCCGGGGTGCTCGTCGCGCCGGACGCGGACACGGTGCACCACGTCGACGGCGCGGCGCTCTGTGCGCTCGCCCGCGTCGCGAGCCCCGTCCCGCGCGACGAGCTCGAGCCCGAGTACGTCCGCGCGCCCGACGCCGTCCCGAGCGCCGGGCGATGAGCGCGCCCGTCGAGATCCGCCGCCTCGTCTACGCCGACCTGCCGCAGGTCATCGCGGTGGAGCGGCGCGCGTTCCCGACCCCCTGGTCGCTCGCGATGTTCGTGCTCGAGCTCTCCAAGCCGAGCGGCATCTGCCTCGCGGCCTGGCGCCCGGAGCCCGGCGGCGGCCGGCGGCTCTGCGGCTACCTCATCTGCTCGCGCTACGACACGGTCTGGCACGTGATGAACGTCTCGGTGGACCCGTCCGAGCGCCGGCAGGGCATCGCGACCGCGCTGCTCGAGGCGGTCATCGCCCGCATCGACGACCCGGCCGCGCAGTACACGCTGGAGGTCCGGGTCTCCAACGCGCCCGCGATCCGGCTCTACGAGCGCTTCGGCTACCTCTCGGCGGGCATCCGGCGGCGGTACTACTCCGACAATCAGGAGGACGCGCTCATCATGTGGCGGACGCCCATGACGCTGCGCGGCAGCCTGGACGACGTCCCCGCCGCCGGCCCCGTGACGCCCTCGCCCTCGTGATCCTCGCGCTCGAGACCTCCTGCGACGACACCTGCGCGGCGGTGCTCACCCCGGCGGGAGCGGTGCGCTCGAGCGTCGTCTCCTCCCAGGCGGTGCACGACCGCTACGGCGGCGTGGTGCCGGAGGTCGCCGGCCGCCAGCACCTCCAGCTCGTCAACCTGGTCCTCGAGGACGCCCTGCGGCGGGCCGGCACCCGGCTCGAGGAGCTCTCGCTCGTCGCGGTGACGCAGGGCCCGGGGCTCGTGGGGGCGCTGCTCGTCGGCGTCGCCACGGCCAAGGCGCTGGCCAGCGCGCGCGGGCTCCCGCTCGCGCCCGTCGACCACCTCCAGGGCCACGTCGCGGCCAGCTCGCTCCCGGACGTGGAGGGGCGGGAGGGGCTCGAGCCGCCGTTCCTCTGCCTGGTCGCCAGCGGCGGGCACACCTTCCTGGCCCGGGTCGAGGACCGTGCGGGCTTCACCGTGCTCGGCCGCACCCTCGACGACGCGGCCGGCGAGGCGTTCGACAAGGGCGCCCGGCTCCTCGGGCTGCCGTACCCGGGCGGGCCGCACCTGGAGCGCCTGGCGGCGGAGGGGGATCCCGCGGCCTTCGCCTTCCCGGTGGCCGACCGGCTCGCGGGGCTCGACTTCTCCTTCTCGGGCCTGAAGACCGCGCTGCTCTACCGCGTCCGCGACCTGGGGGAGGCCGGCGCGCGCGCGCGGCGCGCCGATCTCGCCGCGAGCTACCAGCACGCGCTGGTCGAGGCGCTCGCCCGCCGCGTGGAGCAGGCGATCGAGCAGACGGGCGCCACGCAGGTGGCCATCGGCGGCGGGGTCGCGGCTAACGGCGTGCTGCGCGCGCGCCTGGCCGGCGTGGCGCCGCGGCTGCACGTCCCGCCGCGGGCGCTCTGCACCGACAACGCGGCGATGGTGGGCGCGGCCGCCCGGTGGGTGGCGCCGCTCGCGCCGGGTGCCTACGACGCCCTGGAGGCCTACCCGACGGGGCGGCGCGACCTGTGAGGACCGTCGTCCTCTACGGCCGGCCGGGCTGCCACCTCTGCGAGGACGCGCGTACGGCGCTCCTCGCGGTGCAGGCGACCCACCCGTTCCGCCTGGAGGAGCGCGACATCGAGGACGACCCCGCGACCTTCAAGGCCTACCTCGAGCGGATCCCGGTGATCGCGCTGGACGGCGCGGAGCTCTACGAGTTCTTCCTCGACGCGGACGACCTCCGCGGGAGGCTCGCCGCCCGGGACCCTGAGTAGGGTTCCGTGCCGAGGAGATGACGCTCGACCCGCTCAACCCCCCGACGGTCGCCGAGGGCGCCGTGCCCGACCGGCTCTCGCTCGGCGTGGCCGCGCGGCTCTCCCGCTACCTGCAGGTGCTCACGCAGGCCAAGAAGATGGGCAAGGAGACGATCTCCTCGCAGGAGCTGAGCGACTACACCCACGTCAACTCGACGCAGATCCGGCGCGACCTGTCGGGCTTCGGGAAGTTCGGCAAGCGCGGGGTGGGCTACAACGTCGAGTCGCTCGTCTCCCAGATCCGGAAGATCCTGCGGACCGCCGGCCAGCACAACATCGCGCTGTTCGGGGCGGGCCACCTCGGGCGGGCGATCGCCGGCTCGGACATCTTCGCCGACCACGGGTTCCGGGTGGTGGCGATCTTCGACGTCGCCGCCGACAAGGTCGGCCTGGCGGTCGGCGCCCAGACCGTGCGCCATCTCGACGAGCTGCGGACGGTGGTCGACGAGGAGGACGTCGTGGTGGGCGTCCTCGCGGTCCCCACCGCGGCCGCCCAGGGCCTGGCCGACGACCTCGTCGCGGCCGGGGTCAAGATCATCTTCAACTACTCCGAGGCGCTGCTGAACGTGCCGCCGGAGGTCACCGTCCACACCTCGAGCCCTGCGGTGGACCTGCTCTACGCGCTCTACTTCTACCTCACGTGATCACGCCGTTCGACGAGGCCGAGGCCGTCTTCGACGCCTCGGTGGACGGCACCGTGGGCGTCGAGGAGGAGTTCGCGATCCTCGAGCCCGGGACGCTCGACATGGCGCCGCGCTACGAGGAGCTCCGCGACCTCGGCCAGGCCGACCCCGTGCTCGCCGAGGCGATCGCCGGGGAGCTCATCTCGAGCGAGATCGAGATCCGGTCGGGGCGCGGGGCGACGCTCGCCGACGCGCTCGCCCAGCAGGCGCGGGCGCGCCGGGCGCTCTTCGCGCTGGCCGCTGCCCACGGCGCCGCGCTCGGGGCGACGGGGACCCACCCGTGGGCCGATTACCGCGAGCAGCCGAACATCGACACGGACCACTACCGCCGGGTCGTCGACGGGCTCCAGTACGCCGCGCGGCGCAACAACACCTTCTCGCTGCACGTGCACGTGGGCGTCCGCGGGATCGACCGCGCCGTGCGGGTCTGCGACCGCCTGCGGCCCGTGCTGCCGCTGCTGCTCGCCCTGAGCGCCTCCTCGCCGTTCCTCGACGGCCGCGACGCGGGCCTGCACTCCGCGCGCACGCAGTCCTTCACGAAGGTCTTCCCGCGCTGCGGGATCCCCGACGCCTACGGCTCGTGGGCGGCCTACGCCGACTACCTGCGCTTCCTCGTGGACACCAACTCGATCGTCGAGGACACCCAGGTCTGGTGGTCGGTGCGCCCGCACTTCTCCTTCGGGACCGTGGAGGTGCGCATCTGCGACGTGCAGAGCACCGCGGGGGAGTCCGACGCGCTGGCGACGCTCATCGCCGCCTGCGTGCTCCAGGCCGCGCACGACCTGGACGCCGGCCTGCCCCATCCGGACCCGCCGCGGCGCGTGGTGGAGGAGAACTTCTGGCGCGCGATCCGCTACGGCCTCGACGGGAAGCTGATCGACCTCGCCCGCGCCGAGGAGGTCCCTGCCGAGGCGACCGCGGAGCGCCTGCTGGCCTGGACGGCGCCCGCCCGGGCCGCGCACGGGCTCTCCGAGCCCGCGTTCCCGGGGCTGAACGGCGCCCAGCGCCAGCGCCGGATGCTCGCCGCCGGCGCCCCGGCGGCCGAGGTGTACGCCGAGGCCGTCCGGGAGACCCACGCCACGTACTCCGAATGAGGGACCACCCATGACCGAACAGCAGCCACCCGGCGATCCCGAGGGTCCGCCGCCCACCGAGGAGGAGCTGCGCGCGGCCTACGAGGCCGAGCTCAAGCAGCTGCGGGTCGAGGACGTGCTCATCCAGACGATCGTGTCGCTCCTGAACCTCGGCGGCCGCAAGGCGGGGCTCGCCCCGGGGACCGAGGGCGAGCGCGACCTCGACCAAGTCGGCGTGGCCATCGAGGGCGTCCGCCGCCTGCTGCCCTTCGTCGAGGAGGCGCTCGGACCTGACGCCAAGCAGCTCCGCGACGCCCTCGCCCAGCTCCAGATGGCCTTCGTGCGCCTGGGCGGCACGCCGCCCGCCGCCGGGGCGGGCGCCGGCGGGCCGGTCGCGGGCGGGCCGGGTGGCCCGGGCGCGCCCGAGCCGCCGCGGCCCGCCGCGCCGCCGCCGCCGCGGCTGTGGACACCCGGCAGCTAGCGCCCGGCCCGGCCCGGCCCGGCCCGGCCCGGCCCGGCCCCGGCTCCGCCCCGCCGGGGCGTTCGGAGTTGCGGTCGCTGAGCGGGCTGGGATCCGAACGCCCGGGGTTGTGGCGGCGTCGCGGGCCGGGGCGTTCGGAGTTGCGGTCGCTGAGCGGGCTGGGATCCGAACGCCCGGGG
>CAXSFZ010000030.1:0-42290 GCA_964236905.1 uncultured Solirubrobacteraceae bacterium | reverse complement strand
GTCGACGCCGCCCTTGGCGATGCGGTCGCGCAGGAGGTTGCCGTAGACCGACGGGTGGCGCGGCATGAACGGCGCGCCGAAGCAGGTCGAGAAGGTCGCGTCGGGCTCGGTCACGCCGATCTCGGTGCCCGCGACGCGCGCGGTATAGCCCGAGAGGAAGTGGTACATCGCTTGGTCCGGCGTCAGCTTGGCGATCGGCGGCAGAACGCCGTAGGCGTCGGCGGTGATGAGCGTGTGGACGTCGGGCCCCGGGGTGAGCAGCGCGACCAGGCGCTCCTCCGCGATCGCCTCCCCGTAGCCGAGGTAGCGCCCGCCGCTCCAGGCGCCGAGCGCGATGTGCTCGAGCTCGCTCATCCGCCGTTGAGCAGCGGTGCGCACGTCTGGACCTCGGCGATGTCCGAGCCGGCGGCGTCGAGGCAGCGGCGATACGCGGCCTCGCCCGAGCCGCCCCCGGCGCCCGTGGTGCCGGCCGCCCCGCTCGCGCCGGTGGCCCCGCGGCGGAGGTCGGAGAGCGGTCGGGCCGAGGCGGGCGGCACGATGCGCTGGGGCTCGTTCAGGCCGGTGATCACGAGGTCGAGCGCCAGGCGGCCCGAGGTGCTCCCGCCGGCTGCCCGGTCCGCGGCGGGCACCGCGAAGGCCACCTGGACGTTCAGGCGCCGGAGCGTCCCGTCGTCCTTGCCGGCGTAGACGTCCACGGTCGCGTGCTTCACCGCCTGCTCGACCTGGCGGCGCTGTGCGGCGGTGAGCGCGGTCGGCACCCCCTGGGCGCCCGCGGCGGCGGCGGCGCCCGTGGCGTCGGCGCGGCGCAGGAGCCGCACGACGTCGTCGAGGAGCGCCGGCACGTCCACCGTGGAGCTCACGTGCACCGTCTGGGTCCCGCCCACGCGCTCCTCCCCCACCTCGCGCGGCTGCGAGAGCCACCGCTCCGGGTGGATGCCGAGGCTCGCCACCGCGGCGCCCTGCGCGCCCGAGGTCCCCGCGCCCTGGCGGTAGAGGGCCCGGAACCGCGCGAGGGTCGGGGCGTCGAGGAGGAACGCCTGCCCCGCCAGCTCAAGCCACGCCCGGTCGCCGGTGGAGACGACACCGGCGGAGAGCGCCTGGCCGGCGAGGTCGAGCTCGGCGTCGAGGTCGAGCCTCGGGAGCTGGCGCGCGCCGGTGGCGGCGAAGGGCCCGGTGAGCGAGAGCTTGAGCGGCCGGTCGAGCCCCTGGAGCCCCGTGGCGTCGAGCGAGATGCGGAGGTCGAGCCTTCCGCTCTCGACCTGCTTGTCGGGGCCGAAGGCCTCGGCCAGGACGTCCGGGGCGGAGCGCGAGGCCAGGTCGTCGCCGCCGCACGCCGCCAGCGCGAGGGTGAGCACCGACAGGACGGCGAGCAGGAGGCGAGGCGTGCGGTGCAAGGCGGGGTGCGTCCTTCGGGGCGGGGGCACCGTAGCATCGGGGTGGTGCGCAGAACCCCGGCTCCAAGCGTCCTGACGGGGGCGCTGGCGGCACTCGCGCTGCTCGCCGCGCCCGCCCACGCCCAGCTTCCGCCGGGCGCCGCCGAACCGTCCCCGGGCGAGGTGACGGGGGCCACGGGGCCGACCGGCCCGGCGCCCGCGCCCGTGCCCGTGGACCCGACGCAGCCGAGCCGGAGGACCGTCACGAGCCAGCTCCTGGCGCTCCGCGACGCCGGGCTCATCACCCCGGAGGCCGCCGCGCAGGCGCGCTCGCGCTACGTCGCGGCCCGGTCCGCGCGGCGGCGGCTCAGCGGCCGGCGGCGCGCCGAGCTCTCGGCGGTCCTCGCGAACCTCGAGACGGTGACCGGACGGGGGGAGCTCACGAGCTCCCGGGTCCCGCTGGCCTTCGAGACCCTGGAGCGCAACCGGCAGTGGTGGACGACGGGCGCGCTGCTCGGCGCGGGCGCGCGCGTGAGCTTCCCGGGCTCCGAGCTCGTGTGGCAGAGCTACCCCGGCCAGGGCCTCCAGCTGCAGTGGCTCGGCACCTGGGGGCAGGTCAACGGGCTGCTCAAGCTGAAGCGCTCGGACGCCCGCCTGCGCGCGCTCATCGACGAGGCGCTCTCGCTCGGCGCGGCGCGGGCCGGCGGCACCGCCTTCGAGTCGTGGTTCGTCTTCGACGGCGGCCGCCCGCCCTGGGTGAGCGGGCTCTCCGCGGGGACCGCGCTGCAGGCGCTCGCCCGCGCCGGCGTGCGCCTCGGGGAGCCGCGCTACCTCGACGCGGCGCGCTCGGCGCTCGGGATCTTCCGCACCCGGCCGCCCGCGGGCGTCCGGGTGGCGACCCCCGCGGGTGCGCACTACCTCCAGTACTCCTTCGCCCCGCGGCTGCGGATCGTCAACGGCTTCGTGCAGGCGCTCAACGGGCTGCACGACCTCGGCGAGCTCGCGAACGACGACGCCGTCCGGGCGCTCTTCGACGCCGGGGACGCGGAGCTGCGCACCGAGCTGCCGGGCGCCGACACGGGCGCCTGGTCGCGCTACGCGCTCGGCGGCAACGAGTCCGACCTGGGCTACCACACGCTCCTGCGCGACTTCCTGAGCGGCCTCTGCCTGCGGACCGCCCTGCCGCTCTACTGCCAGACGGCGACGCGGTTCACCGCCGACCTCACCCGCCCACCGGTGGTGCGGCTGCTTCCGGCAAGGGGGCGCAAGGGGCGAGCGGCGAGCGTCCCCGTCTCCCTCGACAAGGTCTCCACCGTCTCCCTGGTGGCCGACCGCGGCGGCAAGCTCGTCTACGCCCGGACGCTGCGCCTCTCCCGCGGCCGCCACACCTTCGTCCTCCCAAGGCTCCGCAGCGGTGCGGACCTCGAGCTGCGCCTGCGCGCCGTCGACCTCGCCGGGAACGCCGCGCAGGCCCTCGGCACGCTGCCCGTGCGCGGCTGAGCGCGGGCGGCGCCGGGCGCGGCACGGACGGCGGGGAGAGACGCGGGAGCGGCGGCGACTTGCGGGCGCACGGGCAGTGCGGGCGGCGGCGCGGCGCGGGCGGCGGCGAGGAGCGGCGCGGCGGCGCAGGAAGGAGGCGCGGCGCGGCGCGGCGCGGGCGAGGAGCGGCGCGGCGCGGCGCGGCGCGGGCGAGGAGCGGCGCGGCGGCGCAGGAAGGAGGCGCGGCGCGGAGGCGCGAACCAGCGAGGGGCGCGTCCGCCGACGTTGGCGTCGATCGTCGCCCCTTGCGCGACGCTGCACGCCAGCTGCGGCGAACGCCCCTAGCGGGCGCGGAACGTCGGAGGGGATGCGCGCGGGAACGGACGCGGCGGGGACGGGACGCGCGCGGCGACGTCGGACGCGCGCGGGACGTGGACGCGCGCGGGGATGCGCTCGCGGCGCCCGCCCCGCCAGCCACCGCGCACGGGGATGCGTTTGCCGCGCCCGCCCCGCCAGCCACCGCGCACGGGGATGCGTTCGCCGCGCCCGCCCCGCCAGCCACCTCGCCGGCGCCCCGCCATCCGCGTCACCGGCGCGGTCGACGCCGAACGGCGACCGACGATTCACGCCGCGAACGTCGCCCGCGGACAGCGGGCGCGGCGCGTCGTGGGAGACGCGACGTCGACGCCATGCGATCCGCGCTCGCGCCGCGGTGCTGGGCGCCGACGCTCCGCCGGGCCCCGAAGGCCCCGCGGGCGACGCGCGATCCCGGGCGGCTCGCCGCCACCCGATACCGCGCACCGCCCGGAGGTGCGCGCGGGGCGCCCGCTAGTCGGTCGGGCCGCCGAGCTCGCCCTTCAGCTCCTTCATCACGCCGTTGGGGCCGTCCACCTCCCGCATGCCGCGCAGCGCGTCGACGATCGCGCTGTCCGCGCCGTTCCCCTCCGCCACGCCGGCGAGCTTGTCGCCGTCGGCGGGGTACTCGGCGCCCTTGAGCGCGCTCTGGACCTCGGTCACCTGGAATCCCATGCCGGCCGACGTACCCGGGACGGCGCGGCGATCACGCCTGCCGTGGTCGGCGTCGGCCTGCCCGCCGCGGCGCACGGATCCCGTCCGCGGCGACGGGCCGCATCACGACCCACCCGCGGGACCGCTCGCCACGGACATCGCGCGCGCCCACGAGGGCCCGGCGCACGCTCGCGCCACCGGTGCCGTCCGACTACCGTGCCTCGGGCGCGAGGATCGACGACGGCAGGAGGCTGCTTCGTCACCTCGCCCCGACCCCGATGACCGACGCCGATCCTCCCACCGACCCCCTCGAGGCCCTGCGTGCGCAGGTGCAGGCCGCGACCGCGGCCGCCGAGCGCCTGGCCGCCGAGACCGCCGCGGGCCGCACGCCACCCGGCGGGTGGGCGACCCCGGAGGAGCCCGCGGGGCGCCAGGAGGAGCTCCAGGCGCTGATCGCCCTGGTGGAGGCGCTGCGCGACCTCGTCCCCGACGAGCTCCGGGCGCAGGTCCGCGACGTGCTGCGCCAGCTCCTGCTCCTGGCCCGCGCGATCATCGACTGGTGGGTCGACCGGATCGAGGGACCCGACCCCCGGGCCCCCGCGGCTCCGCGCCCCCGGGACGTCCCGATCGACTGATGGTCCTCGGGGTCGACCTCTTCTCCCTCGGCACGCTCGTGCTCGCGATCCTCTCGATCTTCGCGCTGGCCTACGTCCAGCTCCGGGGCCACGGCGGCCACGAGGCCGAGGACGACCAACGGGCGTTCTTCGACGAGCACGGGCGGTGGCCCGACGAGCCGGAATCCGCCGCGCGCCGCCGCCCCGGCGGCTACGGGGGCGTCGACGACCTCCCCGGCCGCCGCGACTGAGCGCCGCGCCCGCGCGCCGCTCGAGCGGTCGATCCGCCTCCGTGACGGAGGCGGATCGACCACTCGAGCTAGGTGACCCGGCGCGCGGCGGCGTCCACGCGCTCGTGCCCTCCCCCGGCCACGAGGTCGCGGAGGCGCTCGCAGGCGTCCCAGACGTCGGCGAACGAGGTGGTGAGCGCGGGGAAGCCCAGCCGCACGACGTCCGGGCGGCGGAAGTCGGGCAGGACCCGGGCGTGCTCGATCAGCGCCCGGGTGATCGGCCAGGCGGCCGGGTGGTGGAGCGCGACGTGGGCGCCGCGGGCCCAGGGGTCGCGCGGGGTCCCGAGGGCGAAGCCGAGTGCGGCGAGCCACTGGTCGTGCAGGGCGACCGCGAGGCCCGTGAGCGCCCGGCCCTTCGCGGCGACCCGCGCCATCCCGGCCTCCGCGAGCAGCTCCACCCCGGGCCGGATCGCGGCGAGGGCCACGATCGGCGGCGTGCCGGCCAGGAACCGCGCGACGCCCGGCGCCGGCGAGTAGCGCGGGCCCATGGCGAACTGGTCCTCGGCGCCGAACCACCCCGGGAGGGGCGAGCGCAGCTCCCCCACGAGGGCGTCGCGCACCCACAGGAACCCGGGCGCGCCCGGGCCGCCGCCGAGGTACTTGTAGGTGCAGCCCACGGCGAGGTCGGCGCCGCCCGCGCGCAGGTCGACCTCGACGCTGCCGACCGCGTGGGAGAGGTCCCAGAGCACGAGCGCGCCGAGCGCGTGGGCCGCCGCGCTCACCGCCGCCAGGTCGGCGAGCGCGCCCGAGCGGTAGTGGACGAGGGAGAAGACCACGAGCGCGACCTCGCGGCCCGCGCCGGCCGCCCGCACCGCCGCGGCGTCCGGCGCGCAGCGCACGACCTCGCGCCCCAGGGCGTCGAGGACGTAGCGGTCGGTGGGGAACTCCTCCGCGTCGCAGAGGATCGCCCCGGGTCGCCCCGCCAGCGCGGCGCCGGCGAGCTTGAAGAGGTTGACCGTGACGGAGTCGCAGACGAGCGTCTCGCCGGGCACCGCCCCGAGGAGCGCCGTCCCGAGCTCGTCGCCGAGCGTGGCCGGCCAGGCGATCCACTCCTCCCAGCCCCCGACGAGCTCGCTGGCCCACTGGTCGGCCAGGCCGGCGAGCGCGGCGGCGGTCGCGACCGGCCGGCGGCCGAGCGAGTTGCCGTCGACGTAGACGAGCCCCGGGTCGTCGACCACGAAGCGCTCCCGGAAGCCGGCGAGCGGGTCGGCGGCGTCGAGCGCGAGCGCGTCCGCGCGGCTCAGCGCCCGAACCGGGTCAGCCACGTCGTCACCGCCTCCCAGGCGCCACCGCGGGGGTCGAGGTGCTCGAAGTGCCCCTCGCCCGGGCGCAGCGCGAGCTCCACGTCGTCGCCGCCCGCCCGCGCCGCGGCCGCGTACCCCCGGCTCAGCGAGGCCGGGACGACGTCGTCGCGCTCCCCGTGGACGAGCAGCTGCGGCACCCCGAGCGGCAGCAGCGCGGCGGGGGAGGCGCGCCGGTAGGCGGCCGGCACCTGCTCCGGGCCGCCGCCGCAGAACCGCCGCACCACGCCGCTGCCGAGGTTGAGCTCGGCGGCGCGCTGCAGGTCGGACACGGCGGCCTGTCCGACCGCCCCGGCGCAGCGCACGCGTGCGCCGGCCCGGGGCGCGGCGGCCCACAGCGCCAGGTGCCCGCCGGCGGAGTGGCCGACGCTCACCACCCGGCCGAGGTCGAGCGGCGCGTCGAGGTCGGCGAGGTGGTCGAGCGCGGCGGCCACGTCCTCGAGCGTCTCCGGCACGCCTCCGCCGCCTCCGCGCAGCCGTCCGAGGCGCCGGTACTCCACGTTCGCCGCCGCCCACCCGCGCGCGGCCAGGTCGCCACAGAGCCCGTCCATGAGGCTCCGCGTGTACTGCGCGCGCCAGAAGCCGCCGTGCAGCACGAAGGCGACCGGGTGCGGGCCGGGGCCGGCGGGGAGCGTGAGCTCCAGGCGCCGCTGGCGGCCGGGGCCGTAGGAGGACGTGGGCACGGCGCGGCCATCCTGCCACGCGCGGCGCCGGGCCGGTCCGCCCGGGCGGCGCCGGGCCGGTCCGCCCGGGCGGCGCGGCCGGCGCGCCGCGCCGATGCGTGACCCCGCGGGATCCGTGGGGGATCCGGCGGGGTCACGCATGAGCCGGAGCCGCCGGGGCGGAGCCGCCGGGGTGGCGCCGCCAGGGCCCGGCGTAGACTCCGCCGGGCATGACCGAGACGCCGGGCGACCGCATCCGCAAGCTCCTCCTGCGGGCCGACAATACGCTGAAGCACCACGCGGCCGGCGGCGAGGACGCGGGCGGCGGGCGGGCTCGGATGCGGGCGCGCCACACGCTCGAGGAGGCCCGCGACATCGCGCGCGACCCCGACGTCCCGGTGGCGGTCCGCGAGCTCGTGCAGCGCCGGCTCGACGGCCTCGACGCCCTGGAGGGCGGCGCGGATGGCCCCGGCGCGAGCTGAGCGCACCGGCCTGCGGCGAGCGCTCGCGGCCTGGCGGAACCTGGGCCGCGAGCAGCGCACGGTGGTCGTGGCCGCCGCGGTGCTGCTCGCCACGATGCTCCTGCCCTGGTACTCGCGGACGGTCAACGCGGTGGTGGGCGGCCAGCTGCGCCAGCAGGAGGAGAGCAAGCGCGCGATCGAGGTCTTCTCGCTCGTGGAGGCGGCGATCTTCCTCGTGGCGCTCGCCGTGGTCGTGCTCGTCCTCGCCCGCGGCGACCGGCGGGCGTTCCACCTGCCCGGCGGGGACGGGACGATCGTGGCGCTCGCGGGCGCCTGGGCGACGGTGCTGATCTTCTACCGCTTCGTCGACAAACCCGACGGCGGGGGCACGGGGCAGCAGGTCGTCGAGTACGGCCTCTCCTGGGGGATCTTCTTCGGCCTGCTGGCCGCGCTCGGGCTCCTCGTCGCCGGGCTGCGGCTGCGCGCGGCCGAGCTGCCGGAGCCGGCCCCCGAGATGGCGTCGAACCGCGGCGCTGTCTCCTCCCCGCCCCCGTCGCCTCCGGCGGCCGCGGGCTCGGTGCGCGCGGACGCCACCGACTCGGTCGCCGACGCCGCCGCGACGCGCGCTCTCCGCCGCCGGGAGCGCGAAGAGCGGCGGCAGGCCAGCGCCGACACCCCGGTGCGGCGCGAGCGGCCCACGCCCCGCGCCACCCCGGAGGCGCGCTCCGCGCCGCGCGCGACCCCGGAGGAGACGTCGAGCCTCCACGCGACCTCGCACGACGCGCCGACGACCCACCCGGCCGCGGACGCCGCGCCCACGCTCTTCGACCCGCCGTACGACGAGCCGCTCGAGTCCGGCGCCTCCCCGCGCCGTCGACCGCGCGAGCGCTGATCTCCTCAGACCGAGTCGCGGATCACTCGAAGACCGGCTTTATCGAGCCGTCGAGGACGCCCGCGAGGAACGGGACGATGCTCTGGCCGCCCTCGAAGAGGTTTGCGAAGACCAGCGTGTAGGACCGGCTGCCACTCGCGACCCGTAGGAGCTCCCGCTCCTTCGTCATGGCGCCGGCAGCCCGGGTGCCGACCTCCACCGACTGGATCGCCTCGTACGGGAGCACGTCCGAGAAGTACTTGACGCGGAAGGTGCCGACCGTCCACGCGAGGATCGCCCGGTCCCCGACCGCCAGGATGGCGCCAAGGCGATCCTTGCCGTCTTGCTCCAGGTCCAACGGCACGAGCAACCCGGGAGCGTCGTCGCTCCGAAGGTGACGAGCCAGCTCGGCGCTCGTCAGGCTCATCACCTGCTGGGTGAGCTTGGTGAAGCCGTCGGTCGCGACGGTGTTCACCGCGGCGTTGGCAGAGTCGATGATGATGTCGTCAGCGCTCATGGGGTCCTCCAGGACCGGGTTCGGGGGTTGGGGCGGGAAGGTCGAGCGGGCGCGTCACGGGCAGGCGACCGCGTCGAACCGCGAGCCGTGGCGCGTGTCCAGGCGGAGGCACTTGCCGCGCCGGACGATGTCGACGCTCACGTTCGTCTCGTGCCGAGCCTCCAGGTAGCTCCCGGCGGCCGCGGCACCGCCGTCGAAGACACCGCCGCACGCGACCTTGAGCGTCGCCGAGAGGGCCTTGTAGGTCCCGACGCCGATCGCGACACCTCCCGGGCCGGAGGCGCCGGCGGCGACGATCCCGGCCCCGCCGGCGAAGATCTCGCTGAAGTAGCCGCAGGCCAGGTCGTCACCGTGGGCCAGCCAGCTGCCGTCGCGGAACGCGCTCGTCACGTTCTCCGCGTCGCAGAGGCGCTCGATCGGCTCGCCGACCGGCGCCGGGCCGAACGTGGCCCCCGCCGCGATCAGGGCGCATCTCATGCCGGGCGTCAGCCGGAGCCCCTCGGGGCGCCCGAAGCCACCACACACCTGTGCCAAGCTCGCCTCGCGGTCGTAGGTCGTCCGCCCGCCGCTCGACGTCGACGACCCGTTCGGGTACTGCGCGTGGCATAGCCGATCGGTGATGGGCGTCGCCGTGGCACCGCTCCCGGTCCGGCAACCGGCTTCCAGGGCCGCGTCCGCGTCCAGCGCCAGGTAGGTCGGTGCAAGACCGCCGGCTCGGGGAGGCTCACCGCACTGCACGACGATCGGCGCCGCCGGCGTGTCGAAGGTGAGACGCGGTCCGCCGAGCGCCTGCCCGAAGACAACCGACGGCTGGATGACCAGCGTCGCGGGGTCGCCGGCCCCCGAGGGCACCACCAACCACGTCGACCATGTGTGCCGAACGCCGCTCGACGCGTCCCACCGAACGCGACCGGCTCCGTAGCCGCTCTTGCACTGCGGCGGCACGTCGGAGTAGGTGACGGCCCAGAGCACATCGCTGGTGCGCGTAGGCTCTCCGGCGCCGGCCTGCCGGACGTCGTCGAGGCGGACGGCAAGGGCGATCGGGCTCGAGCTGGTCACCGTCCCCTCGACGGTGATCGGCACCCCGACGGCGTCCCGACCGAGCGTCCCGAGGTACGTCCGGCACGACTGGGCGGCCTCGTCGGACACGGACGCAAGTGGCTCCGCCGGGCCGACGCGGAACGCGACGCGGGCCGTGGCTCCGTCCGCCGCTCGCACGACGGCCTCCGCCGGTGCCGAGCTGGCGCGGTCTGCCGTGGGCGCCGCCGGGGTGTGGTCGACGGCAGGCGCGACCCGAACGCCTCCCTCCGAGCAGGCGGCGAGCGTCGACGCCGCGGCGAGGGCGACGAGAGCAGCGATTGCGGTTCGCCACTGCCGCGTGCCGGTCATCCGCCGGCGAACGAGAAGAACTCCTTGAGCGTGACCTCGGGATGCCTCGAGCAGTAGTACGGGACCGCCGGCATCCCGAGCGGGGTCGCGTAGTCCGGCTTCTGGTACTTGCCGGCGAGCTGCTGCGTGAGCGACCGCTGGTCCTCGCCGCTCGCCGCCAGGAAGTCGCGGCACGTCGAGGCCTCGCCCAACGACGCCTCCCCGCAGCCGGCGAGCGCGGAGGCGAGCGCCACCACGACGGCGCCGACGGCGACGCACCGAGCGGTCCCCTGTTTGATCGCGTGCGGAAGGTCCATGCGATCAGCGCTGGAAGTCGCCGGAATGGGCCGAAGCGGTCCGCGCGAACGCCGGGACGAGAAAGCACAGGCTCAACGCGGCCGCGACGAGCCCCAGGCCGAACACCGAGAGCGCCCCCAACACCCCTAACCAGAATCCGCGCTCGCGGTCGGCAGCGACCCAGCTCGCCGCCGGTCGGCGCAGGGCGTCGAAGAGCACGGCGGCGCCGACCAGGTAGCTCACGACGAGGATGGCGGTCACGTCGCGCCCCCCGGCTGCTCGGAACCGAACGAGGCGCTGCGCTCCGCGGGCGGCCAGTGCGTCGGGAAGCGCTCCCCGCTCAGGTCCTTGCTGCCCTTCGGGTTGTGGATGGGCGCGAGCGCCGCCAGCTCCTGCAGCCGCGCCCGCTCCGCGTCGGCCAGCTCGGGATCGGTGGCGAGGCGGAAGCGGGCGGCTCGGTGCACCACCTCGGTGGCGATGGCCGCGGCGTCCGTCGACTTCGGCAGGCCGAGGGTCAGCGACATGCGAGCGTCGCCGTCGACGACGACCAGGCGCAGCTGCTCGCTGTCCCGCCAGCCGTGCTTCGTCGAGGCGTAGACGGCGGAGACCCAGGGGTACCTGACCTGACCGACCAGCATCTTGCCGCGGCGACGGCGAGCGGCCAGCGCGCGACTCCCGGCGTTGAGGGCAAGCGCCGTCGGGCCGCCGCCCCAGCCGCCGCCCTTGTCGAACTTCGAGCAACCGAACGCCACGCGCGCATCGCTGATGAGCACGGCGATCCGGACGTCGGCCAGCTTGATCAGCGGGTCCTTCTCGCCCTGGATGGTCCACGCCAACGACTCGGCGAAGACGCGCTTGACGGCCTTGCCGTCGCGTGCCTCCAGCAAGATCTCGTCGGCTGCGTCGCCGGGCACCGGCGCCATCAGGCCGGCCGCGAGTGGCTCCCCTCGCCCATCCCCCACCTCACGCACTCCGCAGATGTCGAAAGCACCGGACACGTCCCAGCTCCTCCTCGTCGCTCGCTCTTCTTATCCGTGCCCATCCGGGAGACGGCGCCCGGCCATGGCCGGGTCGGCGCTACTTATAGGTGTACTGGCCGACGGCGTCAAGCCACGGATCACGACGGCTCAGGCAAGTCGAAGGGGGCGGCGAGCCGTGCGCTCGTGGGTGACGGCGAAAGCGCATCGCCGTCCCGGCACAGGACACCTGCGGCGATACGGCCGGCCACCACCTCGGACGTCACGGCCGCCGGCTCGCCGAGCGTTCGGTGCGAGCGACTGGAGCGACACCCGTGACGCTCCGCAGCGTGGAGCGCCTCGCCCAGCGCGTCGGCCTGCATCCGCTCGCCCTCCTCGCGGAGTGCCCTAGCGGTAGACCTGGCCGGGCAGCTTCGGGTCCTTGGGCCGCGGGTCGACGTCGCCGCCGCCGGAGTAGTCGACGTAGGCGAGGAGCACCATCGCCGCGGTCGCCAGGAAGAGCACGGCGATCCCGGCGGCGACGACCCGCGAGCTGCGCGAGACGTGCCCGACCAGCGCCATCGCCACCCCGAACGCCATGGCCCCGACCACGGGTGCCGCGGCGACCGCGGCGACCACGGTGGGAGCGGCTCCCGGCACGGATTCGAGCATGCCACAGCGGTAGCCTGTCCCGTTCCATGCCCGTCTCCCCCGTCTCCGCCGCGGACGTCGCCACGGGCCTGCGCGCCACGGGCTACCTCCCGGGTGAGGCCACCGCCCTGGTCTCCTTCCTGGCCGCCCGGCTCGGCAAGCCGATCCTGGTCGAGGGGCCGGCGGGCGTCGGCAAGACGGAGCTCGCCAAGGCGCTGGCCTCCTACCTGGAGCGCCCGCTCGTGCGCCTGCAGTGCTACGAGGGGCTCGACGAGGCCAAGGCGCTCTACGAGTGGAACTACCGCAAGCAGCTCCTGCGCATCCAGGCCGAGGCCTCGGACGCGGGCTGGGAGAAGGTCCAGGACGACATCTTCGGCGAGGAGTTCCTGCTCAGGCGGCCGCTGCTGCAGGCCATCTCGAGCCCCGAGCCGGTCGTGCTGCTGATCGACGAGATCGACAAGACCGACCAGGAGTTCGAGGCGATGCTCCTCGAGCTGCTCTCCGACTTCCAGGTCTCGATCCCCGAGCTCGGGACGGTCGGCAGCACGTCGCACCCGGTCGTGCTGCTCACCTCGAACAACTCGCGGGAGCTCACCGAGGCGCTCAAGCGGCGCTGCCTGTACCTCTGGCTCGACTACCCGGCGCTCGAGCACGAGCTCGAGATCGTGCGCCTCCACACGCCGGAGCTGCCGGAGCTCGTGGCGGGCAAGCTCGTCGAGCTCGTGGCGCTGATCCGCGAGCTCGACCTCAAGAAGCCGCCGTCCATCGCCGAGTCGATCGACTGGGCCCGCGCCCTCCTCCTGCTCGGCGCGCAGGACATCGACGCGGAGACGTTCCGCACGACGATGTCGGTCATCGTCAAGCACCGCACGGACCTCGACATCGTCCTGGAGCGCGTGGGGGCGAAGCTCGTCGTCGGCCAGCCCGTCGCGAGCTGAAGAGCGGCCGCCCACCGTGCCCGCCGCCCGCCCGGCCCCCGGCAGGCCCGACGCCCGGCGCGCCGCGCTCTACGGCTCCCAGGCGGCCGGAAGCGGGCCCCAGGGCCTCGCCGCCCGCCTGCTCGAGTTCGGCGAGGAGCTGCGCGGGGAGGGCGTGGCGGTCGGCACCAGCGAGCTGCTCGACGCCTTCGCGGTGCTCGAGCTCGTCGCCTGGACCGATCGGGTCCTCTTCCGCGAGGCGCTCGCGACCACGCTCGCCAAATCGCCGGAGGCCCGGGCCACCTTCGAGCTGGTCTTCGACCGCTTCTTCTTCCGCGCGGCGGAGCTCGCGGCGCTGGCCGAGGGGGTCGGCGAGGCCGGCGAGCCCGGGCAGGACGGCCGCGGCGGCGAGGCCGACGGCGAGGGCGCACTCGACATGGACCTCATCCGCCAGCTGGTGGCCGAGGCGCTCCGGGACGGCGACGAGGCACGGATGGGCGACCTGGCGCGGCTCGCCATCGCCGCCTTCGGGCAGGCGGGCGACGGCTCGGGCGTCGTCGGGGTCGACGTGCAGCGCATCCGCCGCGCGCTCGGGCTGCGGGCCGAGCCGCAGCCCGAGCTCCCGCCGGAGGACCCGCGGGCCGCGGGGCTCCCGCGCGAGGCCATCCGCACGTTCGAGCGGCTCCTGCGCCGCGAGCTCGAGCGCGCGCAGATCGAGCGCACGCGCGCGCTGCCCGCCGCCCGGCCGCTCAACGAGCTCGACCGCGCGCTGCCGAGCGGGCCGCTGCAGGACCTCGCGGCGGTCCACAAGGTGGTCATGCAGCTCAAGCGGCGGCTGAAGACCCAGGGCCAGGAGAGCCGGGGGCGCAGGCGCCGCACCGCGGTCGACGTGCGCAGGACGATGCGGGCCTCGCTGGAGACCGGCGGCGTGCCCGTGCAGCTCAAGTACAAGCCGCACCGGCCGCGCCGGCCGGAGATCTACGTGCTCTGCGACGTCTCCACGAGCGTCACGAGCGCCTCGGTCTTCTTCCTGAGCGTGCTGCACGCGCTGCACGACTCCTTCCGCAAGATGCGCTCGTTCGTCTTCATCGAGCGGATCTCGGAGGTCACGGACGTCTTCGAGCGCGAGCGCGACTTCCGCAGGGTCTCCGAGGCGATCGCCAAGGACGCCGGGGTCGCCGACGTCTCGGGGTACACGGACTACGGGCGGGTGTGGAACGAGTTCGCCGCTCTCGTCGAGGACGACCTGCACCCGCGCGCCACGGTGATCGTCCTCGGCGACGCCCGCACGAACGGGCGCGACCCGCAGGCCGAGATCTTCGGCCAGATCGCGGCCCGGGCCGGGCGGACGTTCTGGCTGAACCCCGAGCCGCGGCTCTACTGGAACTACGGCGACTCGGTCATCGCGAGCTACGAGCGGCACTGCGAGGCCCACGAGTGCTGGACCACCGAGCAGCTCGAGGAGTTCGTCAAGGCGCTGACCCGGCCCATCCGCTGAGCCGCGCCGGGGCTCGCCGGGCGCCGGACGCCGCATCCGGCGGCGCGGTCGACTAGAACGGGTGCGTGCAGGAGCCACCATCGCGCTGACGCAGGTGCCCGCGACCACCGCCGAGCTCGTCCTGGAGGGCGTCTCGCACGCCTACGGCGGCCTCCGGGCGCTCGACGGCGTCAGCCTGCGCGCGGCGCCCGGGGCCGTGGTCGCGCTGGTGGGGCCCTCGGGCTGCGGCAAGAGCACGCTCCTCGACCTCGTCTGCGGGCTGACCCCCGTGCAGGAGGGCACCCTGGTGGCACCCCGCGCGGTCCTGATGCCGCAGCGCGACCAGCTGCTGCCCTGGCTCGGCGCCCTCGACAACGCCGCGATCGCGCTGCGCCTCCAGGGGGCGTCGGCGCGGGAGGCGCGCTCCCGCGCACGCCCGCTCCTCGCGGAGCTGGGCCTCGCGGGCTTCGAGCGGGCCCACCCCGCGGCGCTCTCGGGCGGCATGCGCCAGCGCGTCGCCTTCGCCCGGACGCTGCTCGCGGGCGCTCCGCTGCTCTGCCTGGACGAGCCGTTCGCGGCGCTCGACGCGCTCACCCGGGCCGAGGCCCAGGCCTGGCTCGCGGGCGCGCTCGCGCGCACGCCGCGAACGGTGCTCCTGGTCACCCACGACGTCGAGGAGGCCGTGCTGCTCGCCGACACCGTCGTGGTGCTCTCGGGCCGCCCGGGCCGCGTGCTCGCCAGCCTCGAGGTGCCGCTGCCCCGCGCCCGCTCGGCCACCGACCCGGCCGTCGTGGCCCTGCGCGCCGACGCGCTGGCGGCGATGGGCTGATGCCCGCGCTGCTCCTGCTCGTCGCGCTGGTCTGCCTCTGGCAGCTCTACGCCGCCGCCTCGGGCCTCGACCCGTTCGTCCTGCCCTCCCCCCTCGACGTCGCCCGCGCGCTCGTCGAGGACCGCGGGCTCCTGGCCGAGAACTTCGTGGTCACCGCGGGCGAGATGCTCCTCGGCCTGCTCTGCGCGCTGGTCCTCGGCGTCGCGCTGAGCATCGCGCTGCACCTCTCCGACCGGCTGCGCCGCGGCGTCACCCCGCTGCTGGTGGCCACCCAGGTCGTCCCGGTGGTGCTGGTCGCGCCGCTGCTCGTGACCTGGTTCGGCTTCGGCCTCGGGCCCAAGCTCCTGATCGTCGCGGTGGTCTGCTTCTTCCCGATCGTCGTCCCCACCCTGGACGCGCTGCAGCGCATCGACCCCGACCGCCTGAAGCTCATGCGCACCCTCGGCGCCTCCCGCGCCCAGGCGCTGCGCTTCGCCGAGGCGCCGAGCGCGCTCCCCGCGCTCTTCACCGGCACGCGCCTGGCCGTCGCGGTCGCGGCGATCGGGGCCGTGCTCGCCGAGTACGCCGGAAGCGAGAAGGGCCTCGGCCGGCTCACCCTCCAGTCGATCCCGCAGCTGGAGACCGCGCGCGCCTACGCGGCGATCGCGGTGCTCATGGCCTTCACGCTCGCCCTCTACGGTGGGCTGGTCGTGCTCGAGCGGCGCCTGCTCCCGTGGGCGGCCGCCGCCCCGAAAGGATCCCGGACCCCGTGAGACCACCCGCCCGCGCCGCCGTGGCCGCCCTGCTCTGCGCCGCCGCGCTGCCGCTCGGCGGCTGCGGCGGGAAGCAGGACCCGGCCGGCGGCGGGACGCCGCCCACCGAGAAGCTCACCGTGGTGCTCGACGGCCCGCCGAGCGCCGACCAGGCGGCGATCTACCTCGCCGCGGCCGGCGGCGCGTTCCGGCGCGCCGGCCTCGCGGTCGACCTGCAGGTGCCCACGGACCCCTCCGCCCCGCTGGAGCGCGTCACCGCCGGCCGGGCGGACCTCGCGGTCCTCTCCGAGCCCGAGCTCTTCCTCGCGCGCGACCGGGGGACGGCGCTCGTGGGGGTCGGGGCGCTGGTGCAGCCCTCGCTGAGCTCGCTCCTGACCCTCGCCTCCGCGCGGATACAGGCTCCGGGCGGCCTGGCCGGCAAGCGCGTCGGCCTCTCCGGGCTCGCCTCGGACCGGCTCCTCCTGCGGACGGTGCTCCGCCGGGCGGGCGTCCCCACGGACCGCGTGCGCACCCTCGACGTCGGGTTCGGCGGAGCGCGCGCGCTGGTGACCGGGCGCGTCGACGCGCTCCTCGGCGGCTGGAACACCACGGGGGTGGCGCTGGAGCGCGCGCGCCACCGGCCGACGAGCACCCGGGTGGAGCAGCTCGGGGTCCCGACCGCCTCCGGCCTGGTGCTGGTCGCCCGCCAGCAGGAGCTCGGGCGGCGGGGCCGGCTCGTCCGGCGCTTCGTCCAGGCGCTGCGGCAGAGCACGGCCGCCCTGACGGCCGACCCGAGCGCCGCGGTCGCCCCGCTCCTGGCGGCCGATCCCACCGCCGACCGGGGCCTCCTGCAGGCCGAGCTGCGCGCCACCGTCCCGCTCCTCGCCCCGCCGCGGGGGCGCCCGTTCGGCTGGCAGGCACCCGACGCCTGGCGCCGCTACGGCACGTGGCTGCGGACCAACGGCCTGCTCCGCCGGCCCCCGAGCGAGGCGCTGCTGACCAACGAGTTCCTCCCGGGCGAGGGCGTGCGCCCCGTGGAGGCCGACCCGGGGCAGCAGGGCGGCCAGTGACCGGGCGGCCGAGGGCCGCGCTCAGGCGGCCGTGAGCGCCGGGACCCGCCGCCCGCCGGCCCGCAGCGCATGCGCCCCGGCGAGGCCCGCCCAGCCGTCGTAGGGCGCGAAGAAGGCGCGCACCTCGTCCTCCTCGGCGCGCGCGCCCGGGCGCCCGCCCGTCCGGAGCGCGCCGACGAGCTTGCGGTAGGCGAGGTCGCCCGCGGGCAGCACGTCGTAGCGGCCCTGGCCGAGGAGCGCGAGGACGTCGCAGGTCCACGAGCCGATGCCGCGGATCGCGCGCAGCCGCGCCCACCCGCGCTCGTGGTCGGCGGCGAGGAGGTCGATCCGCCCGGCGGCGACCTCCCGCGCGGCGCGCCGCAGGGCCAGCGCGCGGCCCGCGCTCAGGTCGCACGCCTCGAGCTCCGCGGGGGCGATCCCGGCGACCCGCTCGGCGTCCGGAACGTCGCGGAGCCCGGTCTCCGCGCAGCGCGCGCCCCAGCGGCGGACGATCCTCCGCTCGATCGCCACCGCGCGCGGGTACTCGATGAGCTGCTCGCAGACGGCCCAGGCCAGCGCCTCGAAGGGGTGGAGGCGGCGGGTGAGGCGCAGGTGCGGGGACCGGCGCACCGAGGCGCCGATGAGCGGATCGAAGCGGAAGCGCTCGAAGAAGGCGCGCAGGTCCTCGTCGACCCCGAGCGCGAAGCGCATGCGCGCGATCGCCTCCTGGCAGACCTCCCGGCCCCCCGCCGCCCACGCCCCGACCACCACCCGGTCGCCACCGGGCTGCGCGGCGCGGACGATCGCCCGCTCCCCCTCGACGTGGACGAGCCGCTCGAGCACCGTCCCGCTGCGCCGGGCGACGCCGTCCATCCCGCCGCGGGGCAGGCGGAACGGCCAGGCGGGGCGGATCTCGACGCGGACGTGCTCCATGGCAGGCGCGGCAAGCTACACCCGACTCCGGCGGCCGGGGCGCGCGGCGCTCAGTCCTTCGACCCGAGCAGGTGCACGTCGACCAGGAACGAGCGCGTGCCGGCGATGGGCAGGCCGTGGCGCCGGCTGCGGCGGCTGGCCGCCCGCACCGCGCGGCGCCGGCCGACCGTCCGCACGAACGCGGCGGTGACCGCACCGGCGGCGAAGCCCGTCGCGGCCACGGCCGCGGCCTGCGCGACCGGGACCGTCCGCGCCGGCGGCCCCGCCACGGGTGCCACCGTCGGCGTCAGGGGCGCGGGACCGGATGGGGCGGGCCGCTCGTCCGGGGGGACCGGCAGCGCGTCGAGGACCTCCGCGTCGTCGTCGGTGAGGTCGGTCGGCTCGCGTTCGCTCACGGCGCCGAGTCTACGCCCGTCCTGGTCGCGCGGTGGGCCAGCAACCCCCGGCGTCGGACGGCACCGGCGCCGTGCGACGCCCTTGCTAGGTTCCGGCGATGGCCGTCGATGCACGCGATTGCCCCCGTTCCCCGCTGTCCCGTGCGGAGCAGCTGCGCGCCTCGCCGGCCATGTTCTCCTCCCCGCTGCTCGACCGCGCCACCCGGGTCCACGTGGTCGTGGTCCCGGCGATCTTCGTGCCCGTGATCCTCGCGCTGCTCGTCCTCGGGTTCCGGGGCCTCAGCCCCGCCGCGGCCGCCGCCTGGGTCGCGATGGGCTACGCCACCTGGACCCTCACCGAGTACTGGCTCCACCGCGTGGTCTTCCACTTCGAGCCCGAGCGCGGTCTCGGCGCGCGGCTGCACTGGATGCTCCACGGGGTCCACCACGACCATCCGAACGACCCGCTCCGGCTGGTCATGCCGCCGAGCGCGTCGCTGCCGCTGGCCGCCCTCTTCGTGCTGCTCTTCCACCTGCTGCTGCCGACCCCCGCGGCCTGGACGCTCTCCGGCGGCTTCCTGGCGGGCTACCTCGTCTACGACCTCGTCCACTTCCACATCCACCACGGCACGCCGCGCTCGCGGCTGGGCCGGCGGCTGCGCGAGCACCACATGCGCCACCACTTCCAGGACGACGACACCGCCTTCGGGATCTCCGCGCCCTTCTGGGACCGCGTGTTCGGCACCGCACCGCCCGCGCGGCGTACGGCGGGAGCGCGCACCGCGCGCCCGTAGGAGCCCCTCAGGCTCCTAGCTCCTCCAGAGCCCGGGCACCACGAGCGCGACGAGCAGGCCGCCGAGGCCCATCCCGACGCTCGAGCTCGCGCCCGCCAGCCGGGACTCGGCGAGCATCCGCGCCGTCCCGATGCCGTGCGCGCTCACGCCCATCGCCAGGCCGCGGGCCACCGGGAGGCGGACGCCGGCGCGGTCGAGCGCGGCCGGGCCGAGGGTCGCGCCGAAGATCCCCGAGAGGATGCTGAGGACGGCCGAGAGCGCGGGCGCCCCGCCGTCGAGCTCCTTGGCGATCGCGATCGCGATCGGGCTCGTCGCGCTCCGGGTCGTGAGCGCGAGCGAGAACGCGTCGTCCAGCGCGAGCACCCGCGCGGCGAGCCAGCCGATCGCCAGCGCCGCGCCGCCGCCGAGCGCCACGCCGAGCAGGAGCGTGCGACCGTGGGCGGCGAGCGTCGCCCGCTCCCGGTGCAGGGGCACCGCGAGGGCCACCACCGCGGGGCCCAGGAGGAACGAGATGGGCCGCGTCGCGTGGGCGTAGTCCGCGTCGCGAAGGCCCGTGAGCCCGAGCCCGGCGCCCAGCGCGAGCACCGCGAGCAGGGTGGGGTTCGCCAGCGGCGAGCCCGTCCGCCCCTGGATCCGCCGAGCGGCCAGCCAGGCGGCCACGGTCCCGGCCAGGCAGGCGAGCTCAACCACCGCGGATCCCCCGCTGCACCACCACGCCGGTGAGCACCACGGTCGCCACCGTCCCGGCCGCGCAGACGGCGAGCGCACCGACCCACGCCCAGCCCGCGTCGACGAAGTCGACGAACCCCACGCCGGCCGGCACGAACAGCAGCCCGAGCAGGCCGAGCAGCAGCGTGGCGGCGTCGCGCACCCAGGCGAGCCGCACGACCCCGGCCTCCAGGCCGCCCCACAGCAGCACCATCCCGAGCACGCTGCCGGGCAGCGGGAGGCCGGCGAGGTCCGCGAGCAGCTCGCCGAGCCGCAGGATCGCGTAGAGCACCCCGCCGCCGAGCAGCGCCGGGACCACCCGCGCCGCGAGCGGCGGCCACGCCGCGCGCCCGCGGGGCGGCGCCGGAACGGCCCGGCTCACAGCAGCCCCGCCACGACCGCCGCCACGCCGTCCTTATCGTTGGCCGGGCAGCTCGCGTCCGCGACCTCGCGCGCCTGCGCCACCGCGTTGGCCACCGCGACGCCGCGTCCGGCCCAGCGCAGCATCGCGACGTCGTTGCGCTCGTCGCCGATCGCCACGACGTCCGCGGCGTCGACGCCGAGCCCGCGGCAGAGCGCCGCCAGCGCGCTCGCCTTCGAGACGCCCGCGGCGAAGACCTCGATGTGCGGCCCGCCCGAGGAGGTGACGCTGGCCCCCACCCCGGCGCCCTCGCGCGCGGCACGCTCGAGCGCGGCGAGCCCGTGCCCCTCGTGGCCGGCCAGCAGCGCGCTCACCCCGGGCCCGAGCACGCCGAGCGAGCGCCGCACGGTGTGCTCCGGCAGCTCGGCGAAGCCCCAGTCGGAGAGCTCGAAGTGCTCCTCGACATGGAGGTCGAGCCCCACCTCGGCGAGGACCACCGCGTCCGGGGCGAGCCCGCGGATCGCCGCGACCACCGCGGCGGCCACCTCGTCGGGCAGCCGCCGGTCCTCGACGAGCTCGCGGCGCACGACGTCGTAGCGCTGGGCCCCGCCGAGGCAGACCGCCTCGGGGTGCAGGCCGAGGTCGGCCACGATGCCCCGCGCCACGCGGACGGGACGGGCCGTCGCGGCCACGACCGGCAGCCCGGCGGCCGCGGCAGCGGCCAGCACCTCGCGGGTGCGCGCGGAGACCGTCCCGTCGGAGCGCAGGAGCGTCCCGTCGAGGTCCGTGGCCACCAGCCGCGGGCTCAGAGGGCCCGCTCGTACAGGCGGAAGCGGCGTACCACCTCGCCGCCCATGCCCTCCATCGCGCGGTTCATGGGCGTGTTCGTCTCGAGGATCCAGCCCATCTCGCCGCCCTTCTGCGGCGTGCGCTCGGCCGCGTCGAAGTGCATCTGGTAGAAGCGCGCCGCCACGCCGGTGTGCTGGTAGGCCGGCTTGACCCCGAGCGCGAAGACGCGCACCCGGTCGATCGAGCCCCGCTTGCGCAGCGCGGTGAGCCACCCGAGCGGCAGGAGCCGCCCGTTGAGCTCCCGGAGCACCTGGTTGTAGTCCGGGAGCGTGAGCGCCGCGCCGACGACCTCGCCGGTGTCCTTGCGCTCGGCCACCATCGCCCAGTTCTCGTCGAGGACGGGCTTCAAGTTCTTGGCGTAGTGGCGGACCTCCTCCTCGCTCAGCGGCACGAAGCCCCAGTTCTTCTCCCAGGCCGCGTTGTAGACCTCGAGGAAGCGGCCGATCTCCGCCTCCAGGTCCTTCTTGACGAAGTTGCGGCAGACGATGCCGTGCTTGGCCTCGACGTCGTCGGCCATCTTCCAGATCGCCTCGTGCACGCGGTCGCGGTTCTCGACCCGCAGGTCCCACATCAGCAGGTCCATCGCCTTCGTCAGGCCGCAGGCCTCCTCCAGGAGGGGCTGGTAGTAGCGGTGGTGCCAGGGGGAGAGGATGATCGGCGCGCGCTCGTGGCCCTCGATCAGCAGGCCGCACTCGTCGTTGGTGGTGAAGTCCATCGGCCCGACCATCGTGGGGCGCCCGCGGGCGCGCAGCCAGACGGCGGCCGCGTCGAGCAGCGCCCGCGCCGCCTCGGGGTCGTCCTCGCACTCGAAGAAGCCGAACAGCCCCCACCGCGTGCCCTGGAAGGCGTCGAGGTTCGCGTCGACGTGCGCCGAGATCCGGCCCACCACCCGCCCGTCGCGGCGGGCCAGGAAGAGCTGCACCTGCGCGTGCTGGAAGAACGGGTTCTTGTGGGGGTCGAGGAACTGGCGGCGCTCGAAGAGCAGCGGGGCCACCCACTTCGGCTGCGACTCGTAGAGTCTCCACGGCAGCTTGATGAACGCCTCGCGTTCACGCTTGGACGAGACGGGAAGAACGTCGACAGGCACGAGGTCGCGGACCCTACATGCAGACCACCACCTCCTCCTCCACGCCCGACGTCTTCGCCAAGGTGCGCGGGCACGAGCGCGCCGCGATCCTCGCCGCCGCGCAGGCCGCCGACCTCGTCCCCTACTTCCGCACCCTGGACGGGCCGGCCCTGTCCGTCGTGCAGATGGAGGGCGCCGCGCGGATCATGCTCGGCTCGAACAACTACCTGGGGTTGACCGCGGACCCGCGCGTGCTCCAGGGCGCCCGCGACGCGCTCGAGTCCTACGGGACCGGGCTGACCGGTTCGCGCCTGCTCAACGGCACGATCCCGCTCCACCTCGAGCTCGAGGCGCGCATCGCCCGCTGGATGGGCACGGAGGCGGCGATCGTGTTCACCACCGGCAACCAGGCCAACGTGGGCACGCTCGGGACCCTCCTCGGGCCGGGCGACACCGTCGTGGTCGACTCGGGCGACCACGCCTCGATCCTGGACGGCTGCGTGCTCTCCAAGGCGAAGCTGCGCGCGTTCCGCCACAACCGGCTCGACCGCCTCGAGCACCAGCTCGAGCGGGCGGCGGACGACGGGGGCGGCGTGCTCGTGGTCGTCGACGGCGTCTTCTCGATGGAGGGCGACATCGCCCCGCTGCCGGAGATCGCCCGCCTGGCCCGCGAGCACGGCGCCCGGCTCATGGTCGACGAGGCCCACGGGGCCGGCGTGCTCGGCGCGCGCGGCGCGGGCACGGCCGAGCTGCTCGGGGTCGAGGAGCTCACCGACCTGCGCATGGGGACCTTCTCCAAGTCCATGGCCTCCTGCGGCGGCTTCGTGGCCGGGCCGGCGGAGGTCGTCGACTTCCTGCGGATCTCCTCCCGCTCGTTCCTGTTCACCGCCTCCGCGGTCCCCGCCGCCGTGGGCGCCGCGCTCGCCGCCGTGGAGATCATCGACTCGCCCGAGGGCCCGCCGCTCATGCGGGCGGTGCTCGACAACGCGCGGTACCTGCGCGACGGACTCGAGGAGCGGGGCTTCGCGGTGGTGGCCGCGCAGGAGCTGCCCGACGGCAGCGACGTGGTGACGCCGATCGTGCCCGTCCTGGTCGGCGACGACTGGAAGGCGGCGCTGCTCTGGCGCGCCCTGTACGACGCCGGGGTCTTCGTCAACACCGCCCTGCACCCCGCCGTGCCGCCCGGCGGCGCGCTGCTGCGGACCTCCGTGATGGCGACCCACGACCGCCCGACGCTGGACCGCGCGCTCGAGGCGTTCACCGCCGTGAAGCGCGCCTTCGAGGCCGAGCACGGCGCCCTTCCGGGGCCCGGCGCTCACTACTGAGGAAAACCGCGCTCCGAGCGCGTGTTGCGCAGGTTCACACGTTGACCCGCCCCGGGAGGGTCGCGTAGCGTCGCAGAGGCGCCAGGGAGAGGCGGCAGGGGCCAGTGCGCAGGCGGGGCGGCGACCGGGGAGGATCGCGTCCTGCGGCTGCACGCGCATCCCTGCTCGTCTGTGCTCCGAGCACGCGCATCACCGACAACGACCGCACCGGGCCCGAT
Organism: uncultured Solirubrobacteraceae bacterium; assembly: GCA_964236905.1. Taxonomy (GTDB): domain Bacteria; phylum Actinomycetota; class Thermoleophilia; order Solirubrobacterales; family Solirubrobacteraceae; genus Paraconexibacter. Next base: position 18,811 of record CAXSFZ010000030.1, on the reverse strand, counting down.
CGCGAGCGCCCGGGGCAGGAGGACGCATGACCCCCACCACCGCCCCCGGGCCGCAGCATCTGCGCGCCCTGGCCCGTGCCAACGAGGTGCGCCTCGCGCGGGCCGAGCTCAAGCGCCGGGTGCACGACGGGGAGCTGCCGGTCGCGGCGGTCGTCCGCGACACGCCGCCCGAGGCGGACACCATGACGGTGGCCGATCTGCTCATGAGCCAGCGTCGCTGGGGCCACACCCGCTGCCGCAAGCTGCTGCAGGGCATCCCGATGTCCGAGAGCAAGACCGTCGGGTCGATGACCGACCGCCAGCGCGACGCGGTCGCCGCCGCGCTCCCCCGCCACGCCGCGGGCGCCCACGCACCCCGACGCACGCCGCTCCTGGAAGCCGCGCCGGCCTGAGCCACCCCGGGCCAAACGTGCCAGGCACCTTTCACCCGGGCCGGGCCGAGCGGGCCAAAGGTGCCAGGCACCTTTGGCCCGCGGGCCGAACGTGCCTGGCACCTTTGGCCCGGGCTCAGGAGGGGACGGTGATCTCCAGCACGTGCCCGTCGGGGTCGCGGAAGTAGAGCGACCGCAGCCCGCCGCGCTGGAGCGCCTCGGTGCACGGGACGTCCCGCGAGGCCAGCCACTCGCGCCAGGCGTCCTGCTCCGCCGCCGAGCCGACCGCGAAGGCGAGATGGTGCGTGGAGCCCCGTCCCACCGTGCCGTCGGGCATGTCGGGGTACTCCAGGAAGGAGACGAGCGTCGTGCCCGGCTCCCCGAACCAGAAGTGGCGCGCCCCTGGGTCGTCGTCGTTGGCCGCCTCGCGCGCCAGCGGCAGCCCCAGCACGCCCGAGTAGAAGGCGGTGGTGCGGGCGAGGTCGGCCGCCACGAGCGTCACGTGGTGCAGACCGGTGAGCCGCATGCGCCGCGGCGCGGCGGGCGCGCTCACGCCCGGAACCCGAGTCCGCCCGTGCGCCGCAGGAACGTCCCGCGGAACCCCTGGACGCCGGCGGCGAAGAACACCGCGCCGAGGATGAGGAGCACCTCGGAGGGCAGCCGGGTGAGGAAGAAGAGCGGGAGCACGAGCACGATCGACAGCGCGCCGGCCAGCAGCACGGAATGCGAGCGGTAGCCCGCGCGGTGCTCGCGGATCGCGAGCTCGAGCCCGGCCACGGTCACGAGCGCGAGGCCGGCGACGACGAGGCCGGCCGAACCCTCACGAGCCAGCGCGACCCCGGCCACGATGCAGACGATGCCCACGAGGATCGCGAGCTCGACGAGCGGGAACGGGGCCCACGGCGCCCGCGGCGCCTCGGTGGCGCGGGCCCGCCGGTCCGCCCGCCCGGGCGGCGGCACCACGCGTGCGACCACCACGGAACGAGCGACCGGGCCTCCCGGCCCGGTCCGCTTGCGACTGCGCCTGCCCATCAGGCCTGCCCGGCGGCGCGCGCCGGGCGGCGGGTCTCGGGCATCCCGACGACAGCTTGACGTGCCACCAGCCCGCGAGCAGGCCGAGGAGGCCGAGCCGCGGCCGCACCTGCCACACGCCGCAGCCGCCCTCGCCGAGCTGCTTGCTCGAGACCTGCTCGAACTTGTGCCGTGCGGGCTCCAGGAGCATCCGCTCCAGGCGGACGCGATGGCGCTCCTGCTCGCGCCCCTGCGCCTCGAGCGCGAGACGGGCGCTCCGCACCCGGGTCGCGAGCGCGTCGCGGGTGGCCTCGAGCTCGGCGAGACCCAGCAGGCGCGGACCCCCCTGGCCGCAAGGCGCGGCGGCGGCGCTGCCGTGCGCCAAGGCGGCGGCGCTGCCGTGCGGGAAGGCGGCGGCCTGCACCGCGCCGAGCTCGCGCTCCAGGCGGGCGACCTGCCCTCCGAGCGACCGGCGGGCCTCCCGCTCGCCGCCCCCGCCCCGGCGAGCACCCGCGTGCGTCGAGCCCGGGTGGGTCTCCAGCAGCGCCATCGAGGCCGGGAGCCTAGCAGCGGATCAGCCCGCCTGCAGCGTCTCGGCGCAGCCGAAGAGCGCCTCCTCGACGTGGATCCGCGGCACCCCGGCCACCCCCACGGCCATGATCCGCAGGCGGCGGCTCGCCCGCGTCGGGCGGTGCTCGGGAGCGACCTCGCCGAAGAGCGCGGCGACCGGTCGGCGCGCGTCGGCCACCACGAGGCGCCCCGGTGGGAGGTCGGGAGCGTCGGCCCCGCCGCCGAGCCGCTCCCCCGCGCGCGCCGGCCGCAGCCCGAGCGGTCCCTCGAGGGCCGCCTCGTCCACGGCGTAGAGCGGCACGCCGGTCTCCACGAGCCCCGCCAGCAGCGCGTCCTCGACCAGCCCCCGGGAGCCGTAGTCGCCGTGGAGGAGGCGGCCGAGCGCGGCCGCCTCCACCGGGGTCGGCGTCTGCTCGGGGTCGAGCCCGACGAGCCGGAAGAAGACGCGGTAGGCGCGCGGCACCGGCTGGACCCGCAGCAGCACCGCGCGGCTGCCCGTCATCCGGTCCGAGAGCACGCGGAGCTGCAGGCGCAGCCCCTCGGGGGACGGACCGGGGACGCAACGAACCCCGACGGTGGCCAGCCGCAGCTCCGGGAACTCCGCGGCGAGCTCGGCGGCGATCCAGCCGTCGTCGAGGCTGGCGGGGAACCCGCTCATCGCCCCAGCGCCGCCACCCGCGCCTCGAGCCCGGCGGCGTCCAGGCCGCTCGTGCTCGTGGCGACCACGCGGCCTCCCCGGCGCACGAAGACGACCTGCGGGCAGGCGACGACCCCGAACGCGCTCCTGAGCACGCCGTCGTCGTCGTAGCCCACGGGGAAGCTCCAGCGCCGGTCGCGCACGACGGCGCGCAGCGCGTCGAGCCGCCCGCGGAGCGACACGGCGGCGAAGGCCACGGCGGGATGCCGACGGGCCGCGGCCTCGAGCGGGTCGAGCTTGGCGACGCACGAGGCCGTCGGCACGAAGAAGGCGAGCACGACGGGACCGCGGCGGTAGAGCGCGCAGAAGTTCAGGACCTCCGGGGAGCGGATGGAGCAGGCCGCCACGTCGCCGGCGTCGCCCTGCCCGGCCCGGGTGGCGAGGTTGACCTGGTTGTGGTCGGCCTCCGCGAGCCGGGAGAGCGCGAGCGGCGCGGCGAAGGGCGGGGCCTGGCCGCCGCGGACCACCCCGCGTCCGCGCGGCCCGCCCGTGCGCAGCCCGGCCAGCACCACGAGGAGAACCACCACCACGCCGATCACCCCGACCGACCAGCCGTGGCGCCCGAGCGCGGCCGCGGCGCCCTGCGGCCCGGGCGGCGCCCGGCGCGGAGCGGGCGCGTGGGGCCCGACCGACCCGGCCCGCCCCGCGCGCGCGCCCGCGGGCTCCTCGTCGTCGAAGTCGAGCGGCCCGCCCGGGGCCATCAGGCCGCCGCCGGCTCGCGCGCGGGCGCGGGAGGCGGGTCCCCGCCCCGCCGGAAGCGCGCCGGACGCGGCCGCCGCGCCCACAGCGCCGCGAAGGCGCCCCGGTCGTCGAGCACGAGCACGGCGGGCAGCACCACGAGCACCCCGAGGAGCGAGACCGCCAGGTCGACCACGGTCACCGCCCCGAAGTCCCGCAGCATCCGGATGTCGGAGAGCAGGAGGACCGCGAAGCCGGCGATGGCGGTGACGCCGGAGGCGAGCACCGCGGCGCCGGTCGAGGCGTAGGCCCGCCGCAGCGCCGGCCGGGCGGCACGGCCCGCACCGCGCTCGCGGTGGTAGCGCTCGGAGAGCAGGACGCTGAACTCGGTCGTGGTCGCGATGACGAGCGCCCCGAGGGAGACCGACATCGGGTTGAGCTCGACGCGGATCACGGAGAGCACCACCCCGGTCCAGCCCGTGGCCAGCGCGATCGGGACGAGCGGCAGGAGCGCCCGCCGGGCGGAGCGCAGCGCCGCGAGCAGGACGAGCGCGACCGCCGCGAGGCCGGCCAGCAGCAGGCCGGCGCGCCGCAGCGGCGAGGACGCCTTGGCGTTCGCCGCGGCGGTCAGGACGGGCAGGCCGGCGAGCTGCGCGCGCACGCCCTTCGGCGGGTCGAGCTCGCGGCGCATGGCGTCGATCACCCGGCCCTGGCGCGCGACGCTCATGAGGCGGATCCCGAAGGCGAGCGAGGCGGTTCGCCGGTCCGCCGTGATCACGCCCTGGGAGAGGTAGGGCGGCACGGCGTCGAGCACCGAGCGGATGCCCGCTCGGCTCGCCCCCGCGCTCCCGCGGAAGAGGCTCGGCAGCGAGAGCGCCGGGCAGAGGTCGGCGTGGCCGCAGCCGCGCGCGGCCGAGTAGCCCGCACGCGTCAGGACGCGCTGCTGGTAGGAGGCCATCCACCGCACCGTCGCGGGGTCGGTCAGCCGCGCCGAGGAGACGAGCAGGTCGACCTCGCCGCCGACGCCCGTGGCGTCCTGCAGCTGGCGCAGGTCGGCGAGGGCCGGCAGGTCCTGGGGCACGAGCCGCTGGATGTCGGACTCCACGCCGGCCTGCGTGTCGAGCGCCCAGCCCAGCACCGCGAGCACGGCTCCGACCGCCAGCACGCGCCCCGGCCGGGCCAGGGCCAGCGCGAGCGCGCCCCCGCCGGCCCGCCCGGCCGCGCCGCGGAGCCCGGCACCGAGACGCCCTGCGCCCCGCCCCACCGGGTTGGCGAGCCCGAGGTCGCGGGCGCCCCGCAGCGCGGGCCCGAGCGCGGCCGGGCGGACGGCCCGCCGCCCGGTCCCGCCCGAGCGCCCGGGGCGCCCGGTCCCGCCCGAGCGCCCGGGGCGCCCGGGGTCGGCCAGGACGAGGACCGCGGAGCCGAAGGTCAGCGCCACCCCGAAGGCGAGCACGATCCCCGCCACGACGAGCAGCCCGAAGCCGCGGACCATGGGCACCGGGGAGAGCAGCAGCACGAGGAACCCGGCCGCGGTCGCGGCGGCGGCGCTCGCCACGGTGGGCGCCCCCGAGTGCGCCACGGCGGCGATCGCCTCGGGCGTCCCCCGGCCGGCCTGCTGCTCCTCCTGCACGCGCGACTGCAGCTGGATGGCGTAGTCGACGGCCAGGCCGATGAGGACGGGCAGCACCGCGAGCGCCGCGATGGTGAGCGAGGAGCCGGCGAGCGCCAGCAGGCCGAACGTCATGCCCGTCGCCGCGAGCGCCACCGCGAGGGGCAGCAGTCGCTGCCGGGTCCGGAAGACGCAGGCCAGCACGAGCGCCATCACGAGCAGCGCCCCCACGAGCAGCACGCCGATGCCGTGCGCGATCACGTCGGTGAGGTCGGCCACGACCACGGGCGCGCCGGTGACGACGTAGCGCCCGTGGCCGTGGGTGAGCTCCCAGTCGGGCATGCCCACCGCGGCGCGGATCGTCTCGATCGCCCGCTTCCGCTGCGCGGTGCCGAGCTCGGGCCGCAGCCGCACCTGGATCAGCGCGGCGTCCCGCGCCGGGAAGAGATAGGCGAAGCGGGCCTTAGGCGTGCCCGCCGGGCGGGCGGCGTCGAAGACCAGCCCGGACACGAAGCTCGCGTCGTCGAGCTCGGGCGGCCCCGTGAGCCCGTACTGCAGGCCGAGCCTCAGGTAGGTGAGGGCGAACTCGTCGGTGACCGCCCGCGCGGCCGCGCTCGCCGCCCGCGCCTGCGCGGCCGCGGATCCGCCGCGGCGCCTGACCACCTCGCGCGCCGCGTCGGAGGCGCTCGTCGCGCGCTCGTCCGCCGCCCGCGTCTGGCGCGCGAACTCGTCCTGGATCTCGCCCACCGAGGTGTTGACGAACGTCCCGGGCCCGATGACCACCTTCGCCGGCCGGCTGGCGGCCAGTCGCCCGCACGGCCCGTCCTCCCCCCCGGCCGGCGCCGCCCCGCGCGGGAGGACGCCGCTGAGGCAGCCCTCGAGCGAGATGAGCTTGACCAGATCTGGGGTCAGGACGCTCTGTGTCACGGGCTGACGGACCAGGACGTAGACCGCGTCGTCGCCGAAGCGCCGCGCGTGCGCGGCCGAGGCGCGGTACTCGGGCGTCCCCGCTCCGACGAGCGTGTCCGGGGTCGTGCGGGGCTCGAGCCGCAGGAGCGCCAGCGCCCCGCCGGCCACGGCCAGCGCGACGGTCAGGGCCACGACGAGCACCGGGCGACGCGCGGCGACGGCGGTCAGCGAGGTGAGGATCCGGGCCATCGCCGGCAGTGTCGCCCAGCCCCGCGAGCGCCGGCGCTACCCGCCGCTCGCGCCCGAGCCGTCGCGCGCGGCCTTGACGTGCGGGTACTGCGTCGTCTCGCCGCCGAAGGTCGACTTGGGCGCCTGGACGCAGTTCGGCGCGGGCGTCTGCGCCGCCGCGGCGGCCGAGGAGCCCAGGAGGTTCGTGAGGATGTTCGCCGCCGGGAGCCCGAGCAGCCCGGCCACCTCGCCCTTCGGGAGCGTGTTCGGGATGTTGGCGCGGCCGCAGGTCCGGGCGTCGAAGACCTTGAGCCCGGCGCGGAGGTCCTGGAAGGCGCGCGGCTGCTGGTAGGGGTTGGCGCGGTTGGAGCCGAGCCGCTGCCCGTAGACCGCGAGGTCCTCCAGGTTCAGCGGGTTCGTGGTGCGCAGGTAGTGGACGTTGCGCCCGCCCGCCGGCTCGGAGGCCTGGGTGGCGGCGACCGTGTTCGCGAAGAAGGAGTTGAGCTCGTCCTTGTAGAGCCCGACGAAGCTCAGGATGGGGTTGAGCTGGGCGAGCGTCGGGTTGGTCGCGGCCAGCGCGGGGCGCAGCTCGTCGAGGAACCCCTGGGTCGCGGGCAGCCCGGCCCGCGAGGCCGTGATGAGCGGGTCGAGATCGCGGAAGAGCGCCTTCAGGTCCGGCGAGAGCGCCGACAGGTCGGTCAGGGTCGGCGAGAGCTGCCGCGCCGCCGGGCGCAGCTGGGTGATCAGCGGATCGGTCCGCTTGGCGAAGCCCGTCAGCCGGGTGACCGTCGCGGTGGCCTCCTTCTCGAAGGTGGGCAGCGCGGTGAAGGTCTGCTGCAGCTCCTGGTTGCGCCGTGCGGTCACCGAGAAGACGCGGTCGGCGTTCGTGATCAGCGAGGAGAGCTGCCCGCGGTTCTCCGAGAGCGCGTCGAAGAGCTCGCCCGTGTTCGCCGCCAGCGCCTGCACCGCATCCTGCTGGGAGTTCAGGATGCGCAGGAGCGTGGTGGTGTCCTCCGCGAACGGCGAGAGGGTGCCGAGCGCGTCGGAGAGGTCGCGACCGCGCCCCTTCGACGCGAGCGCCATCTCCTGCATCCAGGCCTGGAAGTCGCGGCGCGTCTTGGGGTCGAAGGCGCGGAAGATCTCGTCGAGCTCGACCGTGTCGGCCACCCGGGCGGCCGGCAGCGTGCCGTTCTCGGGGACGAAGCCGGCGGCCCGGGACCCCGGGGTCAGCTCCACGTAGGTCTCGCCGAGCAGGGTCTTCTGGCGCAGGGTGGCCCGGGCGTCGCGCGGCAGCGGCGCGTAGCGCGATTGGAGCTCGATGGTCGCGTCGGAGCGGCCCGAGCTCGGGTCGGTCTCGACGTCCTTGACCTTGCCGACCGACACCCCGGAGATCCGGACGTCGGCCTCCTCGGCCAGCTGCGTCGCCTCGCTGAACGACGTGTGGATCCGGTAGCCCTTGGGCTCCAACGGCACGGGACCGCCGAAGGCGAGCCAGAGGAAGAGCAGCAGGCCGAAGCACGACAGCGCGAAGGCCACCATGACCATCAGCCGGCCGAAGGTGGGCGCCTGCTTCTGCATCAGCCCGCGTCCTTCGCGGCGGCGGTGGCGACGGCGGGCACGGCGGGCACGGCGGGCAGCACGCCACCGAGCGGGCCGGTCGCCCCGGTGCCTCCGGCCGCCCCGGGGCAGCCGGGCGTGTTGAGCGGCGCGTCGAGCAGGCCGGTCAGGGTCCCGAGCTGCGGGTTGGCCGTGATGAGGTTCTTCAGGATCGGCAGGCTCGAGCAGCTGATCTGCACGACGCCCTTGCGGATCGGCCCGTGGGCGTCGGCCTGGGCGAAGACCGTGTTGCCGAGGTGGTTGGCCCAGCTGATCCAGAACAGGTAGGAGTCGTTGTCGTCCTTCGGGTCGTCGTAGGCCAGCTCGTTGAAGAGGTAGTTGACCACCTTCAGGGTGCGGGTCAGCTCCGGGGTGACGCTCGCCAGGTCCCGGGCGGCCGGGCGCAGGAGGCGGACCGTCGGCAGCGCGTCGCGCGAGAACGGGCGCAGCTGCTCGCGGACGACCGGCTCGGTCCGGCGCAGGAACGGCCGGGTCTGGCGCAGGGACGGGCCGAGGGCGCGGGCCGCCGGCCGGAGCTTCTCGAGGCCCGGCCCGAGCTGGTCGGCCAGCCGGTCCACCTTCGCGAGGTTCGTGGTGGTCGACCGCAGGGTCGGCGGGAGCTCGCGGAGGGTCTCGCGCAGCCGGGCGTCCTGGTTGGCGAACGAGCGGAAGACCGCCTCGGAGGAGTCCACGAGGGAGGCCAGGTCGTCGTCCTTGTCGGCGAGCGCGCCGGAGAGCCTGCGGAGGTTCGTCACCGTCCGGCGGATGTTCCCGCGCCGGTCCTCGAGCTTCGCCGTGATGCGCTCGAGGCCGCTGCTGGTCGGCTCGAAGCGCCGGAGGGTGTTCGACAGCGCCCGGCCGTTCCCGTCCAGGGCCTGCCCGCCCGCGCCCAGCAGCAGCTGGAGGTAGGAGCGGGTGTCCGCGTCGAAGCCGGCCAGGAGCTCGTCGAGGTTGACGTTGGCGAGCGACTGGTCGACCGGGACCTGAGAGGAGGTCGGCAGCTCCCCGGTCCGCTTGGAGCCCGGCGAGAGCTCGAGCACCATGTCGTTGAGCCCCGTCTTCGGGCGCACCACGGCGGTCGCGTCGCGGTAGATCGGCGTGAACTTCTTCCGGATCCGCATCGTCACCACGGCGCGCCCGTCCACCAGGTCGACCTTGGAGAGCTCTCCGACCGGGACGCCGGCGACGTCCACGGTCTGCCCCTGGCCGGGGGTGATCGACTGCGCGGTCGGCAGCGTGGCCCGGTAGTCGACGAAGTCCGAGCCGAGGAACGGGACCCCCCCGGGCAGCGTGAAGCGCTGGTGGGCGAGGACGAAGCCGCCGACCAGCGCGGCGACGAGGGCGAGGCCGACGATCGCCGAGAGGTTCGTGGCGTACGCGCGCAGGAGCCTCATGGCTGCGCCGCCGCCTGGAACGCGCCGGGCGCCTTGCCGTCCGCGGCGCCGGTCCGCGCGGCGTTGAGGTCCGGGATCCGCTGGTCCTTGCAGGGCGCCTCGGGCTCGTAGGGCGGCTTGTGGCCGGGGTAGGCGGGGCGCGTCCCGAGCGGCACCGAGGGGACGTTGGCAAAGAGCTTCTCCGCCAGGTTGCCGCCCGTGCCGGTCGAGACGGTCTGCTCGCCGCCGCCGGTCTGGAAGCGCACGTACGGGCCGTTGCCGTCGAAGTTCTGCGCCTCGCCGGCCAGCCCGACCATCGCGTACCAGAACTCCTTGTAGTTCTCGCGCCCCGAGGAGAGCGCGCCCTCGTCGATCTTGATGTCCCCCGTGGGGAGGATGACCTTCGCGAGGCACTGGGTGGCGTCGTCGAGCTGCGGCAGCAGCTCCACGCCGGTGTCGACCGCCCGGGAGAGGTCCCGGGTCGCGGGCCGGAGCTGCGCCGTCAGGCCGCGCAGCTCGTCGGCGCCGAGCAGCCGGCGCGTCTGGGCGACCCACGGGCGGGCGGCGGCGATCGTCGCCGGCGTCTCGCGCACCCCGGGCAGGAGCTCGCGAGCAAAGGCGCGCGTGCTCGGGAACGCGGCGTTGAGGCTCGCCAGCGTGCGGTTGGTGGTCCGGAGCGTCGGCGCGAGCTCGCGGATGGAGGTGCGCAGGTTGCCGTCCTCGGCGGCGAGCGCGCCCATGGTCTGGTTGAACTCGGTGATCAGGCCCTGCAGCTGCGGCCTGCGGGTGTCGAGCGCCTTGGTGACCTTCCCCAGCGAGGCGATGAGGCCGCTCAGGTCGCCGGCCCGCTCTCCCTGGAGGGCGTCGTCGACCACCGCGGTGCCGCGCAGCGCGTCGGCGCCCGTGCGCGCCGCGTCGTTGAGCGACTCGGCGGCGGTCTGGCCCCGCGTGAGCGGGCTCCCGTCCCGGTCGTCGGCCGCCGTCGGCTTGTCGGTGAGCGCTTGGCCGTAGCCGATCAGCAGCGACTTGAGGCTCTCGCGCGTGTCGCTCTGGAGCGCGGTCAGCAGCTGGTCGAGCTGGACCGGCGTGGCGGTCTGCGCGACGCTGATCGTGTCGCCGTCGCCGATGGTCGGCGCGCTCGGCGTCCCGGGCTGGAGGTCCACGAAGAAGTTGCCCTCGAGGAAGATCCGCGGGCGGATCTTGAGCGTGGCGTCCTTGTGGATCGGCAGCGCCCTGTCCTGCAGCCGCATGGTCACCACGGCCGCGTCCGTGCCGTCCTGGCGCTCGACGCGCTCGACCTTGCCGACGTTGACGCCCGCGATCCGGACGGGCGAGTTCTTGCGGATGGAGTTGGCGGAGGTGAAGACGGCCTTCACCTCGAACGGGTCGGCGAACGGGTTCGCCTTCGTGAAGCCGAAGTACACGGCCACCGCGGCCACCACCGTGACGAGCACGCCGACCAGCACCGGGTTGGCGCCCGAGCGGTCCTTGCGGAGGGTCCGGGTGCGGCTGCGGCCGATCACTTGCGGCTGATCACCGTCTTCTCGGTGCTCTGGCCCTGGTTGCCCGGGACGTTGCCGATCACCTGGCGGCCGATCGCGTAGGGCTCGTTGGCGGCCTCGCACTCCTGCGTCTGGCCCGGGGCCGAGACGTTCGGGTACGGGTTCGAGTGCAGGTAGTTGTCGCGGGCCGGCGTGCCGCCGTCGGCCGGGGCGGTCGAGAAGAGGCCCTCGTTGTTCGGGCCCTGCGGCGTGGCGACGATGATGAAGCGCTGGCCCGTCCCCAGCGTGTCGCCCTGGCTCAGCAGGTCGGAGACGTTGCGGAACCACAGCGAGACGTAGTTGCAGACGGTCTGCGCGGGCTTCAGGTGGGCCACCGTCGGGGCGAGGATCCGCGAGGTGTTCGCGAGGTCGCGCACCCCGAGGGACGCGAGGGGGTCCTCGGCGAAGCGCTGCAGCGACGCGAAGGTCGGCGTCAGGCGCCGGTTGAGCGCCACGGAGCGCCGCAGCACGGGGGTGCCGAGCTCGAGGGCGTCGGCCAGCGTCGGCGCGGCCGCGGCCAGGGCGCGCGCCCCGGGCCGCAGCTCGGCGAAGAGCGCCTCGGTGTTGCGCAGGAACGGGCGCTGGCGGGGGAGCTGGGTGATCGCCGCGTCGAGCGCGGGGGGGGCGCCGGCGATCGAGTCCTGGAGCGGGCGGGTGACCCGGGCGAGGCCGGCGAAGGTGGTGTCGAGGTCCCGGAACAGCGCCGACTGCGTCTCGGCGACCGGGGCGACCTCGGCGGCGGTCGCGCCCAGCGCGCGGAAGAGCCGCGCCAGCCGCGTGTCCGGGTCGGCGAGGTTGCGCATGACGGGCTGGAGGGTCGCGAGCAGCGGGTTCAGGTCCTGGACGGCGACGTTGAGGCCCTGGCCGCGACCGGCCAGCGCGTCGCCGAACTCGACGAGGTTCGAGCGGATGGCCGTCCGGGTCGGGGCGTCGAAGGTCGAGAGCACCTCGTCGAACTCGACGGGGGTGGGCCGCGCCCGGGCGAGCTTCACGAGCGCGCCGTCGGCGTAGCCCCGCGCCTGCGTGCCCTTCGTCAGCTCGACGTACTTCAGGCCGAGCGCCGAGCGCGGCCGGATCAGCACGGTGGAGTCGACCGGCAGCGGCTTGACCGTCGTCTCCAGCTTGAGCTCGAGCTCGGCCACGACCCGTCCGTCGGCCAGCCGCTTGGGCGTGATGTCGTCGACTACGCCGACCCGCACGCCGCCGAGGCGGACCTCGTTGCCCTTGACGAGCTGCGCGGCGTTCGGCACGTCGGCCCGCAGGCGGTAGCTCGGGACGAACGGCAGGCCGGAGTTGGCGTTGTAGGCCAGGAAGACCGCGACGACGATCACGAGCACGGTGGCCGCGCCGATGAGCACGGGGTTCGCGGCGATCGAGCCCTGGCGGCGGCGCTTCACGTGCCGCTTCCCAGCAGGTAGTCGAGCAGCGAGCGCACGCCCGCGCTCGGGGCGGTGGCGGCCGCGGAGCTTCGCGCGGCGGAGGCTCCGGTTCCCGCGGCGGAGGCTCCGGCCGCCGCGGGGGACGCGCCCGCGGCACCCGCTGACACTGGATCTGAGGTTGCCGCGGCCGTCGCGGCTCGCGTCGACACCGCGTCAGCGGTCCTTCCGTCGCTCGACCCGTCGACGTCGCGGCCGGCGGCGGCGTCGGCCGCCACGAGCGGCTTGGGGTCGGCGCCGCGGAGCACCTTGTCGACCCGCACGAGCGCGGGGTCGCGACTGGCCTCGTCGACCCCCGGGCTCGCGGCGGCCGAGCCCTTCTTCACGAAGGTGGCGATGCACTGCGGGTTCGATTCGAGCTGGTAGCTCGAGCACAGGTTCACGAGCAGCTGCGCCCTGAGGTAGTGCCCGAACTTGTCGAAGCCGTTGACGGCGGCCACCTGGTAGTAGGCGTAGTCCATCAGCCGCTCGATGCCGCCCGTGTCGCGGAAGCTCTCGGTCAGCTCGCGCAGGTCCCGTGCGAGGACCTTGCTCGAGCCGGTGAGGTCCTTGAGGTCGCCGACGATCGGGCGGCTCTCCACGAGCGCCTGCCGGCCGACGACGCTCGCGTCGCCGAGCGAGGTCAGCGAGGCCGTCGCGGAGCTCGAGAACGGGCCCAGCTCCTTGACGAAGCGGCCGACGTCGGGGCCGGCGGTCCCGAGGTCGCGCAGCAGCGGGGTCCCCTGGTCGGAGAGCGCCCCGAGGCGCTCCATCGTCGGGCGCAGCTCGCGCAGGAAGCGCGGCAGCCGCTGGATGCCGGCCTCCAGCGCCTGGCGCTGGTCGGCGGTGGCCTCGGCCACCTTCCCCGACTGGGTCACGAAGTCGGCGACCTGCCGGCGGTCGCGGGCCAGCGGCGCGAGCGCCGCGTCGGAGTCCGTGGCGAGCTTGCGGAGGACCGCGTCCTGCGCGCCGAGGATGTCGAGCACCTTGTCGGTGGCCTTGAGCGACGGATCGGCGGTCCGGATCACCTTGGCGAGGTCCGCGCCGCGCCCCGCCAGGCCGGCGCCGAACTCGTTGAGCAGGATGGTCAGCCGCTGGCGGTAGGGCAGGCGCGTGATGTTCCCGACGAGGTCGAGGTCCACCGGGCGGCTCGTCTGGGAGATCGGGAGCACCGCGACCGTCTTGCCGTCGCGCTTGCGCGTTCGCAGCAGCGGCGGCACCGCGGCTCCCTGCGGTCGCGGCTGGGTCGGGGTGCACTCGACGAACTTCTCGCCGATGAGCGACTGCGGGCGGATCGAGCACTCGGCGTCCGCGCGCCAGTCGCCGAAGCCCGGCTCGGTCACCTCGAGGAGCACGGACGCGGTCTGGCGGTCGGTGACGTCGAGGTCCTTGATCGACCCGACCTTCACCCCCGCGATCTTCACGTCCTCGCCCGGGATCACCGAGAAGGCGTTGCGGAACTCCGCGTCGACGAGGTAGCTCGAGCCCGTGCCGTCGCTCGCACCGGTGCCGAGAAGCGCGAAGGCCGCCGCCGCGGCGGCCAGGAGCGCGAGGGAGAGCAGGCGCCTCATGGGCCGGGGAGCACCGCCGCCGGATCGCAGTCGAGCGTCCCGTCCGCGTCCTGGTAGGGGTTCGAGCCGTCCGGCGCGGCCTGGGTGGCCGAGCCCGGGCAGCGCCGGAGCTGCCCCGTGGCGGTGGCGGTCGGCCGGGCCAGCCCCTTGTTGGGGACGAGGCCGTTGGTCGCCGTGACCTGGAAGGCGTTGAAGATCGGGGCGATGCGGGCGAAGTGGCCGTTGGCGTCGTAGTTGGCCGTCGTCTGGCCGAAGTCGCGCAGCCAGCCCGTGAAGTCCGGGGTGTAGGGCCGGATGAACTGGAGCACGGGCGTGCTCTTCCGCAGCGCCGTCATCGAGTTGGCGAGGGCCGGCCGGGCGACGCGCTCCAGCCGCGGCGCCTTCTGCAGGAGCTCCACGAGGTCGTTCCCCGCCCCGGGGCTGCGGATCAGCGTCCGCAGGTCGGCCAGGGTCGGGCGAGCGTCGGCGACCAGCGGGCGCAGCTCGGCCAGGAACGGCGCGAGGTCCTTCGTCGCCGGCTTGGAGACGTCCACGAGCTCGTCGAGGTCGTCCAGGGTGGAGCGCAGGTTGACGAAGGTCGTATCGGCGCGGCGCAGGGTGGTCGGGAGCACCTGCAGCGCCGAGTCCAGCGAGGCGTTCTCCTGGCCGACCGCCTGGGCCGTCCGCCCGGCGTTGGCCACGAGGCCGGACAGGTCGTCCCGGCGCTCGGCGACCGCGCTGACGACCCGGCTCGAGGAGACCACGAAGTCCTGGAAGGTCTGCTGGTCGCGCGTGAGCTCGTTCACCAGGCGGTCCGTCGAGCTCAGCGCCGGGCTGAGGTACTTGAGCGCCTCGTTGGCCTGCTTCCCGACGCCGGCGTACTGCCGGGCCGAGCCGGAGATGAGCTGCTGCAGGCCCTTGCGCGTCCTCGGGTCGAAGGTCGCGAAGAGCTGGTCGAGGTCCACGGGGGTCGTCGTCTTCTCCGCGGTGATCTGCGCCCCCTCCGCGAGGGGCCTGCCCGGCCCCTTGGTGAGCGCGATGTACCGGTTAGCGATGCCGGACAGGGACGTCGCGCGCACGACCGCGGTCGTCCCGGTGGTGAGCGGCACGAAGTCGTCGTCGACCGCGATGGTGATCTCCGCCTCGTTGTCGTCGGTGAGCTCGATCCGCTGCACCGAACCGACGCGCCGGCCGCCGATCTGCACGTCGTCGTCCGTGACGAGCTGACCCGCGTTCTGGAATCGGAGGTGGTACTCGGTCTGCTCGCTGCCGCGCAGCAGCACCACCGCGGCGACCACGAGCACACCGACGAGCGCCGCCATGGCCAGGGCCCGGGCGACGGTCACGTGGGGCGGATGGGGTGGATGGTCGGGCGAGGCAAGCGGGACTTCTCAGGATGCTGCGTGGGGGTGACGGCCATCACACCTCGCAGCGACCGAACGGCAGTGTCGTGAGCCGCAGGTTCATCTGGCGTTAAGCGACGGACGGTGGCGCAGGGCCGCCGCGACCCGGGCCGCGCGGCGTCACTCCATGCCGAGCGGGCCCTGGGACTCGCCGGACAGGAACTGGCGGACGAACGCGTTGTCGGAGTTGAAGAGCTCCTCGGCGGGGCCCGACTCGACGATCTTCCCCTTCCAGAGGACGGAGATGTGCTCGGCCACGCGGCGCGCGGTCATGATGTCGTGGGTGATGAGCGTGAAGGCGGGCAGGTGGCCGCCGCGGTCGGCGCGCTCGTTCATCACGTCCTCGTGGATCTCCTGGATGAGCTCGCCCAGCAGCGCGGTGCGCACCGGGTCGAGCCCCGAGTCGGGCTCGTCGAAGAGGACGATGTCCGGGTCGAGCACGAGCGCCCGCGCGAAGCCCGCGCGTTTGCGCATCCCCCCCGAGAGCTCGTTCGGCATCTTGTCGCCCGCGGAGTCGAGGCCGACCTCGGCCAGGCGGCGGGAGACGATCGAGGTGATCTCCTCCTCGCTCTTGTCCGTGTGCTGGCGCAACGGGAAGCAGACGTTGTCGAAGACGTCCATCGACCCGAAGAGCGCCCCGTCCTGGAAGAGCACGCCGAACTTCTTGCGCATCTCGAAGAGCTCGTCGTCGAGCATGTTCGGCACGGACTCGCCGTGGACCAGCACGTCGCCCTCGTCGGGGTAGAGCAGCCCGACCATGTGCTTGATGCACACGGACTTGCCGGTGCCCGACGGCCCCAGGATCATCGAGATCTTGCCCTCGGGCAGGCCCAGGTCCAGGCCGCGCAGGATCTTGTTGCGGCCGAACGCCTTGTGGACGTCGATGAACTCGACGGCGTCGGCCATCCCCGACGCGCGCTTGAGCCCCGTGTGCCAGCGGTACTCGTCCTCCGCGTTGCCGGGAACCTGGGGCTCGTTGACCACCGAGACCCGGGGAGGCTCGCCGCGCTCGCGGCCGGGAGCGAGGCGCTCCGCGTCCGCGCCGTCGGGCTCGGTCCAGGCGTCGGGTTCGCGAGAGGACGGCACGGCGTCAGCCTCCGATGGGTGCGCGTGGGTTGGCCCCCCAGAACAGCTGGGTGCCGAGCATCCCGATGAGGTGCACAAGGACGATGTTGAGGACCATGGACTTCGCGGTCGCCGTGCCCACGCCCACGGGTCCGCCGCCGGCGTTGTAGCCGTAGTAGCAGCCGACCAGCACGATCACGGTCGCCATCGTCATGCCCTTCAGGACGCTGTAGAGCAGGTCGGGAGGGTTCTGGAACATCCAGAAGATCAAGAAGTAGCCGCCGCTCGAGACCTCCCCGATCTGCTGCACGACGGCGAGGTAGCTCGCCGCGAAGCCCGCTCCCACCGCGGCGATGTACATGAACGGCAGCACGAGCCAGGCCGCCAGCAGGCGCGTGGCGCAGAGGAAGACCATCGAGTTGATGCCCATGACCTCGAGCGCGTCGATCTCGTCCGAGATCCGCATGGAGCCGAGCTCGGCGACGATCCCGGTGCCGACCTTGGCGGCCATCATGTAGCCGAACGCGTAGGGCACGAGCTCGCGCAGGTCGCACCAGGCCGCGAAGACCCCCGCGTAGGCGGGCGCCCCGACCGAGCGGTCGAAGTAGGCGCCCTCGATGCCGCACTGCAGGCCGATGATGAAGACGAGCCCCCAGATCACGAGCGTCGAGGAGAGGACCAGGATGCCGCACTGGCGCAGCGCCTCGCCGAAGAACCGGAAGACGCGCAGGCCGTAGACCTGGCCGACGACGCGGCCGCAGAACTTCGCGATCTCCCCGAGGCTCCCGAAGAGCTCCTTGGGCAGCGCGAGCATCAGCGGATCACCGTGATCTCGGCGTGCGTCGCCAGCAGCGTCTGGGTGAAGACGTAGTTGAAGGCGAACACGCCGAGGAAGGCGATGACGACCGCCTGGTTGACGGCCCGGCCGACGCCCTCGGCCCCGCCGGAGGCCGTCATGCCCTTGTAGCAGCAGACGATCGCGATGATCGCGCCGAACAGCGTCGTCTTCAGGGCGGAGCCCCACAGGTCGGTGACCGAGGCGTTCGTGAAGAACGTCGCCCAGAACGGGCCGAGCGGCGCGCCGTTGACCAGGGTGGCGAGGATGCCACCGAAGATCCCGAACAGCAGCGCGTAGATGTTGAAGAGGCCCGTCACGAGCATGAGGGCCAGGAAGCGGGGCACCACGAGGTTCTTCACGGGATCGACGCCGAGCACCTGCAGCGCGTCGAGCTCCTCGCGGATCTTGCGCGCGCCGAGGTCGGCGGTGATCGCCGTGCCGGCGACGCCGGCGAGCACGATGGCCGTCACGAACGGGGCGAACTCGCGGATCGAGGCCAGGACGAAGAAGCCGCCCAGGCGGTCGAGCGCTCCGAAGAGCACGAGGAAGTTGGCCGCCTGCAGGCCCGGGGCGCCATAGCCGAACGCGACGGTCGAGACGAGCAGCGGGAACCAGCAGAGCCGCAGCGCGAAGAGGAACTGCGAGACGAACTCGCCGCCGTAGGGGTACGGCGGGCGCAGGGCCGAGACCAGCGTCTTGCCCGTCAGGATCATCATGTCCCCGACCTCTTCGAGCAGGTTCTTCGTGGGAAGGAAGGCTCGATCGGCGACGGTGCGGACCACGGCGGGATCTCTCTGGTTCGACCACGGGAGTCGCAGGCCACGGCACCCGCGGGCCACTGTATGCGACCGGTCACACGGCTGCCAAGCGGCAACCGCCCGGCGCCCAGGCCGGCCCTCGCGGGGCCCGCCGGCGGGGCCCACGTCAGGCCTGCGGTGGGGCCACGTCCGGCCTGCGGGTGGGGCCACGCCGGGCCTGCGGGTGGTCCCACGTCCGGCCTGCGGGTGGGGCCACGCCGGGCCTGCGGGTGGTCCCCACGCCGGGCCGCGGGCGCGGTGGTACGTTCGCGCCGATGACGGGTCGCCGCCCCCTGCCGCCCCGATGGACCCCGCTCACGGCCATCACGCTCTCCGCGGGTGCACTGGCCCTCGGCGGGTGCGGAGGTGGCGAGCGACAGGACGCCCACGAGGCCGCCCGGAGCTACACCGTCGACGTCACGGAGGCCTCCTTCCCGGCCCGCCAGCGCCTCGCGCAGCCCGCGCGGATGCGCATCGCGGTCAAGAACACCGGCTCAGCGGCCCTTCCCGACGTCGCGGTCACGGTCGACTCGTTCTACCGCCGCTCGCAGCAGGCGGGCCTGGCCGATCCCCAGCGCCCGATCTGGATCGTCGACGAGGGCCCCCGCGGCGGCGGCACCGCGCTCGTCGGCACCTGGGCGCTCGCCGGCCTCGCACCAGGGCAGACGCGCACCTTCGTCTGGAAGCTCACCCCCGTGGCGGCCGGTCGCTACCGCGTCCGCTACACGATCGCCGCCGGCCTCAACGGCCGGGCCAAGGCGCGCGACGCCAAGGGCGACTCCCCCGTCACCGGCACCTTCCCGGTACGCGTGTCCCCCCGCCCCAGCTCCTCGCGCGTGAACCCGGTGACCGGCGAGGTCGAGCGCGACACCTGAGCGCCGCCTGACCCGCGATCGCGGATCGCATGGCGCGGTCCGCCGCGGTGTTGACGCCGCGCGGGGCTGACGCGGCGTTCCGCGGCGGCGCGGTCCGCCGCGGCGCTGACGCGGCCGTCGTCGCACCCTGGGGCACGCGAGGGCCCCCGCACCGTCGTCGCGCCCCGTGGACACCGACGCCCCACGCCGACGACCCACCCGCCCGACAGCCGGCGCGGACCGTCGCGCCCACACCGACGCCCCACGCCGACGACCCACCCGCCCGACAGCCGGCGCGGACCGTCG
>CAXSFZ010000029.1:0-43099 GCA_964236905.1 uncultured Solirubrobacteraceae bacterium | reverse complement strand
GAGGGTCTTTCACAATGATTTGAGGCGGCGGTGGCAGAGGATGGCGCAGGCGAGCGTGAGGAATGCGGTGTGGATTTCGGGGTGGCGTTCGTAGCGGATCCGCAGCCGGCGGAAGTTGTGCAGATGCGCGAAGCTGCGCTCGACGACCCAGCGCTGACGGCCAAGCCCGGAGCCATGCGCGACGCCGCGGCGGGCGATGACCGGCTTGATGTTGCGTGCTCTGAGCAGGCGGCGGTACTTGTCGAAGTCGTAGCCGCGGTCGGCCAAGACGACGTCGGGCTTCTGTCGCGGGCGGCCGGACTTGCCGACCACAGGGCGGGCGTGCAGGGCGTCGAGCAGCGGCATGAGCTGGGTGACGTCGTGGCGATTGCCGCCGGTCAACGCGACGGCCAGGGATTCCGGTGGCGTCAACGAGGAGGTGGTGCTTTGAGCCGTTGCGGGCGCGATCTACTGGGGATGGCCCCGTCAGGAGCCCCCCAAAAGCGCACGAATGTGGCTGCCGTCAACCGAAGCGCGCGACCAGTCGATCGCGCCCGCCGCGTTGAGCTTTACGAGCAGCCGCTGATGCAAGGCCTCCCAGACTCCGGCGGCCTGCCAGTCGCGTAGGCGCCGCCACGCGGTGACCCCGGAGCCGTAGCCGTACTCCTGAGGCAGGTCTTCCCACGCGATGCCGGTGTGCAGCACGTGCAGGATGCCGTTGAGCACCAGCCGGTCGGAGATCGCCTTGCGACCCGGGTGGCAACGACGGCGCTGACGGACCGGGATCAACGGCTCGATCTCCGCCCACAACACATCGTCGATCTCAAAGCGAGACGGCACCTCCATGACCTCCAACTGTCGACAACACCGCCGACAGATTCCGCGCCAAAAGACATAACCCTGCATTTTGCAAGCGGTTCTAAGTCGCGCGACACCGTGAACTACCCACCCCCCCGACTTGCGCCTCGCACCTGCCTGCGGGGCAAGTGCGGGGCACGTGCGGGGCACGTGCGGGGCAGTCGACTCCCCGGACCAGCGGTCTTGAGCGGCGTTGACCGGCTCAAAGGCGCTGGCCCTAGCGCCCTTCTCGACTAGCAAGAAACGGCTTGAATGCTGGGATTCCGTGATCAACAGAGGAGGGAGAGGGATTCGAACCCTCGGTACGGCGTAACCGCACAACGGTTTTCGAGACCGCCCCATTCAACCGCTCTGGCATCCCTCCGGGGTGTGCGCTCGAGGAGCGCGGTGCAACGGGAGGGCGGAAGGGTACCGCGACGCGCTGCTCGATCGCGATGCGGCGCCCGGATCGCAGGCGGATGCGTGGCCGCGGACGAGCGGAGGTCGACTGCGACTGGCCGCCGGCCGGCCCGCGAGAGGGCCGCTCCGGCTGCAGTGCGGCCGGATCGGCCCTCTCGCGACCGCCGCTGTCCCGCCGCCACCTCGTCGCGGCGGTCCGCCCGCCGTCCCCTCGTCGCGGCGGTCCGCCCCGTCGCGCTCCCTCGTCGCGGCGGCCCGTCCCGCCGCCCCCTCGCGCCGCCCCGGCCGTCCCGCCGGCCCGCGCGGCCCCGGGGTCACCCCAGGAGCTGGTCGTAGATCAGGAAGACGTTCAGGCAGACGATCACGGCGGCCACCAGGGCGGCGACCACCGTCGTGACGCGGCGGTTGACGAGCGGGCCCATGACCTCCGGGTTGCGCGTGATGAGCACCACCGGGATGAGCGCGAACGGGATGCCGAAGCTCAGCAGCACCTGGGAGAGGACGAGCGCGTCCGTCGGGTCGAGGCCCAGGCCGAGGACGATCAGCGCGGGGGCCATGGTGAGCGCGCGGCGCAGCGCGAGCGGGATGGCGCGGGCGATGAAGCCGGCCATGACGATCTGCCCCGCGTAGGTGCCCACGGAGCTCGAGGCGAAGCCGGAGGCCAGCAGCGCGAGCGCGAAGGCCAGGGCGGCGCCGCCGCCGGCCAGGAGCCCGAGCTGGGAGTGGACGCCCTCGATGCCGGCGACGTCGATCCCGCGGGAATGGAAGAGGGACGCCGCGATCACGAGCATCGACATGTTGACGAGCCCCGCGAGGCCCATCGCGATCGAGACGTCGATGCGGTTGAAGCGCAGCATCCGCCGGCGATCGGCGTCGTCGCGCAGCGGGATGCGCTCCTGGGTCAGCGCGGAGTGCAGCCAGATCACGTGGGGCATGACCGTCGCGCCGAGGATCGCCGCGGCCAGCAGCACGGAGTCCGTGCCGTCGAAGGCGGGCTTGAGCCCCCCGAGCGCGCCCCGCGCGTCGAAGCCGATGCTCAGCGTGTCGTAGAGGAAGCCGGCGAGGATGACGGCGAGGAAGCCCATGATCACGGTCTCGAAGCGCCGGTAGCCCCGGGCCTGGAGCGCGAGGATCGCGAACGACGCGACCGCCGTGAGGAGGCCGGAGACGAAGAGCGGGACGCCGAACAGGAGGTTCAGGGCGATCGCCGCCCCGATGAACTCGGCGAGGTCGGTGGCCATCGCGATGAGCTCGGCCTGGACCCACAGGGCCCAGGAGACCGGCCGCGGGAAGCGCTCCCGGCACAGCTCGGCGAGGTTGCGGCCGGTCGCGATCCCGATCTTCGCCGTGAGGTTCTGGATCAGCATCGCCATGAGGTTCGCGGCGAGGATGACCCACAGGAGGAGGTAGCCGTACTGGGCGCCGCCCTCGAAGTTCGACGCGAAGTTGCCCGGGTCGACGTAGGCGATCGAGGCGACGAACGCCGGCCCGAGCAGCGGCAGCGAGCCGCGCAGGCGCCCCCGCCGCCGCAGCTGCTGGAGCTCGCTCGGGCCCTCGTGCACGGAGCCGGCGGGGCGGGGCAGGACGGTGGTGCTCATCGCGCCTCCGCCTCGACGCGCATCGCGTGGGCCAGCTCACCGCCGAGCGGGTGGATCCGGTCGGCGGTCTCGTCGAAGCTCGCGAAGACCGGCCCGCCGAACGGCTGGCGGTCCACGACCCGGAAGCGCTGCCCGGGGCGGATGTCGCGGGCGGCGAGGTAGCGGAGCATCTCGGGGTCCGCGTCGGAGACCCGGACGAACCGGCCCGACGTGCCCACGGTGCACTCGTCGAGCGCCGCCGTCGGCGCGTCGGGCATGTGCAGCTCCGGCGAGGGGATCGGATCGCCGTGCGGGTCCTCCACCGGGTCGCCGAGCTTCGCCGCGATGCAGGCCTCGAGCTCCTCGGAGAGGACGTGCTCGAGCACCTCCGCCTCGGCGTGCACGCGATCCCACGGCAGGCCGAGCTCCTCGGCGAGGAAGAGCTCGAGCAGCCGGTGGTGGCGCAGGACCTCGAGGGCGACCCGCATCCCCGCCTCGGTGAGCCGGACCCCGTGGTAGGGCTCGTGGGTGGCCAGGCCGAGGCCGGCGAGCTTCTTGACCATCGCCGAGACCGAGCCGGCGCTCACCCGCAGGCGCGCGGCCAGCTCGTTGGTCCCCACGGCGGCGAGGCCACCCGCCCGCCGCTCGAGCGAGTAGATCGCCTTCGCGTAGTCCTCGACCGCCTCACCGACGGGTCGATCTTCGTTAAGCACAGGCACGAATCGAAGTTTAGCCGTTCCTCAACTCGGGTCGTCCGCTCGGGTGGACCGATGTCCGGCGGGCGCGGAAGAAGGCCTGCAGCCGCTGAGCGCACGCGGCGGCGAGCACCCCTCCGACCACCGTGGGCCGGTGGTTGAGCTCCGGCACGTCGAGGAGGTCCAGGACCGAGCCGGCCGCCCCCGCCTTCGGGTCGGCGCAGCCGAAGACCACGCGCGGCACGCGGGCCAGCACGATGGCCCCCGCGCACATGGCGCAGGGCTCGAGCGTGACGTAGAGCGTCGCGTCGAGCACCCGCCAGGACCCCACGGCGGCCGCCGCCGCCCGCAGCGCGAGGACCTCGGCGTGGGCGGTCGGATCCTGGCGGCGCTCGCGCTCGTTGTGGGCCGCGGAGAGCAGCGCGCCGTCCCGGTCGCGCAGGACCACCGCGCCGATCGGCACGTCGCCGTGTTCCAGAGCGCGATCGGCCTCCTCGAGCGCCAGTCGCATGCCCGCCTCATGGTCGGCCTGCCCCGCCGCGAGCCGTGTCATCGTGGCGCGAGGATCGCACGTTGCCCACGTCCCGCCCGCTCATCGCGCTCGTCGCGACCCTCCTGATCGCCGCCCTCGCGCCCGGCGCGAGCGCGGCCGCCCCCGGCCGCCGGGCGACGCTCGGGCACGCGAGCGCGTTCCTGCCGGACGACCCCGGGCGCGGCACGACCCCGGGCGGCTGGCAGCTGGACCAGTGGAACTTCGCCGGGCCCTACGGCGTCGACGCGCTGGGCGCGTGGCGCCACCTGCGCGCCGCGGGGCACCCCGGCGGCGCGGGCGTCGTCGTGGCCGTCGTCGACTCGGGCGTGGCCTACCGCAACCGGCCGCCGTACCGGCGCTCGCCCGACCTCGTGGCCGCGCGCATCGTGCCCGGCCACGACTTCGTCGACCACGACGCCTTCGCCGACGACCGCTCGGGCCACGGCACCCACGTGGCCTCCACCATCGCGGAGGCGACGGACAACGCCCGCGGGCTCACCGGCCTGGCCTACGGCGTGCGGCTGATGCCGGTGCGGGTGCTCGACGACCTCGACGAGGGCACCTCCACCGACATCGCGCGCGGGATCCGCTGGGCGGCCCGGCACGGCGCCGACGTCATCAACGTCTCGATCGAGTTCGCCGACGACGTGGACGCCGGCGACGTGCCCGACGTGCTCCACGCGATCGCCTACGCCCACCTCAGGGGCGCGGTCGTCGTGGCCGCCGCGGGCAACACCGCGGGCGCGCGCGTCGTGCTGCCGGCGCGGGCGCGCTACGTCATCGCCGTCGGGGCGACCACCGAGCACGGCTGCCTCTCGAGCTTCTCCAACGTCGGCAGCGAGCTCGACCTGGTGGCCCCGGGCGGCGGCAGCGACGCCGAGCTGGCCGGGGACCCCCGCTGCGACCCGTCCGACGACACGCTCCGCGACATCTACCAGGTCACCCTCGTCGGCGCCCACCACGACCACTTCGGGGTTCCCGAGCGCTTCGAGGGGACCTCCATGGCCGCGCCGCACGTCGCGGCGACGGCGGCGCTGGTCCTCGCCTCGGGGGTGCTCGGGCGGCACCCGACGCCGGGTGCCGTGCAGGCGCGGCTCGAGGCCACCGCGCGCGACCTCGGCGCCCCGGGCCGCGACGATCGCTACGGATGGGGCCTGCTCGACGCCGAGACCGCCACCCGACGCGGCCCCGCGGTCCGCCTGCCCGCGCCGCCCGCGCCGGTCCGGCCGCCGCCCGCGGTGCTCTGAGCGGGCCTCAGGCCGTGCGGATGACGAGCACGGAGCAGGGCGCGTGGTGGGAGACCTTGTTGGGCACGGAGCCGAGGAGGAAGCGCTTGGCGCCGGTCATGCCGCGGTTGCCGACGACGATGAGGTCCGCGCCGCGCTCCTCGGCCACGTCGAGGATCGCGTCGGCCGGGTCGCCCTGGCGTGCGTAGGTGGTGACCGCGACCCCCTGCTCCTCGGCCTGCGCGGCCGCCGCGCGGAGGGTCGCCTCCACGTCCTCGCGCGCGTTGACCATCCACTGCAGGTCGGCCGGGGCCACCGCGCGCTCCTGCTGCAGCCGGGTGCGCGCGACGGGCGCGTAGGCGCAGACGACCTCGAGCCGCGCGCCGAGCGCCCGCGCCAGGTCCACGGCCTGCGCGACCGCCCGCTCGGCGGTCTCCGAACCGTCGGTCCCCACCACGATCGAGCCGAACATCAGACGAGCTTCGTGATGGCGATGACCATCGAGGCGACGGTGAAGAGGACGATCAGCACCTGCGTCCAGATCCAGAAGGGGCTCATCGACGGCGCACGGTAGACGTTCGACCGGTTCCCTTCCGCGCACATACGCGGACGTGGCAACATGCGGCCCATGACCGACATCGCGCACGGCACGCCCGCCGGGGTTCGGAAGCACATCCAGTACGACCTGGCCGAGGGCCGGACCAAGTACGGCAAGCAGGCCTTCAAGGTCAACCACGACCTGCCGGGCAACCCGCTCTTCGAGCTCGACGCCCTCGCGGAGCTGGCCGAGCGCCTGCCGCAGGACTCCATCGAGCACAACGGCGGCAACACCGACGTCATCGCCTCGGACGCGGTCGCGCTCGGCCGCGAGACCGCGCTGAGCGCCGCCGAGGTCATCCGGGGGATCGCCGAGCGGCCCGGGTTCGTGGCCCTGCCCACCTCGGTCCCCGGCCTCCCGCGCCAGGCGGGCTACCAGGAGCTCTACGAGGAGATCCTCGAGGACCTGGCGCCCGTGGTCGGCGTGCAGGTCGGCGAGCTGCAGGACCACCACGCGGTCATCTTCATCTCCTCCGGCGGCAACACCACCCCGGTCCACTACGACCCCGAGCCGAGCTTCCTCCTGCACATCCGCGGGGTGAAGAAGTTCTCGATCGGGCGCCATCCCGACCCGGGCGCCGAGCGCCTCGCGCTCGAGACCTTCTACCGCCACGAGGGTCGCAACCCGAAGGTGGTGCCGGTCGACGTGGCGGAGTTCGACCTGGAGCCGGGCGAGGCGCTGCACGTGCCGCCGGTCACCCCGCACTGGGTCGAGAACGGGCCCGAGGTCGCGATCTCGTTCTCCGTCGGGTTCCAGACCACGGCGGACCACCTCCGCCGCGGCGTCTACCAGTGGAACGGCAGGGTCCGCAAGCTCGGGTTGAGCCCCAGGCCCTACGGCGCCAGCCCGTTCCGCGACCGCGTCAAGGGCAACGTGATGGGCACCGCGTTCGAGGCCCGTCGCAAGCTGCAGCGCCGCTCCGCTTGACCGAGGCCCCCAGCCGGCGGGCCGTCGCGTTGAAGAGCACCGTCGCGACGAGCCGTACGGCACTGGAGGGCCACGAGGAGGCCTGGGACCTGCTGGCCGACGCGTGCTCGCGCCCGTTCTGCGCGTTCGACTGGCTGCTCGGCTGGTGGGCGCACGCGGCCCCGCCCGGCGCGCGCCTGGCGGTGGTGCTCGTCCACGACGACGACGAGCTCGTCGGCGTCGCACCCGGCTTCTGCGATCGCGGGCCGGCCGGGGTGCGGCGCTGGCGCCCGCTCGGGGCGCAGACCTGCCAGCGGGTCGCGCCGCTGGCCGTCGACGGTCGCGAGGCAGAGGTCGCGGCGGAGGTCGCCCGCGCCCTCCACGCGCTCCGGCCGCGACTGCAGATGGTCGGCTTCGAGGGCCTCGAGGAGGGCTCCCCCTGGCCGCGGCTGGTGGCCGCCGCCTGGCCGGGCAACCGCCGCCCGCGCACCGTCGTCACGGCGCGGGCGACCGCCCTGGTCCTCGATCTCGACGCGGAGGGCTTCGAGCCGTGGTTCGCGGCGAAGGGCAGGCACTTCCGCAAGCGGCTGCGGCGCGCGCGCAAGCTCGCGCTCGAGGAGACCGGCGCGGCGTTCCGGCTGGCCGACGAGGCGAGCGCGGCGGCGGACCTCGACACGTTCCTGCGCCTCCACGTCGGCCGCTGGGAGGCGCGCGGCGGCTCCCGGGCGGTGCCCCCGCCGGTCGCGGCGTTCGTGCGCGACGCCGGGCCGCGCCTCGTCGCGGCGGGCCGCCTGCGCGTCTGGTCGCTGGACCTCCACGGCCGGACGATCGCCTCGAGCGTCGTCCTGGTCGCCGGGCGGCAGGTCGGCTACTGGCTGAGCGGCTTCGACACCGAGCACGCGGAGCTCGAGCCGTCGAAGCTCGGGATGCTGCAGGTCATCGAGGACGCCTTCGGGCTGGGGGCCGCCCGGCTCGACCTCGGCGAGGGCAGCTACCCGTACAAGCAGCGCTTCTCCGAGCAGGGAGAGACGCTCGTGACCTCCTGGCTGGTGCCGCCGTCCTGGCGCGTCGCCCAGGCCGCGGCCGCGCTCGCGCCGCGCCGGGTGCGGACCTGGGCGTCGGCGCGGACCTCCCCGGAGCGCAAGGCGGAGCTCCGCGGGCTGCTGGAGCGCGTGCGGCGATGAGCGCGGGGCGCCCGCTGCAGGGGCGGGACATCGTCTGCGTCGGCTTCTCCGACTGGGGCAAGGACCTCCTGACCAACGAGCAGCACCTGCTGGTCCGCCTGGCCGCCCACAACCGGATCCTCTTCGTCGAGTCGCTCGGGCTGCGCCGGCCGCAGGTGGCCGGGCGCGACCTGAAGCGCATCGCGCGCCGCCTGGTGCGCGGGGTGATGCCACCCCGTGCGGTGGACGGCCTGCACGTCGTCTCCCCGCTCGTCCTCCCGCTCCACGGCTCGGCGTGGGCTCGGCGCCTGAACGCCTGGATCCTCCCCCGGCTCGTGGTCCGGGCCGCGCGCCGGCTGGGCTTCCGCGACGTCCTGCTCTGGACGTTCGTCCCCCAGGCGGAGGTGCTCCTCGACCAGCTGCGGCCGGCGACCGTCCTGTACTACGTGGACGACGACCACGCGGCCAAGAAGGGCATCGACGCGGAGAGCTTCCGCGCGGCCGAGACGCGATTCGCGCGCCGGGCGGACGTCGTCCTGGCCAGCGCCCCGGAGCTGGTGGAGCGGATGCGCGCGCTCAACCCGAACGTCCACGAGGCCTTCAACGTCGCCGACACCGCCGCGTTCGCCACCGCACTGGAGCCCGGCGCCGTCGACCCCGCCGTCGCGGCGCTGCCGGCGCCGCGGGTGCTCTTCGTGGGGGCGATCATCGCGTCCAAGATCGACGTCCCGCTGGTGCGGGAGCTGGCCCGCCTGCGCCCCGGGTGGAGCTTCGCGTTCGTCGGCCCGATCGGCCCGGGCGACCCCTCCACCGACATCGGGGGGCTGCGGGGCCTCCCGAACGTCCACCTGCTCGGGCACCGGCCCTACGAGCGTCTGCCCGAGGTCCTCCGCGGAGGTGACGTGGCCCTGATGCCTTACCACGTCGACGGCGAGATGCGCAGCGTCTTCCCCATGAAGACCTACGAGTACCTCGCGGCGGGGCTCCCCGTCGTCTCCACGCCGCTGCCGGCGCTGGCCGGGGTCGACGACGTGGTCAAGGTGGCCGGGGCCAAGGCGATGGTCGCCGCGATCGAGGCGGCGATGGCGGCCGACGGCCCCGACCGGCGACGCGCGCGCTCCGAGCGGGTGCAGGGCTTCTCGTGGGAGTCGCGCATGGTCCTCCTGGGCGACGTGGCGGGCGCGGCGTGAGCCTCGTACGCCACCTGGTGGAGCACGGGGCAGCCGCCGCCCGCGGCCGTCGGCTCCCGTTCGCCCTGACCTACCACGGCATCGGCGATGAGGACGTCGCGGAGGATCCGCACGGGCTGATGATGCCGCCGGCGCGCTTCGCGGCCCAGCTCGACGCGCTCCTCGACGCGGGTTACCGGCTCGTGGGCGTCACCGAGCTGTGGACCGCGGTGTCCCGCGGGGGCCGCGCCGCCGACGGCCTCGGCGCGATCACGCTGGACGACGGACTGGCGGCCTCGATGCACGCCGCGGCCGAGATCTGCGCGCCCCGCGGGGTCACCCCGACCCTGTTCCTCGCCCCCGGCCTCTTCGGCCGCGACCACCCCGATCTCAGGGCGGGGCACCGGATCCTGCGCCCGGAGGAGGTCCCCCTCCTGGAGCGCGCGGGCTGCGAGATCGGCGCGCACTCCCAGGAGCACGTCAAGCTCCCGCTGATCACCCCCTCGGCGCGGCTCCACGAGCTGCGCCGCAGCCGGGCGGTGCTCGAGGAGCTGCTGGAGCACCCGGTGCTCACGATGTCCTACCCCTTCGGCCGCCACGACGCCGCCACGCGCTCGGCGGCCGCCCAGGCCGGCTACACCGTGGCCTGCGCCAACGACGGCGCCGGCAGCTGGCGCGCCCTCGCACTGCCGCGCGAGCCGGTGTTCCCGGCGACGACCCTCACCCGGCTGCGGATCAAGGCGGCCGGCCTCTACGCGCCCGTGCACGCGCTGAAGTCCGCCGGGGCGCGCCGCCGCCTCCCGACGTGACCGCCGAGGCCCGAGACTCGATCAGCGCGTGCCTGATCGTGCGCGACGAGGAGCGGAACCTCCCGCACGCCCTCGCGAGCGTCGCGTTCTGCGACGAGGCGGTCGTCGTCGACTCGGGCTCCGTGGACGGCACCGTGGCCGTCGCCCGACGGGCCGGGGCGGTGGTGGTCGAGAACCCGTGGCCGGGCTTCGGCGCCCAGCGCAACGTGGCCGCGGACGCCGCCACGGGCGACTGGATCCTCGAGGTGGACGCGGACGAGACGATCACCCCGGAGCTCGCGGCGGAGATCCTGGCGTTCCTCGCCACCCCCGGGGCGCGCGACCACGTCGACATCCTGGCGCTGCCGATGCGCCACCGCTTCCTGGGCGCCGACCTCGGGCCCTCGGCGCAGTACCCGAACTACCGGACGCGGATGTTCCGCCGGGGCGCCTACCGCCACGACGAGGGCCGGACGGTGCACGAGGGCCTCAAGCCGCGGGCCGCCACCCACGCCCTCCGGCACGACATGGTCCACGTCCTCGCGGACGGCTGGTCCGAGGCGCTCGGCGACCCGTGGCGGTACGCCCGGCTGGAGGCGGGGCAGTTCCGCCCGCGGCTCACGCCGCGGACCGTGGCGGTCGGGGTGCTCGGGCGGCCGGCGGCCAAGCTGCTCTACCGGCTCGTGGTCGACGGGGCCTGGCGCGACGGCTGGCGCGGCGTCCTGAAGGTCGGCCTCGACGCGGGCTCCGACGTGCTCGTCTGGTGCCGCGTGCTCGCTCGTCGCGACGCCGGGGACGCCCCCGCGGGCGCCGGCCACCTCGGCGAGGCGATGCCCGCCGCCGGCCCGATCCGCATCGTGGCGCTGGCCACGAGCGCCGACGGGGCGCTCCGGGCCGCGCGGTGGGTGCGGGAGGCCATCGCCCTGGGGGCGGGCGGCGACAGCGAGCTCGTCCTTCCGGCCGGCGTCGAGACCGCCGCGGAGGGGCTCTTCGTCCGCACCGCCGAGTCGGCCGGGCCGCTGGGCTTCGCCCGGGCGCTGATGGGCGCCAAGCAGGTGCGCCGGATCGATGCCATCCTCTTGGCCGACGCGGGGGCGCGTCGGGTCCACCGCGGGCTGGCCGCGCAGGTGCGCGGAGCGGCCGCCCCGCTGGACCCGGCGGAGTCGCCGGAGGCCGCGCTCCCCCGCCTGACCCGAGAGCTCCGCTGAGGAACCCCGACGTGTCCGACCTGTTCGTCACCAGCCACACCCCGACGCTCGGCGTCGGCCGGGCCCTGCGCGTCTACGCGATCGTCAAGGCGCTCGCGGCGCGCGGCCCGGTGGACCTACTCTACGTGCAGTTCGGCGCCGACGAGCCCTCTCCGGAGTACGTCGACCAGCCGAACATCCGCCTGCACCCGGTCGTCTCCTCACGGGGCGTCCGCCGGGCGGCGGCGGTCGCGGCGGCCCGCCTGGCCGGGACGCCGGCCCGCATCTCCCGGGTGATCAGCCCCGAGCTCCTGGCCCGCGCCCGTGAGCTCGCGCCGGCCCCCGGGACCGGGCGGATCATCGGGGACGGGACGGGCCCGCGGATGGCCCTGCGCGCGCTGGAGCGCTCCCACGGGGTGATCCTCAACGCCCACAACCTGGAGTCGAGCTTCCAGAAGCAGCTCGGCGCGGACGCGCTCGGCTCGCAGAAGGAACTCGAGCGGTTCGAGCGCAGGCTCCTGGCGCGATCGAGCGAGACGTGGATGGTCAGCCACGCCGACGTGGCGGGAGCGCGCGCGCTCTGCCCGGGGGCCGCCGTCCGCTACGTGCCGAACGTCGTCGACGTGAGCGCCGTCGCCCCGATCGACCCGCCTCCGCTCAGCG
The DNA here is from genome assembly GCA_964236905.1 of uncultured Solirubrobacteraceae bacterium. Taxonomy (GTDB): domain Bacteria; phylum Actinomycetota; class Thermoleophilia; order Solirubrobacterales; family Solirubrobacteraceae; genus Paraconexibacter. The sequence continues at coordinate 31,359 of CAXSFZ010000029.1, read as the reverse complement.
GCGCGGCGCTGCTCGTCGCGGACTTCACCTGGCCGCCGAACCGCGAGGCCGTGCGCTTCCTGCTCGACGAGGTGATGGACCGCGTGTGGCGCGAGCTGCCGGAGGCCCGCCTCGCGCTCGTCGGGCGCGGGCTCGACCTCGACGAGCAGGTGGACCCGCGCGTGGACCGGCTCGGCTTCGTCGAGGACCTCGAGGACGCCTACCGGCGCGCGTCGTGCGTCCTAGTCCCGCTGCTGACCGGCGGGGGCTCGCCGCTCAAGTTCGTCGAGGGGCTGGCGCACGGGCTGCCCGTCGTCGCGACCCCCGTCGCGGCACAGGGGCTCGACCTCGTCGCGGGCGTCCACTACCGCGAGGGGGCCGGCGCGGAGGAGTACGCCCGCGCCCTGATCGAGGTCCTGCGGGACGGCGCCCCCGAGGTGGCGCGCGCCGGCCGCACCATCGCCGAGGAGAGCTACTCGATCGAGAAGCTCACCGAGCTGCTCGCAGTCGACCGGGTCCCCGTCGCGCCGTGAGCGAGCCCGGCTCCTTCGCCGCCCCGGCCGGACTGGTGGAGGAGGTCGCGCGCCGCGTCTCGGTCATCGCGGTGAACTTCAACGGCCTGGCCGTGCTGGCGCCCTTCGTCGAGAGCGTCTGGAGCGGGGTGGCCGTCCCGCTCGAGCTCGTGGTCGTCGACAACGGCTCGACCGACGGGAGCGTCGCCTGGCTCGCCGCCCAGGAGCGGGTGGAGCTCCTTCTCGCGCCGCGGAACCTCGGCTTCGGTGGCGGCTGCGACGCGGGCGCGCGAGGCGCCCGGGGCGACCTGCTGCTGTTCGCCAACCCGGACGTCCTCTTCCACCCCGACATGCTCCTCGCCCTGGTCGGCAACCTGGTGGCCCACCCGGAGATCGCCGTGAGCTTCCCCAAGATGGTCGAAGGGGACGCCGAGCACGTGGTCGAGCCGAAGCTCGAGGACGTCGCCACGATGGCCGGCGCGGTGATGCTCGTCGAGCGCCAGCACTTCGAGCGCCTGGGCGGCTTCGACGAGCGGATGTTCCTCTACTGGGAGGACACCGACTTCTGCTGGCGCACGCGCCTGGCGGGTCGGCGGGTGGTGCACGACTGGCAGGCCGTCGCCGTCCACGATCCGCACGGCACCGGTGGCGGCCCCCGCTGGAGCGCCGAGCAGATCAAGAACGGGCTGCTCGCCCACCTCAAGGCCCGCGCCCGGCCGGCCGTCGCCGGCTTCGCGGCGCGCATGGCGGTCAAGACGCTCGTCCGCGGCCTGCGCTTCCGCGATCCCCGCGTCGCGGTCGCCTGGTGGGTCACGCTGCGCCGCCTGCGCCCCGTCCTGCGCGAGCGGCGGCGCCTGCGCGGCGCGGCCGGGACCGCGCTCTGCGCCGAGCTCGAGCGGCTCTGCGCGGAGAACGACCACTGGCGGCGACGCCATTACCGCCACCAGGTCCGCCAGGCCGCGCGCCGCCGACTGGGCGCCGCCTAGCCGTGCCGGCGCGCGACCGCGAGCCGTCCCGGGCGCTGCTCCTCTTCCATGAGGCGGAGGTCCAGGGAGCCGGCATCGTCCTCGAACGCGCCATCCCCCGGCTGGCCGCCCGCGGCTGGTCGCTCGACGCGTGGTTCCCCGCCGACGGCCCGCTCGTGGCGCGCATCGCGCAGCGGGTGGACACCGTCCGCGGCGCCCCCTCTCCGTTCGCGTTCTCCGTGTCCGGCTGGCGGCGCGCGCCGGGTCCGGCCCGGCGCCTGCGGGCGGTGCCGGGCTACCTGCGCGCGCTGCGCCGGGTGCTCCGGGAGACCCGGCCGGACGTCGTCCACGCGAACACGCTGCTGAGCCTGCCGGAGGCGACGCTGGTCCGCTGCTCGGGCGTGCCGGTGGTGATCCACGTCCACGAGCTCCCGCCCGCGAACCTCAAGCGGCAGCTCACGCTGCGCTGGGCCGCCGCGGTGGGCGACGTCGTGATCGCGTGCTCGGGGGCCGTCGAGGAGATGCTCCGCCCTCACGTCCCGCCCGAGCGGCTCGTGCGGGTGGACAACGGGATCGCCGTGGAGGAGTTCGCGGGGATCACCCGTGCCCGCGACGGGCGGTACGTCGTGGGAGCGCTCGGCGGCGTGGCGCGACGGAAGGGCGCGGACACCTTCGTGGAGGCCGGCGCGGCGCTCGTCGCCCGGTACGACGACGTCGACCTGCTGCACGTCGGCCCGCCGCCGTGGGACGGGGAGCCGGGGTTCGCCGCGCTCGTGGCCGATCGGGCGGCGTCGCTGCCGGCCGGGCGCCTGCGCTTCGCGGGCTTCCGGCCGACGGCGGAGGCGCTCGCCCAGATGGACGTCATGGTCATGGCCTCGCGGGAGGAGCCGTTCGGCCTGGCCGCCCTCGAGGCGATGGCCGCCGGGCTGCCGGTCGTCGCGAGCGCGGTCGGAGGGCTCGCCGACCTGGTCGAGCACGAGGTGAGCGGCATCCTCGTCGCGCCGGAGGACCCCGCGGCGATCGCCCACTGGGTGGGCCGGCTGCACGACGAGCCGGCGCTGGCCCGGCGGCTCGGGGAGGCCGCCCGAGCGCGCGCGTCGCGGTTCTCGCTCGAGGAGCAGTGCCGCGGGCTCGACGCCGCCTACCGCCGCGCCGCCCTACCCTCAGCACCGCCGTGATCGACCTGCACTGCCACCTCCTGCCGGGCATCGACGACGGCCCCGACGATCTGCCCGGCGCCATCGCGATGGCGCGGGCAGCGGTCGCCGCCGGCACCACGACGATCGTGACGACGCCCCACGTCTCCTCGAACTACCCGCACAACTCGGCGCGGTCCATCGCACGCGCGGTCGCCGCGCTCCGCGAGGAGCTCGCCACGGCCGAGGTGGACCTCGAGCTCTTCACGGGGGCCGAGATCGCGCTGGCCGCCGCGGCCGAGCTCCCCGACGAGGAGCTGACCGCCCTGCGACTCGGCGGTCCGGAGGGGAGCCACCTCCTCGTCGAGTGCCCGCTCTCCCCGAGCGCGGCGGGCTTCGAGCGCGCCCTGGATCCGCTGCGCGACCGCGGTCACGAGATCCTGCTCGCCCATCCCGAGCGGTGCCCCGCGTTCCAGCGCGATCCGGACGCCTACCGGCGCCTGGTGGAGCAGGGCATGATCGGCCAGGTGACGGCGGGAGCGCTCGTCGGGCGCTTCGGCCGGGTGGTGGCGGACGTCGCCGAGCAGCTCGTCCGCGACGGGCTCGTGCAGGTCGTCGCCTCCGACGGGCACTCCGCGGAGCGGCGGCGGCCGTCCATCCTCGCCGAGCTCGAGGAGGCCGGGTACGGCGAGCAGGCGGACTGGCTCGGGTACGAGGTGCCCTACGCGGTGCTCACGGGCGGGGTGATCCCGGTGGCGCCGGCGATGCCGCGGCGCCGCTCCAAGCTCGGCCGGCTCCTCGGTCGCTAGGAGCCTGTCGCGCATGCCCGACGGTGCCACCTCGACGTGAGCTCCCCCGCGGGCAGCGCGCCGCTCCGGGTCGGCCTCGCCAACCAGGGCGATCCCGAGGATCCGACGGCCTTCTCGGGCACCCCGGCCTCGTTGCTGCGCGGCCTGCGGCAGGCCGGAGCCGAGCCGGTCGCCGTCTCGGGCGCGCTTCCGCCGGCGCTCGAGCGGCTCGTGGTGCGCGCCGCCGTCGCCGCCCGGCTCCGCCCGGCCGATCGCCACGAGCTGCGCGCCGCCGTCGAGCGCGAGCATGCCGCGGCGATGCTCGGCCCGCTCGTCGAACGGGTCCGGAACGCCCGCCTGCGCGTCGAGCTCCGGCGCGCCGGGCGGCTCGCCGGCGTCGTCCAGCACGGCACGGAGGTGCGGCTGCCGGCCGGCACCCGCTACGTGACCTACGAGGACGCCACCACGAAGCTCGCCCGCCGGACGTGGGACTGGGCGCACCACCGCGGCAACCGCGCGCGCGACGAGGACCGGCAGGACCGGCGCGCCGCCGCGGTGTACGCGGGCGCGCGGGGCTGCTGCGCCATGAGCCACTGGGCCGCCGCGTCGCTGCGCGAGGACTTCGGGCTGCCGGCCGAGCGGGTCCACGTCGTCGGCGTGGGCCCCGTCCGCACGCTCCGGCCGCCCGCCACCCGCGACTGGACGGTGCCCCGCCTGCTGTTCGTGGGCCTGGACTGGGAGCGCAAGAACGGGCCCCGCGTGCTCTCGGCCTTCGCGCAGCTGCGCCGCGAGCACCCCGAGGCCACGCTCGACGTCGTCGGCGGGCATCCGCGGCTCGACCTGCCCGGGGTGCGCACGCACGGGGTCGTGTCGCTCGACGACGCGGGCGGCGACGCCCGCCTCCAGGCCCTCTTCGACCACGCCACCTGCTTCGTCATGCCCTCGCTGCACGAGCCGGCGGGGCAGGTCTACATCGAGGCGGGCTGCGCCGGCATCCCGTCCGTCGGCTCCACCCACGGAGGAGCGAGCACCCTCATCGGCGCCGGCGGCACGGTGGTCGACCCCGCCGACGACGCCGCGCTGCTCGCGGCGCTGCGCCACCTGGGGGCCGGCGAGGCGGCCGCCGCGGCGGGGCGGGCGGCGGCACGGCAGGCGGCGCTGCTGTCCTGGAGCCAGGTGGCCCAGCGGCTGCTGCGCGCCCTGCTCGGCCCGACGGCGGACGACGGGCTCGCGGCGTTCCTCTGAGTCCGCCGGCGGCGCCGGCACCGCCCGGATGGGGCAAGCTCCGCGGGATGCGCGTGCCCCGCAAGCCGCTGCTCGGCCTCGGCGTGCTGGGTCTCGTCGCGGTGAGCGGGGCAGGCTGCGGGGCCCGGCGGGAGCCGACCCTCCCGTCGCGTGAGCTGGGCCGCCCGGGCCTCGAGGTGGGCGTCACCGTGAACGCGCTGGACGACGACATGGCGCGTGCGACACGCAGCGCCCGGGCGGTCGGCGCCGGGTGGATCCGGGAGGAGTTCCGCTGGCCGCTCGTCGAGCCCCGGCGCGGGCGCCTGCGCTTCGACCGCTACGACCGGCTCATGGCCACCACCGCCGGGCAGGGCGTCCGCGTCCTGCCGCTGCTCATCGGCTCGCCCGCCTGGACGGGGGCGCGGAACCCCAATCAGCTTCCGCCCTCGCTCGGCCCGTGGACCGCGTTCGTGCGCGTGGTCATCCGCCGGTACGGGTCGCGCGGGAGCTTCTGGCGTGCGCACCCGGAGCTGGACGCGCGGCTCGCGCCCAGGGTGTGGGAGATCTGGAACGAGGCCTACCTGCCCCTGTTCTCCCCGCCTCACCCGGATCCGGCTCGGTACGCCGCCCTGGCGCAGCAGACCGTCGCGGCCGGCCGGCAGGTCTCGCCGCAGGTGCGCTTCCTGCTCTCGGCCGAGGTCACCTACCGGGCCGCGGACGGCTCGTCGCGGAACTGGCTCGACGACCTCTTCGCGGCGGCCCCGCACCTCGGGAGCTTCCTCGACGGGCTCGCCGTGCACCCCTACTCGGTGGCCGGGCTCGGGTCGGACACGGCGGGCGGGCTCCGCTTCGATCGCCTCGCGGAGTTCCAGTCGATCCTCGCTCGCCACGGGGTCGGCCGACGGCCGCTCTGGATCACGGAGGTGGGCTGGAGCACCTGCGCCCGGCGGCCGCCCTGCCGGACGCCCGCGCAGCAGGGCCGCGACTTCGCCCAGGCGCTCGGGCGCGTGGCGGGGCGCTACCGCAACGAGGTGGCCGCCTTCTTCGCCTACCGTCTCGACGACCTGGGCGGCAGCGCCCAGGACGTCGAGAACGGATTCGGGCTGGTCGCGCGGGACGGCACCCGAAAGCCCGCCTGGGCGGTCCTCAGGGCTGCGGCGGCGCAGTCGGCCCCGAAGCGCTGAGGGCCCGGAGCCCCTCCTCGAGGAAGCGATCCATCGCCTCGAGGTAGGGGCCGAAGGAGAGCGCTCGCCCGCGGAGGAGCGCTCGGTGCACGCGCGCTTCGACCTCCGGGCCGCCCGCCAGCACCGCCTCGATCGCCGCGGCGCAGCCGGCCGCGTCGCCGCGCTCGTGGAAGAGCGCGTGCTCCCCCTCGGCGTACATCTCGGGGATGCCTCCCACGCGCGAGAAGATCGCGGGGGCGCGCGCGAGCACCGCCTCGGTGCAGGTCAGTGGCGCGGGCTCGTCCCACACCGACGGCACACACCAGGCCGCGGCCCGGCTGACCTCCGCCGCGAAGGCGGCGCCACGGAGTGGCCCGAGGAACCTCACGGCGTCCGCGACCCCCTCGGCCCGCGCAAGCGCCTCGAGCGCCTCGCGCTCCGCGGCCGTCCCCGCCCCCACGAGCCTCAGGGTCGCGCGGACGCCGCGCGTCCGGAGCAGGCTGAGGGCCGCCACGACCGTGGCCGCGCCCTTCTGCTCGTCCAGGCGGCCCACGAAGAGCACGCGCCGGGGCTCCGGGTCGCGCGGGATGGCCTCGAGCTCGGCGGTGCGCGCGTTCGAGGGGATCACCACCGCGCGGTGGACGACGGCGAAGGCGGGCGGGGCGGGCGCCGCCGCGGCGACGAAGCCGCTGTTCCAGCAGACCGCGGCGGGCAGCGGCGTGGTCCAGTCGAGCCGCAGCGGGCGGCTTCGCGCCAGGCGGCGCGTCACCGCCGCCCACAGCGCCTCGGGCGCGCGCAGCCGAGTCCCGGGCGGGCGGATCCCGCCCGGCAAGTAGCGGGCGAGCGGGTCACGCGGGTACAGCTCGGCGAACCAGTACTCGCAGACCCGGATCAGGAGCGGCAGCCCGCTCAGCTGCAGCGCGCGGAGGGCGGCGGCGGGCATCCCGGCGGCGTTCCAGACGTACAGCGCGTCGGGGCGCACCTCGCTGAGGGTCCGCGCGACCTCGGAGGTCGCGCGGCGGGCCTGCACGAGCGCGAGGGCGGAGTCGAGGCGACGGTTGTCCCCGGTCCAGGGCAGGCGGCGGAGGACCCGCGGGTCGGCCGGCGCGTCCGCGGCGCCGAGCGAGGACGCGAGGACCGTGACCTCGTGGGTGGCCCGCAGGTGATCGACGACGTCCCGGCACTCCACCTCGTAGCCGCCGCGCACGACCGGCGGGTAGAGGTTGCTGAGGACCAGGAGGCGCACCGCGGCGGGATCCTCCCAGAGCACCGGCGGGCGGAGGCATGCGCCGTCCACACCTCGCCCGTGCAAGAGTCTCGAGGAGTGACCGAGACGCCCGTGGAGACCCCGACCCTCCCGTCGCCGACCCCCGAGGGCGCGACGCTGCGCGAGCGCGCCCTCAAGGACATCCTCATCCAGGTCGCTGCCCGGGTGGCCAACCTGGCGCTCGGCGTGGTGGTCACCGCGCTCCTCGCGCGCACCCTCGGCGACACGGGCTTCGGACAGTGGGCGACCATCGCGACCGCCTTCCAGTTGGTGGGGTTCTTCACGAGCCTCGGGCTCGAGTCGGTCGCCGTGCGCCAGGCCGCGATGGAGCCGGAGCGCGCGCCGACCTGGCTCGGCGCCCTCGTCGTCACCCGCATCGCGCTGACGCTGCCGGCGATGGGGGTCGCCCTGCTCGTCCTCCTGCTCGTGCAGGAGGAGCGCGCGATGCTCATCGCCGGGCTGGTTCTGCTCCTCCAGTTCCCGTTCAGCATCGCCGGCTCGATGCAGGTCGTCCACCAGCTGCGCATGCGCAACTCGATGCCGATGGTGCTGCTGACCGTCAACAGCGTCGTCTGGGGCGTCTGCGTCCTGGTCATCGATCTGCGCGGCGGCGGCCTCGTCGCCCTCGCCGTCGCCCTGACCGCCACCAACGCGCTGACCTGCTCGCTCCAGGCCTACACGGCGCTGCGCCTGGTCGGCCAGCGCCTGCACTCCTCGGGCCCGGCGGTCAGGGAGCTCCTGCGCCTCGGCGCGCCGCTCGGCCTGGCCGGCCTGCTCGTCAACGCCTACGCGCGCGTCGACCAGATCATCGTCTACGAGCAGGCGGGCGCGGCCCAGGCGGGCCTGTACGGCTCGGTCTACCGCGTCCTCGAGCAGGCCCACTTCGTCCCGGTGTCGGTGCTCACGACCCTGGCGCCGCTCATCGCCTCGCTGTGGCCGCACGACCGGGAGCGGATGCTGCGGATCGTCGGCCTGGCCGCCCGCCTGCTCGCCGTCGGGTCCTTCGGCGCCCTGGCCTTCGTCATCGTCGGCGCGAAGCCGGTGGTCCGGCTGATCTTCGGGGAGGAGTTCGTACCCGGGGCCACGGCGCTCCCCGTGCTCGGCGGCGCCTTCGTCTTCATCTGCTTCGGCTACCTCATCGGCAACCTGCTGCTCGTGCTCGGGCTCGCGGGCCGGCAGGTCATCGTCGCGACGGTCGGCCTCGTGGTGAACGTCGTCGGGAACCTCCTGCTCGTCCCCCGCTACGGCTACATGGGCGCCGCCTGGATGACGCTCGTGACCGAGATGGCGGTGGTGGGCGTCAGCGGGTGGTTCGTGATCCGCCGCCTGGAGATCCGCCGCGTCGACCCCGGGCCGATCGTGCGCATCGCCCTCGCGGCGCTGGGCCTCGGCCTGCTGCTCGCGGGGTGCTCGGTGGCCGGAGCACCCCTGGCCGTCCTGATCGTGGTCGCCTGCACCGCCTACCCCGCCAGCCTGCTGGCCCTCGGGGCGATCGACCTCGGCGAGATCCGCGAGGTGCTCGTCCGCCGCCCCTCGCCGGCCTAGGCGCCTCGCCATGCCACTCGCCTACCTCATCCTGGCCCACGGGCAGCCGGAGCACGTGGCCCGGCTCGCGCGGCGGCTGAGCCATCCCGACGACCTCGTCCTCGTGCACGTCGACCGCAAGGCGGAGCTGGCGCCCTTCGAGGCGGCGTTCGCCGCCGCCGGCGTCGCGCCGCTGCTCGTGCGGCCGCGGGTCGCCGTGCACTGGGGAGGGTGGGGCATCGTCCAGGCCCAGCTCGCCGGGATGCGGGCAGCGGTGCGCTCGGGCCGTCCGTTCAGCCATCTCGTCCTCCTGAGCGGCGCGGACTACCCGATCCGCTCCACGGAGGAGATCCGCGCCTTCTTCGCCGCCCATCCCGGGCAGTCGTTCCTGTCCTGGTCGGAGGGTGACCGTGAGCCCTACACCGACGCCGACCGTCGCGGTAACGCGGTCTGGCGCTGGTCGGGCGACCTCGAGCGGCTCACGACGTGGTGCATCAGCGTGCGCGGGAGGCGCTGGCAGCTCACCGATCCGACCGATCTCCGAGCGCGCCTGCTGCCCCGCCGGAGGATCCCGGCCGGCCTGACCCCGGCGCAAGGGTCGGGCTGGTGGAACCTCTCCGCCGAGGCCGTCGTGCTGCTCCTGGCGACGCTGCGCCGCCGGCCGGCGCTGGGGGCCTACTTCCGCTTCGTCTTCGCCGCCGACGAGAACCTCTTCCAGATGCTGCTGCTGGCCTCGCCCCTACGCGACCGGTTGGTCAACGAGGATCTGCGCTTCATGCACTGGGACGGCAACAGCCCCCCGGTCATCACTGCCGACGACGTCCCGGAGATGCGCGCATCGCTCAAGCTCTTCGCGCGGAAGTTCGATGCAGGGGAGAGCGACGCGGCGCGCGATGCCCTCGACAGGCTGAGCGCCGACCCCGTACCGCGTCCCCGCTGACGCATCCCCACCTAGGATTCCCGTGATGAGAGGCCTCCGATGAGCACCCCGATGCATGGGCTCGACCCCCGGGACGACGACGCCCTCCCGACGGTCTCCCCGTTCGAGCTGCTCAAGGTCGTCTGGCGGCGGAAGGCCATCGTGCTGCTCGTGGTGGTCCTCACCACGCTCGTGGCGGTGGCGCTCGCGCTCCGCCAGGAGAAGCAGTACAGCGCGTCCGCCTCGCTGCTGTTCCGCAACCCGGGCTTCGCCAGCGCGCTCGGCGGCTCCGACGTGTTCGCCAACGGCGCCGACCCGGAGCGCGACGCCCAGACGAACATCGACGTGGTGAGCTCCCGCGCGGTGGCCACCGTGGTCCGGCGCGACCTGCGCACGGGGGAGTCCCCCGAATCGCTGCTCGCGTCGATCGCGGTGACGCCGAGCTCCGACTCCGACGTGGCGACGGTCACCGCGACGCGCTCCTCGCCCAAGGAGGCGGCCACCGTGGCCAACGCCTTCGCCGACAGCTACATCGCCTACCGCCGGGCCACCGACCGCGCGACGGTCGACCAGGCGCGGGCCTCGCTGCGCCAGCAGCAGCTCACCGCCGATGCGGAGGACCGCGCCGACCTGGCCGCCAACATCCGCAAGCTCGAGCTCCTGCAGACGATCCAGACCGGCAACGCCGAGGTCATCGCCCGCGCCACCCCCGACGACAACCCGACCTCCCCGCACCCGCGGCGCAACGGCATCCTCGGGCTCATCGTCGGCGTCCTCGTCGGCTGCGGGCTCGCGCTCCTGCTCGACTTCCTCGACAAGCGGCTGCAGAGCCAGCAGGACGTCGAGGCCGCCTACCCGGACTACCCGGTGATCGGCCTGGTGCCGGAGGACAAGGTCGGGAGCCGCGCGGTCGCGCCCACGGGCCGGACGGGCGAGGCCTACCGGGTGATGCGCGAGGGGCTGAGGTTCGTCGACCCCGAACGCGAGGTGAGCTGCATCCTCGTGACGAGCGCGGAGGAGGGCGAGGGCAAGAGCACCGTCGCCCGCCAGCTCGCCTCGGCGCTGGCCACGGGCGACCAGCAGGTCGTGCTCATCGAGGCCGACATGCGCCGGCCCACGGCGAGCGCGATCCTCGGGATCCATCCCGCCACGGAGGGTCTCTCGGACCTCCTCGTCTCCTCGGAGCGGCCGCAGTCGTTCCTGACGCTGCCCGGCGGCGTCGACTCCTCGCTCGCCGTCCTCTCGAGCGGCACGGTCCCGCCGAACCCGGCCGATCTGCTGCGCAGCCCGCGGATGGAGCAGGCGATCGAGCGGCTCCTGAGCTCCTTCGACCTCGTGATCATCGACGCCCCGCCCCTCGACCCGGTGGCGGACACGCGCGTGCTGCTCCAGCTCCCGCAGATCGACGCGGTGCTGTTCGTCGCGCGCGTCGGCACCACCCGCCGCGATCGCGCGCGCGAGGCGCGGCGCGTGCTCGCCCAGAGCGGCCGCAAGGTGCTCGGGCTGGTCGTCATCGGGCCGTCGAGCCGGACGACGAGCGGCTACTACGACGACGCGCCGATCGGCGCGAGCGCTCCCCTCAGCGCCCTCGGCAAGCTCGTCGGCCGTCGCTGAAGGGCGCCTGCCGCCTGGGCGGAGAGCGCCCCGCCCATCGCGAAGATCAGCACGCTGAGCTGCGCCCAGTAGAAGCTGTCGTAGAAGATGGTGACCACGGCGATGGCGAGCACCCCGAGCGCCAGGCCGAGGGCCTCCGGGCGCGGGGTCTCACGCCGCCAGAACCAGCGACCCACCAGCACCAGCGCCAGGGCGATGGGGACGAAGACCGCCGTGAAGCCGAACAGGCCGGAGTCCACGAGGATTGAGAGGTAGCCGTTGTCGAGCGCGCCGATGCCGGTCTGCTCGGCCGCCTGGTCCGCCGCGTAGCCCGGGCGCCCGGCACCGAACACGGGGCGCTCGCTGATCTGGCGGACGGCGTAGCCGTAGCTCCAGGCCCGGTGGGTCACCGAGTCGCTCTGCCGCACGTCCGGGCTGAGCCGCCGCTCCACCACGGCGTTGAGGGAGCCGGTGGAGACGACCACGATCGAGGTCACCAGCACGAGCCCGCCCACCGCGCGCAGCGCGCGCCACCGGCGCTGGCGGAACAGCAGGGCCACCACCACGGCCATGACCGCGATGCAGGCGATCCACGAGCTCCGCGACTGGCTCAGGATGAGCATGGCGCACGCACCCGCGCCGAGGGCCGCCGCGAGGGCGCGCGAGCGGCCCGAGAGCCAGACGAGCGCCGGCGGCAGGAGGCCCACCACGAGCGCGCCGTAGGTGATGGGGTACCCCGAGAAGAAGCCGACCCGGGCCCCGGGGGCGATCACCGAGGCGGCGAGGCCCATGAGGACGAGCACCGTGACGCCGAGGGTCGCCGCGGCGCCCCAGGCGCGCGCGTCCGGGAAGCGCCGGGCGGCGACGAAGGCGATCCCCCCGACGAGGAGCCCGACCGTGCCCGAGTTCACCATGCCGGTGAGGGAGCCGAGCGTCTCGTGGATCGCGATCGCGAGCCCGACGAAGGTGAGGCCGTACAGCCCGACCCGGGCGCTCGGGCGCCGGCGGGTCGGCCCGGTCCCGAGGGCCCAGAGCCACGGGGCCAGGGGCGCGGCCACGATGGCGGCGCAGAGCAGCTTCTGCCCCACCAGCGGTGGGCCCGTCAGGTCGTTGGTGAAGCGGTACCAGGGCACGACCGCGACGACCACGAGCGCGCAGGGAAAGGCGCGGGGGCCGAGGACGATCAGCGCGACGACGGCGCCGACCGCCACGGCCAGCAGGAGCGCCAGGCCACTGGAGCGGGCCACCGCGTACCCGCAGGCCACGGCCACGGCCACGGCGGCCCCGGCCACGGCCGCCTGCCGCGGCACGGCGGCGCTCACGCCGGGGCTCCGAGGCCGGCCAGGAGCCGCACGAGCTCGGGCCCGCGGACGGCGGCGTCGAAGTGCTCCTCGCAGCGCGCGCGCGCGCTGGCGCCGAGCGCGGCGCGCCGGGGCTCGTCGCCCAGCAGGCTCAGCAGCGCCGCCCGCAGCGCGGTGCGGTCCCCGGCGCCCACCACGACCCCGCCCGCGTCCCCGACGAGGTCGGGGATGCCCCCCACGTCCGATCCGACGACCGGCGTGCCGCAGGCCATGGCCTCGAGCAGCGCCCAGGGGATGGCGTCGGCCTTGCTCGGCAGGCAGAAGAGGTCGGCCTGGCGGCGGAGCTCGAGGAGCTCGGGGTCGTTCGGCCCCAGGCGATGGACCCGGAGACCGGGCCGCGGGGCGACGTCCGCCGGGGTCACGGCGTCCACCTCGACGGTGCGCCCGAGGTCGTCGCCCAAGGCGGCGAGCAGGTCCTCGCCACCCTTGTCCTCGAAGCGGCCGCCGACGAAGAGCACCCGCGGCAGGGCGCGCGGTTCCCGCGCTCCGGGGGAGTAGGCGGTGAGGTCCAGCCCGGGATGGTGCTCGACGACGCGCGCGTGCGGCGCGAGCCGCTCCACCCCGCGCCGGGTCCACCGGGTCCAGGCGAGCACGAGGGCGGCGTGCCCCAGCGCCCGCGCCTCGACCGCCCGGCTCGCGCGCTGCTCGAGGACGGCCACCCGGTCGGTCCGGCGCCAGGCGGGCATCGCGGACCAGTCGCCCGTGGTGGCGTCCACCGAGAGCGCCGTCGGGACCCGCCGCATGAGCCCCACCATGCCCAGCGCGACCGAGTGGCTGTGGACGTGGACCACGTCCGGCCGGCCGCCGCGCAGCTCGCGTTCCAGCGCGGCCCGGGCCCGCAGCGCCTGGACGGCGTACCACCGTCCGCCCCCCAGCTCGACGCCGAGGCGGGCCGTCCCCGGGACCGGCCGGGTGGCCAGCGCGTGGGCCAGGCGACCCTGCGGGGTCAGGTTGGCGAAGCGGACCTCGATGCCGTCCGCTCCGCCGGCGTGCCGGCGGAGCGACCGCTCCAGCTGCGCCTGCCCGAGGATGTAGGAGCCGAGGTTCCCCTCGTTGAAGAACAGCAGTCGCACGCGCGGGTCACGGTAGTGCAGCGGCCCGGCCCGGGAGGCACCCGGGCCGGGCCGCCGGCCGTCCTGCGTCAGGCGCTCGCGCCCAGGAGGCGCTTGACCGAGGCGGTGTAGGCGCCCTTCGGGCTGCCGTCGCTGCGCACGGCGCCGAAGTAGTGCTCGCGGTCGGTGCTCTCGCCCGGGGCGCGGAGGTCGCTGGTCGAGTAGAGGTAGATCGCCGCGAGCTGCGTCCCGTACCGGGCCCGCATCGCCGTCACGGCGCCCTCGAGCGTCGTCGCGGCGTTGTCGTAGCTCATGCACTTGTCCCAGCCGAAGTTGTCGCTGAGGCAGTGCCCGTTGTCCGTGGAGAGGCCCCACTCGGTCGCGAACAGCGGCTTCTGCGGCCCACCGTGGCTGCGGATGGAGCTGATCATCGTGTCCATCGGGATCCGCCAGTCCTGGCCGTAGGGGTGGACGGTCCAGCCGGCGACGTAGCTGCTGAGGTTCGGGACCGCCTCGAACATCGCGTCGACCCAGGTGCGGTAGCCCGAGTACTGGTCGCCCACCGCGAGGATCCCGACGCCGGCGTTGGCCGCGGCGACCGCGATGCTCGCGTCGCGCACCCGCGAGGCGTAGTCGCGCGCCCGCTGCAGGAAGATCGGGTCCTGGTACCAGTCGCCGCCGCGCGAGCCGGTGCTGTACTGCCAGGGGTTGTTCGTCTCGTTGCCGAACTCGATGTCGGTGACCTGGACCGACGCGGGCAGGTTCTTGCCGGCCCAGAAGGTGCCGCCGGGGCCGAAGGCCGCGGCCCAGGTGGCCACGTTGCGGGCCTCCGCGACGGTCGGCATGCGCTCGCTGAAGCCCGCCAGCAGGAGCGGCTGGATGCCGGCGCGGGCGTAGGCCTCGACGATCGGCGCCATCGAGGCGACGGAGCTGCTGATGTCGAACTCCATGCGGGCGTGCTTGGCGGCGAGCGGCTGGATGTGCCCGAGCTCCCACTGCAGGGCCGAGCCGCTGTTGATGCCGAACTGGAAGTCGCCCGAGGTGGCGGGAGCCGGCGCCGGGGCGGGCGCAGCGGCCGCCGCCGGGGCGGGAGCGGGCGTCGACGCCGAGGCGGGGGCGGGAGCCGGGGCCGAGGCGGCTGCGGGGTAGCTCACCTGCTGCTCGGGCGCCCAGGCGGAGCCGTCGACCGCGGTCCGGACCGAGTAGCGCACGTCCTTGCCGGGGGCGGCGGCCGGCGTCACGGTCGTCCCGGTCACCGCGCTGTACTCGTCGTCCATGCCGGGCATCTTGCGGACCAGGACGTAGTCACGCACCTGCGCGACGCGGGTCCAGGTCAGCACGCCGCCCGCGATGCTCAGCACCGGGGCATCGACGGGCTTGGCCGCGACGGCCGCGACGCCGGTGCTCGTCGCCGGGTGCGTCGCGTTCGAGGAGGCCGCGGAGGGGGCGGGCGTGGTGGCCGCGACCGGGACGACCTTGGGCGCCGCGGCGGTCGCCGCGGCCGCCTGCGCCGGAGCGGGCGCCGAGGTCGCCGCGGCGTAGGCGATGGCCTTCTCCGACGACCACCGGGCGCCGTCGACGGCCACGCGCACCGCGTAGCGCACCGTCAGGCCCGGCGTGGCCGGCGGCGTCGTCCGGGTGCCGGCGACGAGCGAGTAGACGGTCGCCTGGCCCGGCACCCGACGCGCCATCACGTACGCGCGGGACTTGGGGGCCGCGGCCCAGGAGAGCGTGCGACCGGTCACCTTCAGCATGGGCACCGACTGCTTGGCGCTCGCCGCGCCCTTGGCGCGAACGGCGCTCGCCATGCGGCGGTGGGAGGAGCCGAGCGCGCCGCCGGCGCGCTGGAGCGCCGTGCGCTGCGTCGCGCAGCTGCGAGCGCAGCGGGCGGCGGCGAGGGCGTCGGAGACGAGGGCGTGGTCGGCGACCTTGACCGCCTGCCCCGCCTGGACGACGCGCGGGGCGGCCGAGGCCGGCGCCGCCGAGGCGCCGAGGCCGAGCAGGAGGGCGCCGGTGAGCGCGAGTGACCGGCCGGTGGGGCGGCCGTGGGACCGGGAAGCGAACATGCGAACTCCTTTGGCGGCTGGGCGGTCTCGGAGAGATCCCTGGCTTTGCGGACCCGCCTCGCGACGGGGGTGCCGTTGTCAGTGAGCGGGCATGGGGCCCGTATGAGGGGTATTACGGCAGCTGGACGGAGGGCCACGACGGTCGGCGCCCAGCGTGGACGGACGTTGGACGGGCGCGCGGCGGCGCCGCGCCCCTCTCAGCGAGCGTCGTGTGCGGCGAGCAGCACGGCGGACATCTCCTCGGCGAAGCGGCCCGGGTGGAACCGGCCGCCGCTGGCCCGCACGTCCGCCTCGTCGAGCTCGAGCGCCTCGAAGCGCTGCATCGCCGCCACCAGCGCACCGGCCGGGTCGTCGGCGGGCTCGTAGAGCACCCCGCTCAGGCCGTCGAGGACCGAGTCGCGGACGCCTCCGGCGGCGTTGCCGATGACCGGCAGCCCCGCCGCCTGCGCCTCGACGGGAACGATGCCGAAGTCCTCCTCCCCGGGGAAGAGGAGCGCGCGCGAGGTGGCCAGGAGCTCGGCGAGCTCCTCCTCGCCGACGTGCCCCCGCAGCTCGACGTCCGCCCGCGGACCGACGAGCGCGCGGATGCGCTCGAGGTCCCGCCCGCCCCCGGCCACGACGAGCGGCCGCCCGAGCCGCCGGCAGGCCTCGACCGCGAGGTCGGCGCGCTTGTAGGGGACGACGCGGCCGAAGAAGAGGTACGGCGCGTCCGGCGCCGCCGCCCTGGGCGTCGCGAGCCGCTCGGCGACCTCGACCGGCGGGGCGACGACCTGCGCCTCGCGGTCGTAGTACCGCGCGATGCGCGCCGCCACCACCGTCGAGTTCGCCACGAAGTGGTCCACCTGGGCGGCTCCCCGGAGGTCCGTTCGGCGCAGGTGGGGCAGCAGCGCCGCGAAGGCGGCCGTGCCCGCGCGGCCGAGGTCCTCGCCCGCCAGGAAGGCCGGATCCCAGGCGTAGCGCATCGGCGTGTGGCAATAGCAGACGTGCACGGGCCGCGGTGGCGGGCCGCCGTCGCGCGTGCGCACGTTCTTCGCGCAGGCGTGGTTCGACGAGACGACCAGGTCGTAGCCTCCGACGTCCAGGCGGCGGAAGCCGGCGTCCATCAGGGGCAGCAGCCGCGGATAGTGGCGACGGGCGCCGGGGATCCGGTCGACGAAGGTGGTCCGCACGGGCCGCTCCCGCAGCAGCGGCGGCCACGGCGCCGGATCGTAGACCGAGGCCAGCACGTCGGCCCCGGGCAGGAGCTCCAGGAGGGCCAGGACGACCTTCTCAGAGCCTCCCGACGGTGAGCCACTCGTGCGAGATGGCCGCGCGCGGGAACGCGCGGGCGAGGGCGGCGGGGTCCACGCCCGGCATTCAAGCGCAGTGCGGGCAGCCGGGTCGGGAGCGCGCGCCGCCTACGACGCGCCGGCCCGGCGCCCGGCGAGCCGCGTGGTGACCACGGCGACCCCCGCGAGGACGAGCACCGCGAGCGCGACGAGCAGCGCGTCGCCTCCGTCGACCGGCAGGCCCCCCGCACCGGTCTCGGCCGCCGCGACGACGGGCGTGGCGGCCCGCTCCGGAGCCGTGGGCACGGCCGTGCCGCCGGCGCTCTTCCCGGCGCTCGGCGCCCGGTCTCGGCGTCGCGGCGCGCTGCGGCGCCGAGGCGGGGCCGAGCTGCTCGTGCTCGTGGACGCGCTCGAGCTCGGCGTCGGCGCGGCGGAGGACGACGTCGAGGTGGAGGCCGCGGCCGGAGCCGCGGGGCGGGCGAGCGGCCGTTCCGGGCCGGACGGCGTGATGACGTCGGTCCCGAGCACCTGCTGGTCTCCGCCTCCCGGACCGGCGTAGCCGCTCAGCAGCGGATCGCTGGCCGCGGCCGGGGCGGCCGTCAGGAGCAGTGCTGAGAGCATGACCAGAAACACGCGCATCGCGCTGACACGGTACCAGCGACCGCACGGGCCCACGCCGAGAGGGCTACTGCGCGAAGCTCTGCGCCGAGCGCAGGATCCGACGGTTCAGCTCCTGCACGTCGACGACCCGCCGGGCGCTGACGGCCCGCAGCGCCTCACGTGAGAGCGCGTCGGCCGGGGCGAGCTCCACGGCGCGCCGGAGCAGCCGCAGGGCCCGGGGCCGATCGCCGCGCGCCGAGGCGACCGCGCCGCGCTCGAGCGTGGCGTACTGGTCGTCGGGGACGCGCTCGAGCGCACGCCCGAACGCGGCGTCCGCGCGCCGCAGATCACCCAGCCGGACCGCGATCGAGCCCTCGAGGGTCGCGGGCGCGGCGCTGAACGGGTTGAGCGAGGCCGCCCGGTCGAGGCGGGCGTACGCCGCTCCCGGGCGGCTGGCGAAGAGCGCGCCGGCGCGCGAGCGCTCCGCGTCGGCCAGCCACAGGCTGACGAGCGGCACCGCCGCGAGGGCCCCGAGCCCCACCGCGCCGGCCCGCAGGAACCCGCGCGGGATCGCCCGCGCCGCGGCGCGTGGGGCGGTGTCCCGTCGCGGGGCCAACGAGCAGGCGAGCCCCGCGAGCGCGAAGGCCACCCCGCTCAGGGGCGCCCACTCCCAGAACCAGTCGAGGCTGCCGTGGACGAACCACTGCACCGTCGCGATCGACGCCCCCCCGGCCACCGCCGCCCGCAGCGCGCCGCCCGCACGCATGGCGCCCAGCGCCGCCACGGCGCTCGCCCCGAAGAAGCCGAGCAGCAGCGCAGCGCCGACGACGCCCGTCTGCGCGAGCGTCCGGACCTCGATCGAATGGGGGTAGCGCGGCGTCTCGTCGCTGTTCCCGATCCGCAGGTACTGCTGGTAGAACCCGTCCGCCCCGACCCCGGCGAGCGGGTGGTCGCGGAAGGTGCGTAGGCCGACGCGGTAGAAGTCGTAGCGGTTGGAGCCGAGCCCGGCCACGAGCCGGTTCTGACCGGTGGCGTTGTCCTGGTAGCCGCCCTTGAACGAGCTCCAGGCCCGGTTGACGCGGTCGACGGGATCGCCGAGGGCCACCGTGCCGCCGACCAGCCCGAGGACCAGCACCCCGGCGACGGCGACGGCGACCCCGCGCTCGAGACGTCGTGCGGTGGCCGGGGCGACCCCGGCGCGCCCCGCGAGCCAGGCCACCACCGCGGTGAGCAGGCCCGCCGCGACCGCGGCCAGGACGAGCCGCCGCACGGCGCTGCTCGCCGCGGAGCTCGCGTCGCGCCCCGCATCCACGACGTCGCCGACGTCGAGGAGCGCGCGCGCGGCCACCGCGGTCGCGGCCGCCACCAGGGCGAGGACGAGCAGGAGACGCAGCCGGCCCGGGACCGCGGCCACCAGGACGACGAGGACGAGCGGCGTCGCGTAGGTGGCGCCGCGGCTCACCGCCAGCACCGCCACGCCCACCAGCAGCACGGCGAGCGTGACGAGCGCTCCCCGCCACCACGGCCGCAGGGCGGGGCTCGCGGCGAGCGTGACGGCGGGCAGCGCGCCCATGAGCATGAGGCAGGCGGTGGCGTTCGGGTAGCCCGTCGGCGCCTGCAGGCGGCCCGAGCCGAGCACGGCCGCGGACATCGTGTCGCTGCCGACCCGGGCCAGCGTGAGGACGCCGGTGAGGGCGATCGCGGCCCCGAGCGCCCCGAGCACCCAGGCGCCGGTCCGCTCCTGCTGGGGCCAGAGCGCGAAGAGGCAGAAGGTCACGAGGTAGACGAGCGTGCGCCCGGCGCCCTCCCAGGCGTACCCCCGGTCGTCCGCCCACCCCACCGAGGCGAACGACCAGGCGGTGAAGGCGGCGAGGAAGCCTGCTGCGAGCAGCACCGGGCGGGGCAGCGCGCGCCAGGGCGCGGGGGCCGTGATCGTCGCGACGGCGAGCAGGGCGAGCAGCGCGAGCCCTCCCGGGGCCCAGCGGGCGACGTCGAAGCCGCCCGAGCCGAGCACCCACCACCCGAGGACGAGGACGGCCGCCAGCGTCGGGACCGTCACGGGGGCAGCGCTCAGCGGCCTCGACCACGCAGGAGCGCTCACGGGCGCAGCGTACCCCGCTTCCGCGGAAACCGGTGCACAGCGCTACCCTCCTGCCCTCCGTCCTCCCCGTCGTCGGGACGTCCTCGTGCGCGCTTCCTCTCCTCTCCTCTCCCCAGGTCGCGTCCTGTCGGCGCTCGTCGCGGTGACCCTCGCGCTCTGCGTGCTGCCGACGACCTCCCCCGCCGCCGTCTTCGGGCTGCAGGGCCTCACCCACTCGAGCGGCTCGGACACCGCCAACCTCGACCAGGCCAAGCGCTCCGGTGCCAAGCTCTTCCGCCTCGAGGCGACCTGGTCGCAGCTCGAGCCGTCGGCACAGGGCGTGCGGGACCCCGCCGCGCTCGCCCGCCTGGACGGCCTGGTCGACGCCGTGAGCGCCCGCGGCATGAAGGCGGTCGTGGTGCTCGTCAGCACCCCCTGCTGGGCCTCCTCCGCGCCGGCCGAAGAGCGCGGGAGCTGCTCGGGCCCGGACGCCAACCGCGAGGCGGTCACGCGCTACCAGCCCGCCGACGCGCAGGCCGCGGTCCCGATCGCGACCTTCCTGGCCGCGCGGTACGCCCCGCGGCTGGCGGCCTTCCAGGTCTGGAACGAGCCCGACCAGAGCAACGAGAAGTACTGGGCCGGCCCGGACAAGGCGGTCAACTACGTGAGGCTCGTGAAGGCCCTCTACCGGCCGCTGAAGCAGGCGGCGCCGACGGTGCCGGTGCTTGCCGGCTCGTTCGTCGGCACGGACGGGCGCTGGCTGCGCGCGATGTACCGGGCGGGCATCAAGGGGTCCTACGACGGCCTGGCGGTCCAGTTCTACACCTCGACGCTCTACGCGCTGCGCACGACCCACGCGGTGCAGCAGGCCAACGGCGACCGCACGCCGCTCTGGCTCACCGAGTGGGGCTTCACCTCCTGCTACCGCACGGGCGGGCCGGCCGTCCAGATCGACCAGACCTGCGTCACCCGCTCGGGTGCGGCCCGCGGCGTCACCGACGTCCTGACCGCCCTGCGCCGCCGGCCCTGGGTGAAGGCCGCCATCCTCTACGACGTGGCCGACGACGGCCCGGGGGGCTACACCTTCGGGCTCTTCACCGCGGACGGGCGGGCCAAGCCGGCGTTCACGGCGGTCCGGAGGGTCCTCACGGGCCGGGTGCGCACCCCGACACGGCCGACGCTTCGCCTCCGCCGTTCCGGCGGCCGCCTGGTCGTCAGCGGCACCGCGTCGCGTACCGAGCTGCTCACGCTGCGGGTCTCCCGCGCGGGGGCGCTGCGGCTGCGGGGGACGCTGCTCGCCGACCGCCTCAACCGCTTCCGCGTGGTGCTTCCCGCGGTGCTCGGGACCAGCGGCCTGCGGGTGAGCCTGTCCGCCGGCTGGACCGGCAGCCGCACCGCGACCAGCTGAGGAGGCCTACTCGGCCTTGCGCAGCACGGCCAGGACCGTCAGCGCGATGATCTTGAGGTCGAGCTTCGGCGACCAGTGCTCGATGTAGTAGTTGTCCCACTCGACCCGGTCGGCCAACGAGGTCTGCCCGCGCAGGCCGTGCACCTGCGCCCAGCCCGTGATACCGCTGCGCACGCGGTGGCGCTCGGCGTAGCGCTTGATGTCCTGGGTGAAGAGCTCGACGAACTCGGGGCGCTCGGGCCGCGGGCCGACGAGGCTCATGTCGCCGCGCAGGACGTTGAAGAGCTGCGGCAGCTCGTCGAGTGAGCTGCGCCGCAGGAAGCGGCCGATCGCGGTCCGCCGGTCGACGCCCTCGACGCCGCCCGGAGCGCTGCCCGAGGCCAGCTCGAAGCCCTCGCCGGGCCGTGCGGCCCGCATGGAGCGGAACTTGAGCAGGTCGAAGGCCGCGCCGTCGTAGCCCACGCGCCGCTGGCTGAAGGTGATCGGGCCGCGCGAGGTGAGCTTGACGCCGAGCGCGAGCGCCACGAGCAGGGGCGAGAGCAGAAGGATCGCGATCCCCGCGACCAGTCGGTCGATGCCGTGCTTGGCGGCGAAGGAGAACCCGAGCGGGCGGGTCGGGCGCAGCGCCATGAGCGGCATGCCACCGATCGCCTCGTAGGAGAGGCGATCGTTGACCGCCTCGTAGAGCCGCGGCACGATCGACACCTCGAGCCCGAAGTGCGCGCACCGCTGCGCCCAGAGCACGAGCTCGTTGTCCGGGAGCCGCGAGAAGGCCAGCACGACGTGCTCGGCTCCGGCCAGAGAGGCGATCCAGTCCACGTCGTGGAGGCCACCCAGCACGGGCAGCCCCGCCACCGCGGCGCCGGGCTCCGGCGGATCGTCGTCGAGGAAGCCGACCGGCCGCAGCCCGTAGCTCGGGTTCTCGAGCAGCCGCTGAGCCACCTTCGCGCCGACCTCGCCGGCCCCGACGATGATGACGGTCCGCCCGACGAGCTCGCGCACCCGGGCGTAGCGCTGCGCCCCGGCCGCGGCGATCCGCCCGACGCCGACGGTGAGCAGGCCGAGGGCCCAGAGGTGGAGCAGGACGGAGGTCCCGAGCTCCTCCCCCAGCAGGGTCACCTCGGTGCCGACGAGGATGATCGCGCCGAGCGACACCGCGCTCACCACGGGCGCCACGCCGTCCAGGATCGACACGCGCAGGTGACGGACGTACATGCCGCGCAGCGCGAGCAGCAGCATGACCACCGGGGGGAAGATCACGAGCCCGAGCTTCGCCCCGGAGGTGAGCTCGTCGCCGTCCCACCAGAGCACCACGAGGACCGACAGGACGAGCGCGAGGCCGTCCAGCACCGGGCGCAGGAAGGGCCACCCGCCGCCCTCCAGCAGCCACGAGAGCGAGCCCCCGCCGCGGGCGGTGCGCGCGGCCTCGGCCGCGCGGAGCGCCCGGGCGTCCTGGCGCTCGCGCTCGGCGGAGTGCGGCTCGAGCGGCCCGTGCTCCGGGGGCCGGCCGAGCACCTTGGTCAGCTCGACGGGGTCCACGACGTGCGGATCCTATCGGCGCGTCGGGGCTCGCACCTGAGCCGCCGGCGGCTTCAGTCGCGCAGTGCGGCGTTGATCGCCGCGACCGCGTCCGTGATGGCGGCCTGGGTCGCGGCGGCGCCGGAGGAGAGCTCGGTCCGCGCCCGCGCCCGGTCGGCGACGCTCCCGCTGCGGAGCCGCTCGGCGGCGCGCGCGAGCCGACGCTGGTAGCCCGTCACCGCCGCCACCAGGCGCCCGTGCTCCGCCCGCACCCCGTCGGGGGGACCGGCGGCGCGCAGCGCGGTGGCGAAGCGCCGCGTCGCCTGCCCGAAGGCGGCCAGGGTGTCGCGATCCTGGGCCGGCGTGCTCGTCGGCGTGAGCCGGCGGAGCACCGCGTCGAAGCGCGCGACGTAGCTCCGCTGCGCCGCGCCGACCCGCTCGACGTACGCGTTGTCCGCCGCGGCGTCGCCGCCGCATCCCGCCGCCGCGGTGGCGACCACCAGGGCGGCGAGGAGCGCGGCGAGCGCACGGCGGCGAAGCCCCATGGCCGCCCAAGCTACCGCGTCACACTCAGGGCTTGATCCCCCTGGGCCTCTACGTGCACGTGCCGTTCTGCGCGACCCGCTGCGGCTACTGCGACTTCAACACCTACACCGCGGCCGAGCTGCCGGGCGGCGGCGACCGCGCCGGCTTCGCCGCCGCGGCGCTGCTCGAGCTCGACCAGGCGCGGGCCGCGCTGGGGCCGCGGGAGGTGGCCACGGTCTTCGTCGGCGGGGGGACCCCGACGCTGCTCC
Source organism: uncultured Solirubrobacteraceae bacterium (assembly GCA_964236905.1). GTDB lineage: Bacteria > Actinomycetota > Thermoleophilia > Solirubrobacterales > Solirubrobacteraceae > Paraconexibacter. Next base: position 8,142 of record CAXSFZ010000029.1, on the reverse strand, counting down.
CGGCCGGGCAGCTCGTCGCGCTCCTGGACGGGATCCGGGAGCGCTTCGGCCTCGCCGAGGACGCCGAGGTGACCACGGAGGCCAACCCGGAGTCCGTCGACGCGCGGAGCCTCGCCGTGCTGCGCGAGGGCGGCTTCACGCGCGTCTCGATCGGCATGCAGCACGCCGCGCCGCACGTGCTGGCCACGCTCGACCGGGTGCACACGCCGGGGCGGGCGGGCGCGGCGGTGGCCGAGGCGCGGGCCGCGGGCTTCGCGCACGTCTCGCTCGACTTGATCTACGGCACCCCGGGCGAGCGTCGAGAGGACTGGGCGCTCACCCTCGAGACCGCGCTGGCCGCCCGGCCGGACCACGTGAGCGCCTACGGCCTCGAGGTCGAGCCCGGCACGGCGCTCGCCGCGCGCGTGCGGCGCGGCCTGCTCCCGCTCCCCGACCCGGACGCGATGGCCGATCGCCAGGCCGAGGCCGACGCCGCTCTCACCGCCGCGGGCCTCCACTGGTACGAGGTGGCCAACCACGCCGCGGGGGACGCTGCGCGCTGCCGCCACAACCTCGGCTACTGGCGCTCGCACGATTGGTGGGGCATCGGCCCGGGCGCCCACTCGCACCTCGACGGCCGGCGCTGGTGGAACCTGCGGCACCCGTCGGCCTACGCGCAGCGGGTGGCCGCGGGCGCCTCGCCGGCCGCGGGGAGCGAGGAGCTCGATCTCGCGACGCGGCGCTTCGAGCGCATCATGCTCGAGGTCCGGCTGGCCGAGGGCCTCGACACCGCGCTGCTCTCCCCCGCCGGGCTCGCCGCCGCGGAGCGCCTGGCCGCCGAGGGAGCGCTCGAGCTCCTCGGCGACCGGGCGGTGCTCACGCTCCACGGCCGCCTGACCGCCGACGCGGTCGTCCGCGCCCTCACCGACTGAGCACCTCCCGGGCCACCGGTGCCAGGCACCTTTCACCCGCGGCGGGCCGTAGGTGCCTGGCACCTTTCGCCCGCGGCGGGCCGTAGGTGCCTGGCACGTTCGGCCCGGTTGCCGGGCGCGTAGGGTCGCCCCCATGCGCGCCATGCAGATCGCCGAGCTGACCGGTCCCGCGTCCGCGCTGCGGGCCGTGGAGCTGCCCGAGCCCGGGCCGTCGCACCCGCTCACGCCGGGCGCGGGCGTGGTCGTCGACGTGGAGGCCGCCGGGGTCGCGTTCCCCGACCTCCTGCAGACCCGGGGCGAGTACCAGCTGAAGCCCGAGCTCCCGTTCGTCCCCGGCAGCGAGGTGGCCGGGAGGGTCCGGCGCGCGAGCCCGGGCTCGGCCTTCTCCCCGGGCGACCGGGTCGCCGCGTTCTGCCTGCTCGGAGGGTTCGCCGAGCAGGCCGTCGCGCCCGAGTGGCTGACGTTCCGGCTGCCCGACGCGCTGGACGCCGGGCAGGGCGCGGGCCTGATCCTCAACTACCACACCGCCTGGTTCTCGCTCGTCACCCGCGGCCGGCTCCGCGCCGGCGAGACCGTGCTGGTCCACGGCGCCGCGGGCGGCGTGGGCACCGCGTCGCTCCAGGTCGCCAAGGGCGTCGGCGCGCGGACGATCGCGGTGGTCTCGAGCGACGCCAAGGAGGCGGTGGCGCGGGCGGCGGGCGCCGACGAGGTGGTGCGCGTGCAGGGCTTCAAGGACGCGGTGAAGGCCCTCGGCGGCGCCGACCTCGTGCTCGACCCCGTCGGGGGCGACCGCTTCACCGACAGCCTGCGGGCGCTCAACGAGACGGGCCGGCTGGTGGTCGTCGGCTTCACGGGAGGATCGATCCCGGAGGTCCGCGTCAACCGCCTCCTGCTCGCCAACACCGAGGTGATCGGTGCGGGCTGGGGCGCCTTCGCGATGACCCGGCCCGCGCTCAACGCGGAGATCGGCGCGGCACTCGGGGAGCTGATCGCCCGCGGCGCCGTGCGCCCGATGGTCGGCCCGCGATTCGCCCTCGAGGACGCCGGGCGGGCGCTTCAGACCATCGACGGCCGCACGGCGACGGGCAAGGTGGTCCTCGACGTGGCGCCCGCGGTCTAGCGCCGCCGCGCCGCGCCGCGCTCGCGGCGGACGAGCAGCAGCTCCACCGCGAAGAGCACCCCGCTGAGGGCCAGCGCGATCCACGCGAAGCCGGCCCCGACGACGAAGCCGACCACCGCCACCACGAGCAGGAGCGTCGAGATGAGGCGCCAGAGCCTCGGGTCGGCGGCGGAGGTCGGCATGGGCGGAGGGTAATCCGGACGCCGGACCGTCAGCGAACATGCCCCCATGGCCCGCGTCTTCCTCTGCGACGACTCCACGCTCTTCCGCACGGTGGCCCGCGTGCAGCTCACCGCGCGCGGCCACGAGGTGGTCGGCGAGGGCGGCGACGGCGAGCTCTGCGTGGCCGGCGTCCGGGCGTCCGCGCCCGACGTCGTGCTGCTCGACCACGTGCTCCCCACCCCGCCGGACCTGGCGGCGCTGCGCTCCCGGATGCCCGGCGTCCGCGTCGTGCTCTACGCGGGGATGCCGCTGCCGGAGCTCGAGCTGGAGGCGCGGACCGTCGGGGCCGACGCCGCGCTCTCCAAGGCGTCGTCGTTCGACGAGCTCGCGGCGCTCGTCACCGAGGTCGCGAGCCGCCCGCCGGCCTAGCCGCGGCGCATGAGTGGCCTCCGGCGTCGCTCCGTCCCGACGCGAACGCCGCTCGGCCGTCGCCGAAGGCGGGGCGAGCCGCGGTCAGTCCTCCTCCTCCTCGTACTCCGGGTCGGTCTCCTCCTCGGTGGCCATCACGCCCTCCGAGGCGGCGGTCTCCTCGAGCTCCTCGGGCGTCGGGCGGGCGGGGTCGCGTTCGGGCGTGTCGTCCATGCGCCCGGCCTACCCCGGCGGCATGTTCTTCGACCTGCCCGACGAGGACCGCGCGCTCCGCGACACCGTCCGCCCCTTCGCCGTGAACGAGGTCGCGCCGGTGGCCGAGCACCTCGACCGGACCAGGACGTTCCCGGCCGAGCTGGTCAGGAGGATGGCGAGCTCGGGTGGACGGGGATCCCCTTCCCCGAGGAGGTCGGCGGAGCCGGCGGCACGTCACCGCAGGACGCCCTGGCCGTCGAGGAGCTCACCCGGATCGACTCGAGCATGGCGATCACCGTGTACGCGCACACCTCGCTCGGCACCCGGCCCGTCTTCCGCTTCGGCTCCGAGGAGCAGAGGAGCGGCTGCTGCCCGACCTCACGAGCGGCCGCAAGCTCGGGGTATTTGGGTTGACCGAGCCCGAAGCGGGCTCGGCCGCCGGCGACGTGCAGGCGCGTGCGGAGCTCTCGGGCGGCGTGTGGACGATCAACGGCGCGAAGCAGTTCATCACCAACGCCGGGACGGAGCTCTCCGGGCGCGTCGCGATCACCGCGGTGACGGGAGCGACGGACGAGGGGAAGGAGATCTCGAACCTCATCGTGGAGAACGGCACGCCGGGCTACGAACAGGGCGCGCCGTACCGCAAGATGGCTGGAACGCCTCGGACACGCGGCCGCTGAGCTTCACCGACGTGCGGGTCCCCGAGGAGCACCTCCCGGGACGGCGCGGCCAGGGCTGCAAGCAGTTCCTCCACATCCTCGACATCGGGCGGATCGGCGTGGCCGCGATGGGGGTCGGCCTGGCGCAGGGCGCGCTCGATGAGGCGCTCGCCTACGCGCGCGAGCGCCGGGCCTTCGGCCGATCCATCTCGAAGCTCCAGTCCCTCCGACCAAGCTCGCCGACATGGCCACGGAGATCGAGGCCGCCCGCCTGCTGAGCTACAAGGCGGCCTGGGAGAAGGACCGGATCACCGGGCTCGTCCGGGCCTGGCCGAGGCGAGCACCACCGCGGTCGGCTTCGGCGACACCACCGGCAAGGCCAACTTCGTGCAGGTCGAGCGCTTCTTCCGGCGCGCGCGGGCGGAGCTCGGCCCCGACGTGGAGCGGACCGCGCACGTCCACGACACCCGCGCGCAGGGCCTCGCCAACGCGGTCGCCGCGCTGCGGGCGGCGGTACGGAGCTTCGAGTCGAGCTCGGCGGCTGCCCCGTCCCCGCGGGTGCCACGGGCAACGTCGCCACGGAGGACCTCGTCGGCCTGCACGTCGCCTCCGTGCTCGGCCGGCACACGCTCCTGGCGGGGCCGATCGACTGGGCGCCGGGCTGGAGCGTCGTCGAGTGGTCGATCGACCGCCCCTGCGGAGGTCGATCGACCGCTCGACGTAGGCTGGGGCGATGCACGAGGAGCTCGACGAGGCGCTCGCGCGCGCCGCGATCGCCTGCGCGGAGCGGGCGCTGGCCGCCGCCGAGGGCGGCGGGCAGGGCACGGTGGCCGAGACGTGGGCCAGCGCGGCGGCGCAGCTCGCCTACGCGATCAAGGGCGCCTCGGGCGCGCTGCCGGCCCGGCCGGGGCTGGGCTGAGCGCAGCGGCGGAGCCGTCACTCCGCGCCGACGGCGCCCGGCCCGAGGCCCGCCAGGCGCCGCGCCTCGGCGAGGATCCGCCCGAGCCCCGGGTCGTCGCTCACCGGGAGGGGCGGGAGCGCGAGGTCGCGGGGGCGGACGTGTCCGGCCGGCCCCACGACGGCGCCCGAGGCCAGGTGGATCCGGTGGCTCGCCACCACGAGGTAGGGCTCGCGGATGGCCGCCACCTCCTCGAGCCCGGTCCGGGCCAGGAAGAGCTCGAGGCCGCGCCGGCGGTAGCGGCCCTGCGGCCCGAGGGGCCCGGTGAGCGGGTCCTCGCCGAGCCCCGCGACTCCCGCCGCCGTGACGACGTCCGGGTGGTCGGCCCCGGCCAGCCAGACGCTGCTCCACGTTCCCTTCTCGTTGCGATCGTCGCTGTCCGGCGGCGCGCTCCAGCGCGCGCGAGCGCCGTCGGGCGCGACGCCGTCGCCGACGCCGCCCGCCGTCCAGGTCCCGATGAGCGGCGCGCGCCAGCCGGCGGCGCGCAGGATCGCGACGAACTGGTGCTGGGCGACGAGCACGCGCGACCGGGCCTCACCCGCGGTCGCGGAGCAGGCGCGCCGTCCGCTCGTCGGCCGGGAGGAGCGCGTCGGTGGCCGGCTCGACCACGGTGGTCCCCCTCGCGGTGCCGGACATGGCGCGGAACGCCGGCTCGCGCGCGGGGTGGCGCGGGCGAGGCGCGACCGCGCCGCCCCCGGGGTCCGGCTCCCGCCGCTCGCTCGCGCCCCCGCCGGGCAGCGCGGCGAGCCCAGCGGGCAGCCCAGCGAGCGCGGGGTCGGGCTCGGAGGACACGCGGAGATGCAGGTCGACGACGGTGGTGGTGTCCGGCACGGTGGCTCGTTCGGTTCGGGGTGGCGTTCGGGCAGCGTCGCGCGTTCGCGGCGGCCCGTCCACGACTTCCGGGGTCATCGTGGCGGGTGCCGCGGCCCGTGCGGTGTGGCATCGTGCCCGCGTGCCCGCCGCGCCCGTCGTCCTGCGCTACGCCGCCTTCACCGACGATCCGGCGGGAGGCAACCCGGCCGGGGTGGTCCTCGACGCGACGGGCCTGGACGCCGCCGCCATGCAGGCCGTCGCCACCGCGGTCGGCTTCTCGGAGACCGCCTTCGCGGTGCCGCAGGGCGAGCGGGAGCTCCGCGTCCGCTACTTCAGCCCCGAGGACGAGGTGCCCTTCTGCGGCCACGCGACGATCGCCACCGGGGTCGCCTGGGCCGAGCGCCACGGCTTCGGCCCGCTCGGCCTCGCCACCGCCGCGGGGCAGGTCGCGCTCGAGGTGGCGGCCGGGGAGGCGGGCGGCCCGCCGACCGCCACGCTCACGAGCGTCCCGCCCCGCACCGAGCCGGTCGCGGCGGCCGACCTCGCGGAGGCGCTCGCGGCGCTCGCCTGGCGGGCGGACGAGCTCGACCCGGCGCTCCCACCGCGTGTCGCCTACGCGGGCGCGCTCCACCTCGTCCTGGCCGCCGCGACGCCCCAGCGGCTCGCGGCGCTCGACTACGACTTCGGCCGGCTGCGGGCGCTCATGGCGGCGCGGGGCTGGACGACGCTCCAGCTCGTGCACCGCACGGGGCCGGCCGGCTTCCTGTCCCGCAACCCGTTCCCGCCCGGCGGCGTGGTCGAGGATCCGGCGACGGGTGCGGCCGCCGCCGCGCTCGGCGGATACCTCAGGGAGCTCGGGCTCCTCGCACCGCCGGCCACCATCGTGATCGCGCAGGGCGCCCACATGGGCCGCCCGAGCCGGCTGGAGGTGCACGTCCCCGTGGCCGGCGGCATCCGGGTGACGGGCGCCGCGGTGGCCCTGGACGCCTGATCCTCAGGGACCCGGCGCGCTCAGTCGGCGGGGGTGGCGACCTCGGTGGGCACGAAGACGACCAGGGTGGCGTCGTCGTCGAGCGCGTCGACGACCGACTCGCGCACGCAGTCCTCGATCGCCCGGAGCGTCCCGGCGGCGGTGGTGTTGTGCGCCTGCATCGCCGCGCGGTGGACGCCCTCGACCCCGAGCGTCCCGCCGTCGATGGTCGGGCGGCCGAGGATGCCGTCGGAGAGCAGGAGGAGCCGCTCGCCGATCGCCAGGCGCCGCGACTGGACCTCCGCGCGCTCCGGCATCGCGGGGTCGCCGAGCCGCGGCACGCTGCCCTCCTTCAGCACCTCCAGCTCCCCGTCGGCGTCGATGAGCATCGGCGCCACCTCGCCGCAGCAGACCCAGCGGAACTCCGTGGTCAGCGCGTTCCAGCAGCCGATCGTCGCGGTGGCGGTGGAGTGCTCGAGCGCCACCTCGCGGAGGACCTCGTGCATGAGCGCCACCGCCTCCGCCGGGTCGTCGCCGTGGTGGCGTGCCGCGCGGAATGCCCCGAGCAGCACGGAGGCGAGGCCGGCGGCGCGCGGCCCGGTCCCCTCCGCGTCGGCGATCCCCACCCAGGCGCAGTCGGCGTTCTCCGCGTAGTCGAACCAGTCGCCGCCGATGTCGTACCCCGGCAGCACGTTGCCCGCCAGGGAGGCGCCCGCGATCCGGGCGATGCGGGGCGGCAGCAGGTTCTGCTGGATCTCGGCCGCGGGCGTGGTGGGGCGCACGCGGCGGCTCATCTCGAAGACGTCGGTGTAGGAGTCGGCCAGCTCGATCGTCGCCGCGGCCTCCATCGCCAGGTCGCGCAGCGCGTCGTCGGCGCGCCCGACCACCAGGAGGATGCCCACCGCGCGACCGCGCAGGTAGAGCGGGTTGACGATGCTGCCGGGGAGCTGCTCCTGGATCTGGGCGCGCAGCGGCGCGACGCCCTCGCGCGGGATCTCCGGCCCGACGGCCAGCGGCACGGGCAGGCTCTCGGGAAAGGTCCGGGCCCCGGCGGTGCGCTGCATGCGGGCGCCGTCGAGGTCGATGAGGTACACGGCCGCCGCCGAGACGCCCGCGACGCGCTGCGCCTCCGCCACGATCTGCTCCCCGAGCTGGTGCGGGGGGACCTTGTTGAGGACCGCCGCGATCGACAGCGGCGTGCTGGCGACGTTCGCGAGCTCCCCGGGTGGGCGCAGGAAGTCCTCCTCGTTGGCCTCGAGATCGTCACGCGCCTGCTCCTGCACGGCGGTGACGAGTGCCTCCCTTGAGGTGAAGTGCCGGTAGAGCGTCCCCCGGCTGACCTCGGCCTCCCGCGCGAGCGACTCCATGCTCGCGTCGGGTGTACTGGCGAGCCGGTGACGGGCGACCTCGAGGATGCGTGCGGCGTTCAGCGCCGCGTCGCTGCGGCGGCGTCGGACGCGGCCGGTGTCGGTCATGGAGGGCACCTGCCCTGCGCTCCTGCCCGTGAACCGCAACGCACCGTCTCACCTTGCGCGATATCCGTCACCGGAGCATCGTTTCAGCCCCGGAACACCGGACACTCGAGTAGCTAGGGCCGTCGGGAGCCTCGCGCCCACCGGCCGCCTTGCACCATCCCCTCTACCAAGGAGAGCACGTAGATGCCCACCGTTGATGAAGTCCGGACTTGGGCCGGGAAGAACGCCGTCGGCCCCGACGGCGACAAGGTCGGCAAGGTCGACCACCTGTACCTCGATCGCCAGACCGGCGAGCCCACGTTCGCGGCGGTCAAGACGGGGCTGTTCGGTTCCAGCGACTCGCTGGTGCCGGTGGAGGGCGCGAGCCTGAGCGGCGACGACGTCCGCCTCGGGTATGACAAGGCGAAGATCAAGGATGCGCCGAATGTGGAGGCCGACGGGGAGCTCTCG
>CAXSFZ010000028.1:26985-43829 GCA_964236905.1 uncultured Solirubrobacteraceae bacterium | reverse complement strand
GATCACGTTCGGCATTGGAGGACTGCGCTTCGTCCTGCCGCTGTTTTGCGAGCGCCTGGTCCAGCGCGGCCTGATAGGGCGCGGAATCAATCTGCGCGAGGAGGTCGCCTTCCTTTACGTCCTGGCCTTCCTGAAAGGCGATCTTTTCGATGCGGCCATCCACCCGCGCCCGCACGGTGACGGTATTGAGCGCCTGGATGGTGCCGAGGCCGTCCAGGTAAATGGGCACATCTTTGGCAGCCACGGTGCCGGCGATGACCGGCACGGGCGGGCCACCGGGGCCGGCGCCACCGCGACCCCCGGGGCCTTGCTTCTGGGCGGCGGCCGCGCGGGTGGTCCCGCTGCGCGAGGTGCAGGCCGCGCGGGTGCCGCGGCTGCGGACGGGGATCGGCGAGCTCGACCGGGTGCTCGGCGGCGGCATCGTCCCGGGCTCGCTCGTGCTGCTGGGCGGCTCGCCCGGGATCGGCAAGAGCACGCTGACCAACATGGCCCTGGGGCACCTCGCCGCGGCCGGGCGCACCACGCTCTACGTCTCTGGGGAGGAGTCCGCGCAGCAGATCCGCCTCCGGGCCGAGCGGCTCGCGTCGGGCGCCTGCCGGGCGCTCGACGTGCCCGTGCTCGCCGAGACCGACCTCGCCACGGTGCTCGCGACGATGGAGGCGCTGAAGCCCGACGTGGTGGTCGTCGACTCGGTGCAGACGCTGCACGCGGCGGAGCTCAGCGGGGCTCCGGGCTCGGTCGGGCAGGTCCGCGAGGTCGCCGCCCGCATCATGCGGGTGGCCAAGGCCGCCTCGGTCGCGGTCGTGCTCGTCGGCCACGTGACGAAGGAGGGCTCGCTCGCCGGTCCGCGGGTGCTCGAGCACCTGGTGGACTGCGTGCTGCAGTTCGAGGGCGAGCGCGAGCGCACGTACCGCACGCTGCGGGCCCTCAAGAACCGCTTCGGCTCGACGAATGAGGCCGGGGTCTTCGAGATGCGCTCCGACGGTCTGGTCGAGGTGCTCGACGCGAGCGCGCGCTTCGTCTCCGAGGCCACCCGCAAGCCCGGCTCGGTGATCCTGGCCTCGATGGAGGGGACCCGCCCGCTCCTCGTCGAGGTGCAGGCGCTGGTGTCGCCCTCCGAGCTCGTCCCGCCGCGCCGCGTGTGCAACGGGATCGACCGCAATCGCCTCGCGCTCGTCCTCGCCGTGCTCGGCCGCCACGCCGGCGTGGGCTGCGGGACGGCGGACGTCTTCGTGAACGTCGTGGGGGGCGTCCGGGTCGAGGAGCCGGGGGCGGACCTCGCGGTCGCGCTCGCCGTGGCGAGCGCCCAGCGCGGCGTCCCGCTCGGCGGCGAGGCGACGACGCTCCCCGTGGCGGCCTTCGGCGAGCTGGGGCTGACGGGCGAGCTCCGCTCGGTCGGTCACGCGGAGCGCCGGTTGGGGGAGGCGGCGAAGTTCGGCTTGCGCTCCGTGGTCCACCCGGCCGCCGCGCCGACGCTGCGCCACGCCCTCCGCGCCGCCTTCGCCGACGCCGGCGCCGGCGCGGACGCCCGGCCGGCTCGCGACGCGGCCTGAGGACCGGCGGGAGCCCCGCGCGTCGTTGCCCCCGCCGCCGGGTGACGCGTCGAGCCGCAGCCGCTCCGGCGGTGGCAGTGGCGGCGGTGGCGGTGGCGGTGCCCGGGCGCGGCGACGTGCGGCGGACGCGGCGTGGGCCGTGCTGAGAGGGCCGAGGTGACTGTGATGCGGCCGCGTCGGCCCGCTCGGCGGCGGGTGCGGCGTGGGCCATGGTGAGCGGGCCGAGGTGGCTGTGGTGCGGCCGTGTCGGCCCGTTCGGCGGCGGGTGCGGCGGGGCCGCGGTGGTGAGCGGGCCGAGGTGGCTGTGGTGCGGTCGTGTCGGCCCGCTCGACGGCGTGGGCGGCGTGGGCGGCGGGGCGGCGGGGGACGTCGGGACCACCCGCGCGCCGCCGCTCGGGCCCGCCGCCCGGGGCGCCGCTCCTCGGGCGCGTCGAGCACCGCGTCCGGCGGTCGCGACGGTCCGGTGCGCCCGCCAAACGACGCGGGTCGGGCTCGCGCCGCGGCGAGGCCGCCAGCTCCGCGAGGCCGGACGATCGCCGACCGCTCACCCCGGCGCACGCCGGTGGGGCGTACCGCGACCTCCGTGCCGCCCCGCTACCCCGACAATGCAGGGGTTCGTCCGTGGAGCGGAGGGTACGGACCGGGTGGCGTGCCCCTCCTCCACCTCGACCTCCCCGCCGCTCCCGAGGCGGTCGCCCGGGCGCGCGACGCCCTCGACGAGCTCGCGCCGCGGGTGCCGGCGGAGCGGCTGCCCGACCTGCGGCTGCTCGTCTCGGAGATGGTGACGAACGCGGTCCGGCACACGGGGCTCGACCGCCCCGCCCGGGTCGTGCTGGTGATCGAGGAGTGCGTGGGCTGCGTGCGGATCGAGGTCCACGACGACGGGCCCGGCTTCTCGGCCCCCGCGGCGCCGGCTCCGCGGGGCGAGGGGACGTCGGGGTGGGGGCTCTACCTCGTGCAGCGGCTCGCCCAGCGGTGGGGGACCGAGCCGGCGCCGGACGCGCACGTCTGGTTCGAGCTCACGACGGGGTAGGCGCAGGCGGGATCCCGTGATCGCCTGGTAGAATCACTGCCGATGGCGCAGCGATCCGGTGGTCCTCACGAGCTCGAGAGCCGCCAGGAACCCTCGCTCGTCAAGGCGCTCGAGATGGTCGCCCCGGGGACCGCGCTGCGGGAGGGGCTCGACGACATCGTCCACGCCCGCACGGGTGGGCTGATCACGATCGGCGACCCCGACGAGCTCTCCTTTCTGTTCTCCGGCGGCATCAAGCTGGACATCGACTACACGCCCGCGCTGCTCTACCAGGTGGCGAAGATGGACGGCGGGATCGTCCTGAACGCGAACGCCACCCGCATCGCGATGGCCAACGTCCAGCTCATGCCGGACCCGACGATCCTCTCCCTGGAGACCGGCACGCGCCACCGCACCGCCGAGCGCGTCTCCAAGCAGACCGATGCCCTGGTCATCGCGGTCTCGCAGCGGCGCGAGGTCGTCTCGCTCTACGTCGACGGCGCCAAGTACATCCTCGAGGACATCCCCGTGGTGCTCGCCAAGGCCAACCAGGCGCTCGCCACGCTCGACAAGTACCGCACCCGCCTCGACCAGGTCTCGACCCGGCTGACCGCCCTGGAGTTCGAGGGCGGCGCCACGCTGCACGACGTCCTGACGGTCCTGCAGCGCTCCGAGCTCGTGACGCGCATGGCCGTCGAGATCGAGCGCTACATCGTGGAGCTCGGCACGGAGGGCAGGCTCATCGAGATGCAGCTCGAGGAGACGATGGTCGGCACCGCGGCCGACAAGGCCGCGCTCGTGCACGACTACCTCTCCGAGGACTCCGACGAGGCGTTCGCCGGAGCCCTGGACGCGATCGGCCGCCTGCCCCACCAGGACCTCCTCGACTTCGGCCGCCTGGCCGAGCTCATGGGTTACGACCGCAAGCTCAACACGCTCGACTATCCCGTGGCGCCCCGGGGCTACCGGATCCTCGGGCGCATCCCCCGCCTTCCCAAGCTCGTCGTCCAGCAGATCGTGAAGGAGTTCGGCGGCCTCGACGAGATGCTCGCGGCCACCGACGCGGAGCTGGAGCTCGTGGAGGGCGTGGGGGAGATCCGGGCGAAGGACATCCGCGAGGGCCTTCGCCGCCTGCAGGAGATCAACCTCGTGGACCGCTACCTGCAGACGTGACCCGAGCGTCACGTCGCGCTCGCATCAACCCCCAAGGAGGACACCATCTCAACAACGGACATCGATCCCGAGCTGCTCGAGGATCTGGAAGTCGTCCCCGTGAACATCGACTTCGAGTGCGGTGACCAGGTGGTCTATCCGCATCACGGCGCCGGCGTCGTGATGAAGAAGGAGATGCGGAAGATGTTCGGGGCCGAGCGCGAGTACCTGACCATCAAGATCCTCCACAACGACATGACCGTCATGGTCCCGTGCGAGAACGCGGGCATCGCCGGGCTGCGGCGCATCATCGACGAGGAGATGGTCAAGAAGGTGCTGGCCGTCCTGCAGGACGACTTGTCCGAGATGCCCAAGAACTGGAACCGGCGCTTCAAGCACAACCGGGACAAGATCAAGACCGGCGACATCTACGAGCTCTCCGAGGTCGTGCGCAACCTCGCGATCCGCGAGCACGACAAGGGGCTCTCGACCGGCGAGAAGCAGATGTACACCCGGGCCAAGAAGATCCTCGCCTCCGAGCTGATGTACGCGCTCGAGAAGAGCGAGGAGGAGTCCGAGGCCTACCTCGACGACCTGCTGCAGACCTCCGCGGCGTCCAAGCTGCCCCAGGCGGCGGGCTAGCGCTGCCGAGCACCGTCGCGCTCCTCGTGGCCGCCGGCCGCGGGGAGCGCCTGGGGCACGCGCGCCCCAAGGCGTTCGTGCCGTGCGCGGGGCGCCCGCTCATGGCCTGGTCGCTCGACGCGCTCCGCGCGGTGGACGACATCGAGCACGTCGTCGCGGCGCTCCCGCCCGGGATCACCGCGCCGCACGGGACCACCGGCGTCACCGGGGGCGCGGAGCGCTCCCACTCCGTGCGCGCGGCGCTCCACGCGGCGCCGGCGTCCGACTGGGTGGTGGTCCACGACGCCGCGCGGCCCATGGTCACGCCGGCGATCGTGCAAGCCTGCCTCGACGTGCTCGCCGGGGAGGACTGCGACGCGGCGATCGCCGCGGCGCCCGTCGCCGACACGATCAAGGAGAGCGCCGGCGAGGTCGTCCTGCGCACGCTCGACCGCACGCACCTGTGGCAGGTCCAGACGCCGCAGGCCTTCCGGCGCGATGCGCTGGAGCGGGCCCTCGGGCTGGACGACGCCGCGCTGGCCGCAGCCAGCGACGACGCGTCGCTCATCGAGTCCTTCGGCGGTGAGGTGCGTCTCGTCGCGACGACCGCGCAGAACTTCAAGGTCACGACGCCGTCGGACCTGCACCTGGCCGAGCTCATCCTCCGCGACCGCGGCTCGTAGGCTGCGGGCCGATGCTCACCGACTACCACGTCCACCTGCGGCCGGACGCGCCCGGCACCCCGGCGGAGCAGTACTTCACGGCAGGCAACGCCGAGCGCTACCGGGAGGCGGCGGACGCGCGGGGGATCGCCGAGCTCGGCGTGGCCGAGCACGTCTACCGCTTCACCGACGCTCTCGAGGTGTGGGACCACGAGCTGTGGCGGGAGAACGCGCGCGACGACCTCACGGAGTACTGCGGCTGGGTGAAGGAGGAGACCGACCTCAAGCTCGGCATCGAGGCGGACTTCGTCCCGGGCCGCGAGGACGCGATGGCCAACCTGCTCGACGGGCGGCCGTGGGACTTCGTGGTCGGCTCGATCCACTTCCTCGGCGAGGGCGCGCTCGACTACGCGAAGTACGACGTGTGGACCCGCGCGGACTCCGCCGACAAGGTCTGGCGCACGTACTTCACCTGGCTCGGCGAGGCGGCCGCCTGCGGCCTCTTCGACGTGCTCGCCCACCCCGACCTGGTCAAGCACTGGGGCGCCGAGCGGCCGCAGCCCTCGCGCGACCCGCGGTTCTACTACGACCTCGCGATGGGGGCGATCGCCGACTCGGGGATCGCGATCGAGCTCTCCACCGCGGGGCTGCGCAAGCCGGTCGGCGAGCTCTACCCGAGCGAGGCGTTCCTCGAGATGGTCGTCGACGCGGGCAACCCGATCGTGCTCTCCTCCGACGCCCACACCCCCGAGGGGCTGGGCTTCGGCTACGACCGCGCCCTGGAGCAGCTCGACCGGCTCGGGGTGCGGGAGATCGGGGTCCTCGAGGACCGCGTGCTGCGGCTGGAGCCCGTGGGGTGAGCACCCGGACCGGCATCGGCTGGGACTCCCACCGCCTGGTGGCCGGCCTCCCGCTCGTCCTCGGCGGCGTCCACCTGGAGCACACGCACGGCCTCGACGGCCACTCCGACGCCGACGTGCTCGCCCACGCGGTGACCGACGCGCTGCTCGGCGCCGCCTGCCTCGGGGACATCGGGGAGCACTTCCCCGACACCGACCCCGCCTTCAGCGACGCCGACTCCCTGGCGCTGCTGCGCGAGGCCGCCCGGCGCTGCGCGGCCGCGGGCTGGGCGCCCGTCCACGCCGACGCGACGCTCGTCCTCGAGCGCCCGAAGGTCGGGGCGCACAAGCGGGCGATGGAGGAGCGGCTGGCCGCCGCGCTCGGGCTCGCGGCGGGCGCGGTCAACGTGAAGGCCTCGACGGGTGAGGGGATCGGCTTCGTCGGCCGCGAGGAGGGGGTGGCCGCCCTGGCCACGGTCACCGTCGTTCTCGCGGACTGAAGCGCCTCCGCCGACGCCCGTCGAGTGGTCGATCGACCTCCTCCACGGCGGTCGATCGACCACTCGACGCGGCTGGGGTCAGGCGACCGCGCCGAGCACGAGGCCGACCAGCGCGTCGACGTCCGGCCCGGAGCCCGCGGAGGCGCCGGCGCCCGCGGGCTCCACGAGGACGGCGTGGAGCGCGCCCGCGATCGCGGCGGCCTGGAGGGCGGCGTCGCCGGCCGGCCAGGCGCCCGCGGCGCTGCCGCGCGCGAGCAGCGCCGCGAGGGTCTCCTGCCGCGCGAGCCCCTCCCGCCGGCGGACAGCCTCGACCTCCGGCTCGCAGGGCTCGGCGGCCAGCGCGAAGGCCAGTCGCGGCGCCTGGGCGGCGCGGGCGGCGGCCAGGCGCACCCAGGCCTCGAGCGCCGCCCGGGGCGCGGGAGCGGCGCCTGCCGCGGCCAGCAGGGCGTGCTCGGCCCGGAGCGCGTCGCCGACGACCTCGGCGAGGAGCTCGGCCCGGCTCGGGAAGTGGCGGTAGAGGGTGCCGGCGGCGACGCCCGCGCGGGCCGCCACGGCGGCCACCGACGCCGACGCGCACCCGGCGTCGGCGAGCTGGCGGTGCGCGGCGGCGAGGATGCCCTCGCGAGCGGCGGTGCGGCGGTCGGAGCGGCTCGTCGGCACGCTGAACAGTGAACCACCGTTCAGAGGGAAGGCGGCCGGGCGACGAGGTACCGTCGCCCCGGTCCCCATGCTGCTCGAAGCGCGTCCCATCGAGGTCTCCCGTCCCCTCGCGCGGCACAACGGCCTCGGCGTGGTCGCCGCCTGCGTCGCCGTCGCGGCCCTCACGCTGCTCCTGCCGAGCACGCCGACCTACGACCCCTGGGCCTGGATCACCTGGGGTCGCGAGATCACGCGGCTCGACCTCGTCACCACGACCGGGCCGTCGTGGAAGCCGTTGCCCGCGCTCTTCACGGTCCCCTTCGCCCTCTTCGGCGACGCGGCGCCGGGGCTCTGGCTCGTCGTCGCCCGGGCGGGAGCGCTGCTCGGCCTCGTGCTCGCCTTCCGGGTCGCGCGGCGGCTCGGCGGCGAGGTGGCGGGCGGCGCGGCCGTCGGGGCGCTGCTGCTGGCGCCCTGGTACGTGAAGAACGCGGCGCTCGGCAACTCGGAGGGGCTCATGGCCGCCGCGGTGCTCGGGGCGGTCGACCGCCACCTCGCCGGCCAGCGGCGCACCGCGTTCGGGCTCGGCCTCGCGGCGGCGCTGCTGCGGCCCGAGGCCTGGCCGTTCTTCGGGCTCTACGGCCTGTGGCTCGTGTGGCGGGAGCGCCGGACGCTCCGCCTCGTGGCCGCGGCCTTCGCGTCGCTGCCCGTGCTCTGGTTCGGGCCGGAGCTGTGGGGCTCGGGCAACCTCAACCGCGCGTCGGACCGCGCGCAGGAGCCCAACGCGAACTCCCCGGCCTTCGCCGCCCACCCCGCCCTCGAGGTGCTCGGCAACGCGCGCGACATCGTCACGCTTCCGGTGGTCGTCGGGCTCGCGCTCCTGCTGGCGACGTTCGTGCTCCGCCGCCGCCGCGGCCCGGAGGCCGGGGCGGTGGTGGCGCTCGCGCTCCTGGCCGCCGGCTGGCTGGGGCTCGTCGCGTACATGACGGCCCACGGCTTCTCGGGCAACCAGCGCTACCTCGTCATGCCGGTCGTCCTGGTGGTGGTCCTCGGCGCCGTCGGCCTCGGCTGGGCGGTGCAGGCGCTCGCCCCGCGCCTGGGCGGGCGAGCCGGCCTCGCCCTCGCGGCCCTGGCCGCCCTCGCGTTCACCGTGCCGGGCTGGGGCACCGCGGGCGCCATGCGGCGCAGCCTCGCCTACCAGGGGCGCCTGCAGGCGGACCTCGAGCGCGCGGTCGCCGACGCCGGCGGCGCCGCGCGGCTGCGCGCCTGCGGCCCGGCGGCCACCGGCGCCTTCCTGGTGCCGGCCGTGGCGTGGCAGCTCGGCGTCCACGCCGAGCGCATCCGCCTGGAGCCCACGCGGCCGGGCGTCGTCTTCCGCGTCAGCACCGTGCCGGGTTCGAACCCCGTGCCGCCGCTGCGCACGCTCGGTCCCGGCCCGCTCGCCACGCTCGCCCGCCGCGGGCACTGGCGCCTGCTGGGGAGCTGCGGGTGAGCGCGCCGGCGATGGACCGCGGAGGCCTGCGCCTCCCGGCGCTGCCGCGGCTCGCGGCGCTCCCGCTCGCCGCCCGCGTCGGCCTGGGGCTCACGGCGCTCGTGCTCGTCTCGCTCCACCTGCGCAGCACGGCGCTCCACGCCCCGTTCTGGATCGACGAGGGCCTGTCGGTGGGCATCGGCTCCCATCCCCTGCTCGACATCCCCGGGGTCCTGCGCCTGGACGGCTCGCCGCCGCTCTACTACGTCGTGCTGCACGTCTGGATGGCGGTCTTCGGCGACGGGCAGGCGACGACGCACGCGCTCTCGCTGGCCTTCGCGCTGCTCTCGATCCCGGTCGCCTACTGGGCGGCCGCCGGGACGTTCGGCCGCCGCGCCGGGCTCTTCGCCGCGCTCCTGGCCTCGGTCAACCCGTTCCTCACCTACTACGCGCAGGAGACGCGGATGTACGCGCTCGTCGCGCTGCTCGCGCTCGTGGTCGCGGCGGCGCTCGTGCGCGTCTACGTCTTCCGGCGGCGGAGGTTCCTCCCGCTCTTCGCGGTGAGCCTGGCGGCGCTGATGTACACCCACAACTGGGGGCTGTTCCTCGCCGTGGGGACCGTGCTGGCGCTCGTGCCGGCCTGGCTCGCAAGCACCGATCGGCGCAGCCTGATGCGCGACGTGGCGATCGGCTACGGCGCGGTGGCGGTGCTCTTCGCGCCGTGGCTGCCCTCGCTCGCCTTCCAGGCGGCCCACACGGGCGCGCCGTGGTCGGAGCGCCCGCACCTGACGAGCGTGCTCGGCCCGATCACCGGGATCCTCGGGGGCGAGACCGTGCCGCTCGCGCTGCTGCTCGTGGGAGGGGGCGGCCTCGCGGCCATCGTCGCCGCGCGCGACGGGCTCCCGCTGGCGGCCGGCCCCCAGCCGCCGGACCCCGACCGTCTGCGCCGGGCGGCGGTCTGGGTGCTCGTGACGCTCCCGCTCGCCGGCCTGGCGGTCGCCTGGACGGCCTCGCAGCTCTCGCCGGCGTTCACCGGACGCTACTTCGCGGTCTTCGTCGGCCCGGTGATCCTGCTCGCCGGCGTCGGGCTGGCGGCCGCCGGGCGGCTCGGGCTCATCACGCTCGCGCTGATCTGCGCGCTCTGGTACCACCCGCGGACCTTCGAGCTCGAGCACAAGAGCGACGTGCGGCTGGTGGCGGCCAACGTGAAGGCCGAGGTCTTCCCGGGCGACCTCGTGGTCTCCGTGCATCCCGAGCAGATCCCCGTCCTGCACTACTACCTGCCGGACGGGCTGCGCTACGCGGACGCGATCTCCATGGTCAGCGACCCGCTGGTCTTCGACTGGCGGGACGCGCTGCAGCGACTGCGCGACGCGAAGCCCTCGCGCGTGCTGCGCTCCTACGTCTCCTCGATGCGGCCCGGGCAGACGCTCGTGCTCGTCAACCCGATCATCCGGACGGGGAGCTGGGGCGCGCCGTGGACCTCACTGGTGCGCGAGCGCTCCTCGCAGTGGCAGCGGCAGGCCGATCGCAACCCCGACCTCGTGCGCATCGGCGTCCAGCCGCGGTTCGGCAACCGGCCGCTGCCGCGCGGCGTGCGGGTCACGCTGTACCGCAAGACCGCGGCGCCCCGGGACCTCGGCGCCGAGCGGCGGGCCCGCCGCGCGCTGGAGGACGAGCGCTGAGGCGCCACGGCACGCGTTAGGGCATGTTGGGTCCGGTTAGCCCGAGGCGGGACACCCCTCGCGCGCGGGCAAAGTTGAGACATGACGCTCACCACCCGCTCCGACGACGCGGCCGGCTACCACGGCGGCGACGGAGCGCCCAAGCCCTACGTCGTCATCGGCGGCGGCCCGGCCGGGCTCTCGGCCGGGTACCTGCTGGCCAAGGCCGGCAAGAAGGTCATCGTCTTCGAGGCCGAGGACCAGGTCGGCGGGATCGCCAAGACGGTGGTGGATCCGGAGGGCTTCCGCTTCGACCTCGGCGGGCACCGCTTCTTCACGAAGAACAAGGAGGTCAACGACCTCTGGCTCGAGATCATGGGCGACGAGTTCCTCCTGCGTCCCCGGCAGTCGCGCATCTTCTGGCGCGGCAAGTTCCTCGACTACCCGCTCAACGGGATGGACGTCGTGAAGAAGCTCGGGCCGTGGGAGCTCTTCCTCTGCGGGATGTCCTACCTGCGCGCCTCGCTGCGGAAGAAGGGCAACGAGGAGAACCTCGAGGAGTGGGTCGTCAACCGCTTCGGCTGGCGCCTGTACTCGCACTTCTTCAAGGGGTACACGGAGAAGGTGTGGGGCGTCTCGACGACCGAGCTGCGCGCCGAGTGGGCCGCCCAGCGGATCAAGGGCCTCTCGTTCTTCTCCGCGGCCAAGGCCGCCTTCTTCGGCAACGGCGACAACGAGATCAAGTCGCTGATCGACAAGTTCCAGTACCCCCGCTATGGCCCCGGCCAGATGTGGGAGATGATGACCGAGCGGATCGAGGAGCTGGGCGGCGAGGTCCGCCTCGAGACGCCCGTCGAGCGGATCGAGTCCGTCGGCGGCGAGGTCGTCGCGGTGTGGGCCGGGGGCGAGCGCATCGAGCCGGCGTACACGATCTCCTCGCTGCCGCTGCGCGCCACGGCGGGGATCGCCGACCCGGCGCCGCCACCCGCGGTCCTCGAGGCCGCGCGCGGCCTGCGCTACCGCGACTTCCTGACGGTCTCGCTCGTGCTCGACGGGGAGGACCTCTTCCCGGACAACTGGATCTACATCCACGAGGACGGGGTGGAGGTCGGCCGCATCCAGAACTTCCGCTCCTGGAGCCCGTGGATGGTGCCCGACCCGGACGCCTCCTGCATCGGCATGGAGTACTTCGCCTTCAGCGGCGATCACCTGTGGACCATGGCCGACGAGGACCTCGTCGCCCTCGCGACCAGGGAGCTCGCGCAGCTCGGCCTCGCGCGGCCGGAGCAGGTCCGTCGCGGCTACGTCACCCGCGTGCCGCTCGCCTACCCGATGTACGACGAGACCTACGCCGAGCGCGTCGCCACGATCCGCGAGTGGCTCGACCCGCTCGAGGGCTTCCAGCAGGTCGGCCGCAACGGCCTGCACCGCTACAACAACTCCGACCACTCGATGCTCTCGGCCATGCGGGCGGTGGACAACGCGCTCCACGACACGGGCCACGACATCTGGGCGGTCAACGTCGAGTCGGTCTACCACGAGGAGGAGACCGACGCGGACAACGTCAACCCGTACAAGCGCGCGCCGGAGACGGCAGCGATGCAGGAGCCGCTCGAGGCGCGCTGAGCGGCGCGCCGCGACCGCTCCCGGCGAGGTCCGCCGCGCCCCGGGCGGAGCGGCTCAGCCGCGCGCGAGCCCGCCGGCGGGCAGCTCGATCGGGAGGACGAGCAGGAACCGCGCGCCCCCGGCCGGCCGCGACTGGAGCTCCAGCCGGCCGTCGAGTCGCTCGGCGAGCTCGCGCCCGATGGCGAGCCCGAGGCCGAAGCCGCCCTCGCCGCGGGTCGAGGTGCCGCGCCGGAAGCGCTCGAAGATCGTGGCGTGCTCCTCGGGCGGCACGCCGGGGCCGTCGTCGACGACCGTGAGGACCGCCGTCTCACCCGCGTAGCCCGTGGTGACCTGCACCGCGGTCGAGGCGGGCGTGTACCGCAGCGCGTTGTCGAGGAGGATCCGCGCGACGCGCGCGACCGCGTCGGGGTCGCCGCGCGCCCAGCACGGGCCGCGCGGCGGCACGACCTCGACGAGCGTCCGCCGCTCGTGGGCCTGGAGCGCGAACTCCGCCGCCACGGCCCGTGCGATCTCGCCGAGCTCGACGGGCTCGGAGCGCAGCTCGACCCCCGCGTCCAGTCGCGAGAGGTCGAGCAGCTCGGTGGCGAGGTTGCGCAGGCGGCGGATCTCCCCCTGCGCGGCGGTGACCTGGCGCCGCGCGTCCTCGCGGTCGAACCCCTCGTCCGCGAGGTCCTCCCCGAGCAGCTCGAGGTTGCCGCTCAGGGAGGTGAGCGGCGTGCGGAGCTCGTGCGAGGCGGTCGCCACGAACTGCCGGCGCGCGCCCTCCTGGCGGCGGAGCCCCTCCTGCATCTGCGCCATCGCCCGGCCGAGGTCGCCGACCTCGTCGTCCGTCGTGTCGGTCGGCGCGGGCGCGTCCATGCCCTCGCGGGTGATCCGCACCGCCGCGTCGCGCAGGCGTCCCAGGCGGCGAGTGAGCGTCCTGGTGAGGAAGAGCCCCAGCAGAAGCGCGACCGCCAGCCCGGCCACCGCCGCGGTGATGAACGCCTGGCGCACCACGCCCACGGTCTCCGAGACGTCGGTGTCGCGCTGACGGACCGCGAGGACGTAGAACGGCCGACGGACGTCTCGGACGCCGGCCGGGAGCCGCGGGCGACGCGCCTTGCCCAGGGGGGTGGCGATCCGCTGGGAGTCGCCGCGCCGGCTGCGGACGGTCCGGTTGCTGCCGAGCACCTGCAGCACGTCGGTGAGATCCCCCTCGAGGCGCGCCTCGGTGCTGACGAGCACCCGCCCGCGGGCGTCCGTGACGAGGGCCTCCCCCCGCGTGCGGCCGGAGATGAGCTCCAGCGCGGTGTAGACGGGGCCGAACTCGCGGACCCGAGGGCTCTCCTTGAGGTCAGCGGTGATGGCGGCCTCCACCTGCGGCTTCGAGTTGAGCGTCGCGGCGCTCAGCCCGGCCGCCTGCTGGCGGCGCAGCCGGTCCTGCAGCGGCGAGAACAGCGCCAGCGCGGCCACGAGCAGCGTCGCGAGCGCGGTGACCACGAGCGCCAGGAGCAGGCGGGAGCGCAGGCCGAAGGGGCGCAGCGCGCGCCGACGCACCTAGGGCTCCCGGAACCGGTAGCCCGCGCCGCGGACGGTGAGGATGAGGTTCGGCTCCTCGGGGGTCGCCTCGAGCTTCTCGCGCAGGTGGCGGATGTGCACGTCGATCGCGCGGGGGTCGCGGTAGGCCGAGTCGCCCCAGATCGCCCGCAGCAGCTCCTGCCGGCTGAAGAGCCGCCCCGGGCGGGCCATGAGGCAGGAGACGAGCTCGAACTCCGAGAACGTGAGCTTCACCGTCTCGCCGTCGCGCTCCACGGCCCGGTTGCGCCGGTCCAGCGAGACGGCGTCGATCCGCACGACGCCGTCGTCGACCACGCGGCCGTTCGCGCGGCGCATGACGGCCCGGATCCGCGAGCGCAGCTCGGCCAGGCCGAACGGCTTGGTGACGTAGTCGTCGGCGCCGGCCTCCAGGCCGAGCACCACGTCCGCCTCGGAGTCGAGCGCGGTGAGCATGATGATCGGGGTCACGTCCCGGCGGTCGCGCAGCGCCCGGCAGACGTCGTAGCCCGAGGGGCCCGGGCCGAGCGCGACGTCCAGCAGGACGACGTCGAAGCGGTCCGCGTCGGTGCGGACGAGCGCCTCGTCGCCGTCGGCGACCGCCGTCACGCGGTGGCCCTCCCGGGTGAAGGAGCGCGTGAGCATGTCGCGCAGGGGCGGGTCGTCGTCGACGATGAGGATGTCCAGCGGGGCGGGGGGCACGGCGGGCCCGAGGGTACCGAGCAGGCGGACGCCCCGGACCGGTCGCCCACGGCCGATCCGCTCCGTTCGCCCGCGGCCGATCCGCGCCGGTCGTCCGCGGCCGATCCGCGCCGGTCGTCCGCGGCCGGTCCGCGCCGTTCGCCCGGCGGCCGCCGCGCTCAGGTCCGGCTCGCGCGCGCGGGGGTGCCCGCCCGGCGCTCGGCCGCCGCGGCGCGCAGCTGCTCGTACTCGACCTGCCGCTTGAGCTGCGCCAGCGACCGGCGCAGGTGGCCCCGGACCTCCCGCGCGGCGATGTGCTCGGCCACCCAGCCCGCCGGCCCGGCGCCGGCGACCCCGTAGGAGAGCCGGAGCTCCACGTGGGTGCGCCGCCGGCCGGACTCCTCGCCGCGCTCGCGCAGGCGCCAGCGGGCGCGCTGGTCGACGCCGGTGACCGACGTCCAGGCCAGGTCGCGGTCCTCGGTCGACTCGACGACCTCCACGAGCGAGCCGACCTCCGCCGAGCCGACGCGCCAGAGCATCCGATAGCGGGCGCCGATCCCCGTCGGCTGCGGAGAGACGACCTCCCAGCGCGTGACCCCGGCCATGAAGTGGAGCACCCGCTCGGGGCGGGCGACGAAGGCCCAGACCGCCGAGGGCGGGGCGTCGATCTCCAGGGCGGCGGCGACGCGCACCTCAGCCCACCACCGGGAAGCGGCGCTCGGCGGCCAGGGCGTCGAGCGTCTCCTGCATGAGGCCCAGCACGTGCTCCTGGACCTCGTCGGGGTCGGGCTGTGGCCCGAACCGCTCGCGCAGGTGGATCGGCGGCAGCGCCTCGATCGTGATCTTGGCCGGCAGCGGGATGTGGCCGGCCAGGTCCCCGACGTTCAGCCCCCAGGGCAGCGCGAGCGAGATCGGCAGGGCCTTCAGCCGAAGGGCGCGGTCGAGGCGGAGCCGCCGGGCGAGGCCGCTGCCGCGCGTGAGGAAGAGCGCCGTCTCCTGGCCGCCGATCGCGACCACGGGCACCACGGGCGCGTCGTGCTCGAGCGCGAGGCGGATCCAGCCCGTGCGGCCGTCGAAGTCCACGCGGGCGCTCTCCCAGCTCGGCCGGTGGACCTCGTGCTCGCCGCCCGGGTAGACGAGGAGCGCCGCACCCGCGCCCAGCGCGCGCCGCGCGTTCTCCGGCGAGGCGGCCACGGTGCCGAACCGCCGCGGGCGGCCGAGCCCCGGCAGCGCGAGCACGAGGCCGTGGGCCAGCTGGAAGAACTGCCGCTCGACCCCGAAGTAGGTGGAGAACGCCACCTGGAGGACGAGGGTGTCGGGTGACAGGTTGCCGCCGGAATGGTTGCCCACCAGCAGCACGGGGCCGGCTTCGGGCACGTTGCCGAGGCCGCGCACCTCCCCGCGGTACCAGAGGCTCGCCACCAGCCACATGAGCGGGAGGTGGTCGCGGATGTAGTCCGGGTCGCGCTCGTCGAGGTCGGCCCGCGGGAGGCGGCGCGCGGCCCGCCCGGCCACCGCCCGCACCACGGCGCGCGGGAGTGCGCCGGCCCGGCTGCGGGCCGGCGGCCCGGCGACGGGCGCCGGAGCGGCGGGGCGGCCGTCGGCCGCGGCGGGCGGGGCGGCGCGGGGGCTCCGGGCGGCAGGGCTCATCGGGCGGCGGAGCCTACGCCGTCCGCCGCGGCTCAGGCGGCGGCGCGCAACCCCGCGTCCGAGCGGCCGGCGTCGACCCGGCCGAGGTGCTCCACCACGAGGGCCGTGGTCTGCTCCGGCCGCTCGATCTGCGGCACGTGGCCGCAGCCGCTGAGGACGACCTGGCGGGCCGAGGGCAGCCACTGGCGCACGTGGCGCGAGAAGCCCGCGGGGATGAGCCGGTCCTGCGTCCCCCAGACGAAGACCGTCGCCGGCTGCAGCGTGGCCAGCCGCGGGTAGAACCCGGCGCTCCCGAACGGCTTGTCGAGGTAGAGCCCGCGGGCCGCGCGCAGGAACGCGAGGCGCGCCCCCGCGGAGGCGTAGGTGAGCTGGAACTCGTCGAGGGCGATGTCCTTCACCCCCGGGTCCAGCGCGTCGGCGTCGGCGAACATCGCGGAGAGCTGCCGCGCCACGAGCGGCCGGGCGATCTTGTGGGGGAGCATCCCGAGCTCGGGGCGCAGCAGCTTCACGATCGGGTGCAGCCCGCGCCTGACGAAGGCGACCGCGGGGCAGAGCGCGACGATCCCGCCGACCCGCTCCGGCGCGCGCAGCCCGAGCTCCAGCGCGACCCGCCCGCCCATGGAGTTCCCGACCAGGTGCGCCCGGTCGATCCCCATCGCGTCCATCCAGCCCACGAACGTCTCGGCGAACCAGCGGGCGTCGTAGGGCGCCAGCGGGGAGCCCGTGGAGGCGCCGAAGCCCGGCAGGTCGACGGCGTGGACGCGGTAGCCCGCGTGCCGCAGGGCGGCGGCGGTGTCGAAGAACGACGTCTTGGCCGAGCCGAGGCCGTGGAGGAGGAGCACGTCCGGCCCGTCGCCGAGCGTCAGGGTCGAGATGCAGCGCCCCTTGAGCCGCACGTCGTGCACGCGCATGATCGGCTCGCGGCCGTTCGGCAGGCGGAAGAGCCCCTCGAAGGCGAGCGCCGGATCCACGCGCCCGCGCGCGGAGAGGGTGCGGGCCCGGAAGGCGTCGAGCCCGGCGAGCTCGCCCGCGCGCAGCCGCAGCCAGGTCGCCGCGTCCGTGGCGGTGACGACGTCGGGCTCCCGGCGGCTCGTCCCCTTGCGCACGCGGGCGGCCCGCTCGGTGCAGCGGACCTCGAAGGTGTGCCCGACGTCGCCGAGGCGCACGTGGTAGGTGACGTCGAAGCCCGGGGAGGCGCCCAGGTAGCGCTCGGGCAGCGTGCGGAAGGCCGCCTCGACCTGCGC
>CAXSFZ010000028.1:0-26975 GCA_964236905.1 uncultured Solirubrobacteraceae bacterium | reverse complement strand
CACCAGCAGCGGCACCGCCGAACAACTCATCCCCGCCGCCCTCGACCTGCGCCAGCAGGCTGGATGCGGGAGGCGGACCGGGCTCCACCGCTCGAACCCTACGCCGCGCGGGGACCCGATGCGCAGGAGGCCGGAGCGTCGCACCCGGGAGCGCTCGACCGGGGACGGTACGTTGGCCCGGATGCGCACGATCCGCCTGCACGACACGGCCACCGGAGCCCTCGCGCCCCTGGTCCCCCGCGACCCCGGGCGCGTCGGGATCTACGCCTGCGGGCCGACGGTCTACGACCGCATCCACGCGGGGAACGCCCGCCCGTTCGTCGTCTTCTCGCTGCTGAAGCGGTTCCTCGAGCACGAGGGCTACGCGGTGACGCTGGTGGCCAACGTCACCGACGTCAACGACAAGATCTACGACGCCGCCCGCGCCCGCGGCATCCCCTCGGCCCAGCTCGCCGAGGAGATGACCGCCGCCTACGTGGCCGACACCGACGCGCTCGGCCTGGGCCGCCCGGACCACGAGCCGCTGGCCTCGGCCTCGATCCCCGGGATCGTGGCGCTGATCGGTGCCCTGCTGGAGCGCGGCGCCGCCTACGTCGTCGCGGGCGAGGTCTACTTCCGCGTCCGCGCCGACCCCCAGTACGGGGGCCTCAGCGGCCGCGACGTCGACCAGATGGACCAGGGCGAGGGGGTCGAGGGCGCCTCGCGCAAGGAGGACCCGCTCGACTTCGCCCTGTGGAAGGCGGCCAAGCCGGCCGAGGACACCGCCTGGGAGGCGCCGTGGGGCCGCGGACGCCCGGGCTGGCACATCGAGTGCTCGGCCATGGCCGAGGAGCTGCTGGGCCTCGACTTCGACGTCCACGGGGGCGGGATCGACCTGGCCTTCCCCCACCACGAGAACGAGGCGGCGCAGACGCGCTGCGGGCGGGGCGCTCCGCTGGCCCGGATCTGGATGCACAACGGGATGCTGGAGACGGGGCGGGAGAAGATCTCGAAGTCGGGAGGGCGAGCGCTCCAGCGCCTGCCGGAGGTCCTCCGGGAGCACGGGCGCGACACGTTCCTGGCCCTGCTGCTGAGCGGCCACTACCGCCAGCCGCTGCAGTTCGACCAGGAGACGCTCGCTGACGCCGCCGGGCGAGTCCGGCGCATCCGCGAGGCCGGCCGGCGGCTGGTCCCCGGCGGCTCCCCGCCCTGGTCGGCGGCGCTCGAGGAGCGCCTGCTCGCCGCGCTGGCCGACGACTTCAACACCCCCGCGGCGCTCGCGGCGGTGGCGGAGTGGGTGAGCGCGGCCAATCGCGCGCCCGGGGCGGTCGGCCGCGACGGGTTGGCCGCGATGCTCGGGCTCCTCGGCCTCGAGCGGCTGCTCGAGGCCCAGGCCGACGCGGCGCCGGAGGCGGTCAGGGCGCTCGCGGAGGAGCGCGCCGCGGCGCGCTCCGCGCGCGACTGGGCGGCGTCCGACCGGCTGCGGGAGGAGATCGCGGGACGGGGCTGGGTCGTCCGCGACGTCCCCGCCGGCTACGAGCTGGTCCGGCCGTGAGCCCGCGGCCGCCGGCCGCGCGCGGCGGCCGGGGCGGGGGAGCGCAGCCCCGGCGCGGCGACCCGCCGCCCGCCGAGCTCCTCTACGGGCGCAACGCGGTGCACGAGGCGCTGCGCGCCGGGCGCCGCCGGGTCCGGCAGGTGTGGGCCACCGACCACGCGCTGCGGGAGCCCTGGCTCGCCGGGGGCGTGGGGCGCCCGGCGGCGGAGCGGGCCACGGCCGAGGAGCTCGAGCGCCGCTGCGGCAGCGCGGGCCACCAGGGGGTCTGCGCCCTGGCCGACCCGTACCCCTACGCGGACGCCGCGGCGCTGCTGGCCGCGCCCGCGCCGTTCCTGCTCGTCCTCGACGAGGTGCAGGACGTCCAGAACCTCGGGGCCATCTGCCGCACCGCGGAGTGCGCGGGCGCGACCGGGGTGGTGATCGGCGAGCGCCGGTCGGCCGAGGTGACCCCGGCGGCCTGCAAGGCCAGCGCCGGAGCGGTGGAGCACCTCGCGGTGGCGCGCGTGCGCAACATCGCCGACTTCCTCCTCTCCGCCAAGGCCCATGATGTCTGGTGCTACGGCGCGGCGATGGACGGGGCGGTCGCCTGGACGGCGCCCGACTACCGCGGCGGCGTCGCGCTCGTCCTCGGGGCCGAGGGCCGCGGCCTGCGGCCTCGGGTGTCGGCCGCCTGCGACGCGCTGATCGCGCTGCCGCTGCGCGGCCGGATCGACTCCCTGAACGTCGGTGCCGCCGCCGCGGTCCTCGCCTATGAGGTGGTCCGCGGCCGCACCTGAGCCGATCCTGCACGTGGTCGTGCATTCCGTCCGGTCCGGAGCGCGTCCCTTGACACGGGACGTCTCCCGTGACTAGGTTGCGCCGGCATAACCGTCGAGTCGAGCTTCAGGCGAAGCGCGGCCACGGCGGATTCTGATCAGCTGGCGCCAGGGGAGGAGCGCGCCACTGAGCACTCCGACCCGTCCTCATCCGGACGGGAGAACAGGACGCTCATGGCCCGGCTCTCCGCCCACGCGCAGGCTCAACCTCAGGTCGAGGACTTCTTCCTCATCGCCCTTGCCAAGCAGGGCGACCCGACGGCGTACGACCGCATCGTCCGCCGCTACTACGGCTTCGTGCGGCTCAAGGCGTCCTCGTACTTCCTCGCCGGCGGCGACGCCGACGACCTGATCCAGGAGGGGCTCGTCGGCCTCTACAAGGCGGTGCGGGACTACCGCACCGATCGCGAGTCGAGCTTCCGGAACTTCGCCGAGCTCTGCATCACGCGGCAGATCATCACCGCGGTGAAGACGGCGACCCGCAACAAGCACACGCCGCTCAACCAGTACGTCTCGTTCTCCTCGACCCCGGCGTCGGCCGCCGACGGCGAGCCGACCCTCGACGAGGTCATCGCGGGTCCCGCCGTGCACGACCCGGTCAACCAGGCGATCTCGACCGAGGAGCTCGCCTCGCTCGTCGCCTGCCTCTCCTCGGCGCTCTCCGAGCTCGAGTCGCGGGTGCTCTCGCTCTATCTCGACGGCTGGTCGTACGAGCAGGTCGGCGAGCGGCTCGAGTGCGACACCAAGACGGTCGACAACGCGCTGCAGCGCGTCAAGCGGAAGGTCGGGGCCCACCTGACGAGCCGCGACGTCCTGCTCTAGCGTTGGCGGGGTGAGCACGCTCGCCGTCGTCCTGCTGGTCCTCGTGGTGCTCCTCGCCCTGCTCATCGCCGGCGGCGTGGTGGCCTCGGGCCGCGCCACCCGCGCGCGGGACGCCCGCCTGCACGCGGAGCTCGAGCAGGCCGACCAGGCGCTGGCGCGCGCCCGGGCCGGCGACAACGGGTGGGATCCGGCGCAGATGGAGGCGGCGGCCCGCGCCGCGTGGGACACGGGCCACCACGCCGGCGAGGCGATCCGGGCGCTCCACCTGGTGCAGGTCGTCGATCGGCCGGGCACCGACGCCGACGAGGCGGTCTACCGGGTGCTCGGCGACGGCGGCCACGAGCACGAGGTCGTGCTCAAGCGCACCGGCGCCCGCTGGACGACCTAGGAGGGGACCCCCGCGACCGCGTCGGCCAGCTTGCCGGGGTTCATGATCCCCGTCGGGTCGAGCGTCGCCCGGGTCGCGCGCAGCACCGCCAGGCCGAGCGGGCCGAGCTCGCCCCCCAGCCACGGCGCGTGGTCGCTGCCGACCGCGTGATGGTGGGTGATCGTCGCGCCGGCTGCGGCGATGGCGTCGCTCGCCGCCGCCTTCGCCGCCCGCCACTGCGCGAGCTCGCTCCCGCGCTCCTGGCAGGCCAGGAACGTGAAGTAGAGCGAGGCGCCCGTCGGGTAGAGGTGGGAGACGTGGCAGCCGACGAGCCCGGGGGTGCCGCGGGCGGCCAGCGCGCCGCGCAGCGCCGCGCCGACGGCGCGGTAGGTCTCGAGCAGCCCGGCCCAGTCCTGGGCCGTCTCCAGCGTGTCGACGAGCACGCCGCGGCTCAGCAGCTCGTCGCGCAGGTACGGAGCGCGGTAGCGCGAACGCGCCCAGGACTCGCCGCCGCGGGCGCCGAGGGCGACGGCGCCGTGGGCACGCAGGAGCCGCACCCCGGCCTCGCGCCGCGCGCGCAGCCCCGCCGCGTCGGCGCCCTCCCAGCCCAGCACGAGCAGGCAGGGGCGCGCGGTCCCGCGGGCGCGCAGGTAGCCGCGGAGGGCCCGCGCGACGCGCGGCGGGCTCGACATCGCGAGGTTGAGCCGCGACTCCTCCTCGTCGGAGAGCCGGGTGACGGGCGCCGCGGCGCCGGCCTGGGCGAGCGCCCGCAGCGCCTCGCACCCCGCGGCGAAGCCGGGCAGCGCCCAGGCCTCGAAGCGCCGGGCCCCCGGCACCGGCCGCACGCGCAGCGTCGCCTCGGTGATGACGCCGAGGGTCCCCTCGGAGCCGGCCACCAGCGCGCGCAGGTCGGGCCCGGCGGCGGAGGCGGGCCCGCGGCCCGCGACGAGCTCACCCGCCGGCGTGGCCAGGCGCAGGCGCTGCACCAGCGTGTCGGCCCGCCCGTAGCCCGTGGAGGCCTGGCCGGCCGAGCGCGTGGCCACCCAGCCGCCGACCGTCGAGAACTCGAAGGACTGCGGCAGGTGGCCGAGCGTGAGCCCGTGCCGGCCGAGCTCGCGCTCGGCGTCGGGGCCGAAGGTCCCGGCCCGCAGGGTCGCGAGCCCCGAGCGGGGATCGAGCCCCACGAGCCCCGCCAGGCGCCCGAGGTCGAGCGCCAGGACCCCGGCGTGGTCACCGGCGAGCGGCGCCACGCCGCCCACGACGCTCGTGCCGCCGCCGAACGGGACGACCGCGAGGTCGTGCTCCGCGCAGGTCCGCAGCAGCGCGAGCACCTCGGCGGCGTCCGCGGGCTCCGCGACGGCGTCGGGTGCGGCGTCGAGCCGGCCCTCGCGCAGCCGCACGAGGTCGGGGTAGGAGCGCCCGGCGGCGTGCGTGGCGCGGGCCGCGTGGTCGTCGCGGAGCCACGGGCTCCCGACGATCGCCTCCAGCGCGGCCCGGGTGCCGGCGTCCAGGGCGGCCGGCGGCAGGACGAGCGCCTCCAGGCGCGGCGGCCCGCGCCGCTCGGCGCCCAGCCCGAGCTCCTCGCCGAGCAGTGCCTCGAGCCCCGCGGGCAGCGGTCCGTCGTGCCCGTCGACGCCCCAGCCCCACCAGCGCTGGCGGCTCACGCCGGGAGCTCCACCAGGGCCGGGGCGATCCGCTCGAGCGCCGCCTCCCCGGCCGCGCGCCAGGCGGGCACGAGCCCGAGCCGGGTGCGGCCGTCGAGGACGTCGGCCGCGGTCAGGGCGCCCTCGCGCTCCACCGCCCACAGGAGCTCGACGCCGAGGGCCGGCACCCCCGGGGCGACGGGGGAGAGGAGCTCGGGGCGCCCGTCGGCCAGCGCGGCGACGGCGGGCGCCTCCGCCCCGTAGCGGCGGACCAGGCGGGCGGCCACGCCGGCCGGGCGCACGTCCGGGCGCTGGGCGCCCACGACCGGGAGCCGGGCGGTGCGGCACGGGCCGGCGGCCACCCCGGCGCGGCGGGCGACGAGGTCGACCACGTCCTGGGCCATCCGCCGGTAGGTCGTGAGCTTCCCGCCGACCACGGTGACCACGCCGCCTCCCGGCTCCCCGAGCACGGCGTGGCGGCGCGAGACGTCGGCCGTCGCGCCGCCGCCCGTGTCGAGCAGCGGCCGCAGCCCGGCGAAGCGGCCGACGACGTCCGCGGGGCCGAGGTCGGTCGCGAGCGCCGCGTTGAGCGTGCCGAGCAGGAAGCGCTCCTCCGTCGCGGTGACCCGCGGCACGTCGGGCACCGGCCCCGGCGGCAGCGGCTCGTCGGTGAGGCCGACGAGCACCAGGCCGTCGGGCCGCGGGAGCGCGAAGACGAAGCGGCCGACCTGGCCGGGGACCGGGACCGCGAGCGCGGCGGCGGGGTCGGCGAGGCGGTCGGCGGCGAGCAGCAGGTGCGAGCCCTTGGAGGGCCGGAGCGCCACGCCGTCGGCGAGCGTCCCCGCCCACACGCCCGTGGCGTTGACCACGTGGCGCGCGCGCAGGGCGAAGCCGCTGCCCGTCTGCGCGTCGCGCACCGCGGCGCCGTCGGCGTGCAAGCGCTCGGCGCGGACGTGGGGCAGGATGCACGCGCCGTGGGCGGCCGCGGTGCGGGCGAGCGCCACGACGAGCCGGGCGTCGTCCTCGAGCTGGCCGTCCCAGCCGAGCAGGCCGCCGCGCAGGCCGGTCGGGTCCAGCGCGGGGAACCAGCGCTGCGCCTCGGCCGCCGTGACGCGACGGGAGCGCGGCAGGCGGCTCGCCCGCGTCCCGGCCGCGCGGCGCAGCACGTCGCCGGCCCGCAGGCCGGCCGCGGCCAGTCGCGCCGCGGTGGGGCCGAGGCCCGGCCCGAGCGGGATGAGCATCGGCAGCGCCCGCACGAGGTGCGGCGCCGTGCGGTCGATGAGGATCGCCCGCTCCACCGCGGACTCCCAGGCGACCCCAACGTCGCCTCGGGCCAGGTAGCGCAGCCCGCCGTGGGCGAGCTTGGAGCTCCAGCGGCTCGTCCCGCTCGCGAGATCCCCGCGCTCCACGAGCGCGACCGAGAGCCCGCGGGAGGCCGCGTCGAGCGCCACGCCGGCGCCCGTCACGCCGCCGCCGACGACGAGCACGTCGACCTGGTGGCCGGCGGCGAGGCGGTCGAGCTCGCGGGTCCGGCGGCCGGCGTGGAGGTCGGGGGAGCTCATCGCAGCGCACCCTCCAGCAGCGGGCGCAGCTCGCTCGCGGCCCGGGCGAGCAAGCCGTCGGGATCCTCCTGGCGGGCGGCCAGCACCCACCCGCGCAGGCAGAGCTCGAGCGCCGCGGCCAGCGCGGCGGGGTCGGCGCGGCGCACCGAGCCCTCCTGCATCCCCTCGACGAGCAGGCCCCCGAGCACGTCGAGGACGATGTGCTGGAAGGCGCCGTGGCGCTGGACGAGGTAGGGCAGCAGCAGCTCCGGGTCCACGTCGAGCAGGCGCTGGAAGAGCGGGTCGGCCCGCAGCCGGACCACGCCGTCGCTGGCGCCGTGGGCGAGCCGCTCGCGCACCGTGGTCCGCGCCGCGTTCGCCCGGACGGCCTCCGAGAGCACCCCGGAGAACTCGCGGGTCATGAGCGCCTGGATGAGCGAGGCGACGTCGCCGAAGCGGCGGTAGACCGTCATGCGCGAGAGGCCGGCCCGCCGCGCGACGTCGGTCAGCGTGGTGCGCCGGACGCCGACGGCCAGGACGCACGCCCGGGCGGCGTCGAGGATCGGGTCGTCCTCCTCGTGACGCTGTGACATCGCGTGTCAGTCTGTCACATCCCGGCGCCTCCGTGGGCCGAGGGCCGGTTGACCCCCACCCCCTGGGGGTCAACCGGCACTCAGCGTCGGGAGGCGGCGCGGGCGGCGCGCGGCGGCGCGGGGGGCGGGAGCCGGCGCGGGCGGCGCGAGGCGGCGCGGGCGGCGCGCGGCGGCGCTCAGCGTCGCGCGGCGGCGCGGGCGGCGTGGTCGAGCGCGGCGCGAGCCACCCAGCGGCCCTGCTCCGCGTCGGTGACGTCGAAGCCGAAGGGCGCGTTGGCCTCGAGCGCCCAGAGCGCCCCGGCCTCGTCGCGGAGCACGTCGACGCCCATGAGGCCGCCCCCGAGCGTGGCGACCATCCGCTGCGCGAGGGCGGCGAGCTCGGCGGCCGGCTCCTCCTGGCGCGGGTAGACCGTCCCGTGGGTGACGAGCGCCCCGGGCTCGCGCGCCTTCCAGTAGGCCTGCGAGCAGCGCCTCGGGGTGGCGAAGAGCCGTGCCACCTCCGGTTCGACGATGCGCTCCTGGACGAGCGCCTCCGCCGCGCCGGCCGCCGCGCGCGCCTCCTCCAGCGAGCCGGCCGCGCTGATGTCGCGCGCCCCGTCGCCCCAGTTCGGCTTGACCACGAGCTCGCCCTCCACGGGCCAGGTGTCCAGCGCCGCGAGCGGCCAGCTCCGCGGTTGCGGCACGCCGGCGCCGGCCCAGCGGGCGTGGGTCGCGAGCTTGTCGGCCGACCCGAC
Source organism: uncultured Solirubrobacteraceae bacterium (assembly GCA_964236905.1). GTDB lineage: Bacteria > Actinomycetota > Thermoleophilia > Solirubrobacterales > Solirubrobacteraceae > Paraconexibacter. The sequence continues at coordinate 18,926 of CAXSFZ010000028.1, read as the reverse complement.
GAGGGCGGCCACGGGGTTCAGCAGCGGCACGCCGGCCTGCTCGAGCAGCGCGGCGGCCCGCAGCGTCTCACCGCAGGCGAGCACCTCCTCGGCCAGGACGTGGGCGATCACGAGGTCGATCTCCCGGGCCGGCGGCCCGTCGGCGTACCAGGCGGCCGGGATCCGGGGGAGCTGCGTGACCCGCGCGCCCTCGGCCGCGAGCGCCTCCCGCCACGCCTCGTCGTAGCCCTGCCCGGCGTAGAACGCCGCGTCCGTGTAGAGCAGGATGACGTGCACTCGCCGGGCGGTACCCGCGTCGCGGGGCCGGGACACGGGGGAGGGCACAATGGGCGGCGTGGACCCGCTCGCCACCCTCGGCCTGGGCCCCTCCGCGACCCCGGAGGAGGTCGCCGCGGCCTACCGCGCCCTGGCCAAGCGCTGGCACCCCGACCGCGCGGGGGAGAACGGGCAGGCGGTGCGGCGGATGGCGGAGATCAACGCGGCCTACGACCGGCTGCGCACGGGCGGGCCGCCCACAGCCGCGGCGGACGCCGGGGCCGCCGAGCCGGGGCCGCCGCCCTCGCCCGCGCCCCGGCCACCACGCCGGCGCCCGGGCCACTGGCTCGCCGAGCCCGTCCGCCGCAGCCTGGGCCGGGAGCTGCTCGGCGCCCTGCGGGAGGACGAGGCGGTCGAGCTCGTCACCGCCGCCGCGACCTGGAAGAGCCCACGCGCCCTCCTCGCCCTGACCGAGGACCGCCTGCTCTGGCTGCTCGACGACGCCATCTCCCATCGCGTGCACTCGCTGCGCTGGCGTGACGTGGCGAGCGTCGAGCACCGGCCGCGGCGCCCGCTGCGCCGCACCGCGGTGGTGCGCGTCGAGACGAAGCTGGGCCGCCGCCTCGAGTGGGCCGAGCTGCCGCCCGAGACGGCGGCGCGGATCGCGCGGCGGGTCGCCGCCCACGCCGGGCTGCCGCTGCCCGTGGGCTGAGGCGCTCAGGCGCTGCGCAGGCGCACCAGGCCGCGGCGGGCCGGCGGGCGCGAGTAGGCCAGGCGGTCCTGCACCGCGCGGAGGCTGACGACGCCGAGCCCGGCCAGGAGCGAGCCGTTGCCCAGGGCGCCGATGGAGCGCTGCAGCTTGGCCGCCGCCTCCGGGGTCGCGGGGCCCGGGGTCGTGCCGTCCTCGATGGGGACCGCGCCCTCCGGCGCCTGCTTGGCCAGGCGCGCGCCCTGGATGCCCGTCAGGACGTAGAGCGCGGCGCTCGTGGCCAGCAGCCCGTCCTCGAGGGCGGAGAGGTTGCGCTCCGCCGGCGTCTGGCGCGCCGGGTTGATCTCCGTGCTCCGCGCCGCGATGCGCACGGCGCCGGCCAGGGCCAGGCCGGCCGCGCCGATCGGGTTGAAGCCGAACCACCCGGCGTTGACCACCTTGCCGCGGGTCGCGGGGTCGTCGATGACCTTCACCACCGGGTTGAGCGCGAACTTGCCGAAGACCTGCCCGCCGAACCAGGAGGCGAGGCCGACGTCGTGGGCGATGCGCGAGGCGTTCTGGAGCTGTTCGTTGACCATCGGCCGGGAGTACCCGGGCGGACCGCAACCGACCGCCCTCCGGGCCGGCGGGCCGTTCCGGGCGCGCCGGGAGGGTGCGGCGCGGTGGCGGGCCGTCCGCGGCGCCGGTGTGGCAGGCTCCGCCGATGCTCGTGATCTTCCACCCCGACGCCACGGGCGCCCAGATCGAGGCGGTGATCCTGCGCATCGCGCAGTCCGGCGCGGGCACCCAGCGCGTCGACGGCGCGGAGCAGACCGTCGTGGGGGTCATCGACGCCGACCGCGACCACATCGCCGGGCTCGAGCTCGACGCGGACGCGGGCGTCGACCGCGTCGTCCCGGTCTCCTCGCCCTACAAGCTCGCGCACAAGCACCGCCACGGCGGGCGGGCGCACCCCGTCAGCGTGGCGGGGATCGCCTTCGGGGGGCCGGAGCCCGCGTTCCGCCTGATCCTCGGGCCCTGCGCGGTGGAGACGCGGGAGCAGACGCTGAGCGCCGCCCGCGCCTGCGCGGCCGCCGGCGCCGACCTGCTGCGCGGCGGCGCGTTCAAGCCGCGCACGAGCCCGTACGCGTTTCAGGGCCTCGGGCTCGCCGGGCTCGAGATCCTCGCCGCCGCCCGCGAGGAGACCGGGCTGCCGATCGTCACGGAGCTCACCGACCTGCGCGACGTCGAGGCCGTGGTCGAGCACGCCGACTGCATCCAGGTCGGTGCCCGCAACATGCAGCACTTCCCGCTGCTCACGGAGATCGGGCGGGCCGGGCTGCCCGTGCTGCTGAAGCGGGGCATGGGCGCCTCGATCGACGACTTCCTGCTCGCGGCGGAGTACATCCTCACGGAGGGCAACGCCGACGTCGTGCTCTGCGAGCGCGGGGTGCACGCGACGTCCACGCCCGCGCGCTCCTGCCTCGACCTCGCGGCGGTCACCGTGCTCAAGGAGCACACCCATCTCCCGGTCATCGTCGACCCGTCGCACGCGGCGGGCCGGCGGGCGCTCGTCGAGCCGCTCGCGCTGGCGGCGGCCGCCTGCGGCGCCGACGGCCTCATCGTCGAGTGCCACCCGAACCCGTCGCTGGCCCGCTGCGACGGCCCGCAGGCCATCCCGCTCGAGGCGCTCGACGGCTTCTGCGCCCGGGTGCGCGCGGTGGCCGCCGCCGCGGCCGCGCCCGTGCCGGCCTAGGACGACGTCGCGCGCCCCGGAGGGCGCGCGACGGTCCAGCGGGTGGTGCGGGGGAGCGGGCTAGCTCGTCGGAGCCGCCTCCTTGGCGTCCTGGACGGTCGTCTGCGCGTTCTCCTGCGCGGTCTCCTTGACCTGCTGGCCGTGCTCCTGCGCGGACTCCTGCGCCTTGTCCTTGATGTCGGCGGCGGCGGACTGCGCGGCGTCCTTCGCGGTGGCCGCGGTCTCCTGGGCCACCTGCTTGCCGTGCTCGAGCGCCTCCTGCGCGGTGCTCTGGACGTTCTCCTTGACCTTGTCGGCCACGGGCCCGATCTTCTCGTGCTCCTTGGCGGTCTCGGGGATGAGCATGCCGGCCAGGAAGCCGACGGCGACGGCGCCGATGGCGAGCCCGAGCGGGTTGTCCTTGGCGACGCCGGCGGCCTGCTTGGCGCCGCCCTTGATGTCGTCGGTGCTCGGCGTGGCGTCGTTGGCCTTGCTCGTGGCCAAGCCCACCTTGCTCTTGACCGCGTCGACCCTGTCGCTCACGGCCTCCTTGGTCCGGGACGGGACGTCCGCCTTGTAGCCGATCGCGTCGATCGTCTCGGACATCTCGTCCCGCTGGCGCTCTATGTCCTGCCGGATGGCGTCTGGGTCTTGGCCCATGCTGCGTCCTCCTTCAAGGTCTCGATGGTCTGTTCGGGGGCGGGGGGCACGGCGTCCTGCAGCTTGTTCTTGCCCTGGAGTGCGAGCACGCCGGCCACGATGGCCCAGAGCACCGTCACGACGAGCGCGGCGAGCCAGTTGGCCAGGGCGCCGTCGAGCAGCAGGATCAGGAAGGCGGTGAAGGAGCCGAGGGCCAGGAGGCCCACGACGCCGGCGCCGCCGAGGAAGCCGGCGCCCAGCCCGGCCTCCTTGCCCTTCTGCGTCATCTCGGCCTTCGCCAGGTCGAGCTCCATCTTGACCAGGGTGGTGGTCTCGTTGGAGAGCCGCTTCAGCAGCTCGCCGATGGGCTCCTGACGGAGGTCGCCGTGGTCGCTGCCGGTGCCGGTGCTCCCGGTGCCCGTGCTCGCGTCCACGCTGACGCTCCCGCTCCCGCCCCGGGGATCGCCCGGGTCGCCGAGCTGCTCGCTCATCAGAGCCCCCCGGTGGGCTGCGGCGTCGGCAGCAGCGGGTCGGTCCCGACGGGATCGGGGAAGCCCGTGCCGGTGGCCGGGCGCGGTTCGTCGTCGAAGGTGCCCACGCCGGGGACCGGCGCGCCGAGCGCGGCATCGGTGCCTCCGGTGGTGGTGCGCGGCAGCGCCGGCGTCGTGTCGTAGGAGGTCGTCGTCGTCGGCGTCCGGGCCGGGGACGGCGCGGTGGCGCGCTGCTGGCTCGTGGCCTTGATGAAGCGCGAGGCGGCGAAGCCGAGCACCAGCCCGCCGGCGATGACGGCCAGGGGCTGCTTGCGGCCCAGGTCCTCGAGGTCGCCGAGGATGCGGTCCGCGTCGGCGTCCTGGAGGTAGGAGCCGAGCGTCTCGGCGCGGTCGGCGGCCTGCTCGGCGAGCTTCGCCGGGCCGTCCTTGCCCTGGTCGCGGAGCGAGTCCGCGACCGCGCGCACGTCGGCGGCCTGGGCCGAGACCTGCTCGCCCGCCTGGGTGCTCCGCTGGTCGACCTGGTCGCGCGCCCGCCCCTTGGCCTGCTGGGCTGCTTCCCCGGCCTTGTCCTTCGCCTGGGCGGCAGCCTCCTGCGCCTGCTCTTGAGTGGAAGTCATGACCCCCGGTGTGCTCGGGTCGGACGAACGCAAACCTCCCGCGGGCCTCGGCGAGCGCCGCCGTCCGCCGCGGACGCCGGCGGGACCCCGCTCGGAGGCGCGTCAGAGCACCACGCGGAGCGTGGCGCGGCGCGTGGCGCGCCGCTTGGACGCGTCGTCGAGCCGGAGCGCGACGGTGATCCGCAGCGCGCTCAGGTGGTGCGCCCGGGCCGCGCGGCGCACCGCCGCGGGCAGCGTGAGGGTGGTGGTGCCCCGCGTCACGCGCGTGCGCGTCGCGCGGAGCACGACGCGGCTGCGTCGCCCGAGGCGGCGCGCGGTGGCGGCGCTCACCGTCCCGGTCGCCTCCAGCCGGCAGGTGCCCGAGCAGCGCACGCCCACGGCGAGGGCCCGCCGCCGGGCCTTGACCGTGACGCGCGGGGCCGCCGGGGGCGCCGCGCGCGGGTCGGGGAGCGGCAGCGCGGGCGCGGGCGCGGGGGTCACCCCGGGCGGGCTCGTCGCCGGGGCGAGGACCTGCACGCCGACGCTCGCGGCGCCCTCGCCACCGCCCGTGCTGTGCACGGTCACCCGCGCGTTGCGGGCGCCGGGCTGGCCGAAGCTCGTCTGGACGGTGGGCGCGGTCGTGGTCACGTCGACCGTCCCGTCGCCGTCGAAGTCCCAGCCGTAGCTCGTGATGACCGAGTCCGGGTCCACGAAGTCCGCCCGGAAGGTGACGAGCTGGCCCGGGAGCACCGTGGAGGGGACCGCGGAGAGCTGCCCGGTCGGGACGGCGTCGCTCGGGGTCCCCCGCACGCTCAGGTCGCTCACGCTGATGACGCTGCTCGACGCGCTCTGCGCGCTCAGGGCGGTCAGCCGCAGCCGCGTGACGTCCCGGGCGTTCGTGGGCTGGCGTGCGACGGGCCCCGTGTCGCCGCTGCCGAAGGTGCCGGCGACCATCGTGCGGGTGCCCGTGGGGGAGATCGCGTCGACGCGGTACTGCGCGAGGGCCGACCCCGTGCCGTACCCGCAGGTCGCCCGCGGGTCGATGACGATCGAGCTCACGTCGACCGCGACCGGCAGGTCGATGGTCACGCTCGGCGCGGCCGATCCGGCCCGCGGAGCCGCGGCCGCCCAGCCCGAGCCGTCAAGGTCGTCGATCAGCAGGCCGCTCCCGCAGGCCCCGGCGCCGGCCCCCTCCGGGACGATGTGCGCCCCGCCCGCCGCCGAGGCCCAGTCGCGGGGCAGCGTCCGGTCGACGGTGGTCGTCGCGTTCGCGGTGACCGTGACCGGCACGCCGTCGGTGTCGTAGCCCGCCGGGCCGGTGAGGACCAGGCGCGGGTAGGTCCCGGCCGCGAGGTTCAGCGAGTAGCGCCCGTTGGCGTCGCTCACCGCGCGGGGCGAGCCGTTCGACGGCCGGGTCGGGCTCACGGTCACGCCCGCGAGCGGCAGGCCCCCGGCCGCGTCGCTCACCCGACCGGTCACGGTGCCCGTGCCGCCGGTGAACGTCGTCGGGTCGGTGCTGTCCGGCACCGGGGCGGCGTCCTGGGAGCCCACGACGCTCGCGTAGTAGCCGAGGCCGCGGGCGGCGAACACCCGCCACAGCAGCGGGTGGAACCGGCTCCCGGCCGCGGTGTCGGCGGCGAGCATCGCGTTGCGCGCGTCGATGAGGGAGGGCTCCGGCGGGGTCAGGCGCAGGCCGTCGGTCACCAGGCGCTCCACCGTGTCGGAGGCCTCCGCCTCGCTGCCGAGCTCGGTCTCGAGCGCCTGCCGCACGTCCCACAGGGTCTCGAGCCAGATCTCGCCGTCGTAGTGCACCTCGGGCCCGTGGCCGGAGATCAGCCCGAAGTCGCCGAGGGTGTAGCCGCCCGGGCCGGCGCCCCCGTGGCCGGGGCAGGCGGGGGCCGCCGCGCCGACCGGGCAGTCGGCGGCCTGGGAGCGCGTCGACTCTCCGCCCGTCGAGGTCGCCGAGTGGGGCGCGAGGTCGGTGTAGGCCCCGAGGTCCACCTCGCCGGGGGCCGCGGTGTCCTGGGCCAGCCCCTCGCGCTGGAGCAGGTCGAGCGCGTAGAAGTCGCTCCAGGCCTCGCTGAGCGCGCCGGCCTCGATCGAGGAGAGCGCGCTCGTCCCGTCGGAGTGGGTGACCAGGCGGCCCGTGAGGCCGTGGGTGTACTCGTGCCAGACCGTGACCGCGTCGTCGCCGCCGTCGACGTTCCGGAAGGGCGCCTTGAACAGGTAGGTCTGCAGCTTGGGCGAGCGGCCGTCGGGCAGCACCGTCATGTTCGCGTTGTTGTACGGCGGGCTCGCGAGGCCCGCGCCGTCGAGCGTGTTGACCACCACGGGATCGTCGCCGGCGAAGCCCCGCGCGCCGAAGGCGATGTTCGGGTTCTCGAGGTGGTCGTGGAACTGGTTGACGAGGATGAAGGTCTGCACCGTCGTCTGCTTGCGGTTCGTCGTCCACGAGGTCGGGGTGGCCGGATCCCACGTGCAGCGCGGCGCGGGCGCCAGCGCGCTGGGGTCGCAAGGGCTGAAGCGGGTGAAGGCGAAGCGGAAGGCGGAGGCCCCGGTGGCGCGGGTCACCTCCTCGGACGGCTCCGCGACGTCGTTGCCGTTGACGTCGGAGAACGCGCGCGCGTAGGGGCCGACGAGGGTGGTTGCGCCCGCCGGCAAGTAGCCCGCCGCCTGCAGGTCGACGTCCTGGGGGGCGGCGGCGCCGCCGAGCGCCGGGTCGTCCTGGGCGCCCGGGTAGCGCGGCAGGAAGGTGCTCGGGGCGTCGGACTTCGTGAGCCCCTGGCGCAGCAGCACCGTCCCGTCGGTCGCGTCGACGACCGCCGAGAGCACGTCGTCCGAGCTGCGCTGCTCGATGAGGGTCCAGGCCAGGCGCGTGCCGGCAGCGGTGGGGAAGAGGGTCAGCGCCGCGGGGGCCACCGGCGTCGTCGCGCCGACGCTCGCGTCCAGGGCCGCGCGCGCCGCGTCGGGATCGAGCCGGGGCCGGGTCGACGGCGCGGCGGCCGCGGCCGCGGCCACCGGCTCGCCCGAGGCCGACAGGACCCGCCCGCCGCGGTCGAGCACCAGCTCGAGGCCGCCGTCGTAGACGGGGATCCCGTCGACGTGCTGCTGCAGCCGGACGGTGGTGAGCCCGGAGGCCCCGGCGGTCTGCGCGCTCGCGACGGAGAGCCCGTCGACATCGGCCGCGTGGAGCCCGAACAGGTCGCGGTGGTCGCGCACCCAGTCGCGAGCGACGGTGGGGCGCGGGGCGGCCGACGGGGCGCTCAGGGCGCCGTCGAGCCGCTGCACGACGCGGGTCGCGCCGTCGGGCTCCACGCCGACGGCCAGCTGCGGCCCCAGGCGTCGCTCGAGCGCCGTGCGGGCCTCGTGCTCGCCGGCGCCCGCCGGGCGCGCCGAGCGGTCGACGAAGGAGGTGGCGGCGGGGCTGGCCGGCTCCGCCGGGGCGGCGGCGGCCGCCGCGGGCAGCACGACGGCGACCGCGCATGCGGCGAGCCCGACGCTCCGCGCCCGCACCCCCATGCCGCGAACAGTACGACGATTCGACTGATCAGCGTGAAGGCTCCGTAGCATTCGGGCCTCGCCGGAGTAGCTCAGCTGGTAGAGCGACGCTCTTGTAAAGCGTAGGTCAGGGGTTCGAGCCCCCTCTCCGGCTTGCCCGCCTTCGCGCCCGCCCGGGGAAGCGTGACCCCTCCGGCGCCCCCACGGCTCCGGAGCGGTCACGCTTCCTTGACGCCGCGCCGCGCCGCCCGCGGCCGCGCTCAGCCCAGGCGGGCCTCCTCGAGGTCCAGGTCGCGCTCGATCGCCCGGAGGAGCTCGGGCCGCAGGCGCCCCCGGTTGCGCGACTCGATGAGCGAGCCCCGCTCGACCCCGATCAGCTCCTTGCGCAGCGCCGAGTAGCGCAGCCGCGGCTCCGCGTGCGCGGAGGTGGCCGTCCCGTCGCCGCCGATGACCGCCTGGCAGCGCTGGAAGCGCGCGCGGTAGAGCTCGCGCAGCCGGCGCAGCTGCTCGGAGCTCGCGCCCTCGTCCTCGAGGTCGTCGAGCCGGTCCAGCGCGGTCTGCGCGGCCTCCAGGCGCGCGATGGCCTCCTCCGGCGACCACGGCCGCGGCCCGTCGATGCCCAGCAGGCGGATCAGGACCGGCAGCGTCAGCCCCTGCCCGACGAGGGTGACGAGGATCACCACGAAGGTCACGAAGATGATCTCCCCGCGGCCGTCGACCGAGGCGGGCACCGCCAGCGCGGCGGCCAGCGAGATCGCCCCGCGCATGCCGCTCCAGCCGATCGCGAGGCGCTCACGCGCGCTCGTGCCGAGCCCGGGCAGCGCGAGCGCGAGCAGCCGCACCCCCACCACCGTGCCGCTCACCGCGATCGCCGCACCCACGAGGCTCCCGAGCGAGAGGCTCTCCCGCAGCTCGTCGACCAGCACGGGGAACTGCAGGCCGAGGAGCACGAAGAGGATCGCGTTGCCCGCGAAGTCGAGCACGCTCCAGAACGCGATGCCGCTCAGCCGCGTGTCGGCCCGGAAGGCCTCGTGGGCGAACCAGCCGAGGTAGAGCCCGCAGACCACGACGGCGAGCACCCCGGAGACGTCCGCCTGCTCGGCGGCGATGTAGGCCACGTAGGGGAAGAGCACGGTGAGGAAGATCGAGAGCGCCGCGTCGTCCAGGCGGCGCAGGGCGTGGCGCTCCGCGAAGCCCGCGACCAGGCCGATCGCCACGCCGCCGATCGCGGAGAGGAAGAAGTCGCCGATCGCCCCGCCGAGCGAGAAGGAGCCGGTGACCGCGGCGCTCACCGCCACCCGGTAGACCACGAGCGCGCTCGCGTCGTTGACGATCGCCTCCCCGCCGACGAGCAGCTTGACGCGGTCGGGAACCCCCATCCGGCTGAACGACGCCGCGGCGGCGACCGGGTCGGTCGGCGCGACGACGGCGCCGAGGATCGCCGAGGCCTCCCACGAGAGGCCGGGCACCACCGCGTGCGCGACCGCGGCCACCGCCGCGGTGGTCAGCAGCACGAGGCCGACGGTCAGGAACCCGAGCGCTCCGGCCTCCGCGCGCAGCGCCTGGGGCGAGGCGGAGAAGCCCGCGGCCGACAGGAGCGGCGGCAGGAACACGAGGAAGACCACCTCGGGATCGACCTCCACGTCGGGCAGCCCGGGGACGAAGCCGACCGCGAGGCCGCCCAGCACGAGGACGATGGGATAGGGGATCCGGGCGAACTCCGCGAGGCGGACGAGCGCCGCCGCCCCCAGCAGCAGCACAAGGAGGAACTCGAGGTCGTCCACGCCGCGGACCACTCTACGATCGGGTGGTGCCGGGCTCCCTGGATTCGCCCCCCGCCCCCGGGGACCACGCGCAGGGCCGTCCCGACGCGCCGTACGTCCTCGCGATGTACGCCGACTTCGAGTGCCCGTTCTGCCAGGCGGCCCAGGGGATCGTCCCCCGCGTCCGCCGGCGGCTGGGCGACGACCTCCTGCTGGTCTACCGCCACTTCCCGATCGAGGAGCGCCACCCCCTGGCGCGCCGCGCCGCCCACGCCGCCGAGGCGGCGGCCGCGCAGGGGCGCTTCTGGGAGATGCACGACGCGCTCTTCGACCTGCGCGGCGCCCTCGAACGCCCGGCCCTCGTGAAGGCGGCCAAGGGCGTCGGCCTGGAGCTCGCGCGCTTCGAGGCCGACCTCGACGCGGGCGCGGGCGAGGAGCGCATCGAGGCCGACGTCGCCTCCGGGCTCCGCTCCGGGATCACCGGCACCCCGGCCTTCTTCGCGAACGGCCGGCTGCTCGACGGCGCCTTCGACGCCGGCTCGCTGGTCGAGGCGCTCCGCGCGGTTCCGTAGGGCCCGGCCGCGCCGCGGGCGGCCTCCTCAGGCGCGGCGGGTGCGGGGGGCCACCGCGCCCGGGCCGCGCCACGACGTGCCCAGGGTCGCGAGGAGCTCGAGCACCCCGAAGACGATGAAGAACGCGGTCGGGGCGCCCTCGTCGCTGAAGGAGAAGATGAACGGCGAGGCGACGAGGATCGCGCCGAGGACGAGGTCCGCCACCGCGTGGAGCTCCACGGGCACGACCTTGACGAGCGAGAGCCGCCACTTGGTGCTCATGGCCACGACGAGGATGAGCAGGCCGGCGATGATCGCGAGCGCGGTGGGCGCCCCGACGCCGCTGAAGCCGAAGAGGAACGGCGCGGCGATGAGCAGCGCGACCAGGAGCGGCTCGATCGCCGCGTGCACGAGCAACGGGATGGGGCCTTGTCGGAGCATGCGGCCGGAGTGCCCGAGAAGCGCGGGGGCGAACCCGCTCAGCGGTCCGGGTCGGGCTCGGCGAGCCCGACCACCGCGACGTGCTCGAGGGTGCCGTGCCCGTTGGAGGAGGCGACCACCTCGTGGTCGGGCGCCGCGGGCGCGGGCGGGGGGTTCAGCCGGCGCTCGAGCTCGCCGAGCACGACGCCGAACAGGAGGTGGCGCCAGGTGGCCTGGGCGAGCGCCGGCCGCGAGCCCCAGAGCCGCGGGAAGTCGCCGCCGACGGGGTGCACGGTGGGGATGAGCGCGGTCGACGGCCAGGTCGCCGCGTGCTCGACGAGGCCCGCGGCGGGGCCGCGAGCCCAGGACGGCAGCGGCAGCCGCGGGGCGAGGTTCGCGTAGAGCGCGCCGAAGAGGGCCCCGTTGGCGGCGTGCAGGAGCCAGCCGAGCGGCCCGGACCAGCGCCCGCGGGTGACGGCGCGCGCGAGCAGCTGCGTGTCGTCGTAGGGGACCCCGAAGAGCCGCATGTCGAGCGGCTGCTGCGCCGCCCAGACCGTGGCGGCGAGTGCGCCGGCGAGGGCACCCCGGGCGGTGGCGGCGCGCGCGACGGGCATGGGCGCCAGCGTACCCCCGGCCCGCCGGGAGGACCGCGGCGCGGGCGGCACCCGGCGTGCTGTAACTCGCGCGGACCGTGCGGGGTACCGCTCGCACGCCCATGCCCGACCCGTACATCGACCGCGCGAACCGGAAGGGGGTCAACCCGCTCGTCTACTGGCTCGCGCGCGCGGTGCTCCAGCCGTTCTTCCACCTCTGGTTCCGCGTGCAGCGCATCGGCCGTGAGCACATCCCGGCCGAGGGCGGCTTCATCATCGCCGCCAACCACCGCTCGTTCCTCGACCCGTTCGTGATCGGCATCATGGTCCGGCGGCCGATCTACTTCGTGGCCAAGCGCGAGCTCTTCGCCCGTCGCCCGGTCGCCTGGCTGCTGAGCAACCTCGGGGCGTTCCCGATCAACCGCGGGGGAGCCGACGGCGACGCGATGCGCACCGCCCGCGCGCTGCTCGAGCGTGGCGAGGGCGTCCTCATCTTCCCCGAGGGCACGCGGGTGCGGCCCGGGGCGATCGGGGAGCCGAGGCGCGGCGTCGGCCGGCTCGCGCTCGAGACCGGCGTGCCGGTGATCCCGCTCGCCATCAGCGGCACGGAGACCGTCCGCCGCGGCTGGCGGGTCCTGCCCGGCAAGGTGCGGGTCCGCGCCGGCCGGCCGCTCACGTTCCCGCGCGTCGAGGCGCCGAGCCCGGCGCTGGCCGCCGCGGTCACCGCCCGCATCTGGCCGTGCGTCGCCCTCCAGTGGGAGTGGCTCGGCGGCACCCCGTCCGTCCGCCGCGCCGTGGTGATCGGCCCGGACACCGCCGGGGTCGCGAGGGCGCTGGCCCGCGCCGGCGTGGCGGGCACGGAGGAGCTCGCGAGCGCGGACCTCGTCGTCCTGACCGGGCCGAGCGGCGCGCTCCCGGCGGCCGTGGCGGGCCTCGAGGCCGCGCTGCCGGCGCACGCGGGGCTGCTCGTGCTCACCCGCGGCCTGGTCGCGGGCGGTGCGGGCCCGCTGCCGCCGAGCGCCTTCCTCGCCGCGCACTGCGGCGCGCGCCGGGTGGCCTGCCTCGGCGGGCCGGGGCGCACCACCGAGGGCGGCGCGCTCGTCCTCGCCTCGGCCGACGCGGGCTGGACGCGGGAGCTCGGCCGGCTGCTCGGGGCGGGCGGGATGGCCGTGGAGCGCTCCGCGGACCCGATCGGCGTCGAGCTCGCGGGGGCGGCCGGCGAGGCCGCGCTGCTGGCCGCCCGCACCGCCGCGGGCGCCGGGCCCGACCTCGCCGGCGCCGCCGCGGGCCGAGCCTTCGCGGAGGTCGCCGCCTACGCGCGGCGCCACGGCTCCCGCCCCGAGACGCTCACCGGGTCGGCCGGCGCGGGCGAGCTGGTCGCCGCGGCCCTCGCCCGCGGCGCGGCGGGCGGGCCGGGGCCGGCCGCCGAGCAGGCCGACGCGGTGGGCCTCCTGGCTGCGGCCGTGGCCGCCGACGGCCTGCCCGCGCCCGTCCTCAGCGGGCTCGCCGCGGTGGTCGGCGGGGAGCGGCCGGTCGGCGAGTGGACCCGCGGGCTGGGCGCCGCGGAGCCGGCGCGGCCCGGGACCAGGGCGGCCTGAGAGCCCGGGTAGGCTGCCGTGCGTGGAGAAGGCGGAGCTCGACCGGAAGTTCTCCGAGCTGTACTCGGCGCACCTGCGCGACGTCTACTCCTACTCGTACTACCGGGTGGGCAACCACCACGACGCGGAGGACCTGACGGAGCAGACGTTCCTCCAGGCCTACCGCCACTTCGAGCGGGCGCTGGGGGAGAGCGACGGCCGGCCGCTGCGCCCGTGGCTGATCCGGATCGCGCACAACCTGGCCGCGAACCTCTACCGGGACCGCTCGCGCCGGCCCCAGACGCACATCGAGGACGACTCGCAGCTGCGCACGCTCCACACCACGGAGGACCTGGTGGAGGGGCGCGACGAGCTGGCGCGGATCCTCGAGGGGGTCAAGGAGCTGCCGGACGACCGGCGCGAGGCGCTCATCATGCGCTTCGCGCTCGGCATGGACAACCGCGAGATCGCGCGGGCGATGGGGCGCACGGACGGCGCGACCAAGGTGCTGATCCACCGTGCGATCAAGCAGCTCGAGGGCGTCGTGCGCACCCCCGACCCGGCCGGAACGTGAGGCGATGAGCGAGCACCTCGACATCGAGACCATGCTGCGCCGGGCGCTGACCCCGGTCGAGCCGCCCGCGGACTTCCGCGTGCGCTTCGAGCGCACGCTGCAGAACCTCTCCGAACTCGCCGCGGACGAGCTCGACTCCTGGGAGCTCGGCGCTATGCGCGACCCGCGCAACTGGGCCCGGATCGCGCGGCCCGTCGCCGCGGTGGCCGTCGGGGGCGCCGCGAGCGCCGCGCTGGTGGTCGTCCGGGTGCGCGCCGGGCGCAAGAAGCGCCGCGCCGAGGCGCCGGATCCTCTGGCCTACGTCGGACACACGGTGAGGGCGGTCGCCGAGGAGGCGCGCCGCATCATCGAGCGCTGAGGAGCTCCGGCCATCGAGATCGAGCCCGAAGATGATCCGGAACCGCCCGACGCCACGAAGAGCAGTGCGATGGACACGACCGCGCCCCGCGACCTCGCCGACGAGGATCTCATGCAGCTCGTGCGCCGCGGCGAGGCGGTCGCCTTCGAGATCGTCTACGAGCGCCACGCCACGGCCGCGTTCTCGCTGGCCTACCGCATGGTCGGCTCGCGCAGCCGCGCGGAGGACGTCGTGCAGGAGGCGTTCCTGAGCCTCTGGCGCTCCAACGCGCGCTACGACCGCAGCCGCGGCTCCGTGCGCACGTGGGTCCTCGGCATCGTCCACAACCGCGCCATCGACGCGCTCCGGCGCTCGGTGACCCACGATCGCCGGCGCGCGAGCGACGAGGGGCTCGAGGAGCGCTTCGAGGCCCCGGAGCGCACCGAGGTGGAGGTCGCCCGCCGCGACGAGGCGCGCGAGGTGCGCGAGGCGCTGACCACGCTCCCGCCCGAGCAGTGCAAGGTCATCGAGCTCGCGTACTTCGGCGGGTTCACCCACACTGAGATCGCCACGATGCTCGACACGCCGATCGGCACGGTCAAGGGCCGGATGCGCCTGGGCCTCGAGAAGATGCGCCACCACCTCGGCGGGCTGTCCCCGGAGGCCGCGTGATGCACGACGACCGCTGCACCCACCAGCTCGACGCCGGCGCCTACGCGCTCGGCGCGCTCGAGGAGCCCGAGGCGCGCGAGTACGCCGTCCACCTCGCGCACTGCATCCACTGCCGCAGCTCGGTCGAGCAGCTCGGGGCCGTCGTCGCCGCCCTGCCGATCGCCGCGCCGCAGGTGGCGCCGCCGCCGGCGCTCAAGAGCCGCATCATGGCCACGGTCACCGCCGAGGCGGAGCTGCTGCGGGCCGCGGGCGCGGGGGCGGACCGCCCGGCCGTGTCGGCCCGCCCGCGGCTGCGCGAGCGGCTGGCGGGCCGGCTCTCGGCCCCGCTGCGCCCGGCGTTCGCCGGGCTCGCGGCCTGCGTCCTGCTCGCCCTCGGCGTCGCCGGCGGCCTGGCCCTCCGGGGCTCGGGCACGCCGGAGACCCGCACGCTGCAGGCCTACGCCCAGGGGCCGGCGACCGCGAAGCTCGAGCAGACGGGGGACAAGGCGACGCTCGAGCTGGCCGGGGTGCCGAGCCTCAACCGCGGCGAGGTCTACCAGGTGTGGCTCGACCGCGGCGACGGCATCTACCACCCCAGCCGTACGATCTTCAACGTCCGCAGGGACGGGCGCGCGAACGTGGCGATCGAGGAGTCGGTCAAGGGCGTCGACCGCATCGCGGTGACCCGCGAGCGCTCCGGCGGAGCGCTGACCCCCTCGCAGGATCCCGTGATCACCGCCTCGCCGGCCTGAACGGCGCTTCACGGCGGCTTGATGGACCGCTGCTAGCGTCGGATCGACTGTGAGCACCGTGGCCGAGGAGACCGTCTGCTACCGGCACCCCACCCGGGAGACCGCGGTCGCGTGCTCCAACTGCGGGCGCCCGATCTGCACGGAATGCATGACCTCCACCCCGGTCGGGATGCGCTGCCCGGAGTGCTCGCGCCAGCGGACGAAGGTCGTCTCGATGCGCTCGATGAACGCGGTCAGCACCACCGTGACCGTGGCGCTCATCGCGATGAACGCGATCCTCTTCCTCGCCACGGGCTCCTTCGGGATCGGGACGGGCGGCGCCACCACCGCGCTGACGCGCGACCTCGGGCTCGATGGGCCGGACGTGGCGGTCGGCCACGAGTACTACCGCCTGGTCACGAGCGGCTTCCTGCAATCGGGCCTGATCCACATCGGCTTCAACATGTACCTGCTGTGGGTGCTCGGCCAGCTGCTCGAGGGGCCGCTCGGCCGCGTCCGCTTCGCCGGGCTGTACCTCGCCTCGCTGCTGGCCGGCTCGTTCGGGGCGCTCCTGCTCTCGCCGCAGTCGCTCACCGTCGGCGCCTCGGGCGCGGTGTTCGGGCTGATGGGCGCGGCGTTCTTCCAGATGCGCGCCCGCGGGGTCGATCCGTTCGCGAGCGGCATCGGGACGCTGATCCTGGTGAACCTGGCCTTCTCGTTCCTCGGCTCGGGGATCTCGATCGGCGGGCACCTCGGCGGCCTGCTGGGCGGCTCGCTCGTCACGCTCGCGCTGCAGCAGCTCGACCGCCGGCGCGCCCCGGCCTGGGCGGGCTACCTCGTCCTGGCGGCCGCGATCGTCGTCTTCGCCGCGGCGGGGATCGCCGTGGCCGGCGGCGACAGCAACGTCAGCTTCGGCTAGGCCTCGCGGGCGGAGCCGGCCACGCTCAGAGCTCCACCTCGAGCGCGCGGAGCGCCGGGGCGGGGACCCGGTCGGGGTGGAGCACGTGGGCGAGCAGCTCGAGGCCGTCGACCAACCGCGGCCCCGGCCGCGAGAACGTCGCCGAGGCGTCGACGGCGACCACCCGGCGGGCGCCGAGCGCGGCGAGCTCGTGGGCGAAGAGCGTCGCCTCGAGGTGCGCGCGCGGCCCGTCGTAGCCGCACGGCATGCAGACCACGACCTCCGGGCGGGCGGCGCGGACCGTGCCCCAGTCGGTCTGCTCGGAGTGCTCGCCCGCGAAGCCGAGCGCGTCCTCGCCGCCGGCCAGCTCGATGAGCTGCGGCGTCCAGTGGCCCGCGACGAAGACCGGGTCGAACCACTCGAGGGCCACGACCCGCGGCCGGTGGGCGACGCCGCGCACCGCGAGCTTGACCGCGTCGATGCGCCCGCGCTGGCGGGCGATGAGCTCGAGCGCGGCGTCCCGGGTGCCGGTGGCCTGGGCGAGGGTCCGCACGTCGCCCATGGTCTCGCCGAGCGTCCGCGGGTCCAGCGTGAGCACCCGCGGGCAGGTCGTCATGGTGCGGGCCAGCGCCTCGACCTCCTCGACGGAGACGGCGCAGACCGGGCACAGCGCCTGGGTGACGATGAGGTCGGGCTCGAGCTCGCGCAGCCGCGCCTCGTCGAGCGCGTAGATCGAGCCGGCCTCCTGGGTCGAGGCGCGCACGGCCGCGTCGATGCCCGCGGCGCTGAGGCCCGCGGGGAGGCGGTCGCGGGTGACCTGCGGCAGGCGGCGGGCGGCCTCGGGGAAGTCGCACTCGTGGGTGACCGCGACGACCTGGTCGCCGAGCCCGAGGGCGAAGAGCAGCTCGGTGGCGTGCGGGACGAGCGAGACGATGCGCATGGCGCTTGCGAGCATAGGCGCGCCACCGCCGGCGCCGCCGCGGCGCCTGCTCGGCGCCGCCCGGGCGCCTGCTACCGTCCTGCCGGTCGACCCGATGCCCGACGACCACCCTCGAAGTCCGGCTGCCGCCGGCATCGCCGACCCGACGTAGGAGCCCGTGCACGCGCTCCTCATCCTCGCGGTCCTGGCCCTCGTGTTCGTCAACGGGTACTTCGTCGCGGGCGAGTTCGCGCTCGTGCGCTCCCGCCGCCCCCGCATCGAGGAGCTCGCGGAGGACGGCAACCGGCGCGCGCGCCGCGTGCTGGTCATGCTCGACGACCTCCCGCAGTACCTGTCGGCCTGCCAGTTCGGCATCACCCTCGCCTCCCTCGGCATCGGCTTCCTCGGCGAGCCCGCGATCGCGACCCTCATCGAGCCGGCGCTCGGCGACGGGACGGCGGCGGACGTCGTGGCGATCTTCATCGCCTACCTCGTCGTCACCTCAGTCCACATCACCCTCGGCGAGCAGGTCCCGAAGATCTTCTCGATCGTGCGCGCCGAGCAGACCGCGCTCGTCATCGTGCGGCCGCTCATCGCCTTCGAGCGCGCGATGCGGCCGTTCATCTCGCTGCTCAACGGCGCCTCCAACTCGCTTCTGCGGCTCGTGAAGATCGACCCGGACACGGCGATGGAGGAGGGCTCCTCGCCCGAGGAGCTGCGGCTGCTCATCGGCCAGGCCAGCGCCGAGGGTCATCTCGACCCGGGCGAGTCGGGGATGCTCGAGGGCGTCTTCCACCTCCACGAGCAGGAGGCCCGGCAGGTCATGACGCCGATCCCGGCGGTGGTCACGGTGGACACCTCCGAGGACGCCGAGACCGCGCTGCGGCGCTGCATCTCCTCCGGCCACACCCGGCTGCTGGTGACGGAGGACTCGAACCAGGACCGCGTGCGCGGCATCGTGCACTCCAACTCGCTGGCCCGCGCCTTCATGGCCGACGGCCCGGGCGCCTCGCTCGAGACCCTCGTCACCGACGCGCCCATCGTCCCGGAGACCAAGGCGCTCGACGACCTCCTCGCCGAGCTGCAGCGCATGCGCACCTCGATGGCGGTGGTGGTCGACGAGTACGGCCGCGTGGCCGGCATCGTCACCGTGGAGGACATCATCGAGGAGGTCGTCGGCGAGATCGACGACGAGACCGACCCGGCCGGCGGCGAGATCCGCCGCCTGGCCAACGGCGACTGGTTCGTCCGCGGCCACGTGGCCGTCTCCGACCTCGCCGACCACGGCGTCGACCTGCCGCTGGACTCCGACGCCTACAACTCCGTGGGCGGCTTCGTCTTCGGCGAGCTCGGCCGCCTGCCCCGCCGCGGCGACACCGTGGACGCCGACGGCTTCTCGATCCGGGTCGAGTCGGTGCGCGAGAACCGCGTCGAGGCGGTCCGCATCCGCCCCCGCCGCGAGCCCGTCCCCACCGGCGCCCCGGAGTAGCGGCCCGAGCGCGGGCGCGCGAGCGCGGGCGCGAGCGCGAGGGCGCGCGCGGCGGGCGCAGGCGCGCGGCGGGCGCAGACGCGCGCCGGGCGCAGGCGCGCGGCGGGCGCAGGCGAGGCGCGAGCGTAGGGCGTTCGGATTCGAGCCCGCTGAGCGGGTTGCGATCCGAACGGCTGCGTCCGGCGGGCGGGCGCGGCGGTGCGCACGGGCGTTCGGAGTCGGGCCCGCTGAGCGCGCTGCGATCCGAACGGCTGCGTGTGGCGGGGGGAGCCCGGCGGCGAGGCGCATGGGCGTTCGGTTGTGGGCCCGCTGAGCGGGCTGCGATCCGAACGGCTGCGTGTGGTGGGGGGAGCGCGGCGGCGAGGCGCGCGGCGGCGAGGCGCGCGGGCGTTCGGAGTCGGGCGCTCTGAGCGGGCTGCGATCCGAACGGCTGCGGTGCGGCATCGCCTGCGCCGGACCGCCGTGCCGCCGGCTAGTTGTAGTTCGTGAGCACGTTGTTGAGGTAGTTCATCCGGGCCTCC
>CAXSFZ010000027.1:11475-44416 GCA_964236905.1 uncultured Solirubrobacteraceae bacterium | reverse complement strand
CCGCTCGAGGGAGGGCAGCTGGTCGCGGACGGCCGTGATCTTCGCCACCTGGGCGGCGTCCTCGCAGACCACCATGCGGGCCTCCGCGTCCGCGACGACGTAGGCGCACTCCTCCGGGGAGTTCGTCGGGTAGATCGGCACGACGACGGCGCCGGCCGCGCTCAGGGCGAAGTCCACGTAGGTCCACTCCGGCCGGGTGGCGGCGAGCAGGCAGATGCGGTCGCCGGGGGCGACGCCGAGGTCGAGGAACCCGCGGCCGAGCTCGGAGACGATCGCGCCCACCTCGGCGTAGCTCGTCGACTCCCAGCGCTCGCCGACCTTGCGCAGCACCGCGACGCGGTCGGCGTGCACCTCCGCCGCGCGGCCCAGCAGGTCCGCCATGGTCCTCGACCCGCTGGTGGTGGCTGCTCCCGAGTCCATCCCCGCTCCTCCTCGTGCGCGTTGACCCCTCGGCCGACCCTACCCCGGCCGCCGGCCGCCCATGTGGGCGTCAGACGGGGTTCGGGACCTCGACGAACGCGTGGCGCACCCCGAACTCGGCGGCCAGCAGCTCGCCCAGGCGCTGCACGCCGAGCCGCTCGGTGGCGTGGTGGCCGGCGGCGAGGAGGTGGATCCCGTACTCGCGGGCCCGCGCGGTGACACGCTCGGCCGGCTCGCCCGTGAGGTAGGCGTCGAGCCCGAGGGCGATCGCCGCGTCGAGGTCCCCGGCGGCGGCGCCGCTGCAGATCCCGAGGCTCCGCACGCTCGCCGGCCCGTCGAGCAGCGCCAGCACGTCGCGGTTCAGCGTCACCCGCCGCACGCGGGCCACGAGCTCCTCCGGGGTGATGCCGGGGTCCTCGAAGCGGGCCACCACGCCGATCGGCGCGCCGCCGTGCGGGAAGGCCGGCGTCCAGGCGGCCGCGCCGAGCTCCTGCGCCAGGCGGGCGTTGTTGCCGTGCTCGGGGTGGCCGTCGAGCGGCAGGTGGTAGGCGGCGAGGGCGATGTCGTGGGCGAACAGGAGCTGCAGGCGGCGGTGGCCGACCGCGTCGATCGCGCGCGACTCGCCCTCCCAGAACAGCCCGTGGTGGACCAGCACGAGGTCCGCGCCGAGCGCTGCCGCGCGCTCGAACAGCGCGAAGTGAGCCGATACTCCGCTGACCACGCATTGAACTGCACCCGAATTGGGCACTTGGAGGCCGTTGGGGCAGTAGTCGGCCCAGCGCGCCGGCTCGAGGAGCCGGTCGAGGTGGTCGATGACGAGCGTGAGCGGCGAGGGCGACAACGAGGCGGAGGCGACGGTGGTGCAGGTCAGCGCGGACGGTATCGATCGACCCGGGGGGCGCCGCGTCCCCGCCGCGAGGCGGGCGCGCTAGCCGTGGCCACGCCGGCCCACGTCCATCCCGCGGCGCCGGGCGAGCTCGACGGGGGCCCCACCGACGACGAGCTCGTCGCCGAGGTGCGCGCGGGCTCCGACCGGGCCTTCGAGCAGCTCTACGCCCGCCACCACCAGCGGGTCTCCCGCCGTGTGCAGGCCATCGTCGGCGACCACGGCTCCACGGAGGACGTGACGCAGGAGGTCTTCCTCTCCGCCCACCGGCGGATGCGCGAGACCACCGAGCCGCTGGCCGTCGTGGCCTGGCTGCGCCAGATCGCGCGCAACGCGGCGATCGACCACGTGCGCAGCGCGCGGCGCACCCCCTCGGAGCTCTCCTACGACGCGGAGGCCGGGCTCCGGCCGGCCGACCACGGGCGCCTGGTGGCCCGGGAGCTGCAGCCCGAGGCCGAGGTCGTGCAGAAGGAGGCGCTCAGGCACCTGCGCGGGGCGTTCGGCGGCCTCAGCCCCACGCACCACCGCGTGCTCGTCATGCGCGAGCTGGAGGGCCGCAGCTACGAGGAGATCGGCGAGCGGCTCGGCCTGAGCCACGCCTCGGTCGAGTCGACGCTCTTCCGGGCGCGCCGCAAGCTCGGCGCGGAGTACGAGCTGCTCGTCTCGGGCGAGCGCTGCGAGACCGTGCAGGCGACCGTCGACGCGGGCGGCGTCGCGCAGCTCGGCCTGCGCGACCGGCGCCGGTTCTCCGCCCACGTGGCGCACTGCCAGGCCTGCCGGCGCCACGCCGCCGTGGCCGGGCTCGACGTCGCGGCCAAGCGCGGCCTGCGCGGGAAGCTCGCCGGGCTGCTGCCCGTGCCGGTGTTCCTGCGCCGGCGCTGGCGGAGCGGCGAGCCGCCGGCCGGCGCGGCGAGCGCGCGGGCCGCCTCGGCGGTCGAGCTCACCGCCCAGCTCGGGAGCGACCCGAGCGCGACCTCCTGGCTGCGGGGGGCCGCGGCGGCGCTCGCCCTGCTCGTCGCGGGGGCGGCGGGAGGCGGCGTGGTCGACCACCAGTCCGGCGCCCCGTCGCCGGGGGCGGGAACCGGCGGCCGCGTCGGCGCGGCCTCCTCGGCGTCGGGCGCCGCAGGCGCGCGTCCCGCCGCCTCGTCGCCCTCGGGGGCTCCGGCGGCGGGCGGCGGCGGCTCCACGGCGGGGCAGGCCGGCGCGGCGAGCGGCGCCGCCACCCCCGGGTCGGCTCCCGCCGGCGCCGGCGCGCCCGCGACCGGCTCCGGGGGCACCCCGGCGGCAGGAGCGGCCGGGGCCGCGGGCGGCGCGCTGCCCGCCGCCCGGGCAGCGGGTGCGGGCGCCGCGGCCGGCGCGGCCACCCGCGCCGCGGCCGGCGCGGTCAAGGGTGCGGCCCAGAGCGGCGCGGGCGCCACCGGCACCGTCAAGGGCGCTGCGAAGGGCGCCGCGGGCGCCGTCAAGGGCGCCACGGGGACCGTGAAGGGGACGACGAAGGGCGCCACCGGCACCGTGAAGGGCGCGACGAAGGGCGCCACGGGGACGGTGAAGGGGACCACGAAGGGCGCCACCGGGACCGTGAAGGGCGCGACGGGCGCCGTGCCGGGACCGACGGGTGCCGCCCAGGGGGCGGCCGGGGCCGCGCAGGGCGCCGCCGGCGGCGCCGCCGGAGCGGCCGGGGGGGTCGTCGGCGCGGTGCCCGCGCCGAAGCCGGCGCCGGCGCCCAAGCCCGCTCCGGTGCCGACGCCCGCGCCGGCCCCGAAGCCCGCTCCGGTGCCGACGCCCGCTCCCGTGCCCAAGACCACTCCGGTGCCGACCCCGGCACCGGGAGCCACCGGCGGCGTGGTGCCGAAGATCGTGCCGCCGCCGGTCGTGCTGCCGGGGGGCTGACCCGGGTGGACGACACCTTTCTCGCCGGGCTCACCGACACGAGCCTCTACTCGATCGGCGCGTTCTTCTCCGACCAGCATCCCGAGCTCGTCGACGACGTGCTCGCCCAGAGCCTGGCCATCGAGGAGCTCGGGCTCCAGCGGTGGGCACAGCAGGACGGCAGCGGGGTGGAGCAGGCGTTCCAGACGCTGATGACCGGGCTCGCCATCCGCTACTTCCGGGCCGTCGCCGCTGCGCTGGGCTGAGCGGCGCGGCCGCGACGCGCGAGGCGATCGGACGCGTCATACTCCAGGCGGCATCGGGGCGTGGCGCAGCCTGGTAGCGCGCGCCGTTCGGGTCGGCGAGGTCGGAGGTTCAAATCCTCTCGCCCCGACTGCTGGCAGGAGGAGAGGGCCCGCGCCGCGGGCCCTTCTTCGTTCCCGCGCGCCAGGTTGGGGGGCGAACCCCGGGGGCTTGCGCCCTAGTGGTAGTGCATGGGTGACGTACGGAGCAACCCCCGGTGGCCCGCGGTCCTCGAGCGCGCCGAGGCGCAGTGGTCCCTCCTGCGGCGGGCGGACCTCGTGGAGCTCGGCGTCCATCGCCAGCAGGTGCAGCGGTGGGTGGCGCAGCAGCGCCTCCACCCCGTCCACCCCGGCGTGTGGCGGCCGGGCACCGGCTGCTCACCCGGCGCGCCGACTACCTCGCGGCCGTCTGGTGGTGCGGAGGCGACGCGGCGCTCGCGGCCCAGAGCGCCTGCGCGTTCCACGGCTGGCTGGAGGAGGACGTCGATCACCCGCCTCCCGTCCACGTCGTCACCACCGCGAGCCGCCGGCCGGTCCCCGGGGTCGTCGTCCACCGGACGCGCCGCCTCCCGGCGGCGCACGTCCTCACCTACGGGCGCCTGCTGCGGGTGGGTGACGAGGCCCGCACGCTCGTCGACCGCGCCGACGATCTCACCTACCGCGAGCTCCGCCTGCTGGCTGACCGGCCGCGGCGGCTCCCCCTCGCGCGGATCGAGGAGGTGCACCGCGCCCTGCCCGGGCGTGCCGGGTGGCGCCGCACCGAGCAGCTCGTGCGCTCGGAGGATGCGCGCGGGCGCTCCGAGCTCGAGCGCCGCTTCGGCGCCTACGCGCGCCACCACGGGATCCGTCCGCCGGACGCCCGCAACGCGCTCGTCGCCGGGCTCGAGGCCGACTGCGTGTGGTTCGCGCCGCGGCTGGCCCTCGAGCTCGACTCGCGCGCGCACCACCAGCGCCGCTCGGAGATGCTCGAGGACCGCGCGCGGGACCGGGCCTACCGGCGCGCCGGCTTCACCCCGATCCGCGCGATGTGGGAGGAGCTCGAGCTCGACTCCCCGGCGCTCGCCGACGAGCTGCTCGAGCGACTGCGCCGGGCCTACGCCGGCGCGGGGGCCGGATCGACGTAGCGGGCGGGCTCGCGGGTCAGCGCGGCGGTGACCGCGGCGACCTGGTTCGGGGAGCCCAGGAGGGCGAGCTGCAGCTCGGTCTCCAGCGCGAGCGCCTCGGCCGGCGCCAGCGCGCCGGCCCAGGTGGCGTCGTAGAGGCGCTTGGCCGCCCGGAGCGCGTCGGGCGAGCGGGTGGCGAGCTCTGCCGCGAGCGCCCGGGCGGCGGCGAGCGGCTCCGCGGCCACGGAGGTGACCAGGCCGAGCGCCGCGGCCTCGGTGCCCGAGACCCGCCGGCCGGTGAACGTGAGCTCCTTGGCCCGGTCGATCCCCAGCAGCCGCGGGAGGGTCTGCGTGATGCCCATGTCCGGCACGAGGCCCCAGGTGATCTCCATGACGGAGAGGATCGCGTCGGGCGCGGCGATCCGGAGGTCAGCGCCCAGCGCCACCTGCAGCCCGCCCCCGAGGCAGCTGCCGTGGATCGCCGCGATGACCGGGACGGGGAGCTCCGCCCAGGCCAGCGCCGCGCGCTGGGCCAGGTTGGCGATCTCGCCGTCGGGCCGGCCCATGAGCTCCCCGACGGACACGGGACCCGTCACGAAGCTCCCGACGTCGAGCCCGGAGCAGAAGCTCGGCCCCTCGCCGTGGAGCACCACGGCGCGCACGCCGGGCTCCTCGCGCAGCCGCGCCCCGGCGTCGCGCAGGCCCGCGAACATCCCCGCGTCGAGCGCGTTGTGCTTCTCGCCGCGGGTCATCGTCACCGTCGCGACGTGCTGCTCCACGGTGGTGCGGACGCGGTCGGAGCTCATGGGCCGGAGGGTACGCGGGACGCCTCAGCGCCCTGGTCGGGGCGGGCGTTCCCGCGCGAGGGGACATAGGCGGCGCCTAGGCGCGCTAGGCTGCCGCGGCCTCGCGCGAACCGCGCGCCGGGCCCCCGAGGAGGAGACGCGATGACGCAGAAGAGGACGCTGGCCGCCGCCGTGCTGGCGACGCTCGCGCTCGGCGTGAGCCAGGCGCGAGCCGACACGATCCGGGTGCAGAGCACCACCGACACGGTGGACGCGGGCCTCGTCGACGGCCTCCTGCGCAACGCCTACCTCGCCGCGCAGCCGGGCGACACCCTCTCCTACGTGGGCGTGGGCACGGGGGCGGCGCTCACCAACGCCCGGAACGGCATGGCCGACGTCGTGATCACCCACGCGCCGTCGCTCGAGGCGCAGTTCGTCGCCGACGGCTTCTCGCTCGAGCCGTTCGGCCGAGCCATCTTCTTCTCCGACTACGTCATCGTCGGCCCGGCCGGCGACCCCGCGGGCGTCCTCACCCACGCCCCGCACGACGCGGTGGGCGCGTTCGAGGCGATCGCCGCGGCCGGCGCCGCCGGCCAGGCGACCTTCGTCTCGCGCGGCGAGAACTCCGGCACCAACGTGCAGGAGCAGACCATGTGGGGGCTGACCGGGGCCAGCGTCCCGAAGCGGACGGCGAGCAACGCCGGGACGGCCACGAACCGCTTCGAGCCGAGCGACGGCACCACGGGGCCGACGCCGGGCCTCGCGCCGTGGTACCGCACGACGGGCCAGGGCCAGGCGGCGAGCCTGCAGAACACCGACACCTGCGCCCCGGACCAGGCGGCGCCGAAGTGCTACACCCTCGTCGACCGCGGCACGTTCAACCGCCTGGTCAACTCCGGCACGGTGACCCACCTCCGGCTCGTCGCCGACAAGAACGCCACGACCGCGCGCGGCGGCGAGAACCTCCTGATCAACCCGTTCAGCGCGTACATCGTGAACCCCGACAAGTTCGCCGACGGGGCCAAGCCGAACGTCCCGGCGGCCACGCGCTTCGTCGACTTCCTCACCTCCCCGGGCTTCCAGGCCGCGGTGGACGGCTTCCCGAACGCGAGCGACCCCGCCTTCCGCGGCGACGCGTTCCCGCGCGTGGACGGCACGCCGCCGACCGTCGGGGTCACGGGCAGCGCGGTGCCGCTCGATCTCACCTTCTCGAGCCGGCTGCCGGGCGGCGGGGTGATCGGCGGGCTGCCCGTCCAGCTGCAGCAGTCCCTCGACGGCACCACCTTCACGAACGTCGGCGCGCCGGTGGGCACCGACGCCGCCGGCCGGGTGAGCCTGCGGCCGGTGCTCTCGGCCACGACGACCTACCGCGTGGTGCTCCCCCGCTACCGCCAGTTCAGCCCGAGCGTGCAGACGCTCGGCGTAGTCGCCGCCACCGCGGCGCCCACGCCCCCGGCGACCCCGAAGGACACGACGCGGCCGAGCGTCTCCAAGGCGACGCTGAGCGCTCGCAGGCTCTCCCTGCGGATCAGCGAGGCGGGGAGCGTCAAGGCGACCTTCAAGCTGCGGGTCGTGCGGCGCACCCGCGCCGGGAGGCGCCGGACGGAGTACCGGGTCATCAAGTCGGTGACGCTGCGGGCGACGCGGGCGGGGTCGGCCAGCCGCGTCTTCAAGGCGCTCGCGCCCGGCACCTACCACGTCGTGCTCCGGGCGAGCGATCGCGCGGGGAACGTGAAGACCCGTACGGTGACGCTCAGGGTGAAGGCGCCGAAGCAGACCCCGAGCCGCGGAGCGCGCTGAGGCGGCGCGCCGCATCCCTGGGCGCCGCGCTCTGCGCGGCGCTCGGGCTGGGATGGGGCGTGCTCGGCCCCGCCCCGGCCCGCGCCGCCGACCGCGGGCTCCGGGTGAGCGTCGACGGCGGCGCGCCCGAGCTGGTCGGCAGCGCGGAGCTGCTCGGCCCCGGGCTCGAGCGCGGGACCCTGCCGGTCACCGTGCTGGACCGCGACGGAGAGCGGGAGCCCGGCGCCCAGGCGCACGGGGTGGAGGTGGCCCGGCTCGTGACGTTCCTGGGGCTCGACCCGACCGACGTCAGCGTCCTGGCCGTCAGCAGCGCCTCGGCGCACCAGTCCGACCCGGTGCGCCTCTCCCCTGACGAGGTCGTCCACGGCTTCTCCGGCGATCCGCTCCACCCCGACGGGATCGCGGCGACCTTCTTCGTCTCCAACGACCAGCAGGTGCGGTTCTTCCGCCCCCAGCGCACCCCGACCGACCGCAACGGCCCCGATCGGGTGGACCCCGCCATCGGCGACGACCTCGACGTGGCGATCACCACCGCCCACCCGGCCGGCCGCCTGGCGCCCTTCCGGGTGGGCGTCCTGCGGAGCCCGGGGGACGCCCGCACGGTCACCTTCACCCCGGTGCTCCCGGCCGGGGCGACGTACCGGTGGGACTTCGGCGACGGTGTGCGCCTGCCCGCCGGGGACGGGCCGGTCGTCCACGCCTACCCCGCCGGGGGTCTCTACGCCCCGACGGTGACCGCCCGCACGGCCGACGGTCGCCGCGGCGCGTCGCTGCCGATCGACCCGCTCAGCTTCGGCGCCGCGGGCGGCGGCGGGACGGCCACCGCGCCGGCGCCCTCCGCCGCCGCGCCGGCCGCCGCCGGCCAGGGGGGCGCCGGCAGCGGGGGCGGAAGCGCCGCGACGGGCGGCGGCACCGCCGCGCCCCAGGCGGCCGCCACCGGGCCCCGGCGCGGGCGGGGCACCGGCACCCGGAGCCCCGCTCGCCCCGCCGTGCCGTCCGCGCGCCGCGACCCGCGGCCCGAGCGCCGCCCGTCGCGCACCCCCACCGCTCGCCGCACCGCGCAGCCGTCGCCCGCCACCGCCCCCGCCCCGTCCGCGCGCGCGCCGGCGTCCGCGCCCGGGGCGTCCGCGCCCGCCCGGTCCGCGCCCGCCTCGTCCGCACCTGCCCCGGCTGCGCCCGACCCGGCCGCCACGAGCCCGTCCGGAGCCACCGGCGCCGGCGGCGCGGACACGGGCGCGGCCGAGGCGCGCCGTGCTCGCGCCCGCGCCGGAGCCGGGCGGCCCGCCGGCTCCCCCGCACGCCCGGCCGCCTCACCCGGGAGCCCGGCCCCGGCCGTGCGCGGGACCCTCGTGTCGCGGCCCGGCGACGACGTCACCGCCGCGCTGACCGCGGCCGAGGCGCTCGCCGACGCGCCCGCGGCCACCACCCCCGCCGCCGCCGCCGCCCGGGCCGGGGCGGGCGGCGGCAGTGGCGGCCTGGCGGGCGGCGTGGCGGGGGGCGGGCTCCTGGTGGCGCTCCTGGCCGCGGGCGCGGCCCGGGAGGGTCTGCGAGGATCCGGCCGGATCCGCCCGGCATGAGCCCGCCCGCCGCCTCCATCGAGGACGTCGTCTTCGACGTCGTCGACGCCCTGCGCGTCCCCGTGCTCGTCGCCGCGCTGCTCGCCCTCGCGGTGGTCCTCGTCGAGCTCGGCGCCCTGGGGGCGGAGCTGCGCCGCCGGCGCCGACGGGACGCCGCGACCCTCGAGCACGCCGCGCACGACGCCCGCGGGGCGCTCGCCGCCGGGGACCCCGCGGGCGCCGCGCAGCGGCTGCGGGCCGCCTCCTCGAGCAGCGCCATGGAGGGCGTGGTCGTCCTCGTCCTCGGCCAGCTCGGCCACCACGGCGCCGAGAACCGCATCGCCAAGGCGCTCGCGGACTACGACCTCGCCTCGCTGCGCCGCCTGGAGCGCACGCGCCTGCTCGTCCGCGCCGGGCCGGCGCTCGGGCTGATGGGGACCCTCATCCCGCTCTCGCCGGCGCTCGACGGGCTCGCGCGCGGCGACGTCGACCAGCTCTCGGAGAACCTCCGCGTGGCGTTCTCGATCACCGTCCTCGGGCTGCTGATCGGCGCGATCGCCTTCGGGATCTCCCTGGTCCGCGACCGTCTCTACGCCCAGGACCTCTCCGACCTCGAGTTCCTCGCCGCGACGCTCACCGAGGAGCCGCGAGCCGCGTGAGGGTCACCCCGCGCGCGCAGCGCCACGCGGACCGCGCCGGCGACCCGCTCGACGGGCTCGTGAACCTCTTCGACGTCGGGCTCGTGCTCGCGGTCGCCTTCCTGCTCGCCGCGCTGAAGTCGGTGAGCCTCACCGACCTGCTGACCAAGAAGGACGTGACGATCGTCCGCCGCGACGCCACGGGGCAGACCATCGTCGTCAAGCGCGGGGAGAGCCTGCGGACGCTCAAGCTCTCCGACCGCGCGGCCGCGGGCGCCGGGACGCCGGTCGGGACGGTCTTCCGGCTGGCCGACGGGCGGCTGGTCTACGTCGCCAAGGCGCCCTGATGCGCCAGCTGCTCGACGGCCTCGGCGACGGGCTCCGGCTCGTGCTCGGCGGGGATCCGCAGGTCGTCGAGATCACCCTGCGCACGCTGCGCGTGGCCTGCGAGTCGACGCTGATCGCCGCGCTGCTCGGGGTGCCGGTCGGCTGCGCGCTCGGCCTGGGGAGCTTCCGCGGCCGCCGCGGGCTGCAGGCGCTGTGCAACGCGGGGCTGCGCCTGCCGCCCGTCGCCGTCGGCCACGGGCTCTGGCTCCTGCTCTGGCCCGACTCCGTGTGGGGCGGCGGGCCGCTGGCGCGCCTCGGGTGGCTCTACACCCTCGACGCCGTCGTCCTGGCCCAGGCGCTGCTCGCGCTGCCGGTGGTCGCGGCCCTGACCGCCGCGGCGCTGCAGGGGCTGCCCGACGGGCTCACCGAGCAGGCGCGAGCCCTCGGCGCGGGCCGCGGGCAGCGCGCGGTGCTCGGCCTGCGCGAGGCGCGCGTCGGCGTGCTGGCCGCGCTCGTGGCGGCACTCGGGGTGGCGACCGCCTCGGTCGGCGCGGTCGTCATCGTCGGCACGTCGCTGGGCAGCGCGACGCTCGCCACCGCGGCGCTCACGGAGTGGACCGCCCACGGCTCGGCGGCCGGCCGCTCGGTCGCCTACGGCACCGTGCTCCTCGGCCTCTTCCTCGTGCTCGCCGCCCTGCTCACCCTCGCCCAGCAGCGCGACGCGCCGTGGATCCCGGGCCGGGCGTCCTGAGGGCGGAGGCGCTCGCGGTCGCGCGCGGCGGGCGGGTGCTGCTGCGCGGGGTCGACCTCGAGCTGCGCCGCGGCGAGGTGGGCGCGCTGCTCGGCCCGAACGGCGCCGGCAAGTCGACGCTGCTCGCGGTCCTCGCCGGCCTGCTCGAGCCGGCCGGGGGGAGGGTGGTGCGGCGTGGCCGGGTCGCGGCCGCCCTCCAGGCCCCGGCGCTCGCGCGGCGCAGCGTCCGCGCGAACGTCGAGGCGGCCCTCGGCTGGTGGGGGGTGCCCCGGCCCGAGCGCGCGGCGCGCGCGGCGCGGGCGCTCGCGCTCATGCGCGCCGACGGCCTGGCCGGCCGTCGCGCCGACGAGCTCTCCGGGGGGGAGGCGCGCCGGGTCCACCTCGCCCGGGCGCTCGCGCTCGAGCCGGACGTCCTCCTGCTCGACGAGCCGTTCGCGGGCCTCGACCCGCCGACGCGCGCCGAGCTGCTGCGCGACGCGGGGCACGTCCTGCGCGACCCGGCCCGCGCCACCCTCGTGGTGCTCCACGACCGCGGCGAGACGTGGGCCCTCGCCGACCGCCTCGTCGTGCTGCTCGACGGCCGGGTCGCCGCCGACGGGCCGCCCGCCGCGGTGCTCGAGCAGCCCCCGACCGAGGCCGTCGCCGCCTTCCTCGGCTTCTCGGGGCGCGTGGAGGAGCCGGGCGGCGGGGTGCAGCGGACGCGCCCGGCCCAGGTGGTGCTCGACCCCGACGGCGAGCTCGAGGGCGTGGTCGTGCGCCGTGTCCCGGAGGAGGACGGCGTGCTCTGCGAGCTGCGCGTCCCCGGGGGGACGCTCCAGGCCCGCGCCCCGCACCCCGGCCCCGCGGAGGGCGCGGCCGTGCGGCTGCGCCTGGCCGGCGGCGTGCGCTTCGGGGCGGGACGGGTGCCGGCGTGAGGTTCGTCTACGAGATGGTGGCCCAGGCGCTCGACCGGATCCTCTCGGGCGACGCCGCGCTGCTCGCGACGCTCTGGCGCACCCTCGGCCTGGCCTTCGGCGCGACGGGCATCGCGCTGGCGCTCGGCCTCCCGGTCGGCGTCGCGCTCGGGCAGGCCGCGCCCCGCCGCCGCCGGCTCGGCTCCGTCCTGGCCAACGCCGGGCTCGGCCTGCCGCCCGTGGTGCTCGGCGTCTTCCTCGCCCTGCTGCTCCTCCCGGTCGGCCCGCTCGGCTTCCTGCACTGGTCGGCCACCCTGTGGGGGATCCTCGTGGCCCAGGTGCTGCTCGCCCTGCCGATCGTGGTCGCGCTGAGCGCGAGCGCCGTCGCGGCGCTGCCCGGCGGACTGCTGACCCAGGCCCGTGCCTACGGCGCCGGCCGCGCGGCGCGTGGCCTCCTGGCCCTGCGGGAGGCGCGGATCGGCGTCCTGGCCGCGGTCATCACCGCGCTCGGCTCGGCGGTGGCGGAGGTCGGCGCGGTGGTGATCGTCGGCGGCAACGTCCGCGACCAGACGAGCACGCTCGCCTCCACGGTCCTGCTCGACCTCTCCGCGGGCGACCCCGTGGCCGCGACGGCCGACGTGCTCGTGCTCCTGGCGGTCGTGGTGCTCCTGGGCGGCGCCCTCACGCTGGTGCAGCAGCGTGGCGGGCGGCGGCGGGCGCGGTGAGCGGGGCGCTCACCCGCCGCGGCGCGCTCGCGCGGGCGGCGCGGATGGGGGCCGGCGCCGGGCTGCTCGGGCTCGCCGGCTGCGGGGACGTGCATCGCCGGGGCGCGGAGGAGCTCGCGACCGCACGCAGCTCCATCGCGATCGACCACGCGAGCTTCTACGCGCCGATCGAGGACCTGCGCCGGCTCGTGCAGGGCGAGGCGCGGCGCCGCGACGCCCGGGTGCTCTTCAGCGCCGACCCCTCCGGCGCGCCGGCCCAGCAGGCCTCCCTGCGCCGGCTGACCGCCGCGGACAGCGGCTTCCGGGTCGTGGTGGTGGCGCCGTTCGACCCCACGGCCGTGGCGCCCCTGCTCGGGGCGGCGCGCGGGCGGGGGATGGACGTCGTGGGCCTCGTCACCCCCGTGGCGCACCAGAGCGCGGCGATCCTCGTCGACGGCGCGGGCGCCGCCGGGCTGCTGGCCGCCGACGCGGCGCGGTGGGCCGGGGGCCACGCCGGCGGCGGCGTGCTCCTCGTGGCGCCGCCGGCGCGCTCGCCCGTGCCCGACCCGTTCCACCCCTACGCGCGCGGCGCCGCCGTCGCGCTGGCCCGGGCGGTGGAGGCGGCCGGGCTGCGGGTCGCGGGCCGCGTCGAGGCGCTCGGCGCGGCGGACGCCGCACCGGCCGTCCGCGGCGCTCTGGCCGCCCATCCCGGGGTGCGCGTGGTGCTCACCTGGAACGACGCGACGGCGCTCGGGACCGCAGGGGTGGTGCGGCGCGCGGACTACGTCGGAGCCCTCGGGGCGCCCGCCGTCACCGGTCGCGCCGCGCTGGCGGCCCTGGAGGGGCCCGGGCCGCTGCGGTGCCTGGTCGCGCCCCGGCTCGCCGCCCTGGCCGAGGCCCTCGTCGCGCTCCCGCTCGGCCTGCTGCGCGGTGCGGCGCCGCGCAGCACGACCCTCCGCGCGCAGACCCTGGTCCGGGGCGGGGCGGCCGCCCGCGCCGCCCGTGCCGACTACGCCGCCTGAGCGCCCCTACGCCGCCGCGGTGTGACAGCCTGCAGCGCGATGGACGAGCCGCGCTCCTTCGACCTGGACGCCGCCGGGCTGCGGGCGGACGGCCCCGAGCTCCGGGCGGGCATCGAGGTGCTGGCCCGGGCCCTCGAGGAGGCGCTCCCGCGGCAGTGCACGGTCGAGCGGCGCTCCCGGCGGCTCTTCGGCCGCGAGGAGGTGGTCCGCAGCGTGGTGGTGGAGCTCGGCGAGCTGCGCTTCGGGCTGGAGATCGAGGGCGACCGCGTCGCGGCCGATCGCCGGCGCGAGGTCCGTGGCGTCGTCATCAAGCGCGAGCCGCTGGAACTGCCCGAGTGGGTCGACGGGCTGGTGGCCGAGCTGCGCCGCCAGGCCGACGAGAGCGCCGCGGCCCGGACGGCCCTGGACCGGCTGGTGGGCTAGAGATGGGGCTGCTCGACTTCCTGAAGGGCGACGACGAGCCGCGGGAGGACGACGCCCCCGCCCGGGAGCGCGACGTCGACCGCGTCGAGGCGGGCGGGATCCCGCTCGCGGCCGAGGAGCGCCTGCGCGAGCTCGCCGCCGGCCGGATGGCCTTCACGAGCGGGCTCTCGGTCGCCGACTTCGTCCTCACCCGCCAGGAGCAGGTCCGGCCGGTCTGCCAGGTGATGGGCTCCTCGGTCTACCAGGTGGGCTGGCAGACCACGCCGTGGGGCGGCGGCTGGAACCCGGACGCGCGGCTCACCGAGCTCTCGCAGCTCACCCACGCCTGGAACGACGCCCGCGCCCGCGCGCTGGCGCGCCTGGCCGAGGAGGCCGCGCACGCCGGCTGCCACGCCGTCGTGGACGTGAGCTTCGCCCACCGGCGCCACGCCTTCCTCTCCAGCGAGGTCGAGGTGCTCGTCAACGGGACCGCCGTGCACCTGCCGGAGGGCGGGACCGCCGAGCGCCCGGTGCTCACGGACCTGACCCTGCCCGACTACGTGCTCCTGCGCCGTGCGGGCTGCGTGCCGGTGGGCGTGGTGGCGAGCACCTCGGTCTTCTACGTCGTGCCGAGCCGCCAGACGCGGCAGCTGACCTCGGGCTGGCAGCGCTTCCAGCCCAACCAGGAGCTCCCCGACTTCACCCAGGGGATCTACGCCGCCCGCGAGAGCGCCCTGGCCCGGGCCACCGCGCAGGCCGAGCGGCTCGGCGCGGGCGGGATGGTCGGCATGGCCATCGACCACCACGTCGAGGTGCGCGAGGTCGAGCAGGGCAACGTCAAGCGCGAGGACCTCGTCGTCACCTTCCACGTCCTCGGGACGGCGATCGCCGCGCCCGGGGCGCACCACCCGCTCGATCCGCAGACCATCGTCCGACTCGGAGGCAGCCCCAGATGAGCACCTACGACCCGTCCTCGACCGAGGGCGTCCCGCAGGCCGGCGTGGCCCGCCTGGAGCAGAACCGGCGCGGCCTCTTCACCTCGGACCTCTCCGTCGCGGAGTTCCTGCTCGTCCGGGAGGCGGGCTTCGACCCGCTCGGCCTTGGTCGTCGGCTCCTCGATCTTCCACATCGGCTTCCAGCAGTCGAGCTGGAAGGTCTCCCAGGAGATGGAGGTCCTCTCCCAGGCGATGTACTCCGCGCGGGAGCTCGCGATGACCCGCATGGAGGAGGAGGCCGACCAGCTCGGCGCGGACGGCATCGTCGGCGTCCGCCTCGAGGTCAGCCGCTACGACTGGGGCGAGCACATGGCCGAGTTCCTGGCCATCGGCACGGCGATCCGCCACCGCGAGGGCGAGCTGCACCGGGCGCCGAACGGCCGCCCGTTCACGAGCGACCTCAGCGGGCAGGACTTCTGGACGCTGCTGCGCTCGGGCCACCGCCCCGTCGGCATGGTCATGGGCTCCTGCGTCTACCACGTGGCCCACCGCGGCATGTTCCAGTCCCTGAAGCAGGCCGGCAAGAACATCGAGCTGCCCAACTTCACCCAGGCGCTCTACGACGCGCGGGAGCTCGCCATGGAGCG
Organism: uncultured Solirubrobacteraceae bacterium; assembly: GCA_964236905.1. Lineage (GTDB taxonomy): Bacteria > Actinomycetota > Thermoleophilia > Solirubrobacterales > Solirubrobacteraceae > Paraconexibacter. The sequence continues at coordinate 29,376 of CAXSFZ010000027.1, read as the reverse complement.
CATGCAGGCCGAGGCCGAGGCCGTGCAGGCCGAGGGGATCGTCGGCGTGCAGCTCAACGAGGGCAGCCACGGCTGGGGCAGCCACGTCATCGAGTTCTTCGCGATCGGCACGGCGATCGTCCCCTACGGCGAGGACCACCAGATCCAGCCGCCGACCACGGTGCTCGACCTGAGCTAGGCCCTACAGCCCGTAGGCCTCGAGCAGCTGGAGCCAGAGCTCCGAGCGGGTGGGGAAGGCGGCCACCGAGTGCCGGAGGTCGTCGAGCGGGACCTGCCCGACCACCGCGATCGTCGCCGCGTGCAGGAGGTCCTGGACCTCCGCGCCGGTGATCGTCGCCCCCACCACCACGCGGTGCTCCTCGTCGATCACCAGTCGCGCGGTGCCCTCGGCGCCGCGCCCCCAGAAGGAGCCGCCGGCGTTGGCGGAGGTGCCGACGTCGACGGCCCGCACCCGCAGCCCGGCCTCCTCGGCGCCCGCGAGGGTCAGCCCGACGGCCGCCACCTGCGGCGCGGTGAAGGTGACCCGCGGGGCGCCGTGGCCGTCGCCGCGGTCGTGGAGGCGGGCGGGCCTGCCGAGCAGGGCGTCGGCGGCGATGCGGGCCTGGTGCTTGCCCATGTGGGTCAGGAGCGCGCGGCCGTTCGCGTCGCCGACGACGTAGAGCCAGGCGTGCGTCGTGGAGCGGAGCGTCTCGTCGGTCGCGAGGCTCGCCCCCGGCTCGAGGCCGATCGCCCCCAGGCCGAGGTCGTCGGTGAGCGGGCGCCGTCCCGTCGCCGCGAGGAGCTCGTCGGCGACGATCCGCGTGCCGTCCTCCAGCTCCACGGTCACCTCCCCACCCGCCTCGGGACGGGAGACCGAGCTCGCGTGCGCCCCGCTGTGGACCCGCACGCCCGCCTCCACCAGGCCCGCCCGGACCTGCTCGCCGGCGAACGGCTCCTCCTTGCCGAGGAGCCGGCCGCTCGGCTCGACCAGGGTCACCCGCGCGCCGAGCGACGCCCAGGCCTGCGCCATCTCGCAGCCCACCACGCCGCCGCCGAGGATCGCGAGGCGCTCCGGCACGGCCTGGGCCACGGTGATCTCGCGGTTGGTCCACGGCTCCGCCTCCCGCAGGCCGGGAACCGGCGGGATCGCCGGCGCCGAGCCCGTCGCCACCACGACCGCGCGGCGCGCCTCCACCGCCTCGCCGGCGACCTCGAGCGCGCGCTCGCCCGTGAAGCGCCCGTGGCCGCGGAGCAGCGTGATGCCCTGGTCCTCGAGCCACGGGAGCTGCGCGGCGTCGTCGAGCCCGTGGACGATCTCGTCACGCCGGTCGAGGACGGCCTGGACGTCGAGGCGGCCCGTGGCGGCCGCGGCCGCCCCCGGCACCCGCCGGACCTCGGCGAGCGCCTCGGCCGGGCGCAGCAGCGCCTTGGACGGCATGCAGGCCCAGTAGGAGCACTCCCCGCCGACCAGCCGGTCCTCGACGATCGCCACCTCCAGCCCGGCCGCGGCCAGGCGGCCGGCGATCACCTCGCCCGCGGGGCCGGCACCGATCACGACGACGTCGAACTGCTGCATGGCGTGGGCTCCAGGTGGCGTGGGGACGGTCGCGGGCGTGCGATCCTGGTCGCATGCTCGCAGGCCGCGTGCCCGTCGCCGTCCTCTCCGCGCTGACCCTCGCGCTCCTCGCGGGCTGCGGCGACAACGGCGCGGACGCCGCCCCTGCGGCCGCGAGCGCCACCACCACCGGGGCCGGGCCGACGGCGGAGCGCACCGCGCCGCCGGCCGCGGCCGCGGCGACGGGCGTGAGGCTCGTGAAGGTCGGCAGCTTCCAGGCGCCGGTCTACGTGACCTCGCCGCCGCAGGAGCGCCGCCGCCAGTACGTCGTCGAGCAGGCCGGGCGCATCCGGGTGGTGCGCGACGGCAAGGTGCTGCCCGCGCCGTTCCTCGACATCCGCTTGCTCGTGACCAGCGGCGGGGAGCAGGGGCTCCTGTCGGTCGCCTTCCCGCCCGACCACGCGAGGACCGGGCTCTTCTACGTCTACTACACCGACAAGAGCCAGAGGCAGCGCATCGTCGAGTACCGCCGCCGCTCCGCCGACCGTGCCGACCCGGGCTCGGCGCGTCTCGTGCTCCGGATGGACGACCCGGAGAGCAACCACAACGGCGGGCTCCTGCTGTTCGGCCCGGACGGCGAGCTCTACGTCGGGACGGGCGACGGCGGGGGCGGGAACGACCAGCACGGCCGCCGCGGCAACGCGCAGGACCTCGGCTCCCCGCTCGGCAAGCTGCTGCGGATCGATCCCCGGGCCAGCGGCGGCCAGGCGTACACGATCCCCGCGGGCAACCCGTTCGCCGGCCGCGGCGACGCCCGGCCCGAGGTGTGGGCCTACGGCCTGCGCAACCCCTGGCGCTACTCCTTCGACCGGTCCACGGGGGACCTCACCATCGGCGACGTCGGGCAGGACGCCGTGGAGGAGATCGACCACGTGCGCGGCCAGGGGCGCGGCGCGAACTTCGGCTGGCGCCCGTTCGAGGGAACGCGGGTGAACTTCGCCGGCGAGCAGGCGCCCGGAGCGATCAAGCCCGTCATCCAGAAGGCCCACGCCGACGGCTACTGCTCGATCACGGGCGGCGTGGTCGTCCGCGACCCCGCGCTGCCCGCCCTGCGCGGCCGGTACCTGTTCGGCGACTTCTGCGAGGGGCGGATCCGCTCCGTGAGGCTCGCCGCCGGCCGGGCCACCGGCGAGCGGAGGCTCGATCTCCCGCAGGTGGAGAGCCTCGCGAGCTTCGGCGAGGACGCGACGGGGCGGGTCTACGTCGTGTCGGTCGCGGGCGCCGTGTACCGGCTCGCGGCGCGCTGAGCGGCCGGCCCGGGCGCGCCGCGGCGCCGGCCCCGCGCCCGCGCGCGCCAGGGCGTCGGCGCCGCGGGCCCCTCCACCCGGAGGACGTCGAAGGCGGCCTCGAGGTCGCGGGCGACCTCGCGCACGTCGGGCACGACCTCCGCGTCGGCGGTCAGCCCCAGATGCAGCCGCCCGGCGTAGGAGAGGCAGCCGATCGTCAGCCCGCGGCCGGCCGGCACCGGCACGGAGGGGAAGATGGCCGTCAGCGGCCGCCCGAGCAGGCCGAGCTCCACGGGAGGACCCGGGACGTTCGAGATCACCACGGCGTAGTCGCTCGCGCCGGAGACGGCGCGCGAGAGCGCGCGCTGGGCGGGCCCGGGCAGGCGGTCGGCGGCGCGCGAGAGCGCGTCGAGCGGCCCCGCGGCCCCGGTCGCCTTGACCAGCCGGGTGGCGTCGCGCACCCGGCGCAGCGCGGCGATGGGGTCCCGCTCGGCCACGGGCAGCTCCACGGTCACGAGCGAGATGCGGTTGCCGAGCGCGGCGGGGCCGGCCCCGCCGCGAACGTTCACCGGCACGAGCGCCTTGAGCACCGCGGGCGCCTCGCCCCGCCGCCGCAGCGCCCCGCCGAGCGCGCTGCTGCAGGCGGTCAGCAGCACGTCGTTGACCGTGGCGCCGTGGCGGCGCCCCGCGGCCCGCACGCCGTCGAGCCCCACCTGGGTCGTCGCGACCTCGCGGCGGTGCGTGCGGTTGGCCTGCAGGCTCGTGCGCGGCCCCCGGTGGGCCAGCGCCTCGAGCGCTCCGGCGGTCTCCTGCAGCTGCCCCGGGCGCACGTCGCGCACCGCGCGCGCGAGCTCCAGCACGGCGTGGGCGCTCCCGGCCGCCGCGGCCCGGGGGGAGGGCGGTGTCGCCGGCCTGCGCGCCGGGCGCGCGGGGCGCCAGGGCGCGGGCAGCCCGCCCTCCGGCGCCGGGCCGAAGAGCAGGAGCGCCACCTCCATCGCCGCGATGCCGTCCACCAGCGCGTGGTGGGCCTGGCCGGCCAGCGCGAAGCCGTCGGCGAGGCCCTCGACGAGGAACACGCGCCAGAGCGGCAGGCCCGGGGGCAGCGGGCACGAGAGCAGCGCCCCCGCGACGTCGCGCAGCTCGGCCGCGCCGCCCGGGGGGTGCGCCCGGAGCGCGTGCACGTGGGCGTCGATGGTGAAGCCCGGCGCGTCCTCCCAGCACGCGTGGCCGAACGTGGACGCGGGGTGCACCACGCGCCGGCGGAAGCGCGGGACGAGGTGCAGGCGCGCCTCGAGGTGGCGGCGCAGCTGGGCCAGCGGCGGCGCGGTGCCCCCGAAGCGCATCGTCCAGCCGACGTGGAGCGGCGCGGTCGGGACGTCGAGCGCGAGGAACGAGGCATCGAGGGCGCTGAGGCGGTGCGACGCGGCGATGCGGCCAGCCTCGCAGGCCGCGGGCGCCGCTGCCACGGCCCACCGGTCCGGTGGCCCGACCGCTGACCACGCCGCGTCGGGCGCTCGCGCCACCCGGCGTGCGCTCGCGTGCCACCCGGCGAGGGGCGCGTGCGGTCCGGGCCCACCGGCGGCCGCTAGCGTCGCCGCCATGCGGGTCGACCACCTCCGGGCCGACAACCCCGGGCCGTTCACCCTGGAGGGGACCAACACGTGGGTGGTCACCGCGCAGGACGGGGTGTGGGTGGTCGACCCGGGTCCTGCGCTGCCGGCGCACCTCGACGCCGTGGCCGCCGCCGTCCTGGCCGCGGGCGCGCCCTGGCGCGGCGTGCTGCTCACCCACGACCACGCCGACCACGCCGAGGGCGTCGCCGGCCTGCTGTCGCGCGCCGGCCGGGCGCCGGTCCACGCGGCGCGGGCCGCCGACGTCATCCTGGGCGACGGCGACCGCGTGGGCCCGTTCGCCGTGGTGGCGACGCCCGGCCACGCGCCCGACCACCTGGCCTTCGTCGCCGGGGAGGAGCTCTTCAGCGGTGACGCCGTCCTCGGCCGCGGATCGGTCTTCGTCTGGCCCTCGCCCGGCGCGCTGCGCGGCTACCTCGCCGCCCTCGGCCGGCTGGAGGCCCTGCCGCTGCGCCGGATCCTCCCGGGCCACGGGCCCGAGGTCGCGGACGCCCGGGGGAAGCTCGCGGAGTACCGCGCCCACCGGCTCGCGCGGGAGGCGCGCCTGGCCGCCGCGCTCGCGGAGGGGCACCGCAGCGTGGAGGCGCTCCTCGACGCCGCCTGGACCGAGGTGCCCGCGGAGCTCCGGCCGGCGGCGGCGGTGACCCTCGCCGCCCACCTCGACAAGCTGGAGGAGGAGGGGCGGCTGCCCGCCGGGGTCGAGCGGCCGGCGCTCCCGGAGCTCGGCGCGGTGTGACCGTCGAGACACCGCGATCCGGTCTCAGCCGGCCCCGGGCCGCTCGTTATCCCGGCTTCACCTTGAACGGCTGTCATGCGCCCATGACCGCCACCGCCAGCAGCCCCGCCACCGGTGAGACCACGCAGCTCGGTGCCATCCCGCTCGTCGGCCACGCCACCCGCAGCCGCGCCCTGCACGTGCCCCGGCTCAGCCCGGGCGACTACCTCGCGATCGAGGACGGCGACGAGGTGGTGATCGTCGCGCTCACCCAGGAGGTGACCCACATCGGGCGCGCCTTCTCGGCCGACATCCGCCTCGAGGCGGCGGCCGTCTCGCGTCGCCACGCGATCGTCGTCCGCGAGGGCGGCGAGACCTGGGTCCTCGACGATCGCTCGGTCAACGGCGTGTGGCAGGGCGAGGAGCGGGTCGAGCGCGTGGCGCTGCGGCCCGGAGACCGCTTCACGGTCGGCGGCGTGACCCTCCAGTTCGTCTCGATCCCCGCGGCGCCCGGCGCCTGAGTCGCGTCGCCACTCACAGGACGCGCCCATCGGTCTTGGACACGGAGCCGTTCCCGACGTACCTTCGACTCCTCTCCGCTCCACCCAGAAGCACCCGCAACGCCCCCGACTCTCTCTCCTCCGGGGGCGTTGCCCGTTGTAGGGTCCTCGCGACGTGGAGCTCAGGCACCTGCGGTACTACGTGGCGGTCGCCGAGGAGCTGCACTTCCACCGTGCCGCCGAGCGGCTGCACATCTCCCAGCCCCCGCTGTCCCAGCAGATCCGCGCGCTGGAGTCCGAGCTCGGCGTCCAGCTGCTCGAGCGCAACCGCCGCTCGGTGGCGCTGACCGCCGCGGGCGCCGTCTTCCTCGAGGAGGCGCGCGAGGTGCTGGCCGCCGCCGACCGCGCCGCGGAGGCGGCCCGCTCCGTCGGGCGTGGGGAGGAGGGCCGCCTCGCGCTCGGCTTCGTCGGCTCGGCGATGCACGGGACGCTGCCCGGCGTGCTGCGGGCCCACCGCCGCGCCTTCCCCCGCGTGCAGCTCGTCCCCACCGAGATGCCGACCGCCGGCCAGCTCGAGGCGCTGCTGGCCGGGCGGCTCGACGTGGGGGTCATCCGCCCGCCCGTGCGCGAGCCGGGCCTGGCCTTCGCCACGATCGACACCGAGCCGCTGGTCGTCGCGCTCCCGGAGGACCATCCGCTCGCGGCGCGGGCGGAGGTCGCGCTCGCCGCGCTGGTCGGCGAGCCGTTCGTGCTGCTCTCGCGGCGCGAGGCGCCCGGCCTCTACGCGGCGCTCGGCGAGGCGATGGCGCAGGCCGGAGGCGCGCCCGAGGTGGTCCAGGAGGCGCGCGAGCTGCAGACCGTCGTCGGCTTCGTGGCGGCCGGCCTCGGGGTCTCCCTCGTGCCCGCCTCCGTCGGCGCGGACGCCCACCGCGGCGTGGCCTACCGGCCCGTCGCCGGGGCGACGCCGACGGTGGAGCTCGCGCTGGCCTGGCGGCCCGAGGACCCCTCCCCGGTGCTGGCCGCCTTCGTGGCGAGCGCGCGGGAGACCGCCCGGACCGGCCCGCCGGGCCGGTAGTTCGTCCACGTCCCGGTCGTCGGATGGCCGGATGGACCGCCAGTTGCACCGCGCTCTTGACAAACAGGACGAAGGGGAAGAGAGTCGCCTCGGCTCATGGCAGACGCGACGCGCACCGGCTCCCTCGAGTCGCTCCGGAAGGACAACCGCGTGCGGGTCATCGATCTGCTGCGCCAGCGCGGCTCGGCCTCGCGTGCGCAGATCGCCCGCGCCTCGGGGCTCTCGCGGACCACGGTGGGCTCCCTGGTCTCCGACCTCATCGCCGACGGCTTCGTCGTCGAGCGCGCCGTCGCCGACGGCCCGCGCGGGCCCGAGGGTGGCCGCCCGGGAGTGCTCGTCTCCCTCGACCGCTCCGCCGGCGCCCTCGTGGGGATCGACTTCGGGCACCGCCATGTCCGCATCGCGGTGGCCGACCTCTCCTACGAGGTGCTCGCGGAGCGCCATCTCCCGCTCGAGGTCGACTTCGCCGGCCTGGACGGGCTGGACGTCGCGGCGGGCATCGTCGCCGAGCTCCTGGAGGAGGGCGGCGTCGCGCCCGAGCGCGTGCTGGCCGCCGGCATGGGCCTCTCGGCCCCGGTCGAGCGCCCGAGCGGCCTCGTGCGCTCCAACCAGATCCTGCCCTCGCTCAACGACGTCGACGTGGCCGCGGAGCTCGAGCAGCGGCTCGGCTGCGCGGTCCACCTCGACAACGACGCCAACGTCGGCGCGCTCGGGGAGGCGACCTTCGGCGCCGGCATGGGCTGCGAGGTGATGGCCTACCTGCGCATGTCCGACGGCATCGGCTGCGGCCTGGTGATCGGCGGGCGCCCGTTCCGCGGCGCGCGGGGCTTCGCCGGGGAGATCGGCCACGTGCTGGTCGACCCCGACGGCCAGATCTGCCGCTGCGGCAACCGCGGCTGCCTGGAGACGCTGGCCGCCTCCGAGCGCATCGTGGAGCTGCTCGGCCGCTCCCATGGTCCGCTCACCGTCGCCGCGATGCTCAAGCTCGCCGCCGACGGCGACCCCGGAGCGTGCCGCGCCCTCGGCGACGCCGGCCGGGTCGTCGGCCAGGCGACCGCGGCGATGTGCAACCACTTGAACCCCGACGTGGTCGTCGTCGGCGGGGATCTCTCCCCCGCCGGCGAACTGCTGCTCGAGCCCATGCGCGAAGCGGTCCGCCGCTACGCCATACCCGCCGCCGCGCAGTCCGTGCGCGTCGTCGGAGGGGTGCTCGGGGAGCGGGCGGAGGTTCTCGGTGCGTTGGCCCTGGCGGGCCATGAGGCGCACGAACCGCTTGCCCACGTCAGCTCGCAGCGCTCATCAACGAGGAGGAGAACCTGATGCATCTGAAGGGTCACAGCACGACGCTCGCGGTCACCGCCGCGGCGTGTCTCAGTCTCGGCGTCGCCGCCTGCGGCAGCGACGACGACAGCAGCACCAGCTCCGGCTCCGCCGGGGCCAGCACCACCGCCGCAAAGCCCGCCGTGAAGGCCCAGAAGGTCGCGGTGCTGCTGCCGGACACGGAGTCCTCGGTCCGCTGGGAGACCGCCGACCGCCCGCTGCTCAAGGCGGCCTTCGCCGCCGCCGGGGTGCCCGCGGACATCCAGAACGCGCAGGGCGACAAGCAGACCCAGCAGCAGCAGGCCGAGCAGGCGATCACCAACGGGGCGAAGATCCTGCTGCTCACGAACCTCGACTCGGGCTCGGGCGCCGCGATCGAGACGCTCGCCAAGAACCGCGGCGTGAAGACGATCGACTACGACCGCCTCACGCTCAAGGGCAGCGCGGACTACTACGTCTCCTTCGACAACGTCAAGGTCGGCCAGCTGCAGGGCCAGGGCCTCGTGGACTGCCTGAGCTCCTCGAGCGGCACGCCGACGGTGGCCGAGCTGGACGGCTCGCCCGACGACAACAACGCGACGCTCTTCGCGCAGGGCTACGACTCCGTGCTGGACCCGCTGTACAAGTCCGGGAAGCTCAAGAAGGGCCCCAACCAGGCCGTCCCGGACTGGGACAACCAGCAGGCGCTGACCATCTTCGAGCAGATGCTGCAGAAGACGGGCAACAAGATCGACGGCGTGCTCGCGGCCAACGACGGCCTGGGCAACTCGGTGATCTCGGCGCTGAAGTCGCGCAAGCTGAAGGCGCTGCCGGTCACGGGCCAGGACGCGACGCTCCAGGGCATCCAGAACATCATCGCGGGTGACCAGTGCATGACCGTCTACAAGGCGATCAAGGCCGAGGCGGACGCCGCCTCCAAGCTGGCGATCGCGCTGTCGAAGGGCACGCAGCCGCCGGCCGGGCTCGTCAACGGCACCTCCGAGGACGGCGCCCGCAAGGTCCCGTCGGTGCTGCTGACCCCCGTGGCGGTCACGAAGGACAACATCAAGGACACGGTGCTCGCCGACGACTTCCTGAAGCGCGACGACATCTGCACGGGCAAGTTCGCGGCGGCCTGCACCAAGGCCGGGATCTAGCGATGGCCGGTGCGTCGGGGCGCCCTTCGGGGCGCCCCGACCCCGTGCTGGAGCTGCGCGGGGTCTCCAAGTCCTTCGGCGCCGTCCAGGCGCTCTACCAGGTCGACTTCTCCGTCTCCTCCGGTGAGGTGGTCGCCCTCGTCGGCGACAACGGCGCGGGCAAGTCGACCCTCATCAAGTGCATCGCCGGGATCTACCCCATCGACGAGGGCGAGGTCCTCTTCGAGGGGGCGCCGGTCCACATCACCGGCCCGAAGGACGCCGCCGCCCACGGCATCGAGGTCGTCTACCAGGACCTCGCGCTCGCCGACAACCTCGACGTCGTCCAGAACATGTTCCTCGGCCGGGAGGAGACGGCCGGGCCGCTGCGCGCGCTGGACGAGAACGAGATGGAGAAGCGCGCGAGCGAGACGCTCTCGAGCCTCTCGGTCACCACCATCCGCTCCGTCCGCCAGCTCGTCGCGTCGCTGTCCGGCGGCCAGCGCCAGTCCGTCGCCGTGGCGAAGGCCGTCATGTGGAACTCGAAGGTGGTCATCCTCGACGAGCCGACGGCCGCGCTCGGGGTGGCCCAGACGCGGCAGGTGCTCGACCTGGTGAAGCGACTGGGCGAGCAGGGGCTCGCGGTGGTCCTGGTCTCCCACAACCTCCACGACGTCTTCGAGGTCGCCGACTCCATCTCCGTGCTGCGGCTCGGGCAGGACGTCGCCCGGCTCGACCGCCGCGAGGTCACCCAGACGCAGGTCGTCGAGGCCATCACGGCCGGCAAGCTCACCCACGTCCCCGGTCAGGAGGTGCTCGCCTCATGAGCACGATCGCCCAACCCTCCCCGCAGCCCTCCCCGTCCGCGCCCGGGCCGACGACGCCGTCCTCGGCGGAGCCGTCGCTCGGGGGCGTGGTCCGGGAGTGGTGGTCCGGCGTCCGCGCCGGCGATCTCGGCGCGCTGCCGATCGTCGTCGGCCTGGTGATCATCGCCGTCGTCTTCCAGGCACAGAACTCGAACTTCCTGACGGCGGGCAACTTCGTCAACCTCGTGGTGCAGGCGGCGGCGATCACCACGATCGCCATGGGCATCGTCTTCGTGCTGCTGCTGGGCGAGATCGACCTCTCGGTCGGCTACGTCTCGGGTGTCGGCGGGGTGATCGCCGCGCTGCTGGTCCTGCCCGGCGGCGGCTACGAGCTCGGCGGCCTGCTGGCGATCGGGGTCGCCCTCGTGGCCGGCCTGGCCATCGGGACGCTGCACGGCGTGCTGATCACCAAGGTCGGCATCCCGTCGTTCGTGGTGACCCTGGCGGGCTACCTGGCCTGGAACGGGGCCGTGCTGCTGCTCATCGGCTCGCGCGGCACGGTGGTCATCCAGTCGCAGCTCATCGTCAACCTGGCCAACGGCTTCATCTCCGAGGGGGCGGCCTGGGCGCTGCTCGTCGTGATGGTGGTCGGCTTCGCCGGCCAGCAGCTCTACTCCCGCGGCACGCGGCGGCGGGCCGGCCTCGTCGCCGAGCCGGTCGCGCTGTCCTTCGCGCGGGTGGTGGCCCTGGCCGTCGTGGCCGGCGTCGTGGTCTACGTCGCCAACCAGGATCGCGGGGTGCCCTACATCCTCCTGGTGCTGGCGGTGCTCTTCGGCTTCTGGACCTTCGTCCTGAAGCGGACGACGTTCGGCCGCCACGTCTTCGCCGTGGGCGGCAACGCCGAGGCGGCGCGGCGGGCGGGCATCGACGTGGACCGGATCCGCATCGCCTGCTTCGCCATCTGCTCGATGATGGCGGCGCTCGGCGGCGTGGTGCTGGCCTCGCGCCTCTCCTCGGTGGACACGGGCGCGGGCGGCGGCACGATCCTGCTCTACTCGATCGCGGCCGCGGTCATCGGCGGCACCTCGCTGTTCGGCGGGCGCGGCAACATCCTCTCGGCGGTCCTGGGGGCGCTCGTGATCGCGTCGATCGACAACGGGCTCGGGCTGCTCGGGCTCTCGTCGGGGACCAAGTTCGTGATCACGGGCCTCGTGCTCCTGCTCGCCGTGGCCGTCGACTCCATCTCCCGCCGCGGGCGCGAGAACGCGGGCCGGTCCTGATGGCCGACTCGCTGGAGGGACGGGTCGCGCTCGTCACGGGCGCGAGCTCCGGGGTGGGCGCGGCGGTCAGCCGCGCCCTCCACGCCGCGGGGGTGCGGCTCGCGCTGCTCTCGCGGCGGGGCGAGGACCTCGGGCTGGACGGCGCGCTGGCCCTCGCGGTCGACGTCCGCGACCGTGCGGCCGTCGAGGCGGCGGCCGCGCAGGCGGTCGCGCGCTTCGGCGGCCTGGACGTCGTGGTGGCCAACGCGGGGGTCGGGGTCTACGGCCCCTTCCTCGACCTGGCGCCCGAGCAGCTCGACGAGATGGTGGACACGAACCTCAAGGGGACGCTCTACACCGCGGCGGCGACCCTCGCGCACCTCAAGGAGTCGCCCCACGGCGACTTCGTGTCGCTCGCCTCGATCGCGGGCATCCGCGCGTTCCCCGGCGAGGCCGTGTACAACGCCTCGAAGTTCGGCCAGGTGGGCTTCACCTGGGCGCTCGACCACGAGCTGCGCGAGCACGGCGTGCGGGCCACCGCGATCGCGCCGGGCGGGATCAACACCGAGTTCGCCATCGGCACCGGGCGGACGAAGGGCGACCCGACCGTGGAGGCGATGATGACCGCGGAGGACGTCGCGGAGGTCGTGCTCTTCGCCCTCACCCGGCCCCGCACGATGCGGATCCTCACCACGACGTTCCGGCCGATGAGCGAGGGGACCTCCGGATGAGCGCGCCGACGCTGCGCTGGGGGCTGCTCTCCACCGCGCGGATCAACGACGCGCTGCTCGCGAGCGACCCGGCCAAGCAGGAGCGCTGGGTCGCGGTCGGCTCGCGCGATGGGGCCCGGGCGCAGGCCTACGCCGAGGAGAAGGGGCTCTCCCGCGCCCACGGCTCCTACGACGCGCTCTTGGCCGACCCCGAGCTCGACGCGGTCTACATCGGGCTGCCGAACGGGCTGCACGTCGACTGGACGCTCCGGGCGCTGGCGGCGGGGAAGCACGTGCTGGTCGAGAAGCCGTTCTCCTGCGACCCCGGCGAGGTCGAGGAGTGCTTCGACCGCGCGCAGGAGCGCGGGCTCCTGCTCGCCGAGGCGTTCATGTGGCGCCATCACCCGCAGGCGCTGCGGGCCCGCGAGCTCGTCGCGGAGGGGGCGATCGGGGACCTCAGGACGATCGCGTCGCACTTCTCCTTCCCGTTGACCGACCCCGAGGACGTGCGCTGGAAGCCCGAGCTCGAGGGCGGGGCGCTCATGGACCTCGGGTGCTACTGCCTCTCGGGCTGCCGCACGCTGGCGGGCGCCGAGCCCGAGCGGGTCCACGGGGAGCTCGTCGGCAGCGGCGTCGACGCGACGTTCTCCGCCCTCCTGCGCTTCCCGGGCGACGTGCTCGCGACGTTCACCTGCTCGTTCGACGCCGTCCAGCACCACGAGCTGGTCGCCACCGGCACGAGGGGCCGCCTGCGCCTCGAGGACCCGTGGCACGGCCGCCGGCCGGTCCTCGCCCTGAGCGACGCCGAGGGAACGGTGGAGGAGCTCACGTGTCCGAGCGCGCTGGGCTCCTACGCGCTCGAGCTCGACGACTTCGAGGCCGCCGTGGCCGGCGAGCGCCCGCCGCGGCTCGGTCGCGCGGACGCCCTCGGCCAGGCCGCGGCGATCGCCGCGCTCTACGCATCCGCAGCATCGAGAGAAGGAGTCGCACCATGAGCGAGCTGAAGGTCTCCCTGGGGATCTGGGCGCTGTCCGGGATGGTCACGCGCTTCGTGCCGGAGGGCTACCAGCCCGACGCCGGCGCCGAGTCGACCGCCGAGAAGGTGCGCCGTGCGGTGGCGGGGCTCGAGGGGTTCGTGGACGACTACGAGTTCCACTACCCGCAGGAGCTCTCCGAGGAGAACCTCGACGAGGTCCGGGAGGCGCTCGACGGCCACGGGATCTACTGCATCTGCGCCGGCACGCACCTCAATCCGCGCTACGGCAAGGGCGGCCTCTCGAGCCCGGACGACGCGACCCGCGACGCGGCGCTGGATGAGGCCCTGCGCGGCGTGGACTTCGCGGCCTCGCTCGGGGCCCACTTCGTCCTCTGGCCCGGCGTGGAGGGGTACAACTACCCCTTCCAGACCTCCTACGCCTCGAGCTGGGCGCGGTTCATCGACGCGGTGGAGGCGATCGCGCGGCGCGCGGAGGCCGGCGGCATCAAGCTCTTCCTCGAGCACAAGAACTCCGAGCCGGCGATGAAGATCTTCATGCGCAACATCGGCATGTGCCTCCACGTGATCCACACGCTGCGCGCGCGCGGCGTGCGGAACGTGCAGGTGAACATGGACTGGCAGCACCTGCTCATGAACGGCGAGCACCTGCCCGAGTACGCCGCGCTCCTGCACGCCGAGGGGCTGCTCGGCCACCAGCACGCCAATTCGGGCTGGGGCACCTTCGACGACGACAACATGGTCGGGGCGACCGCGTTCATGGAGACGCTGGAGCTCGCGCTCGAGCTGCGGCGGGCGGGCTACGGCTCGCGCGGCGAGCGGCTGGGGCTCGACCTCTACCCCTACACCGAGGACCAGGTCGCGGCGGTCCGGCGCTCGGTCGAGCAGTGGCGCTTCATCGACGCCGTCGCGGCGCGGATCGACGAGCCGGCGCTGCGCGAGGCGCAGGCCGCCAAGGACGCGGTGCGCGCGTACGAGCTGGTCTACGCGGCGCTCGGCGCGGGCGCGGGCTCCGTACCGTAGGGGGATGGCCCGCCTCATCGGTCTCGACGTCGGCACCTCGTCGGTCAAGGGCGTCGCGATCGACGAGGCCGGCACCGTCCTCGGCGTCGCCGAGCGCGCCCACCCGCTCGCCACCCCGCGGCCCGGGTGGGCCGAGCAGGATCCGGAGGACTGGTGGGCCGGGGCGCAGGCGGTGCTGGCCGAGCTCGACTGCGGGCAGGCCGACGGGATCGGGCTCGCCGGCCAGATGCACGGCCTGGTCGCGCTCGACGCGGCCGGGCAGGTGCTCCGGCCGGCGATCCTGTGGAACGACGGGCGCACGCAGGCGCAGTGCGAGGAGATCGAGCGGCGCGTGGGGCTCGAGCGGCTCATCGGCCTGACCGGCAACCGGGCGCTGGCGGGCTTCACCGCGCCGAAGCTGCTGTGGCTGCGCGAGCACGAGCCCGAGACCTACGCCGCGATCCGCCACGTCCTGCTGCCCAAGGACGAGGTGCGCCGCCGGCTGCTCGGCGGCGAGCTCGCCATGGACGTCTCCGACGCCAGCGGCACCCTGCTCTTCGACGTCGCGGCGCGGGCCTGGAGCGGTGAGGTCTGCGACGCGCTCGAGCTCGACCGGGACTGGCTGCCGCCCGCGCTCGAGTCGGGCGCGGTGGCCGGCACGGTGCGCGTCGGCGCGCGGGGGAGCGCGATCTGCGCCGGGGCGGACGGACGCGAGATCCCGGTGGCGGCCGGCGCGGGCGACCAGGCCGCCGGCGCGCTCGGGGTGGGGGTCGTCCGGGCCGGCGGCGCCGCGTCCATCGTGCTCGGCACCTCGGGCGTCGTCTTCGCCGCGCAGGACGCCTTCGCGGCCGACGCCCGGGCCCGCGTCCACGCGTTCTGCCACGCCGTCCCGGGGACCTGGCACGCCATGGGGGTGATGCTCTCCGCGGCCGGGTCGCTGCGGTGGCTGCGCGACGCGGTGGGCGGCACCTGGGAGGAGCTCAACCAGGAGGCGGCGGCCTGGGAGGCCGGGGCGGAGGGGCTGCTGTTCGCCCCGTACCTGGCGGGCGAGCGCACGCCCCACGCCGACGCGGACGCTCGCGGCGGCTTCCTCGGCCTCGGCCTGCGCCACGACCGCGGCGCGCTGACCCGCGCGGTGCTCGAGGGCGTCGCCTTCGGCCTGGCGGACGGACTCGACCTGGTGAGCGAGCTGGCCGGGCGGCCCTCGGTCGGCCGCGTGAGCGGCGGCGGGGCGCGCTCGACGCTGTGGCTCGAGGTGGTCGCCTCCGTGCTCGACCTCCCGCTCGAGGTCGTCGGGGTCGACGAGGGCGCGGCGTTCGGCGGCGCGCTGCTCGGCGGCGTGGCGGCCGGCGTCTTCGGCTCGGCGGCCGAGGCGGCGCAGGCCTGCGTGCGCGTGGAGCGCGAGGTGCTCCCGCGGGCCGAGTGGGTCGAGCGCTACGCCGCCCTGCGCCCCGCCTTCCGTGCCGCCTGGCCGGCGCTCCAGGGCGTGCGCGCCGCGCTGCCCTGAGCGGCCGCCGGCTGGTGCAGCAGCGCGGCGCCCGCGCGGATCGCGCGCTCACGCAGGAGGCGTCCGGCTTCGCCCCAGGACCGACCTTTACCGGCGGAGTTGTTGCGTTGCTGCGCAAGAGTGGCTACGGTGCCGACGAGCGGTCAGACGACACCGCGCGCTCGCACACCCGACCGGATCTCCTTCGTGGATCACCCGCAGAAAGGCTGGATGGCATGAGAACCCGGCCGCCGGCCGAGCGTCGGCCCTTCGCAGCCCGTCCCGCTCGAGCGGTCGCAGTCGGCGGAACCGTCGGGGACGCGGGCCAGATCGTCGAACAGGGGACCCCGGACGAGCCGCTCGACGCACTGGAGCACGACCGAACGCGAGCGTTCCTTGCAGCTGTCGTCTGAGTCGCCCGGTCGGGCCGCGGCGCCGGTAGCCACCGTGACGTTCGGCGCGCAGCGCTTCCTCATGGGGGCGAGCGGCGGTCGCGCCGTAGCGGCCGATGGCGAGGGGACCGTGCGATCAGTGAGTCTGGCGGCCTTCGCCATGGGGAGCTGCGCCGTGTCGAACGAGGAGTTCCAGCGCTTCGTGCAGGACACCGCGTTTCGGACCGACGCCGAGAGGGATGGGACGTCGTTCGTCTTCGCCGGACTGCTGCGCCACGACCATCCGCCGACGCCGGCTGTCGCCGCGGCGCCGTGGTGGCGGCTCGTCGAAGGCGCCGACTGGCGCCATCCGGAGGGCCCGGAGAGCTCGATCTCCGACCGCTTGCGGCACCCCGTCGTCCATGTGTCGTGGCACGACGCCGGCGCGTACTGCAGCTGGGCGGGCGGGAGGCTTCCGTCGGAGGCCGAATGGGAGTTCGCCGCCCGTGGCGGCCTGGACGGCGCGGACTTCCCCTGGGGGCACGAGCTGCAGCCGGAGGGCAAGCACATGATGAACGTCTGGCAGGGACGGTTCCCCGACGTCGACGAGGGACTGGACGGATGGGTGGGAACGTGCCCGGTGGACGAGTTCCCGCCGAACGGCCATGGCCTCTTCAACTGCACGGGCAACGTCTGGGAATGGTGCTCGGACGGCGGAGACCGATCCCGGGCCATCCGCGGTGGATCGTACTTGTGTCATGAGTCCTACTGCAGTCGCTACCGGGTCTCCGCCCGCTCGTCCAACTCCCCGGACTCCTCTACGGGCAACACCGGCTTCCGCTGCGCGTTCGACGTGAGCGGCTCCGTCTTCGACAAGGGACAGCAGCCATGACCGAGGCGCCGGGCGAACCGTCCGCCACGCAGCATCCCAACATCCTGCTCGTCCAAGTGGACCAGCTGACGGCAGGAGCGCTCCGCACGTACGGGGGGCACGCCCTGGCCCCGAACCTCGACTCGCTGGCTGACGAGGGGGTCGTGTTCGACCGGGCCTACTGCGCCGCCCCGTTGTGTGCGCCGTCGCGCGCCTCGATGGTGACCGGGCTGCTGCCGAGTCGCTGCGGGGTCTACGACAACGCCGCGGAGCTGCCGGCGACGATCCCGACGATGGCCCACCATCTCCGGCTCGCGGGCTACGCGACGTGCCTGGTGGGCAAGATGCACTTCCCGGGCCCCGACCAGCTTCACGGCTTCGAGGAGCGCCTGACGACCGACGTGTATCCGGCGTCGATCGGTGACACGCCCGACTTCACCGGCCCCGTCGACCAAGTCCACTGGGAGATGTCGCCCGTCGTGGACGCCGGCCCGGTCGTGGCGACCTTCCAGACTGACTACGACGACGAGGTGGCGTTTGTCGCTCGGCGTCGGCTGATCGACCAGGCGCGCAACGCAGAGAAGCCGCTGTTCATGGTGGCGTCGTTCTCGCATCCGCACGAACCGTTCGACCCACCGATGGACCATTGGCGGCGGTACGACGATCTCGAGCTGCCGCCACCGCGGTTGCCCTCGGCTCCGGAGGGCTTGGAGGACCCATGCACCGACCGCCTGCGCCAGCTGCTGCATCTCGACGAGGTGGAGCTGGACGAGAGCGTGGTCGCCCGGGCACGTCGCGCGTACCACGCCTCGGTGAGCTACATCGACGACAAGCTCGGCGAGCTGCTCGACACGCTCGACCAGACCGGTCTGCGCGAGGACACGATCGTGGTGTTCACCTCCGACCACGGCGAGATGCTCGGCGAACGGGGACTGTGGCACAAGGTGACGATGTACGAGGACGCCGTGCGCGTGCCCCTCATCGTGAGCGCACCGTCTCGCTTCCGTCCCGCTCGAGTCCCGTCTCCCGTCTCGCTGCTGGATCTCCTTCCGACGATGCTCGAGTGGGCGAGCGCTGAGACGAGCTTGCCGGAGACCCTGGACGGCATCAGCCTCTCGCCGCTGCTCGCCGGTGAGCCGCCTGCGCGACGAGTGGTCGCCAGCGAGCTGCTCGGCGAGGGCGGGGCGATCGCCCCGGTGATCATGCTCCGGGACGAGCGATTCAAG
>CAXSFZ010000027.1:0-11465 GCA_964236905.1 uncultured Solirubrobacteraceae bacterium | reverse complement strand
CCCCGGGTGACCCCGATCTGCTCTTCGACCTCTCGGACGACCCGCTGGAGACGATCAACCTCGCCGATGCCGCTGAGCATCTGGAGACACTGGCGGCCTTCCGGGCCCATCTCCACAGCCGCTGGGACCTGCCGGTGCTGGACGCAGCGATCCGCCTCAGCCAGCGCCGCCGGCTGCTGGTGGGAGCGGCTCTGCGGGTGGGGGCTGCGTACCGCTGGGAGTGGCGCCCGCCGTCGGTGGGTGAAGGGCGCAACTACCACGGCGACAGCTGGCATGAGTACTACGAGCTCATCCGGACAGCGCGCGTACGCACCGAGAAGTGACGCGAGCGCGTGCCAGACTTCGGCCCTTCAGGCGGGAACCGCTCGGACGACGGGATGCTCGATGCGCGCTTCACGTTCGCCAACGAGCGCACCTTCTTGGCATGGAACAGGACCGCGATGGCGCTCATCGGGGGAGGGCTCGCGGTCGCGAAGCTCTTCGAGTTCGATTCGGCGGTCGCGCGGATGAGCGTCGCTGGGACCTTGCTCCTCGCAGGCGCGGTCTTGTCCGTGGCGAGCTACCGCCGCTGGCAGGCGTGCGAGCGGGCTCTGCACGCCGGGAAGCCGCTTCCCGACGCCCACCTGCCGCGGACGCTCGTCTGGGCGTTGTGCTCCACCGCACTGGTGGTCACCATCGCCCTCTGCGTCGAGCTGCTGAGGCGTGGGTGACGATCGCGTCGGCGACGGCCGACGGGGGACTCGCCAGGGAGCGGACGTCACTCGCCTGGACGCGTACGGCGCTGAGCTACTTCGCCGTCGTCGGCGTTCTGGGCCTCATGCAGGCCGAGACACGCTGGACCGGACTCGAGATCGCTTCGATGTCGCTCCTCGCGGCCGTCGGCGCGATCCTCGCCAGATGGGGCCTGGTCACCCGTCGCGACCCACGTCAAGGACGAGACGCCGCCGTGCCGATCAGGCTGGCGACGGCTGCCGCGGTATCGGCCTGCGCCTGCGGGTTGCTCTCCCTGCCCGGAACGACCAGTCCTCCGCGGTCCGGTTCGGCATGGGTCGTTCCGCGGCCCCGACCGATCGCCGCGGCACTTCGCCGCGGACGTCCACCCGGTGGCGCCGACGGGCGGCCGGCTCAGGCCAGCCCGTCGAGCAGGCGCTCGACCACCGCGAGCAGGCGCGCGCGGCCCGCCGCCCGCTCGCCCTCCACCAGGTGGCCGTAGACCGCCGCCCGGAAGGGCGCCAGGAGGACGTGGGCGAGCACGTCGCGGTCCAGCGCCGGGTCGAGCTCGCGGAGCAGCACGCGCACGTGCGTGTGGTAGGCCGCGTAGGGGCCGCCGCCGAACCGCGCGCCCGCCGGCATCGTGCGCTCCGCCTCGGCGATCAGCGCGCCGTGGTCGTCGAGGAAGGCGCTCAGCGCGGTGAAGAACGCGACGAGGCGCTCGCGCGGCGGGGCGCCCGGCCCGAGCGGCGCGGGCCCGCGCAGGAAGGCGTCCTGCAGATCGGTGTCCTCGGCCTCCAGGAGCGCCAGCGCCAGGCCTGCGCGGTCGCCGAAGCGGCGGTAGAGGGTGCCCTTGCCGACCGCGGCCTCGGTCGCGATCTCGTCCATGGAGACGCAGGTGACCCCGCGCTCGTCGAAGAGCCGCTTGGCGGCGCACAGGATGCGCTCGCGGTTGCGGGCCGCGTCCGAGCGCTCCCGCCGGCCTGCGGGCGGCAGGACGGTCAGCTCGATGGGCGGGGCGTCGGGCATGACGGGCGGCGGCCATGGTAGACCGGCCGCCGCCCGTCGACCGGCCATCTCAGGCGGCCGCGGGAGCGGCGGCCCGCGCGGCGCCCACGAGCTGCTTGAGCAGCGTGCCGAGCGCCTCGCGCAGCTCGGGGCTGGTGAGTCGCCCGTCGCCGTCGAACTGGCCGGCGGCCTGCCCGACGGGCAGCTCGTCGTCGAGGACGCGGGCGCCGGCGGCCCCGAGCACCTTGCGGAGCTCGGCCTGGGCCCAGACGGCGCCGAAGAGGCCGGTGCTCGCGCCGACGACGGCGGCCGGGACGCCCTTGAGGGCCGCCGCGGCGGTCGGGCGCGAGGCCCAGTCGACCGCGTTCTTGAGCTGCCCGGGGATCGAGTGGTTGTACTCCGGGGTGGCGAGGAGCAGCGCATCCGCCCCGGTGATCGCCGCGCGCAGCGCGTGGACGCTCCCGTGGGGATCGTGCTCGTCGTCCTCGTCGAAGGGCGGCAGGGCCTTCAGGCTCTCGTGGAGCACGAGCTCCGCCCCGGGCGGCAGCAGCTCGGCCGCCGCCCGCAGGAGGGTCGTGTTCCACGAGTCGGCGCGCAGGCTCCCGGAGATGGCCAGGATCCGGGTCACCGCTACGCCTTGACGAAGAAGAGGTCGAGCTCGAGCTTGACCTCGTTGGCCAGGGCGAAGCCGCCCTTGGGCAGCGGGGCGTTCCAGTTCAGCCCGAACGCGGTGCGGTCGATCTTCGTCTCCACCTTGACCCCGACCCGCGTGTTGCCCATGAAGTCCTCGACGGGGCCGGAGAGCTCGCCCGTGCCGACGACGCGCTGGGTGGAGCCCTTGATCGTCAGATCACCCGTGATCTCGATCTGCCCGCCGCTCGTGGTCACCGAGCTCGAGGTGAAGGCGACCTCGGGGTGCTGCTCGGCGGCGAAGAAGTCGTCGGCCAGGACGTGCTCCTTGAAGTTCGGGATGTCGATGTCGATCGAGGCGACCTGCACGGTGCCGGTCAGCGTCGCGCCGCCGTCCGCGTTGGCCTCGAGGCTCGCGGTGAGCTCCTTGAACTCGCTGCGGTAGGTCGTCACGCCCATGTACTTCACGGAGAACGCGGCGGTCGAGTGGGCCGGGTCGAGGTTCCAGGCGCCGGCGAGGGTGGTGGTGTCCGTGGCGGACATGAGCTGCTCCTTGGGCTGAGGTCCGGACCGTGGTCCGGTTGAGTGGACGAGCGTACAGGACGGCAGTCCGCTTCGTCAAGGCGGCGGCCGCCCCACGTGGCGGTCGAGTCGTCCGCCGCCTGCGCCAGCATGGGCGGAATGCTGCTCCTGGCCCGCCTGACCTGCTCCGACGAGGCGTGCGCCGAACGCGCCGAGAAGACCGTCGGCTCGCTGGCCGAGCTCGACGCGCTGGCCTGCGCATGCGGCTGCACCTGGGAGCTCCTCGCCGTCTCGCTCGAGGCCGACGGCGAGTCCCGAGCGCCGCTGCTGCGCGCCGCCTGAGGCGGGGCGGCGCTCCCGCTCTCGTCTCGCTGCGCAGTTGATGCACAACCCGTACGGTGTGCCCGTGCTCCTCACGACGTCTCGGCTCCCGCCTCCCGCGCATCCGGCCGAGCCGGGTCGGGTGCCGGAGGCGCTGCTCGGCGGCCGTGTCCGGGTCGGCCCGAAGGACGACCTCCACCTCGACCGCGGGGACCTGGCCCGCAGCGCCCAGCCCATCGAGCGTGCCCGGGACACCATCGAGGTTCCCGGGTTCGGCGCCATGAGCGCGGCAGGGGTGCGCTCGCCGCTGGCCGTCGCGCCGAGCGTGGAGGCGGCATGAGGCTGCGGGGAGCGTGGGTGGCCCTCCCGACGGTGCTCACGTCCGAGGGCGATCCCGATGCCGACGCCGTACGCGGCCTCGTCGAACGCCTCCGTGAGGCCGAGGTCGACGGGCTGTGGCTGCTGGGCAGCACGGGACTGGGACTCGCGCTCGACGATCGGACCGCGCGCGCCTACGTCGAGGCGGTGCTCGACGCCGACCGCGGGCCGCTGGGCGTCGTGGTCGGCTGCAGCGCGGGGGGGACCACCGCAGCCCTGCTGCGCGCCGCCGTGTTCGCCGGCCTGGATGTCGACGGCTTCTTCGCCCTCCCACCCCTGTCCTACCGCTGCACGCAGCGCGAGGTCGTGCTCTTCTACGAGCAGCTCGCGGACGGCCTCCCGAAGCCGCTCGTGCTCTACAACAACCCCGGTGTCTGCGCCAACGCGCTCGACGTCGCCTCGGTCGTCGCGCTCAGCGGCAACGACGACATCGTGGGCATCAAGGACTCGAGCGGGGACCGGGGGACGCTGCTCGGCGTCGCGCGCGGGCTCACCCGCCCCCGCGAGTTCGGCCTGCTGCAGGGCGACGAGGCGCTGCTTACGCACCTGGGTCCTGACGACAGCGATGGCGCGGTCACCGCCATGGGCGCCATCCGGCCCCGGGAGATGGTCGCGCTGGTCCGCGCGGCGCTGGAGGCGGGAGCCGAGGCGCCGCGCATGCACGCGGAGGTGCAGGCGCTGAGCGAAGAGCTGGGCTGGACCTCGGGGACGGACATCGACGTCGCCCGCTCGTTGCTCGCCGAGCTGGCTCGACAGGGCCTCGGCACCGGCGAGATGCCGTCGCCCTTCGGCCGGGCGCGCCCCCCACGGAGCTGAGCGACCGGCGCGCGGCTCGACGCCGAGCAGGTGAGCGCCGAGCTCACCCGGCGCCTCCGCGGGAGAGGGGGGAGCGGCGGACCCCCCGGTGCGCTCCCCCACGGCGACGACGCCTCGCCACACCGACGGCACGATCCCGACGTCGGCGGGCGGCCCGGCGCGGCGTTCCGCCCGGCCGTCACCGGGGCAAGCAGTGGCCATGCGCCTGCTCGTGCTCTCCGCCGACCCCGTCGACGCCGCGGCCGTCCGCTCCGCCCTCGGTGGCGGGGCGGAGCTCGAGGGCGCCGACGTGCTCGTCGTCTCGCCGGCGCTCAACCAGAGCGCGCTGGCGTTCTGGGTCTCCGACTCCGACGAGGCCATCGCCGACGCCGAGTCGGCGGCGCAGAGGACCGCGACCGCGCTGGCCGACCCGGCCGGACGGGTGCGCACCGTGGTGGGGGAGAGCGAGCCGCTGCTCGCGCTGCAGGACGCGCTCGCGACGTTCCCGGCGGACCGGATCCTCATCTTCACCCGTCCCGGCGACGAGCAGCGCTACCGCGAGGACGACGTGGTCGGCGAGGCGCAGCGCCGGTTCGGCGTTCCCGTCGACGAGCGGACCCTGCGGGCCTGAGCGCCTATGCTCGAGCGGGTGAGCGCCGCCGAGCCGTCACCGTCGCCCGCGGAGCCCCGTCCGCCGTTCGACCCGCGGTCGCTGCTCAAGCGCACCGACCTGCTCGTGGACTCCGCGCTCTCCCCGGCCGTCTTCGTCGGCGTCAACCTGCTCGCCGGGCTGAAGGCCGGGGCGCTCGCGGCGCTCGGCCTCGCGGTGGCGATCATGCTCTACCGCCTGGCCCGCAGGCAGGACGTCACCTACGCCTTCGGCGGGGTCTTCGGCACCGCGATCGCCGTGGCGATCGCGCTCAAGACCGGGAACACCGAGGGCTTCTTCTGGCCCAAGGTGCTCACCAACACGGCGATCGCCCTGGGCCTGGCCGCCTCGGCGCTGGTGCGCAAGCCCGCGATCGGCCTGCTCCTGGAGACGCTCGTGCAGCTCCCGTCGGCCTGGTGGCAGCACGAGCGGGTGCGGCCCGCGCTCTCGGAGTGGACGCTGGTCTGGGCGCTGAGCGCCGCGGTCAAGGCGGTGGTCTACCTGCTGCTGATCCTCGCGGGCCGCGGCGGCGCGCTGCTCGGGGTGAGCGTCGCCTTCGGCTACCCCGTGACCGCCGCGCTCGGCTTCGGCGGCTGGTTCTACGTCCGCTGGCGCCTCAGGCGCCTCGGCGCGCCGGACCTGGAGAGCTTCCGTGCCCCCACTCCCGCTCCGGCCTAGGAGCCTGTTGAAGCATCCAGGCTCTGTCATCGAACCACCTCGCGCGCACCAGACGCCACCCGATGACTCATCCATCCGACCAGGATTGATCACGTCATCGGTCGACGCCCGGCACGGGCGATGCGGCCCGCTGACCGCACCCGGCTATTCCCCAACAGGCTCCTAGAGCGCAGTGGCGCTCCCGATCTTCGACGGCCACAACGACGCGATCACCCGCGAGGGCCACTCCGGGCTCGTCGCGGGGCGGGGCGGGCACCTCGACCTGCCGCGGATGGCCGCCGGGGGATTGCGCGGCGCCGTCTTCGCCGTCTTGGCACCCAGCCCGGGCGACACCTGGACGACGCAGCTGCGCCCGGACGGCACGGCCGCCGTGCCGCTGCCGCCGCCGCTGCCGCACGAGCAGGCGGCGGCCTTCGCGACGGCGGCCGCCGGCCGGCTGCTCGCGCTCGAGCGCGCCGGCCACCTGCGGGTGGCCCGGGACGTCGCGGCGCTCGACACCGCGCACGACGAGCCCGCCACCCCGCCCGTGGCGGTGCTGCACCTCGAGGGTGCCGAGGCGATCGACCCGGAGCTCGAGGCGCTCGAGACCTGGTACGCGGCCGGCCTGCGGTCGCTCGGGCTGGTCTGGAGCCGCCCGAACGCCTTCGCGTCCGGCGTGCCGTTCGCGTTCCCCTCCTCGCCGGACACGGGACCGGGCCTGACGCCCGCGGGCGTGGCGCTGGTGCGGCGCTGCGCCGAGCTCGGGATCCTCGTCGACCTGAGCCACCTCAACGAGGCCGGCTTCTGGGATGTCGCGGCCCTGGAGGCCGGGCCGCTCGTGGCCAGCCACTCCGGGGTGCACGCCCTGAGCGCCGCGTCGCGCAACCTGACCGACCCGCAGCTCGACGCGATCGCCGCCTCGGGCGGGCTGGTCGGGATCGTCTTCGCCTGCAAGTTCCTGCGCCCGGACTTCGTCGACGACGCCGACACGCCCCTGGAGTCGATCGTGGAGCACGCGCGGTACGTGCGTGACCGGGTCGGGGCCGCCCACGTCGCCCTGGGCTCGGACTTCGACGGCGCGACGGTGCCGGCGGCGCTCGGCGACGTGGCCGGGCTGCCCCGGCTGATGGCGGCGCTGCGGGCCGGCGGCTTCGACGAGGACGAGCTCGCCGCCGTCGCCTGGGGCAACTGGCGTCGGGTGCTCGGCGCCTGGTGGGGCGGGGCGTCGCGGGGCTGAGGTCCGGGACCGGCGCCGGGCCGCTCGACGGTCCGCTCAGCTCACCGCTCGTCCTCCCCGTAGCCCGGCTCCCCCGGGAGCAGGACCCGGGCGACCTCGCCCTCGAAGACGACCTGGGGCGTGACGGGCAGCACCTCGCGCCCGGCGGCGTGGGCGAGCAGCGCGTCGGCGCTCGCGAAGGCGCCGAGCTGCTCGAGGTGCTTCGTGGTCGGGAAGACCATCGGGCGCTCCCCGCTGCGCCCCGCGGCCAGCGCGTCGGCGGGTGTCGACCACGCCCAGTCGATGCACTCCGCGCCGTCCACGGCGGGCCGCGCCCCCGCGGGCGCGGTGGCGAGGAAGAAGTGGGTGTCGAAGCGGGTGGCGACCTCCCGCGGGGTCACCCAGCGCGAGAACTTCACGAGCGCCGCCGGGTCGACCCCGGACACCGACGCCTCCTCCTCGAGCTCGCGTACCGCGGCGCGACGGTGCGCGGCGTCGCCCAGGCCCTCGCCCGCGTCCACGGCGCCGCCGGGGAAGACCCAGACGCCGGCCATGAAGCGCGCCGCGTGCGTGCGCCGGACGAGCAGCACCTCGAGCGCGTCGGCGCCGCCGCGCAGGAGGATGACGGTGGCGGCCTGACGGGGGACGGCCTCCTCCCCGCCGACGTTGCGCGTCTCCCCCGAGCGCCGGAGCTCCTCCGTGCTCACGCGGTGCCCTGGCGGCCGCTCGCCCATCCTTCGAGCCTACCGGCGGGTACATTGCCCGGCGTGAGCGAACAGGCGACCGACCAGCGGTGGATCTGCGAGGCGTGCGGGTTCATCTACGACCCGGCCGAGGGGGACCCGGACGGCGGGATCCCGCCGGGCACCGCCTGGGGGGACATCCCGGACAGCTGGTTCTGCCCGGTCTGCGGCGCGCGCAAGAAGGACTTCGTGGCCTACGAGGACTGAGCTGCCTGTCCGATCCGCCGGGCGGCCCGGCGAGCTCGAGGCGCTGGACCGCCGCCACGTCTGGCACCCCTACGGGGCCCTGCCCTCCGCGGCACCGGCGCTCCTCGTCGAGGCGGCCGAGGGCGCGTGGCTGACCCTGGCCGACGGCCGTCGGGTCCTCGACGGCATGAGCTCGTGGTGGTGCGCCTGCCACGGGCACCGCCACCCGCACATCGAGGCGGCCGTGCGGGCGCAGCTCGAGCGCCTGCCGCACGTCATGTTCGGCGGGCTGACGCACGCGCCGGCGATCCGCCTGGCGGAGCGGCTGGTCGCCCTCGCGCCGGACGGGCTCGAGCACGTGTTCTTCTCCGACTCGGGCTCGGTCGCGGTGGAGGTGGCGATCAAGATGGCGCTGCAGGCGGGCCGCGGGCAGGGCCGCACGCGGCTTGCCGCACTGGGCGGCGCCTACCACGGCGACACGGCCGGGGCGATGGCGCTCTGCGATCCCGTCGGCGGGATGCACCACCTCTTCGCCGAGGCGCTGCCGGCCCACCTCTTCCTGCCGCGCCCGCCCGCCGGCGGCCTCGACGCGCCGGCCGATCCCGGGTGGGTTGTGGCGGTCGAGGCGCTCTTCGCCGCGCACGGCCCGACGCTCGCGGCGCTCTTCGTCGAGCCGGTGCTGCAGGGCGCGGGGGGCATGTGGTGCTGGTCGCCCGCGCACCTGCCGGTGCTGCGGGAGCTGTGCGACCGCCACGGCGTGCTCCTGGTCGCCGACGAGATCGCCACCGGCTTCGGCCGCACGGGTGCGCTCTGGGCGCTCGACCACGCCGGGGTCGCTCCCGACGTGCTCTGCGTCGGGAAGGCGCTGACGGGGGGCACGATGAGCCTCGCGGCCACGCTCTGCACGCCGGCGGTGGCCGCGGCGATCTCGGCGGGGGAGGGCGGGGCGCTCATGCACGGCCCCACCTTCATGGCCAACCCGCTCGCCTGCGCGGCGGCGCTCGCGAGCACCGACCTGCTGCTGGACGGGAGCTGGGCGGCGCGCGTGGCCCGGATCGCGGGGGAGCTCCGGGCGGGGCTCGCGCCCGCCGCCGGGCTCCCGGCGGTCGCCGACGTCCGGGTGGTCGGGGCGGTCGGCGTCGTGCAGCTCGACCACGCCGTCGACGTGCCCCGCGCGACCGCGGCGGCGCTCGAGGAGGGCGTGTGGCTGCGCCCCTTCCGCGACCTCGTCTACGCGATGCCGCCCTACACCAGCACCCCCGGCGAGGTCACGGCCATCACCCGCGCCCTCGTGGCAGCCGCCACGAACGCATGAAAGGGGTCAGACCCCGTTCATGCGTTGGTGGGGGTAGTCAGCCTCCCGGTCCTGGAAGGAGAGGATCCGCTCGTTGCGCACGACGCCGTCGCGGAGCTCGATCGCGCGGTCGATGGTCGCGTCGTGCGCCCAGGCGTCCGGGCCGGCCAGCACCGTGGGCAGGAAGGGCAGCAGCGCGGCGCCGATCTCGGAGGTCGCCGCGTCCCAGAACAGCGACGGGCTGTGGTCGACGGCGTAGTAGGAGACGCGGTCGCCCACGCTCACGAGCGGCTCGGCGAAGCTCGTCGCCCGCGCCCACCCGAACCCCATGCCCGGGTCGACCGACACGTCGATCACGAGCGTCCCGGGGCGCAGCGTCCCGAGCTCGTCGTCGTCGATGAAGACGAGCGGCTGCTCGGTGTCCTGCAGGACGCAGTTGACGATGACGTCGTGCTCGGCGAGCTCCTCGCAGAGGGGGCGGCTGCCCTCGGGCGTGAGGGTGCGGGCGCGGCGCGGATCCCCCTCGTCGCGCTCGAAGCCGACCAGGCGCATCGCGGCGAACGGCGCGGCGACCGCCGCGACGTCGCGCTGGGTGAGCACGGTCACGTCGCTCACCCCGAGCGCACCCAGGGCGCGAACCGCGCCGCGGGCCGTGGCCCCGAAGGAGATCACCGCGGCCCTGAGCCCGCGCCCGTAGTGGCCGGTGCGGCCGATGAGCTGCAGGGCGTGGAGGACCGAGCTGTAGCCCGCCAGCTCGTTGTTCTTGTGGAAGACGTGGAGCTCGTAGTGGCCGTGGCGATCCCAGTGGTTCATCGCCTCCCAGGCGATCACGGTGAGCCTCCGGTCGATCGCGGCCTGGGTGAGCGCGGCGTCCTGCACGCAGTGCGGCCAGCCCCACAGGACCTGCCCCGGGCGCAGCTGCTCGAGGTCGGCGGCGACGGGCTTCGGCAGCACGACGACGTCGACCGCCGCGATGAGCGCCTCGCGCGGGAGCACCCGCACGCCGGTCGCGGCCAGCTCCGCGTCGGGCACGCCGAAGTGCTCGCCGTAGCCGGCCTCGACGCTGACCGCGCCCCGCAGCTCGTCCGGGATGCGCGGCAGCTGGCCGGGGTGGAGCGCGAGCCGGCGCTCGTGCTCCTTGCGCGAGCGGCCGAGGATGCCGAGGGTCAGCGTCATGCCCGGACCCTAGATGCGCTGAGTGCCCATGGGCCTCGGAGGGGCCGAAGCCCATGGGCGCTCAGGCCAGCGGGCTCGCGGCCGGGCGGGCGGGCGCGGGGCGGGGCTCGCGGTACCGTTTCGTGCGCAACCACTCGCGAGGAGCCCGATGAGCGCCACCGCCCCGTTCCCGAAGGAGTCCGACGCCCAGGGCGCCTTCGTCCGCCAGCAGTCCGCCTTCCGCGACCAGATCAGCGCCGACGGCTCCAGCGGCTTCCCGGCCGAGGCCGGGCGCTACCACCTCTACGTCTCCCTGGCCTGCCCGTGGGCCCACCGCACGCTGATCGTGCGCAAGCTGAAGGGCCTCGAGGAGGCGATCTCGCTGAGCGTCGTGGACCCGCTGCGCGACGAGCTCGGCTGGCGCTTCGGCCCCGACTTCCCCGACCCGCTCGACCACGGCTGGACCCACCTGAGCCAGGCGTACGCCGCGACCGACCCGGGCTTCCAGGGCCGGGTCACCGTCCCGACGCTGTGGGACACGGAGACCGGCCGCGTGGTCAACAACGAGTCGGCCGACATCCTCGTGATGCTCAACGACGCCTTCGCGGGCGCGGGCGCCAACTCCCTCGACCTCTACCCCGCGCGGCTGCGCCCGGAGATCGACGCGCTGAACGCCTGGGTCTACGACGACATCAACAACGGGGTCTACAAGTCCGGCTTCGCCGCCACGCAAGAGGCCTACGAGGCGGCGGTCCGGCCGCTCTTCGCCGCCCTGGAGCGCGCGGACGAGCGTCTGGCCACGCGGCGCTACCTCTTCGGCGGCGCCCCGACGCTCGCGGACTGGCGGCTCTTCACCACCCTCGTGCGCTTCGACGCGGTCTACGTCGGCCACTTCAAGTGCAACCTGCGGCGCATCGTCGACTTCCCGAACCTGTCGGGCTACCTCCGCGACCTCTACCAGCAGCCCGGGATCGCGGAGACCGTGGACTTCGACCACATCAAGCGCCACTACTACCTCACCCACGGCTCGATCAACCCGAGCGGCATCGTGCCCGTCGGCCCGATCCTCGACCTCGATGCGCCGCACGAGCGCGCCCGCGTCGGCGCGTAGGCGCGCAGCCGGCACGTAGCCTCGGGCGCGTGACCCGGCGCCCGCTCGAGCTGACCGTCTTCGTCGTCGGGGCGGCCAGCCTCGGCGCC
>CAXSFZ010000026.1:0-44917 GCA_964236905.1 uncultured Solirubrobacteraceae bacterium | reverse complement strand
CTCACCGCCGACGCGGAGTCCGACGTCCTCTCGCAGCTGCCGCTGCGGCCCGTCGACGTGTTGAAGGTCGCCCACCACGGAAGCGCCGATCCGGGCCTGCCCGCGCTGCTGGCCCGCCTGCGGCCGCGCGTCGCCGGTATCGAGGTCGGGGCCGGCAACAGCTACGGTCATCCGACGCCGTCGACCCTGTCGGCCCTGGCGGCGAGCGTCCCGGTCGTGGTGCGCACCGACCGTGACGGGAGCGTCCGCCTCGACCTCGAGCCCGGCGGACGCTGGGCGCTGCGGGCGCACGTCTGATGCGTGGCGGAGCCCGCGCGTCGATGTCCGGAGCGTTGCGGCGGAGGGCGGAGGCGAGTTCCGCCGGGTCTAGAGTGCGCGGCGTGAGCGCCTGGAAGCCCGCCTACCTCATCCACGGCGACGACCACGGCCGCATCGGCGAGCGGCGCGCGAACCTCCGGCGGAAGGCCGAGGAGGAGGCCGGGGCCCAGGGCGTCGAGGCCTTCGAGGGCGACGCCGCCACCCCGGCGGCGGTGGCCGCCGCGCTCAGCGCGATGACCTTCGCCATCGGCCGTCGCTTCCTCGTCGTCGACGGCGTCGAGCGCTGGAAGGAGGCCGAGGTCAAGGAGCACCTCGCGCCGGCGCTGAAGGCCATGGATCCGGACACGACCGTCGCCTTCTTCGGGCGCGAGGAGGGGAGGACCAAGACGCCGGCGGCGCTCGGGGCCGCGGTCAAGAAGCACGGCGGGGTGGTCGGGGAGGAGGCGATGCGGAAGGGCCGGGAGCTGCCCGCCTGGGTCGCGGGCGAGGCCCGGAGGCTCGGCCTCGAGCTCGATCAGGCGGGCGCGCGTGCCCTGGTGGAGGCGGTCGGGGAGCGCCAGCAGCGGCTCCTGCGCGAGCTCGAGAAGCTCGCCCTCGAGCACGGCGCGGGCGCGCGGATCGGCGAGGACGAGGTGCTCGCCGTCGCGGCACCCTCCGCCGAGCGCCAGGTCTGGACCCTGGTCGACGCGCTCGTGGCCCGCGAGCACCGCCGCGCCACCCGCAGCTACCTCCAGCTCAGGGAGCAGGGCGAGTCGCTGCCCCGGCTGGTCCCGCTCATCGCGCGGCGGCTGCGCGAGGTGCTCGCCGTCGCCGTCCGGCTCGAGGCCGGTGAGTCGCCCGCGCAGGTCAAGGCGGCGCTGAAGATGGCGCCCTGGGCCGCCGACCGCCGCGTCAAGGAGGCCCGCGCCACCGACGCCGACGCGCTGCGAGCCGCCCTCGAGGCCCTCTCCGGCCTCGAGCTGGCCTCGCGCGGGCTCTCCGACGTCTCGGCCGACACCGCCGCGCTGCGGACGCTCGCGACCCTCAGCGCCTGACGGCCGCCCCAACCGATGGCCGCGGGCTACGCGGGTGGCCGCGGGCTACGCGGTGGAGCCGGCGCGCACGCGCGCGGCCCGGGACTTCTTGCGAGCGCCGGTGTTGCGGTGCAGCGCCCCGCGCTTGACGGCCTTGTCGATCGTGCGCACGAGCTGCTTGTGCTCGGCGTCGGTCACCGCATCGTCGCCCGCGACGACGGCCGCCTCCAGGCGACGGAAGTACGTCTTGATGGTCGAGGTGTACCGACGGTTCTCGAGACGCTCGCGCTCGGCGCGCAGGATGCGCTTCTTCTGGGATGCGATGTTGGCCATGGGCGACGGCGGAGGATAGCGCCGCGTGTCCGCGACAGGTCCGCGGCCGCCTCGTCGCTCGGCCGCGCGCCCCGTCGCTCGGCCGTCGCCTCGCTCGGTTGCCTCGGCCGCCCGTCGCTGGGCCGTCCCGTCGCCTCGCTCCGTCGCCTCCCGCGCCCGTCGCTCCGTCGCCTCCGCGTCCCGTCGCTCGGTCGCCTCCGCGCTCGAGCGCCCCGTCCCGCGGAGCGCTCAGCCCGGTCGGCGTCCGGCGCGGACCCGCGCGAGCAGCTCGGAGGCCTCGGGGACCCGGAGGGCCAGCAGCAGCGGGGGGTAGACCGCGACGGCGAGCAGGGCGCCGGTGGCGAGCGACGCCGCCTGGGCCGCCAGCGCGTCGCCGAGGAGCGCGTCGGCGCCGCGGTGGCCCGCGTAGGCGACCGCCGCCATCACGGCGCTGGCGACGAGGATCCGCGCGCCCGCGTCGAGGCTGCGGCGGCCCTCGAGCCCGCCGCCGAGCAGCGGGCGCAGCCGCAGCGTGAGGCCGACCGTCATGCAGACCGAGGCGAGCGCGGTCCCGATGACGGGCCCGGCGATGCCGAGCGGCTTGTACAGCGCGAGGGCGACGGTCGCGTTGACGGCGAGGTTGATCCCGGACTGCTTCGTCGGGATCCAGGGCTGCTGCAGCGAGAAGCACGTGCGCGTGAGCAGCAGGTTGATCCCCGAGAAGGGGAGGGCCAGGCTGAACCACACGAGGGCGGTCGAGACCAGGTCCGTCGACCCGGCGTCGAAGGCGCCGCGCTGGTAGAGCAGGCGCACGATGGGGTCGGCGAGCACGATGAAGAACGCGCTCGCGGGCACGAGCAGCAGCCAGATCTGGCGGATGCCGGAGGCCATCAGCCGCCGCATCGCGTCGACGTCGCCGCGGGCCGAGAGCCGGCTGAGCGCCGGGAAGAGCACCGTGGCGATCGCGACGCTGAAGACGCCCTGCGGCAGCATGTAGAGCCGGAACGCCTTCTCGATCGCGGCCGGCACCTCCACCGAGATGAGCCCGCCGACGATCGTGGAGACGAGCACGTCGAAGTTGATGATCCCGAGCCCGAGGGTGATCGGGACCATGAGGACGAAGATGTGCCTCAGGCGCGGATCGCGGAGGTCGGGCCGCACGTCGAAGCGGACGTCGATCCGCGCGAGGACGGGCAGGCACATCAGCAGCTGCACGAGCGTCCCGGCGACGACGGCGATGGCGTAGGCGTAGAGCCGGTCGCCGCCGGCGAAGAGCGGCTCGAGCACCACCAGGCCGCCGATGATCACGACGTTCCAGGCCAGGGGCGCCACGGCGGGCACGCCGAAGTGGCCCTGGGCGTTCAGCATCCCGACCACCAGGCCGTTGACCCCGAGGAGCAGCACGATGGGGAAGAGCACGCGGCTCAGGCCGACGGCCAGGTGCTGCAGCGGGGCGGAGTACTCCGGCGCGAAGAGCGGGACGACCAGGCCGGCGCCGGCGATGAAGAGCGCGCAGATCGCGCTGAGGGCCGCGACGATGACGCAGAGCAGCGTGCCCGCCAGCCGCGCGGCCTCGGCCCTGCGGCCGCGCTCGAGGAGGTCGGTGAAGACGGGCACGAAGGCCGCGGAGATCGCCGAGTCGGCGAACAGCGAGCGCACCAGGTTCGGCACCTGGAAGGCGAGCGTGAAGGCGGACATCGGCCCGCTCGTGCCGAAGTAGCGCGCGGCGACCACCTCGCGGACCAGGCCGGCGACGCGCGAGAGCCCGGTGGCCGCGGAGAAGATCGCCACGCTGCGCGAGGTCCCCGAGCGGGGGGCCGGCTCCCGGGCGTCGGCTCCGGGCGGCTGGGGGATGACGGGCGGCGTGGTCAGGGCGGCGGCGGGTCTCGGGAAGCGGGCGCCGCCCGGGGCCAGGGGCGGGATCGCGTCGCAGCAGCCTGACAGGAAGCCCGGCCGCCCTTGCGCGGAGCGATCCGCGTTCCGTCGAGGGGTGTGAACTTCGCCGTCGCGGCTCTCCAGCTCCCGCGGCCCGCTGCCGATGGGGACCCTGATGCGGGTGGACATCCTGGCGACGGCCCTGGCCCGGACGGCGGACGTCCGCGATGCCTCGTGGGCGGTCGTCGAGCACCTCGAGACGCCCGAGCTGCGCCCCAGCGTGTACATGGAGCGCGGAGGACGCCTCCGCTGCCAGGCGCTCTCGGGCTACCGACAGCTCCTGGACGGCATGCCCCCCTGGGCCGGGGTGATCGGGCGCACCTACGCCACGGGCGAGGAGAGCGTCGTCATGGACGTCGGCCTCGACGAGAACTACCTGCCGGTCTCCGACGGCGTCCGTGCCGAGGTCTGCTTCCCGCTCGCCTGCCGCGGTCGGACGGTCGGGGCGCTCAACGTCGAGTCGAGCCGCCCGCTGCGCCCCGAGGAGGTCGAGCACATCCGAGTCTGCGCCCAGGCCCTGAGCGCGAAGCTCCTGGCGCTGGGCGGGCCGCCGCCCGAATCGGCCTCCCAGCGGCTCGTCCGCCACGCGATCGCGCTGGCCACCCAGTACGACGTCGCCGCGATCGAGCGCGCCGTCATCGCGGCCGCCGCCGACGTGACCCCGCTCGCCTCGGCGATGCTGCTGCGCCGCTCCTCCCGTTCGGAGCCCTTCCGCTGCGTGCACGTCCACGGCTCGCTCGGGCCGGCGCTCTCCCGCACCCCCGCGCGGGCGATCGCGTCGCTCGCGGCCTTCACGAACGCCGGCTGCTCGGTCTACACCGTCGCCGGGGTGCGTCCGGGCGCCGCCGACGGCGCGGCCACCGCCGCGCTGCGCACCGCGGGCGCGACCTCCATGGCGGTCCTCGCCGTCGGCGGCGACCGG
This sequence comes from uncultured Solirubrobacteraceae bacterium, assembly GCA_964236905.1. Lineage (GTDB taxonomy): Bacteria > Actinomycetota > Thermoleophilia > Solirubrobacterales > Solirubrobacteraceae > Paraconexibacter. Next base: position 40,417 of record CAXSFZ010000026.1, on the reverse strand, counting down.
ATCCTCGTGTGCGGCGACGAGTCCTCCACGAACCTGACCACGGAGCAGTGCGAGCTCCTCGAGCTGCTGGCGGCGCAGGCCTCGGCCTGCCTGCGCACGGCGGCCTCGGTGATCGAGCTGCGCGCCCAGGCGGCCACGGACTCGCTCACGGGCCTCGGCCACCACGCCACCTTCCACACCGAGCTCGCCGAGGCCCGGGCGAGCGGCGACGTCGGGGTGCTCGTGGTGGACATCGACGGCTTCAAGTCCTACAACGACCGCCACGGGCACCCGGCGGGCGACCGGGCCCTGCGCTCCATCGCCGCCGCGCTGACCGAGGCCCTGCGGCGGGGCGACGCGCTCTTCCGCATCGGCGGGGACGAGTTCGCGGCGCTGCTGCCCGGGGTCGACGGCGCGACGGCCCTCGAGGTGGCGCACCGCCTGCACTCGGCGGCGGCCTTCTCGGAGTGCGGGCTGAGCGTCTCGATCGGCGCCGCCGCCGCCCAGCCCGGCGAGAACGAGGTCGCCATCCTGGCCCGCGCCGACCGCGCGCTCTACGCCGTCAAGGGCGGCGGCCGCGACGGCGTGGCGCTCGACGGCGGCGCCGAGCCGGGCTGAGGCCCGGGCGGCACGAGCGCGCGCCGCGCCCGAGCGACCTGAGCGTGGTGCGACCGAACGTCCAGAAGCATGGACATCGGACGCGCGGCGGGTCACGGTCGCGCCCATGCCGCCGCGCGCCCGCCTCGCCGTCACGCTGGTCCTCGGCCTCCTCGCCGCCGGCCTCGGGTCGGCGGGCCCGGCCGGGGCCGCCACCATCGGCGGCACGGGAGCGGAGCAGAGCTGCCAGCGCCAGCAGGTGATCGACTACGCCGCGGGCTCCACGGTGTCGCAGCCCGGCATCCTGACCTCGTTCAGCTTCGCCTCGAGCCCGGATTGGGCCGGCGCGCGCTTCGTGCTGAACGTCCTGCGCCACGTGCAGGGCTACGACTTCCGGGTGGTCGGCGACACCGGCGTCCTGGTCGATCCCGGCGACGGCGCGGTCCACGCCGTGGCGGCTCGCTTCCCCGTGGAGCCGGGGGACCGGCTCGGCGTCTACACCATCACCCCGGGCTGGCCGTGCCTGCGCTTCGCGGAGGACGAGGACGCCGAGATCGCGCTCGTGGTGGGCCCGCCGTCGCCGCCGCGGCCCGGCGACGTCGTGACCACGGACAACGAATACGGAGGGAACTCGGTCAACGCCTCGGCGAGGATTCTCCCGGCCACGACGGAGCTGCTGTCGGGCTCCGGCGTCAGCGGGGCGGGGACCGTCTTCGACCTCGCGGTGCAGCGCGCCGAGACCGGCGAGCTCACCGGGACCGCCTCCTTCCGCAACGCGAGCATCCCCTTCCGCAGCGGCGCGGTGACCTGCTTCCGCCGCTCGGGGAACCGCGCGCTGTTCGGCATCGCGGACGGGGCGGGGCGCCGGCTCGTCTACCGCGAGTTCTCCGTCGAGGACGGAGGTCCGGGCGCCGATCGCCTGACGGGCGTCGGCGGCGCGCGGACGACGCCGCCGCCCGCGGGCTGCCGCAACGCGCTGCCCCGTCCCGGGCACGGCCTGCCCATCGCCCAGGGGGACATCCGCCTGCCGGCCGTGCCGTAGCCGGGGGCCCCGCGGGGCCGGGCGGGGGGCCACCTATCCTCCAGCCCCACGCATGGCCGTCGACCAGAGCCGCATCCGCAACTTCTCGATCATCGCCCATATCGACCACGGGAAGTCGACGCTGGCCGACCGCATCCTGGAGATGACCCAGACCGTGGACCCGCGGCAGATGCGCGAGCAGCTCCTGGACTCCATGGAGCTCGAGCGCGAGCGCGGCATCACGATCAAGTCGCAGGCCGTCCGGGTGTTCTACACCTCGAAGCTGGACGGCGAGACCTACCAGTTCCACCTCATCGACACCCCCGGCCACGTCGACTTCACCTACGAGGTGAGCCGCTCCCTGGCCGCGTGCGAGGGCGCGCTGCTCGTGGTGGACGCCTCCCAGGGCGTCGAGGCGCAGACCCTCGCGAACACCTACCTGGCCGTGGATGCGGGGCTCGAGCTCATCCCGTGCCTGAACAAGATCGACCTGCCCGGCGCCGAGCCCGAGCGGGTCGCCCGGGAGGTCGCCGAGCTCCTGGGGGAGGACCCGGACACGATCAAGCGGATCTCCGGGAAGACCGGTCTGGGCGTCGAGGAGGTCCTCGAGGAGCTCGTGCAGAAGGTCCCGCCGCCCGCCGGCGACCCGGACGCCCCGCCGCGCGCGGTGATCTTCGACTCCGAGTTCGACCAGTACCGCGGCGTGATCGCCTACATCCGCGTCGTCGACGGCACCTTCGCGAAGGGCGACGCGATCCGCGCGATGGCGGCGGGCACCGAGGCCGAGATCGACGACATCGGCTTCTTCACCCCGGCCATGACCCCGGTGGCGACGCTGACCCCGGGGGAGGTCGGCTACCTCATCACGGGGATCAAGGACGTCACGCGGCTGCGGGTGGGCGACACGCTGACCCTGAAGCGCGGCGGGGCGGCCGAGGCGCTCCCGGGCTACCGCGAGGTGCGCCCGATGGTCTTCTGCGGCCTCTTCCCGCTCGACACGGACCGCTACCCGGACATGCGCGACGCGCTCGAGAAGCTCTCGCTCAACGACGCGGCGCTCTTCTGGGAGCCCGAGACCTCCGACGCGCTCGGCTTCGGCTTCCGCTGCGGCTTCCTCGGCCTGCTGCACATGGACATCGTGCGCGAGCGCCTGGAGCGCGAGTACGACCTCGACCTCATGGCGACGATGCCGAGCGTGGGCTTCGAGGTGACGCTCACCGACGGCACCGACCTGGACGTCCACAACCCGAGCGACTTCCCCGACCCGGCGAACGTCGCCGAGGTCCGCGAGCCGATGGTCAAGGCGAGCATCCTGACCCCGAAGGAGTACGTCGGGACGATCATGGAGCTCTGCCAGGACAAGCGGGGCGAGCACGCGGGCATGCACTACCTGAGCGCCGACCGGGTCCAGCTCGAGTACGTGCTGCCCCTCGCCGAGATCGTCCTGGACTTCTTCGACCAGCTCAAGTCGCGGACCAAGGGCTACGCGAGCCTCGACTACGAGCCGATCGGGATGCGCGCCTCCGACCTCGTGAAGCTCGACGTGCTGCTCGGCGGCGACGTGGTCGACGCGCTCTCCATGCTCGTCCACAAGGAGAAGGCCTACCCCCTCGGGCGCACCCTCACGGAGAAGCTCCGCGAGAAGATCCCGCGCCAGCAGTACGACGTGCCGATCCAGGCCGCCATCGGCGCGCACATCATCGCCCGCGAGACCGTCAAGGCGTTCCGCAAGGACGTCACCGCCAAGTGCTACGGCGGCGACATCTCGCGCAAGCGCAAGCTGCTGGAGCGCCAGAAGGAGGGCAAGAAGCGGATGAAGCAGGTCGGCCGCGTCGAGGTCCCGCAGGAGGCGTTCCTCGCCGTGCTCGAGCTCGGCGACGCGCGCTGAGGGCTCCGGCGCCCGTCGTGTCCCGGGCCTCGGAGCCGGTGGACGGTGCGGCCGCGGCGCGGCTCGCGAAGCCGGGGCTCGGCGCAGCCGCGGCGCGGCTCGCGGCGCCGGGGCTCGCCGCGGCGCTCGTGGCGGGCGCCGCCCTGGTGCTGCTGGCGATCGCGGTGGGCCTCACCGACGGGCTCGACGCCGCGGTGGGCGAGGCGTTCCGGCGGCGGGGCTCGGTGGCCGGGCGGGAGGTCGCCTCGGAGCTCGTCCAGATCGGGAACCTGCGCGAGGCGCTGGCGCTCTGCGCGGCCACGGCCGCGGCCGCGCTGATCACCTGCCGGCCCGCGGTGCTCGCGGGGGTCCTCACGGTGCTCCTCGGCGCCAACCTGACCGGCCTGGCTCTCGAGCCGTTCTTCCACCGCCAAGTCCATGTCGGCCCGCAGGCGTTCACCTACGGCGGCTACGGCTCGGCGCCGAGCAACCACCTGCTCCTGGTCGGCTCCGTGGTCGGCGCCGGGGTCCTCGCGGTCCCCGCCCGGTGGCTCGCGCCGTGGCTCGCCGGCGGCGCGGCGGCGCTGGTCGCGATGGCCCTGGCGCTCCTCGCGCTGGAGAGCCACCTGGTGAGCGACCTGGTCGCGGCGGCCCTCCTGGCCGCGGCCTGGTCGGCGCTCGGCGCGCTCGTGCTCGCGTGGTGCAGCGGGCGGCTCCCGGCGCGGGCCGGCCCGCTCCCGGTCCGGCGGGGGCAGCTCGCGGTCGTCCTCGGCGCGGGGGCGGCCGTCGGCCTGGTGCTCCTCGCCCGCAGCCACCACGGCCTCGCCACCCCGGGCGACCTGCACGCGCTGCCGCTCCCGGTCGCCGCCGTGCTGCTGGCCGCGGGCGCGACCTGGGGGGCGGTGGCGGCCGCGCAGCGCCGCGCCTGAGCGGCGCGGGCGCTCACTCGACCACGGGCGTCCCGTACCCCTCCTGCGGCGTGGCCGAGGCGGCCAGCCCGAGGATCCCGGTGCCGAGCCCGGCCGCCGGGTCGAGGATCGCGTCGACCGCCTCCTTGCGCGACCGGACGCCCAGGAGCGCGAAGATCGCCGAGAGGTGCATCTTCACCGTCGACTCGCTGAGGAAGAGCCGGCTGGCGATGTCGGCGTTGCTCGAGCCGAGGACGAGCAGGCTCAGCACCTGCTTCTGGCGAGCGGTGAACACGGGACGACGCACCGCCGCCCGCGCCGCGCGCGGGACGACCACGAGCCCGGCCACCACGGCCTCGACCGCCGCGGCCAGCACCGCCGGCGAGGCTCCCGCGAGCGCGACGCCGTGCGCCCCGGCGTCCAGCAGCGCCGTGACCGGGCCGCGGCCGGGGTCCTCCGCGAGGGCGAGCAGGGCCGCCCCCGGGTGCTGCGCGGCGGCGAGCGCCACGGTGGCGGGCCGGCCGCGCACCACCTGGCAGCCCTCCTCCGCGGGCGCCGCGGCCGGGTCGAGCACCGCGTAGCCCAGCGCGCGGAGCGCCGCGAGCGCGGGTGCGTCGGCGTGGTCGCTCAGCAGGATCACCACCACGGGCACCACGCTACGCGCCCGGCGGGACGCCGTCTGCGCCCGGCGGGTCGTTCGTTAGGCTCACGCCGGTAGATGGCCCCCGACCCCCACGCGCGCGAGGCCGCCGCGGCGGACGCCGCCACGGCGGACGCCGCCACGGCGCTGCCCGCGCCCGAGCTCACCCCGCAGGACTCGGTGGCCGCCCCGGTCGACCGGCGACGGGGGCTCGGCGGCGTGCCGCGCGTCGCCCGCCGCGCCGTGGCGCTCGTCCGGGAGGCGGCGCCCGGCACGCTCCGCACGGCCGTGGCCCTGCAGGTCGCCTCCGCGGCCCTCCTCGCCGCGCAGCTCTACGTCGTCAAGCACCTCGCGGTGGCGCTCATCCGCCTGGGCGGCGAGGACGGCGCGCCGGTGGGCGATCTCGTCCCCTCGGTCGTCGCGCTGGTCCTCGTCACGCTGCTGCTGGGCCTCGCCGCCGCGCTGCTCGAGCGCCAGCAGCGCATGCTCGCCGAGCTCGTCGGCCGCCACACGCTCGACCGGATCATCGACGTGGCGGCCGGGGTCGAGCTCGCCCGCTTCGAGGCACCGAGCTTCTACGACCAGCTCGAGCGCGCGACCAACGCGGCGAGCTTCCGGCCCGTCGAGATGGTCAACGCGCTGATGGGGCTCGTCCTCGCCGTGCTGACCGGGGTGGCCGTCCTGGTGGTGCTGCTGGCCCTCGAGCCGCTCCTCGTGCCCTTCGTGCTGCTGGCCGCGGTCCCGATCCTGCTCGCGACCCTGCGGAACTCCCGCGCGGCCTACGCCTTCGAGTACGCCATGACCACGCACGCGCGGGAGCGGCTGCACCTGCTCGAGCTGTTCGTCGACCGGGACGTCGCCAAGGAGCTGCGCGTCTTCGACGCCACGGCGTTCCTGCGCCGGCGCTACGACGCCCTGAGCGACGAGCGGATCCGGCGCGTGCGGAGCTTCCTGGCCGGCCGCCTGCGGGTGGCCCTCACGGGCGCGCTGGCCGGCGCGCTCGGCGGGGCGGTGGCGCTCGCGGCGCTCGTGCTGCTCCTCTCCGCGGACCGGATCGACGTCGCCGCGGCGGCGACCGCCGCCGTGGCGATGCAGGTGCTGGCCGGCCGGCTCTCGACCGTCACGAGCACGGTCGGCAAGCTCGTCGAGTCAGGGCTCTTCCTCGACGACCTGGGGAGCTTCCTGGCGCTCGGGGAGGCCACGGCCGCCGGGCCGCCGGCTCCGCGCCGCCCGGAGCCCGGGCCCTTCGAGAGCCTGCGGGTCGAGGGCCTCTCCTTCGCGTACCCCGGCACGACGCGGCGGGTGCTCGAGGACGTCTCGCTCGAGGTCAACCGCGGCGAGGTGGTGGCGCTGGTCGGCGAGAACGGCTCGGGCAAGACGACGCTCGTGAAGGTGCTCTGCCAGCTCTACGGCCACGACGCCGGCAGCGTCCGCTGGAACGGCACCGAGGTGGCCGAGCTCCACCCGCGCGGCCTGCGCGGCGAGATGACCGTGCTCTTCCAGGACTTCGTCCGCTACCAGCTGTCCGTCAGCGACAACGTGGTGCTGGGGCGCTCGGACGTCCCCGTCGACCCTGAGCGGGTGCGCGAGGCCGCCCGCCAGGCCGGAGCGGAGGAGGCGATCGAGCGCTTCCCGCACGGCTACGAGACGCGGCTCGGCCGCCGGTTCCTGGGCGGCCACGAGCTCTCGGGCGGGCAGTGGCAGCGGCTCGCGCTCGCGCGCTCGTTCTACCGCGGCGGCGGCTTCCTCGTGATGGACGAGCCGACGGCGGCGCTCGACCCGCGGGCGGAGTACGCGCTCTTCGAGCAGATCCGCGGCCTCGCCGCCGGGAAGTCGGTGCTGCTCATCTCCCACCGCTTCGCGAACGTCCGGATGGCCGATCGCATCTACGTCCTGGACGGCGGCCGGGTCGTGGAGTCGGGCGACCACGCGGCGCTCATGGCCCGCGACGGCCTCTACGCCGAGCTCTTCGGGCTCCAGGCGGCCGCCTACGCGGGCCCGGCGTGACCGGCTCCGCGCCCTACGGCGTGTACGGCGTGGCGGTGCAGGGGGTGGGCGTGGAGGCGGGCGGGCGCCCGGCGCCGCCGCCGAGCTGGGAGGCGTGGACGGTCTCGCAGCACACGGGCCCGGCCGACGACGGCGAGGGGATGGAGGTCACCGGCCGGCGCGCGCGCATCGGCATGCCGGGCGCGGGGGAGCTCCGCCTGGACCGCGCCGCGCGCACCGTGGTCTTCGCCCTGCGCCGCCCCGTGAGCGCCGAGGCGATCCTGCACCCCGGGTTGGTCCCGGCGGCCGCGGTGATCGCCTGGTGGATGGACCGCGTGCCGGTCCACGCCGCCGCCGTGGTCCTCGAGGGCCGCGCCTGGGGCCTGCTCGCCGATCGCGAGGGCGGCAAGAGCACCACCGCGGCGCTGCTGAGCGACGGCGCGCCCGAGCTGCTCACGGACGACCTGCTCGTGGTCGAGGGCGAGCGCTGCTTCGCCGGGCCGGGCAGCGTGGACCTGCGCCCGGCGGCCGCCGCGCGCCTGGGGGGCATCCCGCTCGGGCGGATCGGCCAGCGCGAGCGCTTCCGCAAGCCGTTCGCCGGCCCGCGGCTCGAGGCGCCGCTGGCCGGGTGGGTGGAGCTCGCCTGGAGCGGGGGCGGCCCGCCGGCGGTCGTTCCCGTGCCCGTGGGCGAGCGCATCGCCGCGCTGGCCCGGCACGCCAGCCTGCCGCTCACCGGCGAGCAGCTGCTCGACCTGGCCGCCGCGCCGATGCTGCGCTTCACCCGGCCGCGCTCGCTGGCCGACGCCCATGAGCACGTCGCCGTGCTGGCCGCGGCGCTGGCGCAGGCGCGATGAGCCGGCGGCGCCCGGTCGCCCTGCCCGCCGACGGCCGGATCGGCGTGCGCACCCGGGCCCGCCTGAGCCTCGAGCTCCTCGCGGCCTACGGCCCGCTGCTCCGCGCGGTCCGCCGCGACGACCTGCCCGCGATGGCCCGTGCCGCGCGCGCCACCCGCGGCGCGCGGCGCTCGACGCGCCCGGAGGCGGCCCATCCCACCGCGGTCTGGCTCGGCCGCGTGGTGCGCCGCTTCTTCGACGTCCTGCCCATGGACGCGCGCTGCCTGATCCGCTCGCTCGTGCTCCTGCGGCTGCTCGAGCGGCGCGGCATCCCCGCGCGCCTGGTCATCGGGGTGGCCTCCGACGGGCCCTTCTCCGCCCACGCGTGGGTGGAGCACGACGCGGTCGCGCTCCTGCCGACGGGTCGCATGGCGCGGTTGGCCGAGTTCTGAAGGCTCAGCGCGCGCCATGGTCGGCCAGCCACGCCGCCTGCAGCAGCGTGGCCGACATGGCCGAGGGCTCCCCGCCGAGCCAGTGCCGGCGCAGGGCGACGGGGTCGACGAGCCGCTCGTCGAGCCCGCGGCCCGACCAGCGCGCGGCGAAGGCGAGCGCCGTGGGGGTCCAGAGCGGGTCGTCGAAGGTCGCCTTGGTCGTCCGGGCCAGGAGCGCCTCGGGGAGCAGGTCGCCGACGAGCGCCTCCAGCAGTCCCCGGCGGTCGCCCAGGCCGTGGTAGCGCCCGCCGGCCAGGGCCCGCAGCAGCGCGGGCTCCGTGAAGGGGTGGACCACCTCCACGTCGTGGGGCGCGGCCACCCGCGCGAAGTTCTCGCGGCAGACCTGGACGTAGCGCCGGCGCCACCACCAGTCGCGCAGCAGCGGCCCCCACCCGAACGGGTGGACGTTCTCGGCCGCCCGCACGCGCCGCACCCGCCGGCGCCCGCGCGCGGTCAGCCACGGCAGCTCCCCCCGCAGCTCGTCGCGCCGGGTGAGCTCCCGCGCCCAGTGGACCCCGGAGGGCGCCAGGCGGTAGCCGATCAGGGCCAGGTCCTGCGGGCGCCGGAACCGCCGCTTGGCGATCAGGCGCTCCGCCCACAGGCTGGCGCTGCCGCGCGCCAGCTCATCACCCCCGAAGCCCGTGATCACCGAGCCGCCCGCGGCCGCCTCGAGGATCGGCACGTGGAAGTGCAGGTTGAACGGCCACAGCAGCCCGTGGCGCAGCAGCACCTCCTGCGCCACCGGCCCGACCAGGTCGAGCTCGTCCGTGAGCGCGAAGCGCCGCCACCCCGAGCGCGACAGGCCCACGTGGTCGAGGACGAGCTCCTGCCAGGAGCGCTCCTCCGCCGCCGAGGAGGAGCCGAAGACGAGCGTCGCGGGGACCGGCGGCGGCAGCCCGTGCTCCCGGGCCACGGCCACGGCGAGCGCGAGCAGGGCGGAGGAGTCCAGGCCGCCGGAGAAGCTCACCAGGCAGGGCGGGCGCTGCAGGGCGCGCAGCAGGACGCCCTCCAGCGCGCGCCGCGGCGGCACGTCGGAGCGCGGGAGGGCGGCGACGTCGCGGGCCCGGCCGATGGCCAGGCCGTAGGCGACCTCGACGCGGTGGAGCGGCACCGCCCGTGCGGGCTTGATCGCGGCCGGCACCGCGTCAGGCGGGCGGGCGCGGGAAGTCCCGGCGCGCGCCACGCGCGCCGGGAGGCCGGCGGGGGCTAGACGAGGCTGCTGCCCGGCACGTTGATGCTGGTGCTGCCGATGGTGATGACGTCGCCGTTGCTCCCCTTCTTGCTGATGGTGGCCAGCGTGGCGGCGGAGACGGACCCGAGGTCCGTGACGACGGGACGGGTGTACTGCGGCTTCTCGGTGCTCATGGGCTCCTCGTCGGGGTGGGGTCCGGTGGACCGTAGGGACCGAACGAGCCGCTGGGGCACGCGCGAGGTCGGGGATTCGTCTAGTTCCGGGTCAGACGGGAGCGCCCAGGCGGATCAGCCCGCGCTCCTCCATCGCCCCGACGAAGGCGACGAAGTCGGCCCGGATGCGCCCGACGGGCTGCTCGAACTCGGCCGCGAGCCGGTCGCAGGCCGCCGCGACGTTCGCCGCGTCGCGCATCGCCCCGAAGAAGCGCGCGCCGACGGGGTCCACGCCGTGGTACTGGCCCGTCTTCACGTTGAGCAGAACGGTCTCGCGGGCCAGCTCGCGGAAGACCACCTCGGGCGGGACCGAGATGGTGCAGAGCTGGATCGCGAACCACCGCTCAGGGGTGTCGACCATGCGACAGGCAACATACAGGTGCGCCATGGGTCCAGGGGGATCGACGCGGGGTCCGCCGGCGCCTACGCTCCGCGGAGCCCGGGACCCGCGGGCCGCCGTGATGGAGACCGCCGCCCACCCACCCGTGGCCCTCAGCCTGCTCGTGGAGGCGCGCGCCGCCTCCGTGGTCGCCGAGCTGCGCGCCGCGGGGGTCGACGCGCTCCTGCTCAAGGGCACCTCGAACGAGCGCTGGCTCTACGACGCCGACGAGGTCCGGCCCTCCGGCGACGTGGACCTGCTCGTCGCCCCCTCCGGCCTCGAGCGAGCCGAGCGGCGGCTCCAGGCCCTCGGGTTCGTCAACAAGTACGACGGTGTCTCGCCCTCCTGGGCGGAGGAGCACGCGGACGTCTGGGAGCCGGCGGACGGGCTCCTCCCGGTCGACCTCCACCGTCGCCTGTGGGGCGTCGGGGCCTCGGCGGCTGACGCGTGGGCCCGCCTGTGGGCCGGGCGCGAGCCACTCGAGCTCGGCGGGGCGCGGGTCGAGGTGCCGGGCGAGGCGGCCCGGGCGCTCCTGGTCGCGCTCCACGCCGCCCACCACGGCCCCGAGCACCGTCGACCGAGCGAGGACCTGGCGCGGGCCGTGCGTCGGCTCGAGCCCGCCGTCTGGCAGGAGGCCGCGAGCCTCGCGCGCGAGCTGAGCGCCGAGGCGGGCCTCGCGGCCGGACTCGCCCAGGCCCCGGGAGGCGCCGAGGTGCGCGACCGGCTGGGCCTGCCTCCGGCCGACCGCGAGGCGGTCGTGCAGGTGGCGCGGCTCTGGTCGGCTCCCGCGACCACCGCGGGCTTCCTGCGGGTGCTCGACGCCGGCTCGGCGCGGGAGCGGTGGGCCGTCCTGGCCCGGGAGCTGGTCCCCTCGCGGCGCTTCATGCGCTCCGATCTCGCCCGGCGGGGCCGGACCTCACGGGCGGGAGCGATCGAGCTCGCCTACGTGCAGCGCTGGGCCTCGCTGGGGCTCGACGCGCCGCGGGGCCTGCGCGCCGCGCGCGCCCTGCGCCGGCGCTGAGCGACGCGGCGCGGCGCGGCGCGGCGCGCAGCGAGCGGGCCCGCGTCCGCCGGGCCGGTCAGGCGGGCCGCCGCGGCACCACCCGGCCGAGCGCCACCCGCAGCCCCACCGCCTCCGCCTCGATGCGGTTGGCGTGCCGGTCGCCCGTCCGGGCGGCGTCGAGGCGCAGGGCGGCGAGGCGCAGGGCGTGCCGAGCGGCCAGCGCGGCCACGAAGAGCCTGCGCTCGACCCGCCCCATGTGCTTCTCGGCGTAGAGGCGCTTGGAGTGCGTCAGGTGCGCCGTCAGGCCGGGCTTGATCCCCGCGCCGTGGTGGTGCGTGACCTGGAGCTGCGGCAGGTGGCGGATGGCCCACCCGGCACCCCGGATCCGCCGGCACCAGTCGGTCTCCTCGGAGTAGAGGAAGAAGCGCTCGTCCATCGGCCCGACCTGGTCGAGCGCCTCCCGCCGGACGATCAGGAACGAGCCGGTCACCCAGTCGACGTCGTGCTCGACGAAGTACGACCGCTCGTCGACCTGTGCCTCCTGCAGCCCGCGCGCCACGGGCCAGCGGCGGGCCAGCAGCGCCTCGCCCCACTGGCGGCTCGCGCTCGGGAAGCGCCAGGCGGACGGGAAGACCACGCCGTGGCTGCTGCGCTGGATCACGCCGCCCGCCCCGACCTCGGGGCGGGCGTCGAGCAGCGCGACCAGGTCGGCGAGCGTCCCCACGTCGATGTCGACGTCGGGGTTGAGCAGCAGCACGTACCGTCCGCGACACGACTCGAGCCCGGCGTTGTTGCCCGCGGCGAAGCCGCGGTTGGCGCGGCGAAGCACCGCGACCTCCGGGTGGGCCGCCTCGACCGCCTCAGCCGTCCCGTCGGAGGAGTCGTTGTCGACGAGGATCCACTCGACCCGCGCGCCACCGGTGGCGGCCATCGCCGACGCGAGGGTGCGCAGGGCGAGCTCGCGCCCGTTGTGGGTCACGGTGACGACGCTCAGGTCGGGGCGCGGGAGGGTCGCCGCCTCGCCGTCGCTCCCGGTGCCCGGAGTCGCTTGGGTCATGTCGTCCGCCTGAGACCCCGGAGGAGGAGTCGCCACAGCGTTCGCACGTCATCCGGACGCAGGAGCCGCATGAGCGCGAGGTAGGTCACGAGCGACAGCGCCGCCGACCCCACGAGCCCTGGGAGCGGGCTCCCCACGAAGCGCGCGACCTGCCATCCGAGCGCTCCGGCGGCGAAGGCGCAGGCGTCCGGGACGGCGATCGCCTCGATCACCGTGATGCGCGCGTGCCGCTGGGCCGCGCGACGCACGGACAGCGTCAGGGCGACGGCTCCGGCCAGCATCCCGACGCCCGCTCCGGGTGCCCCGAGGAGCGGCACCGCGACCGCGGCGACCAGCAGCCAGCTCGCCGTCTGCGCACCGACGACCCTGATCGTGGCGGCGCCGTCCCCGACGGCCTGCAAGAACGGGATGCCGACGGAGGTCACCGGCGCGCTGATGAGCACCGCGGCCGCACCGAGCGGGAGCACGTCGACGGCGGACTGCCACTTGTCGCCGAGCAGCAGCGGCACGAAGGCGGGTGCGGTCGCACCGAGGAAGACGGCCGGGACGCCCAGGGCGATCGCGTTGAGCCGCATGGACTTGTTGACGAGGCGACCGGCGTCCTCGCCCGCGGCGATCGCCCGGGCCAGCGTCGGGTAGGCGACCCGCTGGAGCGCGGCCAGGAACAGCGTCACCGCCTGGAGGAGCCGGAAGGTGATCGACCAGATGCCCAACACGGCGACCCCGCCGACGGCGGCGATGAGCGTGTTGAGGCCCTGGTCGCGGACCGTCGTCACCAGGGAGACCGCCTGCGTCTGCAGCCCGAAGCGGAGCAGGGGGCGCACCGCGTCGACGGAGGGCCGCGGCCGCGTGAGCCCCACCGGGCCGAAGTGCACGAGCACGGCGAGGGTCAGGGTGGCTTCGACGATCGCCGCGAGCGCGACGCCGTACACACCGAGGCCGACCACCACCAGGAGCACGGCGCTTGCCTGGTACACGACCGTGGAGGAGATCTCCACGCGCGAGAGCAGGCTCCAGTTGAGGTCGCGCTCGAGGACGATCCGCGAGGGACCCGACGCCGTCCCGATCGGCAGCGACGCGACGGTGACGGCCGCGACCGCCACCGCTCCTCCGAAGGCCAGCCCCGCGACGCCGACGACGACGGCGACGGCGACGGTCGCCGCGAGCTGGAAGCCCTGGACCGCCTCGAGCTCCGCGCGGGTGGGGGGATCGGCGCGACGGAGCAGTGAGGCGCCGAGGCCGGCCGACGCCAGCACGCTGCCGAACATCCGGATCGTCAGGCCGAGTGCGAGGACGCCGAAGTCGGATGGGGCCAGGAGGCGCGCCAGGACGATCGTGCCGACGAGGCCGATGAGCCGGACGCTCACGTTCCTGAGCGCCACGGACACCACGCCGGAGACCGCGCGCGCACGGACCTCGGGCGCGGTCAGCGTGGTCGCGGTCTCGTTGCTCATCCGGCGCTGGCGCTGCCGGCGGCCGCCCGGACGGCGGCGATCGCTGCGGGGATCTCGCGCTCGTCGCGGACGACCTGCGCGGTCGCCAGGCTCGAGGTCCACCGGGCGTGGAACGACGACACCTTCCCGAAGCGGTCGTCGAGGATGACGTGCGGCTTGTCCAGCAGCGTGCAGAGGATGTGGCCGTGGAGGCGGTCGGTGACGACCACCTCGCCACCGTCGAGCAGCCGCGTCGCCCGGGTGACGTTCTCGGCGGCGAACGCGTCGTAGAGCCGCAGGACCAAGCTGGTCGGCGCGAGCCCGGTACGGGTCAGCCGGCCCCCGCCCGCCGCCAGGTTGAAGGCCGAGCGCCACGCCCGGGCCCGACCCTGGGCGCGTCGCCCTCGTGGAGGCGACAACCAGTCGAACCGCGGGAACCCGTCGTGTGCCGGATCCCGGTCCGGTTGCTCCCGGTCCGTCCGGGCCAGCCGGACAACGGGGTGCCGCGGGCGTCGCGACGTCCTCAGCGGGCCCAGCGCAAAGGCGAAGTCCGGGCACATCTCGACGCGGGCGTCGAAGCTCCGCGTGGCGAGCTCGAAGCTCCGCTCGTCGCGGACCAGCAGGGTCACGTCGCCGTGGCCGGCGATGAGACGCGCGCAGCGGTCGATCGCCGAGGCCTCGGAGAACCACAGCGACTGGGCGAGCTGGACGACCGGGCGCCCGCGACACTCCTCGAAGACGCGCTCCCGCAGCCGTTGGTGCCCGGGGTACAGGTCTCCGAAGTTCCCGCCGCCGTGCAGGAGCACTGGAGTGCGCGGATCGGGCCCCAGCCGAGCCAGGTCGAAGGTCTGCCGCTCCGCGGTGCCGACGACGCCGACCCCGAGTGCGGCCAGCGCCCGGCGCTCCCCGGCCCAGATCGCCGAGTCCCCGCTGTTGCGGTGGCGAGGGAAGTCGACCAGCGCCACCCGGCGACACCCGGTGGGCAGCACGTCCTCCAAGAGCCGGCCCAGCTCGCTCCCGAGCGCCGCGACGAGCGCCGGCGCGCTCGTCGGCTGGGGCTCCGTCATGCGTGTGCGGGCCCGCTCGGCGGGTCCCCGGCGCCTGTCGTCGAGCGGCCGGGCGGAGTCCGTCGGGTCAGCACCACCGCCGCACCGACGACGTAGCCCCCGAGGTGGCTGGTCGCGGAGACCACGGCCAGGCTCGGACGCCGAAGCCCCCAGTAGACGCCTCGCAGGCCGTCGTTCCAGACCCCGGCGACGAGGGGTGCGACCCCCCGCCGCGGTTGGCGACGTGCGGCGCCGGCCCTGACCGCCCCGTTGCCCAGTCCGTAGCCGTATCGGAGTCCGACGAGCTCTCGGCGCCCGCGCCACTGGACGTGCCGGACGATCGCGTCAGGGGCGTAGACGCCCTCGCGCCGCAGCTCGAGCACGCGTTGGAACGCATCCTTGTCCTCGCCGGAGCGCAGGCGCGATCCGGCGCCGAGCGCCTCGTCGAAGCCGCCGATCTCCACCAGGACCGTGCGGCGGAAGGCCATGTTGGCTCCGTGGCCGAACCCTGCCGGGTCGTCGCCGAGACGGAAGCGACGCGCAGCCCGGTCCGTGGTCGTCGACGCTGCGCCACCGGTACCCTCGATGGCCGCGACGGCGCCCGTCACGAAGTCGACCGACGCGTCGTCGAAGGCGCCTGCGATTCGCGCGAGCCAGCTCTCCTGCGGCCGGCAATCGTCGTCCGTGAACGCGATGATGGGATGTCGCGCTGCACGGACGCCGGCGTTGCGAGCTCGCGACAACCCGGGGACCTCCTCGCGCACCGCCGTGCCGAAGCGGCTCGCGATCGCCAGTGTCTCCGCGTCTCGCGAAGCCGAGTCGACCACGATGAGCTCGTCTCCAGGGCGCAGTGCTGCCCTGACGTAGGGCAGTGCGTCGGCGAGGTGATCTGCTCGGTCGCGACTGCAGACGACGACGCTGACGCGATCCGTGACGGTGGGGTCGCGCGTCACGCGGCGCACCTGCCGGCCCGTCGTCGAGCCGGGGACTGCGCTGCGGTGACCCGGCGGGCGTCGAAGCGGTTGGAGGTGAGGCGATGTGGACCGAGACGGCGGACTGAGTGGAGCGGGCGTCGGGAGTGCTCGATCGCCCGAGTGTGCCACGGACCTCAGCGGCAGTCGACGGTGAGCGTCGGTCGCACCACGCGATCGCCGTCTGCTTCGCGAACGGCGTCTTTCGGGTGCGCTGCGCGCTGCGGGACGGTGGTCGGCCGACGCGTTCGGTGAAGGGCCGCCGCGACGACCGGCCGGCCTCGACGGACGTTGGACGCCGGTGCTCAGCGCCCTGGACGGGCGTCGTACCAGACGTGCTCCGCCGTCACGTCCGGAGCCGGAGATCCCGATCGGCACAGCACCCGCTCCGCCGACTTCGAGGTGCTCGCCGTGCTGGACCCGACCCACCGTACGATCGCCATCCGTCGCCTTCTGGTGTCGGTCGTGCTGTGGTGCTCGTTGTGTGTCTTGCCCGGTGCGGTCGCCAGTGCGTCGGCGACGACGCAGGTCGCCAGCACCTCCACGCTGCAGAAGCGCCTCGCCGTGACGAGCCGGCGCCGTGCGGTCGCCTGTCGCAGGCGGGCGACCTCCCGCTGCGCGAGCCTCCGTCGGCAGGAGCGCGGCCTCAAGGCGCAGCTCCGGTCGCGCGGGCTGGCGCACCCGGTGGCCTCGGCGACTGCGGCACGCGTCCCGCAGCCCTCGGCGGCGGCGGTCCCGGGCCGGACCGCGACCGGCGCCGGCGCGCCGGCCGCCTCGGGCGTGAGGGCCGCAGGGGCCGCGATCGCCGCGTCCGCCGCCCCGCCCGCTGCCGTGCCCGTGCCGGCGAGCGTCCCCGCCGCGTCGGCGCCGCCGGCTCCGCTTCCCGGCGGCGACGCGAGCCCGGGCCTCGACCCGAGCGGCTCGTCGCTCGCGTCCGTCGCCGCCGTGGCCGGCCAGCCGGCCCCGACCCTCCACGTGGCCGCCACGGGCAGCGACACGGCGAGCGGCGACGCCGACCACCCGCTCGCCTCGCTCGGCAAGGCCCTCGCGCGGGCCACCGGCGGTGAGCGGATCGTCGTGGCCCCTGGCAGCTACCCGGCGGCGACGGACTACCGGGCGCGCTCCACCCGGGTCGAGGTGGTGGGCCCGGGCGGCGGGCGGGCCCGCGTGGCGGGCCTCGCGATCACCGGCGGGCAGCAGCTCGACGTGAGCGGCCTGACCTTCACCGCCGGCGTGTCGATGCGGTCGATGTGGACCCCGGCGACCGGGACGCAGGACGCGGCGCACATCGACCTGCACGACGACGAGTTCACCTCCCCGGGGTCGACGTGCATCTCGGCGAAGGACGGATCCTCGGACATCGCCGTCCGGGCGAGCGTGGTCCACGACTGCCTGGTCGGCTTCGGCGCGGGCGCCGGCGGGACCATCGCGCAGTCGAGCGGGCTCACCATCGACGGCAACCGCTTCAGCGCCCTCACGGGCGACGGGATCCAGTTCGGGCAGTGGAACGACGTCGCGATCACCGGCAACACGATCGACGGCATACGCGACCCCGCGGCCGTCTACCACAACGACGGCATCCAGCTCACCGGGAACTCGGAGCGCGTGCTGATCGCGGGCAACCGCATCCTCAACTCGCGGACGCAGCTCATCTTCATCCAGGACGCGGTCGGGCCGATCGACGACGTGCTCGTCGAGAACAACCTCGTGCTCAACGCCGGCGCGGTCGCCGTCCAGAGCCTCGGGGCCACCCACGTCCGCTTCGCCAACGACACGATCTGGGGCGGCAAGGACGGAGGCCTGTGGCTCGGAGCCGGCAGCGCGCGGACCGGGCACGCGGCGAGCTCCGCCACGGACACCGTGGTCGCGAACACCGTGACGCAGGATCTCGTCCGTCGCGACGGGGCCGCGACGGGGTCGGCGGCGGGCAACGTGGTGCCGTGCCGCACGGGGCAGGCGCCGGGGACCGACCCGGCCACCGGAACCTCCTGCGTCGCCGACATGGCCTTCGTGAACGCCGCTGCCGGGGACTTCCACCTGCGCCCGGACGCCGCCGCCCGCACGCTCGGCGCCGTGGTGACCCCGGCGGTCGACAGCGACCTGGACGGCCTGCGCCGGCCGACGGCCCCGGTGCCCGGCGCGTTCCGCTGAGGCTCCGGCCGGGCGACCGGTAGCGTGGTGGAGGTGCACCCGGGCGCCAGTCCGCCGCCGGACGGCGCCCCGGACGACCCGCTGTCCGAGCTGGACCTCGTCTTCGCGTTCCACCGCCTTACCTGGGGCGCGAGCCGGCCCGCGGGGGTGGTCCACGCGCAGGCGCGGGTCGCGGAGCTCCTGGTCGAGGATCGGCCGTTCCACGGCGTGCTCATCGCCGATCACCCCACCAGCGTCGTGAGCGCGGCGCTCCGGCGGCCGGCGCGCGAGAGGCCACGAGCCCCCGGGGTCCGCTTCACCACCCCGCACCGCCTCCGCCGGCGCGACCCGGCCGCGCGTGCCGCGCTGTGGCGCACCTACCGCAGGCTGGACACGGCCCTGGAGCGCACGGCCCGGCGCGAGGGGCTCGACCGCCCGGTCGTCCTGACCACCAACCCGTTCCTGGCCGCCCACGCCGAGCTGCGCTGGGCACGGCGCGTCGTCCACTTCGCCACGGACGACTTCTCGGTCGGCAACCGCTGGTCGGGGCTCTACGGCGAGGCGTACGGCACGCTGTCCCGGAGCGGCATCCCGGTGGCGGCGGTCACCGCGGAGGTGCTGCGGCGCATCGCGCCCCAGGGCCCCTCGCTGGTGGTCCCCAACGGCGTGGAGCCCGGTGAGTGGCTCGACGCGATCGCCCCGCCGGCCTGGTTCGCCGCGCTGCCGCGGCCGCGGCTGCTCTACGTCGGCGGCCTGATGGGCCGCCTGGACACCCGGCTGCTGCTGGCGCTCGCCCGGGCGCGGCCCGACGCGTCGGTCGTCCTGCTCGGCCGGGTCATCGACGAGGGGCACGTGGCGTCGCTGCGCGGGTTGCCCAACGTGGTCTTCCACGACGCCGTCGACCGCGAGGAGCTTCGCGGGGTGGTGGCGGCCGCCGACGTCGGGCTCGTCCCGCACGTCGTCAACGCCATGACGCGCGGGATGAGCCCGCTCAAGGCCTACGAGTACGTGGCGGCGGGGCTGCCCGTCGTCGCGACGGAGCTGCCGGAGCTCACGCGGCTCGGGGAGCGGGTGCTCGTCCGGGGCGCCGACGCCTTCCTCGACGGCGTCGGCGAGGCGCTCGCCCTCGGGCGGGCCGCGGAGGGCGAGCGCCGCGGCTTCGTCCTCGCCCACAGCTGGCGGACGCAGGTCGGGGAGCTCCTCCGCTTCGCGGCCGACGCGTGAGCACCGGCGCCCGGGACCGGCGCGCGAGCGGCCTCCGCTCGGCGCTCGGCTAGGTTGAGCGACGCGTCGAGGACGTGCCCCCATGGACATCGCCGCCTGGCCCGTCACCCTCGGCTCCACCGGGAACCCCTACCCCGAGGCGCTCTACAGCGCCCTGCGGGAGCGTGGGCACACGACCCGCCCGTTCACGCGGTGGGGCGTGGTGCGTCGCCCGCCCGACATCGTGCACGTCCACTGGCCGGAGAACGTCGTGCAGGGCGGCCGCAGCGGCGCAGCTGCCCTTCGCGCGTGCGTGGTGCTGGCCGCCCTCCTCGCCGCGCGCCTGCGCGGGGCCCGGATCGTCTGGACGGTGCACAACGCCGCACCGCACGAGCCCGCCCACCCGCTGGTCCTGCGCGCCTACCGCTCCGCCTTGACGCGGCTGCTCGGCGGGTGGATCAGCCTGGGGGAGGCCAGCCGCGAGGCGATCTGGCGCGCCCACCCGGCGCTGCGGGGCCGCCGGTCGTTCGTCGTCCGCCACGGCGACTACCGGGGCTGGTACCCCGCGGCCCCCGAGCGCCGGGCCGCCCGCGAGGCCGCCGGGATCGCCGCCGAGGAGGTCGTGCTCCTGTTCTTCGGCCAGGTCCGCGCCTACAAGGGCGTCCCGGAGCTGCTCGCGGCGTTCCGCGGCTGGGAGCACCCCGGCGCGCGGCTGGTCGTCGCGGGCCGCCCGGAGAGCGCCGAGTTCGCCCGCGAGCTCACCCGCGCGGTGGACGACCCCCGGGTGGAGCTCCGCCTGCGCTTCGTCCCCGACCCCGAGCTCGCCGAGCTGTTCGCCCTGAGCGACCTCGTCGTCCTGCCGTTCCGGCGGGTCCTCAACTCGGGCTCGGCGCTCCTCGGCCTCTCGTTCTCCCGGCGCCTGCTGCTGCCCGAGGAGCCGGCGTTCTGCGAGCTGCAGGCCATCGTCGGCCCGCACTGGGTCCGGACCTACTCCGGGCCGCTCTCGGCCGCGCACCTGAGCGCGGCGATCGAGGAGCTTCCGGCCCCCGAGGTGCCGCTCGAGCTGTCCGCCTTCGCCTGGAGCGCGATCGCCGAGCAGACGGAGGAGGCCTTCCGCGCGATCCGCGCGCCACGGGGCGGCGCCCGGCGACGCCCCCGCCGGGCCGGACGCCGCGGGAGGCGCCGGTAGCATCCGCGTCCCCGCATGCCCGACGCCCCCGCGCCACGGATCGCCCTCGTGTTCAACGGCGACACGCTCGACCCGACGGCCTGGTCCGGGACGCCGTTCGGGCTGCACCGCGGGCTGGAGGCGGCGGGAGTCGAGGTGGTGGCGGTCGACGCGCGGCTCCCCGGCGGCGCCGAGCGCCTGATGGGTGGGCTGCTCGGGGTCCGGATGGCCCCGCGGGCGCAGGAGCCCACCCGCTCGGGGAGGTTGCGCTCGGGCTACAGCGCGGCGCTCATCGGCCCGGAGGTCGCCGGCGCCCGCTCGCTCCTCCTGCGTCGCCGGCTCCGCGCGCAGGAGCTCGCGGGGATCGTGCAGATCGGGACGGGGTTCCTCCCGCCCCTCCGGGCCCCGGTCGTCACCTACGAGGACATGACGATCCGCCAGGCGCTCCAGTACCCCTACCGCCACTGGCGGACGCTCACCCCGGGCCAGGTCGCGCGCCGCATCGCCGTCCAGGAGCGGTGCTACGCCCGAGCCCGCGCCGTCGTCATGACCAACTCGTGGGCCGCCGCGTCGGCCCGCGCGGAGTACGGCATCGCGGCGGACCGCGTGCACGTCGCGGGCGTGGGGTCGCACGAGGAGCAGCGCACGGTCGCCCGCTCCTGGGCGGTCCCGCGCTTCCTGTTCGTGGGCCTCGACTGGGAGCGCAAGAACGGGCCGCGGGTCCTGCGGGCGTTCGCCGAGGTGCGGCGCGTCCACCCCGACGCGGAGCTGCACGTCGTCGGGGGGCATCCGCTCCTCGACGCGCCGGGGGTGACGGGCCACGGGCGCCTGCGCCGCGACGAGCCGGAAGGGCGGGCGGCGCTGCGGAGGCTCTTCGACGCGGCCACCTGCTTCGTCATGCCGTCGCTGTTCGAGCCGTCCGCCGTCGTCTACACCGAGGCCTCCGCCTGCGGCCTGCCCGCCATCGGCACGACCGTCGGCGGGTCGGAGGACCTCGTGGGCGACGGGGGGACGTCGGTCGACCCCGAGGACGACGACGCCCTGCGCGCGGCGATGCTCGCGCTGGCCGAGCCCGCGCACGCGGAGCGCGTGGGCCGGCGCGCGGCCGAGCGCGCACCGCTCTTCACCTGGCAGGCCGTGGCCGAGCGGCTGCTCCGCGCGCTCGATCCCGCGCTCCTCGGACGTCCGCTAGCCCAGTACCTCTGAGGCGCGCTGGAGCGCCTCGGCCGGGCTGTCGGCCCAGCGGACGAGCGGGCTGCCCGACGTCCACGCGTCGTAGAACGTGCGGTTCTTGCCGTAGGAGTTGTCGAGCAGCACGTGCGGGCGCCCGAGCAGCAGGCACAGGACGTGGCCGTGGAGCCGGTCGGTCACGATCACGCGCCCGCCGCCGAGGACGTCGAGGCCGCCCGTGAGGCGACGGTGGCTCAGGTCGGTGTAGAGGCGCCGCAGCGGGACGTTGAGCCATCCCGCCCGCCCGCTGGCGCGCTTCAGCGGGAAGGCCAGCACCCGCGTGAGCTCCCGCTCGAGACGCAGCCGCGGCGAGGGCTCGGGCCAGTCGGCCACGGCCACGCCCGCCGGTGCCGGAGCCGGCCACGTGTGCCCCGACTCCTGGTCGGTGCGGGCGACGAGCAGGACGTCCCGGCGCGCGGGGCCCGGCCGCAGCGGCCCCAGGGCGAAGGCGGCATCCGGGCAGAGCTGCGTCTCGACGGACGGGAAGCGGGCCCGGGCGAAGGCGAGGCTCGTCGCGTCGCGGACGAGCAAGTGGAGATCGGGGTGGCGCGCGAAGACCTCGGCGGAGGCCCGGGCCGAGGCGTCGTCCGCGTAGCGGATCGTCTGCGGGAGCACCACGATGCGACGCTCGGGGTGCTCGCGGATGACCCGCTCGCGGAAGCGCTGGAAGACGGGCCAGAGGTCGCCGAGGTTGCCCCCGCCGTGGAGGAGGATCGTCCCGTCGCGCCCGAGCGCCCGGCGCAGGTGCGCGGCGTGGTAGCTCGCCGCGGTGGCGACGTAGCCGACCTCGTGGCCGAGCGCGGCCAGGGCCGCGCGCTCCCCCAGGTAGATCGCCGTGTCGCCGACGTTCGCGTGGTTGGGGAAGTCGAGCAGGGCGACGGGCGCACCCGGCGACACGACGCTCCCGATGCGGGCCAGCACGAGCCCGCGCAGCTCCGCCACGAGGTCGGAGGACCCCGCGGGGCGGTCGGGGTGCTCGATCACAGCCCGATCCTACGACGGAGGTCCGCCTCGACGGTCCCGCCGAGGACGCTTGTATCGTCCGCCCCTCCTCCGACAGTGGGGCTCCGCAATGGAACTCGTAGTGATGCTTCGCCGGCTGTGGCGGTACCGGCTGCTGACGGCCCTCGTCGTCCTCGTGGCGGTCGTGGTGTCCGTGCTCGTCAGCTACGACGTCTCGGGGTCCGGACTCAAGAAGCGGACGAAGCAGGTGCAGTTCGGCGCGGCGCAGAACCAGTTCTACGTCGACACCCGTCGTCCGTCGCTGGTCACCTCCCAGGCCCTGGCGGCCGACCTGGTGGCGCGTGCGCGCGTGCTCGCGAGCTTCGTGAACTCGGGCCGCATCAAGGGCGCGCTGGCCACGGCGCTGCACGTCCCGCCGGCCGCGATCAGCGTGCAGAGCCCCACCTCCTCCCAGAACGCCGCGGCCGGGCTCGAACCCGTGGCCCAGCAGCGCGCCAACCAGCTCCTCAGCGAGGGCAGCCCCTACAGCGTCGTGGTGAACGTCGACGCGAGCTCGCCGCTCATCACGCTGTTCACGCAGGCACCGACCGCCGCCGAGGCGATCGAGCTGGCGGCGGAGGTGCCGCGGGCGCTCTCGGCCTACCTGGCGGACCTGACGGCGGGGGCGCTCCCCGCCGAGCGCGCCCGGATCGCGATCCCGCGCGAGCTCGAGGCCACCCGCACCGAGCGGCGCATCGGCCGGGTGCGCGCCGAGCAGAAGCTCAGCGACGTCGTGGCCGGCCAGTCCGTGGTCCGGTCGCTGGGGCGGCCGGTCGGGGGCCCCGTCACCTCGCAGTCGGGGCGCGCCATCGGCGTGCTCGTCTTCGTGGTCGTCCTGCTCCTCGGGTGGCTCCTGATCGTGCTCCTGGCGGCCGTCCTCGACCAGCGGCGGGCGAGGACCTGAGCCCGGGGGCGCTGGACGACCGGGACTGGCCCTCGACGCGGCGCCTGCAGCCGTGGCTCGTCGCGGCGCTCCTGCTGGTGCTGTTCCTCCTGCCGATCGACTCCTCCGAGCTCCCGATCCCGTTCCCGGCCGATGCGCGCCCCGACCGGATCGCGGTGGTGCTCTTCGTCGGCCTCGCGCTCGTGACGGCTCTGGAGCGCCGGGGACGGACGCACCCGGCGCACCGCTACGGCCTGATCGAGCTGACGATCTTCCTGTTCATCGCCTCGACCGTCGCGAGCGTGGCGCTCAACCTCAACCTGCTCGAGGTGCAGGCCGAGCTCGCGGGGACGACCAAGCGCTTCGCGGTGCTGCTGGCCTTCTGCGTGTTCTTCCTCTTCGTCGTCCACAGCGTGCGGTCCAGCGAGGTGCTCGCCTACACGCGCCTGCTCGTGGTGATCGGCGCCCTCGCCGGCGCCGGCACGATCGCGCAGTACATCACCGGCTTCAACGTCTTCTTCTTCGCGATGGACCGCTTCTCGCCGCCGGGCACCGTCGTCAGCGCCTACCAGTCCATCGTGCTGGAGGGCGGCCGTCCGGACATCACCGGCCCGACCCGCCACGGGTTGGCGGTGAGCACGGTGCTGGCCATGGTCCTGCCCTTCGCCATCGTCGGATCGGTGCACGCGGCGCGGGCCGGGGAGCGCTGGCTCTACCGCGTCGCGGCCCTGGTCATCTTCCTCGGGTGCCTCTCCACGCTGCGGCGCTCGGGCGTGATCCTGCCGTTCGTGGCGAGCTTCGCCGTCATCTTCCTGGGGGGCCGCGCGATGCTCCCGGTGGTCGCGGCCTTCGTCGTGCTGCTCGTCGCGGCGCCGATCGTGGCCCCCGGGGCCGTGAGCCAGCTGCGGGCGCAGTTCTCCTCGAGCAACGTGACCGCGCAGCGGTCCATCGGCGGCCGCACCAACGACTACAGCGCGGTCGCGCCCGAGATCCGGGAGCGGGCGCTGATCGGGCGCGGCTTCGGCACCTACGACGCTCGCAAGTACCGCTTCCTGGACAACCAGTACCTCGGCTCGCTGATCGGGGTCGGCGTCATCGGCACCGCGGCCTACCTGGCGATGATGCTCACCGGCATGGCGCTCGCGCTGCGGCTGAGCCTGCGACGACGACGGGCGGGAGGCGACCACTCCTTCGCCCTGGCCTGCTTCGGCTCGATCCTCGCCTTCGCGCTGGCCAACGCGTTGTTCGACACCCTCGCCTTCCCGCAGGCCCCGTACATGCTCTTCCTGATCCTCGCGCTGCTGGCGGTGGCGCGTCGCAGCGAGCCGGTGCCCGCCGGGGCCGCGCCGGGACACCTGGCGGGCGAGGCGGCCGGCCGGCCGGCCGGAGCGTCCGCGCCGGCGGCGGCGGCGCCTGATCTGGCGAGGGCGGGATGAGCGAGCGCACGGCCACGGTGGCCGCCGCCGTGCTGCTCGCGGTCGCCCTGCTGCTCGGGGTCGCCGTGGCCAGTGGGGCGCTGACGCGCTCGGCGCCCACGCCGGTCCGCGCGCAGGCCGGGACGTCGGGCCCGCAGGGGCCCGACACCTACTTCGTGGGCCGTGCGGGCTGCGACGACGGCGGCGACCCGGCGCGCGCCCGGAACGCCGCGTCCCCCTGGTGCACCCTCCAGCACGCGGTCGCCGCGACGCCCGCCGGGGGGACGATCGCCGTCCAGGCGGGCGACTACGACGGCGTCGTCGAGCGTGGCGCGCGGCGGCTCGGGCTCGTGGTCCGCGCCGCGGATCCGGGCCATCCACCGCGGGTCGGGCGCGTCGCGCTGCGGGGCAGCTCCGGCCTGCGCCTCGAGCGGCTCGTGTTCGCCGGCGGGGTGACCCTGAACGCGGTGGACGACGTGACCGTGGCGGACGGCGACTTCCCGGGCACCTCCTTCTACGCCCGCAGCGGGCACGGCGTGAAGGTGGTCCGCAGCCACTTCCACGGCCTGCGCGGCGCCGCCCGGGCGATCCTCTTCCAGGGCTCGCCCAGGCCGGGGGCGCGGACGACCCAGGACGCGCTGGTGGAGGCCAACCGGATCGACGACCTCGACCACGACGCCATCGACGTCTACAACGGCTACCGCCGCGTCACGATCACCGGCAACGCGATCTCCGACGTGCACCAGCCCGGCGGGGTGAGCTTCCACGCCGACGCCGTCCAGCTGCAGGGCGGCGAGGACCTGCGGCTCCTCGACAACCGGATCGAGCGCGCGACCCACGGCATCATCCTCAAGGACGGCGGGCCGACGCGGCACGCGCTGATCCAGGGCAACGTCGTGAGCGACGTCTCCGGGGCGGCGCTGCAGGTCTACAACGGACCGGGCACGCGGATCGTCCGGAACACCTTCGTGCGCAACCTCCTGGGCGTGGTCCTCGGCAACGTCCGCAGCGCACCGGGCCGCACCCGGGCCTCCCTCGTGGCGAACGTCCTGCAGGGCGTCAAGCTCTCCGAGGGCGGGGAGGTCGGCTCCGCCCGCGGCAACCTCTTCGCGGCCGGCCGGCGCTACGGCAGCCGCGCCTACCGCGGCCGGCCCGTGTTCCGCGACCCGCGCGCCGGCGACTTCCGGCTCGCGAGCCGGCAGCGGATCGCCGGGGTGCCGTCGGGAGCGGCGGCCCCGGGCACGCGCCTGGGCCCCCGCCCGTGAGCCCCCGGGCCGGCGGCGACGAGGTCCTCGGGGACGTCGTGGTCTACGGCGCCGCGCTGTGGGACTCGCCGTGGCTGACCGAGCACCACCTCGCCCGGGCGCTCGCGCGGCGCACGCGGGTGCTCTTCCTCGAACCGCCGCTGTCGCTGGCCTGGCCGCTGCGCGCCACCGGCACGCGCGGCAAGGCGGCCGCCGCCGCCCACCTCGTCCGCCGGAGCGCCGCGCACGACGGCGTGCAGGTGGCCCGGCTCCTGACCCTGCCCCCGGTGAACCACCCCGCCGCGCGTGCGCGCTCGGATCCGTGGATCCGCCGGCAGGTGGCTGCCGCGATCCGGCGGTCAGGGCTGGCCCCGCGGACGGTGATCACCGCCCACACGCTGCGCGAGGGGCTGCCGGCCATGGCGGAGCGCCCGTTCCGGGTGGCCGTGGTCAAGGACTGGCTCCAGGCCGGCGCGCACCTGACGGGGCTCGAACCCGAGCTGCTGCGCGAGCGCGAGCTGCGCGCGTGGCGCTCCGCCGACCTGGTCTGCGCCGTCTCCCGCCCGGTCCAGGAGCGGCTCGCCGCGGACGGGATCCCCGCCCGCCTCCTGCGGCACGGGTTCCCGGCCGAGGCCGCCGCGCGCTACGAGGCCCCGGCGCGCGTCCCGGAGCTCGCCGTGCTGCCGCGGCCGCTGCTCGGCTGCGTCGGTCGCCTCGACGGCCGACTGGCGTTCGAGCAGCTCGAACGGGTCGCCGACGAGCATCCCGGCGGGTCGGTCGTCCTGGTCGGGCCGTTGAGCCCCCTCGTCCCGCGCGAGCGCTTCGCCGCGCTGCTCGCCCGGCCGAACGTCTTCCACTTCCCGGCCGTCGCGGCCCCGGCGCTGCCCGCCTGGCTCGCGGCGCTCGACTGCTGCGTCGTGCCCTACGTCGCCGACGACTGGCAGCGCTTCGCCTCACCGCTCAAGGTCTGGGACTACCTCTACGCGGGCTGTCCCATCGCCGCCACGGGGGCGCCGGCGCTCGCCGACTTCCCGGACGGGCTCCTCCACTTCGCCCTGGACGAGCGGGAGCTGCCGCGCCTGGTCCGCGACGCGCTGGCCGAGGGCCCGTCGGCCGGCCGGGCGGCGCGGCGTGCCCACGCGGCGGCGAACACCTGGGACCGGCGGGCCGAGGAGCTCGCCGCCATGGTCGCCGAGGTGCGGGCCGGCGCGCGGGGACCGCGCGGCTGAGCCGTTAGCCTCTGGTCCCGGTGCCCGACACACCTCCGCCCGTCGGTCTCTCGTGCCTCACGGTGGTCGTGATGCTCAACGAGGCCGTCCACCTCCCGCGCTTCCTGGCCTCCTGCGACGCGCAGACCCGGCGCCCCGAGCGCCTTCTGCTCGTCGACGACGGCTCGAGCGACGGCTCCGTCGAGCTGTGCGAGGCGTTCGCCGCCCCGCGAGCCTGGGTCGAGACCCTCCGTCGCCCGGCGCGACCGGCGTCGAAGGACCGCCTGCGGGGCGCGCCCGAGCTCGTGGCGTTCCTCTGGGCGCTGGAGGAGCGCGGAGGCGACGAGGAGGTCGTCGTCAAGATGGACGCGGACCTCGAGCTCTCCCCGGGACACTTCGCGCTCGTGCTCGGGGCGCTCGAGGCCGACCCCGGCCTCGGGATGGCGGGCACGTACCTGACGGCGCGCGCTCCCGACGGCTCGCAGTACCGCGAGGAGCACGCGGAGCAGCACGTGCGCGGCCCCACCCGCTTCTACCGGCGCCGCTGCTTCGAGGACGTCAGCCCGCTCCCGCCGCTGCTCGGGTGGGACGGCGCCGACGAGGTGCGCGCCAGAGCGCGTGTGGCGCACCCGGAGCTTCGACATCAGCGACCCGCCGAGCTACCACCTCCGCCCGACCGGCAGCCAGGACGGGCGGCTGCGCGCCTTCGCCCGCTGGGGGGACTGCGCGTACGCGATCGGCGCCCATCCGGTGGGCGTGCTGGCGGCGGCGGCCCTGCGGGTGCCTCAGCGCCCGCGCGGCCTCGGGGCGCTGGCCTTCGTCGCCGGGTGGGCGACCGCCCGTCCGCGCGGGGTGGAGCGGTTCCCGGCGGACGTCCGCACGGCGACCCGTCGCGAGCAGTCCGCCCGGCTGCGCCGCCGTCGCCGCCACCTGCGGCCGACGTGACGACGCTCCTGGTCGCCGCGACGGGCGGCCACCTGAAGCAGCTCCACCAGCTCCGGGGTCGGCTGTGGGACGTCGAGGGCCCCTACCGCTGGGTGACCTTCGACCGTCCGCAGAGCCGCTCGCTGCTCGAGGGCGAGGACGTCGAGCACGTCGGCTTCATCGGGACCCGGGACCCGGCGGGGACGCTGCGCGGCCTGGGTGCCGCGCGGCGGATCGTCAGCCGAGCCGACGTCACGGCCGTGGTGAGCACGGGCTCGGCGATCGCGTTGCCCTACCTGCTGACGGGGCGCGCGCTCGGCCGAACCTGCCTCTACGTCGAGAGCGCCGCGCGCAGCCAGGGCCCCTCGGTCACCGGGCGCCTGGTGAGCGCGATCCCCGGGGTCGCCTGCTACGCGCAGTACCCGGCCTGGGCGAACCGGCGCTGGCGGTTCCGCGGCGCGGTCTTCGACGCGTTCGCCGCGGACCGCAGGACGGCGCCACCGCGGGCGATCACCTCGGTCGTCGTCACCCTGGGCACGATGACCTATCCCTTCGACGCGCTCGTGCGTCGGCTGCTGAGGGTGCTCCCGCCCGGCGCGGAGGTGCTCTGGCAGCTGGGGAGCACGGACCCGGCACCCCTCGGGGTGCGGGGGGTGGCCGCGATGCCGGAGCGCGAGCTGTCGGCCGCCATGGCGGCCGCGGACGTGGTCGTCGCCCACGCCGGCGTGGGCTCGGCCCTCGCCGCGCTCGAGGTCGGCAAGGTGCCGGTCCTCGTCCCGCGGCGTGCGGCGCGCGGCGAGCACGTCGACGACCACCAGGCGCTGATCGCCGCCGAGCTCGAGCA
Source organism: uncultured Solirubrobacteraceae bacterium (assembly GCA_964236905.1). Taxonomy (GTDB): domain Bacteria; phylum Actinomycetota; class Thermoleophilia; order Solirubrobacterales; family Solirubrobacteraceae; genus Paraconexibacter. Next base: position 11,551 of record CAXSFZ010000026.1, on the reverse strand, counting down.
GCGAGGTCTCGCGGTGCTCGCCGAGGCCGACCACCTCGACCTGCACCACCTCCACGCCGCCGCGGCCGGGGAGGTCACCACCGTGGCCTGAGGCCGGCGGCGGAGCGCCACTCCTGGGCTAGAGCCGACCCTCCGCCTTCAGCCGATGGGTGGTCGCGTCGGCGTCCACGAAGCGACCGTAGGCACCGACCTCGATGTCCTCCCGGATCACCCGCGCCGGGTTGCCGGCGACGATGCACCGGGCCGGGACGTCCCGCGTGACCACCGCCCCGGCGGCGACGACGGACTCGTCGCCGACCGTCACCCCCGGGAGCACGATGCTGCGTGCCCCGACGAAGCAGCGCTCGCCGATCCGCGTGTCGAGGTAGAGGCCGCGGGTGCGGTCGTGGGTCAGGATGGTCGCCCCGAGCGCCACCCACGACTCCGCCCCGACGTGCACCCCCTTGGGGTAGGTGCGGTCGAAGTAGGCGCTCAGGCTGAACTGCGCCGTCGGGTGCAGGTCCATGCCGAACACCCGCACGTAGGCCCCGCGCTTGGCGGCGACGAGCAGGCGGCGGAGGGGGAGGAGGTGGTTGAGCGAGAGCATCGGGCGCCCGTCGCCGTTCCGGCGCGTACGGCGCCTGGAGGCTACCCGACGTCCTGCGCAGCGCCGTGCTTGTCCCGGCCGGGGCGGGGGTAGGCGGCCCTCATGGCCTCGGTCAAGACCCGCGTCGCCCTCACCGGCGGCAAGTACCTGCTCACCCATCCGCGCTCGCGGCTCACGCGCTTCGTCGTGCGCTTCGCGGCGCGCAAGCTCCGCAGCCGGATCGCGACCGCCACGCGCGTCGAGGCCATCCCGGCCACCCGCGGCTCGCGGCTGACCACGGTCCTCGGCGTGGCCGTGGTGGCCGGCGCCGTCGTGATCGTGGTGCGCCGCGCCGCCCGGCGGCCGGAGCCGGCGCCGTCGGTGACGGTCCCGCCGCCGTACGCGCCCGTCGCCCCCGCGGCGACGAGCCGCCCGGCGGCGCCGGAGCCGCGCGAGGCGCCGCCCGCCGCGGCGGCCACGAGCCCGGCGGCCGAGGCCGCCGCCAGCGTGGAGGCCGCCGCGAACCTCGCCGCCGCCGCCACCGACGTCGGCGAGGGCGACGACGCCGTGGTGGCGCGGGTGCAGGCCAAGCTCTTCGGCGGGACGCCGCCGCTCGGCGTCAGCGTCGAGGCGCACGCCGGCGTGGTCACCCTGCGCGGGACGGTCGCCGACCAGGACGCCGAGACGCGCTTCGTGCGCGACGCGGAGCAGATCGAGGGCGTCAAGGCCGTCCAGTCCGAGCTGCAGACCGCGGGCGCCGAGCCCGGCGACGCCGGCTCCTGAGCTCGCTCGGGTCCCTGCCCCTCGCCACCGGCCCCGGGGTCACCTGGGCCGAGCCGGCGGCGCTCGGCTTCCTGGCCGTCGGCCTCATCGTCGGGGTCGGCATCGCCGCGCGGGCCAACGAGGAGGGGCGCTGGTGGTCCAGCGCGATGGTCTACGCCGCGCTCGGGCTGGCGCTGGCGGCGGCGATCAACCTCCTCGACATCTCCTGGCTCGACGCCGAGGACGACACCGCGGTGATCGAGCACGTCGCCGAGGCGGCCGTGGTGGTCACCCTCTACGCCACGGGGCTCCAGATCGACCGGGAGCTCAACCTCGTGGCCTGGCGCAGCGTGGCGATGCTGCTCGGCGTGGTGATGCCGCTCACCATCGCCGCGGTGACGCTGCTCGGCATGGGGCTGCTCGGGCTCTCGCTCGGCGGGGCGCTCGTGCTCGGCGCGGCGCTGGCGCCGACCGACCCGGTGCTCGCCGGCGACGTCGGCGTCGGGCCGCCCGGCGAGGACGAGGAGGGCGAGGCCGAGTTCTCCCTGACCGCGGAGGCCTCGCTGAACGACGGCCTGGCCTTCCCGTTCCTGCTCGCCGGGCTGCTCATCGCCGGCGAGGGCGGCACGGGGTGGATCGGGTCCTGGCTCCTGCTCGACGTCGCCTACAAGATCGTGGTCGGCGTGGCGGTCGGGGCGGTGATGGGGCACCTCGCGGCCCGCGTGGCCCTCCCGCGCCGCCAGGCGGAGCGCTTCGGGAACGACCTCGACGGGTGGCTCGCGGTCGCGGTCTCGCTCGCCGTCTACGGCGTGGCGCAGGTGGTCGGCTCCTTCGGCTTCCTGGCCGCGATCTGCGCGGGTCTCGCCTTCCGACGCTACGAGCGCGACCACGAGAAGCACGACGAGCTGCACGCGGGCGCCGAGCGCATCGTCCAGCTCATGGAGCTCGGCACGATCGTCCTGGTGATGAGCATGGTGACCTTGACCGGCCTCGGCGTGCCGGGGTGGCAGGGCTGGCTCATCGGCGTGCTGCTGGTCTTCGTCGTCCGCCCCGGGATCGCCGCCGCCGTGCTGCGTCCCCGGTGGCTCGAGCGCCCGGAGGAGCGGGGGTTCGTCGCGTTCTACGGCGTCCGCGGGCTCGGCTCGATCTACTACGTCGGCGCGGCGCTCGGGACCGGCGTGCTGGCGCCCGAGGAGGCGCGGACCATTCTCTGGACCGCCCTCGCGGTGGTGCTCGTGTCGATCCTGGTCCACGGCGTCACGGCCAAGGCCGGGGTGATGGGGCTGCGGCACGCCGAGCAGCGCGCTCGCGGCGAGGCGCCCGAGGCCGCGGAGCTCGAGCCGGCCCGAGCGGCCTGAGGGTCCCGGCCCGCGCCGCGAGTTGGCACTTAGCCGCTCGTCGACGCGGGTCGCCCTCGACCCCCGATCGGGGGGATTGGTCTGCAAAGCTGGAACTTCGCCGCAGCCTGCCCTGATTGGCCGGTTGCGTGCGCCGCGTCACGCACGCCGCCGTGGAGGCGCCCGACAGACGGTCGGAAGTGGGGGGGGTCGTTTTGGACCGGTGACCGATGGTGGGAACCGGGGACCTTTGGTTCAGTGGGCGGCGCATGAACGATCCCGACACCGTTCTCACCCCGACTCCTTGATCCTCACCGCCCGGTCCGCTTCCCAAGAAGACTCCACCGACTACAAGACGCCGCCGATCGGAGCATTCGATCGCCGGCGCAGGGCCCGCCTGCTGCGGCTGGTCCCGGCCATCGACTCGTCCGCACGCTCGGACGTGCAGCGGCGGGACGGCCTCTACCGGCGTGCCCTCGTCACCGCGGACGCCACCGCGGCGCTGCTCGCGATCCTCGTCGCCGTCGTCCTCCTCGGCGACGACCAGCTCGCCCCGACGGCGCTGCTGGCCGCGCCGTTCGTCGTGCTGATCTCCAAGCTCATCGGTCTCTACGACCGCGACGAGCTGCTGCTGCGCACCTCCACGCTGGACGAGTCCCCCGCCCTCTTCCAGCAGGCCACGCTCTACACGCTGATGTTCTGGCTCCTCGAGGGCGTCTTCGTCGACGGCCGGCTCGGCAAGATCCAGGTGCTCGGCATCTGGGGCGTGCTGCTCGTGACGACCTTCGCCGCCCGGGCGCTGGCGCGGGCGGTGGCCCAGCGCCGGGCGCCGCGCGAGCGGTGCCTGGTCGTCGGCGACCTGGCCGCCTCGCGGACCATCGCCTCCAAGCTCGACTCCCCGTCGGTGAAGGCCGACCTGGTCGCCCAGGTGCCGCTCGACTTCGCCGGCGACCGCCGCCACGTGATGGAAGCGCTGCGCACGGTGATCGACCACCACGACGCCCACCGCGTGGTGGTGGCGCCCGGGGCCAGCGACAACGAGGGGCTCCTGGACGCCGTCCGGCTGATCAAGAGCATGGGCGTGAAGGTGTCGCTGCTGCCGCGGCTCTTCGAGGTCGTCGGCTCGTCGGTCGTCTTCGACGACCTCGACGGGGCCACGGTGCTCGGTGTCCGGCGCTTCGGCCTGTCGCGCTCCTCGGCGATGATCAAGCGCGCGATGGACGTCGCGGTCGCCGCCTCCGGCGTGCTCGCGGTGGCGCCCGTCTTCGCGGGCATCGCGCTCGCGGTGCGGCTCTCCTCGCCGGGGCCGGTCTTCTTCCGCCAGACCCGCGTCGGACGCGACGGCGAGCCGTTCGAGATGCTGAAGTTCCGCTCGATGGTGCAGGACGCCGACGCGATGAAGTCGCGGATGGTCTCCGACAACGGCGCCGGCGGGCTGTTCAAGATGGCCAACGACCCGCGGGTCACCCGGGTCGGCCGGATCCTGCGCGCCAGCTCGCTGGACGAGCTGCCGCAGCTGCTCAACGTCCTCCGCGGCGACATGAGCCTCGTCGGGCCGCGGCCGCTGATCGCCGACGAGGACGCGCTCGTCCTCGGGTGGCACCGTCGCCGCCAGCACCTCACGCCGGGGATGACCGGGCCGTGGCAGGTGCTCGGCTCGCGCCAGGTGCCCTTCGAGGAGATGGTCAAGATCGACTACATCTACATCGCCAACTGGTCGTTCTGGATCGACGTGAAGATCCTCGTGCGCACCGCGGCGCACGTCCTGCGGCGGGCGGGCGTCTAGGGCCGTACGTCCCGCTCGCGAGAGGGCCGAACCGGCCGCCTCGCGACCGCATCAGCCCTCGCGGCGCTCCCACTCCCGCGTTCACCGTCGATGGCGCCACCCGAGCGGCACGAGCGCCCCTCAGAGCAGCGGGACGACGGCGGCGAGCAGCGCGCGGTAGCCCTCGCGGGTGAGGTGGACGCCGTCGGTGCTCGTGCCCGCCCGCGGCGCTCCGCCCGGGTCGGCGAGCGCCCCGCTGGCGTCGGCCACCCGGGCGCCTTGGGCGCGCGCGGCGTCGAGGAGCGCGGCGTTGACGCTCCGCACCACCGCCGGCCGGGCCCGCCACGGCGTGATGGGCGGCAGCGCGCAGATCACGAGCCGGGCCTCCGGGAGCGCGGCGCGGCAGTGGGCCAGGAGCCGCGCGTGGTCCCGGGCGACGGCCGCGGGGCGCCGACCGCGGAGGACGTCGTTCGTGCCGCTGAGCAGCACGAGCGTCGCCGGGCGCCGGCCGAGCAGCTCGTCGATGCGCTCGTCCAGCTCGCGCGTCAGCTCGCCCGGGTGGCCGCGGAGCAGCCGCGGCGAGTCGAGCGGCGCCAGGAGATCGGCCGGCAGCCGGGCGACCAGGCTGTCACCGGCCAGGGCGAGCGCGCCCGGGCGGCTCTCCTGCGCCGCCCAGCCGGCCAGCAGGGCGGCGCGCGTCCGCCGGCGCGCGGGCCGGCGGGCGGCGCGCCGCAGCTCGAGCGCGCCGCGCAGCAGCTCGCGGGGGAGGGCACGGGGCTCCACGCCGTCAGTCCTAGCATCCGCGGGATGGAGCTCGGGCTGCGCGACCAGGTCTGCATCGTGACCGGAGCCGGCAGCGGCATCGGCCTGGCCACCGCGGAGCGGCTCGCCGCCGAGGGCGCCCGCGTGGTGCTCGTCGGGCGCGACCGCCGCCGCCTGGAGGCCGCGGCCGCGGCGACCGGGGGCCTGGCCGTGCGCGCCGACGTCACCGACGCCGGGGCGGCGGCCGAGGTCGTCGCCCGGGCGGAGGCGCTCGGCCCGGTCGCGGTGCTGGTCAACAACGCGGGCACGACCTTCGCCCGGTCGCCCGAGGAGCTGCGCGACGAGGACTGGCGCGCGCTCTACGAGCTCCACGTCGTGGCGCCGATGCGGCTGATGCGCGAGGCGGCGCCGAGGATGGCGGCGCAGGGCGGCGGGCGGATCGTGAACGTCGCCTCGAGCGCCGGCAAGCGCCCCTCGCTGACCAACGCCGCCTACTCGGTGACCAAGGCCGCGCAGCTCTCCCTGTCGCGGACCTGGGCGGAGCTGTGGGCCGCCGAGGGCGTGCTGGTCAACGCGGTGACGCCCGGACCCGTGAGCTCGGGCCTGTGGACGGCCGCGGGCGGGATGGCCGAGCAGACGGCCGCCGCCCGGGGGATCTCGCGCGCGGAGGCGATCGCCGCGCAGGAGGCGAAGGTGCCGCTCGGGCGCTTCGCCGAGCCCGGCGAGGTGGCCGACGTGGTGGTCTTCCTCTGCTCGGCCCGGGCCTCGACGGTCACGGGCGCGGCATGGTCGGTGGACGGAGGCGCGGTGGCGACGATCGTCTGAGAGCGGTGTGAGCCGCGCCTCATCCCGAGATGAGCCTCGGTCGGGAGCGCCTGACTCGGGTACGTTCATTTCGGCACGCCAATGCTCCTCCTCCTGGTCATCGTCGTCGTGTGGCTCCTCGTGGGCCTCCTCGTCCTCGGGCTCTGCGTCTCCGCGGCCGAAGGGGAGCGGGCCGGCTGGCCTCGCCGGCTGCCCTTCGTCGTGCGCCTGCAGCGGTTCGCCCACCGCCGCGGACACGCCGTGGCGGCCAAGCGCGAGCGCCCCGCCGCCTGAGCGCAGCAGGCCCGGGCACGACGGCGAGCCGAGTCCGACGGACGGCGAGCCCAGTCCGCTGAAGCGCGCTCAGCGCCCGCCCGCGGCAGCGGCCATCGCGGCCCCGGGCCACTCCAGCAGCAGCGTGCGCGTCCTCGCCTCGTCGAGCGGGCGCGAGAACAGGTACCCCTGGCCGAACTCGCAGCCGAGCGACCGCAGCCGCTCGAGCTGCGCGGGCTCCTCGATGCCCTCCGCGACGACCTGCAGGCCGAGGCTGTGGGCCAGGGCGATCGTGGAGCGCACGATCACGTCGCTGTCCCCCGCGAGCGTCGAGACGAAGCTGCGGTCGATCTTCAGCGCGCCGACCGGGAACTGCTGCAGCGCGGAGAGCGAGGAGTACCCCGTGCCGAAGTCGTCGAGGTGCAGCCCGACCCCGGCCGCGCACATGTCGGCGACGACGACCTCGAGCCGCTCGGGCTCCCGCATCAGCGTGCTCTCGGTGATCTCGAGCTGGAGCGTCTCGGGCGGGAGCCCCGCCTCGGCCAGCGCGGCCGCGACCAGGCCGGGCAGCGCCGGGTCGTCGAGCTGGCGTGGGGAGAGGTTGACGCTCACCGCGACGTCGTCGGCCACCAGCCCGAGCTCGCGCAGGTCGGCGAGCATCCCGAGGGCGGAGCGCAGGACGTACTGCCCGAGCGCCCCGATCAGCCCGGTCTCCTCGGCGATCGGGATGAACTCGAGCGGCGTGACGGGCTCCCAGTCCCGCGGCCAGCGCGCGAGCGCCTCGAGCGCGCGGACGCGGCCACTCGCCAGGTCGATGATCGGCTGGTAGTGGACCTCGAGGAGCGCGTGCTCGACCGCATGGCGCAGCTCGTTCTCCTGCGAGAGGCGGTTGACCCGGCGCCGGTGCATGCTGTCGTCGAAGAGCACGCAGTGCCCGCCGCCGCGCCGCTTGGCGTCGTACATCGCGATGTCCGCGTTGCGCAGCAGCTCGTCGGGCGTGCTCTGGGCGGCCATCACCGCCACCCCCACGCTGGCGGTGACGAAGAGCTCGCGCCCGTCGACGAGGAGGACCTCGCGCAGGACGCCCTGCACCCGCTGGGCGGTCAGGAAGGCGTCCGCGTCGGAGCCGACGTCCTCCAGCAGGATCGTGAACTCGTCGCCGCCGAGGCGGGCCACCGTGTCGCCGGGCCGCAGGACGGAGGCCAGGCGGGCGGCGAGCGCGACGAGCAGCTGGTCGCCGACGGCATGGCCGAGGCTGTCGTTGACGAGCTTGAAGCGGTCGACGTCGAGGAACAGCACCGCGCACCGCACGGACGGGTCGCGCGTGAACCGGGCCATGACGTGGGCGACGCGGTTCATGAGCAGCGCCCGGTTGGGCAGCCCCGTCAGCGTGTCGTGGAGCGCGTCGTGCTGCAGGCGGCGCTCGGCCTCCCGGCGCTCGGTGATGTCCGAGAGCGAGCCGGCCATCCTGGTCGGGACGCCGTCCTCGTCGCGGATCGCCAGCCCGCGGCTGAGCGTCCAGCGCCAGGTCCCGTCGGCGTGGCGCATGCGGTGCTCGGACTGCAGCAGCGGCTCCCGGCCGGCCAGGTGCGCCGCGATCGCCGCGCGGAGCTGCTCGCGGTCGTCGTCGTGCACGAGCTCGAACCAGGTCGCCGGCTGCTCGTCCTCGGAGCGCTCGGGGCGGCCCAGGATCGAGTGCCACCGGGGGGAGAGGTAGATGCGATCGGTGGCGAGATCCCAGTCCCAGAGGCCGTCGTTGGCCGCGCGGACCGCCAGCGCGTAGCGCTCCTCGCTGCGGCGCAGGTCGTCGAGCGCGTGCTGGTGGCTCACGGCGTACCGGATCGAGCGCTCGAGCGAGAGGGGGTCCAGCTCGTGCTTGACGAGGTAGTCGGTCACCCCGAGCGCCGTCGCCTCGAGATCGATCTCGTAGTCGCTGAGCCCGGTGAGGACGAGCACCGGCGCGCGGGGACGCGTGGCGAACGCGTCGCGGACGAGCTCGAGGCCGGTGCGCGCCCCGAGCCGGAAGTCGACGAGGTAGACGTCGTGGCGCTGCTCGCGGATGACCTCGAGCGCCTCGTCATACTCGGCGCACCAGTCGACGCGGAACCGCACGCGGTCCTGCCCCGAGAGCAGGTCGCGCGTGATGAGGTAGTCCTCCTCGTCGTCCTCGACCAGCAGGACGCGCAGGGGCTCAGTCGGGCTGGCCATCGCCGGTCGCGTCGGACGGCAGCTCGACGACCTCGAACCAGAAGCGCGTCCAGGTGCGCATGACCTCGACCAGGCCGGCGAAGGTGACCGGCTTGGTGACGAAGGCGCTGACTCCCAGGTCGTAGGTCTCGAAGACGTCCTGCTCGTCCTTCGAGGTGGTCAGCACGACGACCGGGATCTGCCGCAGCGACTCGTCCGCCTTGATCTCGGCGAGCGCCTCGCGGCCGTCCTTGCGCGGCATGTTGAGGTCCAGCAGGATGATCCCGGGCCGCGGCGCGTCGACGGAGGGATCCGCGTAGGCCCCCTCCCGACGCAGGTACTCCATGAGGTCCTGGCCGTCCACGGCGAACTTCATGTCGTTGGCCAGGCGGGCGTGGTCGAGCGCCTCGCGGGTGAGCTCGCGATCGTCCTCGTCGTCGTCGGCCAGGAGGATGACGATGGGGCGCCCCGGGCTAGGCATACACATGGTCCTCCGAGCGGACCGAGGCCACCTGGTCCTGGGGCGGGGCGGGGGCGAGGACCTCCTCCCGCTGGTCGACCGGCAGGGCGATCGTGAACGTCGAGCCGGCGCCGGGCTCGCCCCTGGCCTCGATCGTGCCGCCGTGGCGCTCCACGATCTTGCGGCAGAGCGCGAGCCCGATGCCGGTGCCGGGGTAGCGCCCGCGCCCGTGCAGGCGCTCGAAGACGCGGAAGATGCGCTGCTCGTACTGCGGCTCGAAGCCGATGCCGTTGTCCCGGACGCGGATCGTGGCGACCTCGCCGTGCACCACCGCGTCGACGTCCACCTCCGGCGGCACGCCGTCGCGCTGGAACTTCAGCGCGTTGGAGATGAGGTTCTGCATGAGCTGGCGCATCTGGGGCGCGTCGCCGCTGATCGTCGGGAGGTCCCCGATCCGGACCGTGCCATCCGAGCGCTCCACCTGCCCCTCGAGGTCCTCGAGCACCTCGCGGGTCACCACGGCCAGGTCGACCGGGGCGAACGGGCGCGTCTGGGTGGCCACGCGCGAGAAGCGCAGGAGGTCCTCGATCAGCCGCTGCATGCGCTCCGCGGCGAGGTTCGTGCGCTCCAGGTAGTCCCGGCCCTTGTCGGAGAGGCGGTCCGCCTCGATGACCGTGAGCTGCTGGGCGAAGGTCCGCACCTTGCGCAGCGGCTCCTGCAGGTCGTGGGAGGCGATGGAGGCGAACTGCTCGAGCTCGTCGTTGGAGCGCGCGAGCTCGGCCGCCCGCCGCCCGAGCGCCGCGATGCTCTCGGCGAGCTCGCTGTTGACGACGGCGAGCCGGTCGTTCGTCACGCGGACCTGATCGCTCGCCCGGAGGGCGCGCCGGCCGAGCAGGAAGGCCACCAGGGTGACCACCACGAAGCCCACGAAGATCGTCCACGGCACCCACTTGCGCACCCCGGACACCGTCGCGAAGAGCGCGTCGTGCGGTGCGGAGGTGATGAGGTGCCAGGAGGAGTTGGCCACCGCGACCTGGTCGAAGTAGCGATCGCCGTAGTTCCCCGACTTCTGCCGCAGCGCCTTGATCTGTTCGGGCTGCCGGTAGACGTACCCGATCGGGCGGACGGCGCTGCTCGCGGCCAGCAGCGTCAGCCGGCCGTCGATGATGACGCCCCGCGAGCCCTTCACGCCGGGGATCTTGCGCAGCTCGCCGTTGAAGATCGACGCGAGCGTGGCCGGGGTGAACCCGCTCACGAGCGTGCGCCGGCCGTACGCCGTCTGCACCGGGATCGCGTAGCTGATGACGCCGGTCCGGCCGTAGGGGATGGTGTCGCCGATGCGGTAGGCCTGCCGCGGGCCGAGCGCCGCCGTCCGCTTGAGGTCCGCCCGGACCGCCGGGGTGACCCCGCGCGTCTGCGCGAGGATGCCGCCGCGCGGGTCGAGGAGGATCAGGTACTGGTTCGTCCGCAGATTGGCCTCGAGCGTCGCATCGGAGACGGTGCGCCCGCCGTAGCGGCGCGCGTTGAGCGGCGCCTGCTGCGCCGAGCTCTCGAACAGCGAGTCGACGAGCGCCGCCGCGAGCGTGCCGCGCTCGTGGACGCGCGCCATGACGTCGTCGCGGGACTTCGCCTGCGTGTTGGCGAGCTCGAGCGCGACGACGGTGAGCAGGCCGAGCACGACGAGCGCGACCGCGACGACCCTGAGGGTCATCTGACGGCGCTTCACGAGGCTGCGTGGCTGGGAGTGTTGATCACGATGCCCGCCTCATCGGCCGCCTCGCACCGGTTCTTGACCATCCTTGAGGCTGGCGCACGCCCGCTGGACTCTCGTTTGACGGCGCGCCTGGGCCGCCGTGGATCGTTCGTCCACATTCGGGCCCCGGCGGGCGGCGGCGGGCGGCGGCGGGCGGTCAGCGCGGTGCCCGGGGCGGCGGCGGCGGGCGGGCAGCCGCGGTGCCCGGGGCGGTGGCGGCGGGCGGGCAGCCGCGGTGCCCGGGGTGGCGGGAGCCGCCGGGTCGGCCGCGGCCCGCGGGGTTCGCTTCGCGCCCCGCCCGGGCCTCGACGCGAGCCTGCCCACCGTGGGGCGTCGACGCCCTGGACCCTGTCGGCGGCCTCGACGTGAGGCCCCTCGCCACCGTCGGCGACGGGCTGCACGGGGGGTGAGACGTCGACCCGACGCCGGTCGACGCGTGGCCGACGTTCCGCGTCGGGAGCGGCGGTGCGGCGGCAGCGGGCGTGAAGCGTGGCCCTGTGGCGGACGTTCAGCGGCGGGAGCGCCGCGAGCGGCGAGCGGCGGGCGGCGGGTGGCGGCAGCAGGCGTGGAGCGTTGCGTTGCAGATCACGTTCCACGCCAAGGCTGGCGGCGAGCGATAGCGGGCGTGGAACGTTGCGTTGTAGGCGACGTTCCACGCCAAGGCTGGCGGCGGGCGATAGCGGGCGTGGAGCGTTGCGCTGCAGGCGACGTTCCACGCCAACGAAGGCGCCGGGCAACAGCGGGCGTGCAGCGTTGCGTTGCGTTGCAGCGACGTTGCACGCCAAGGGTGGCGGCGGGCAACAGCGGGCGTGCAGCGTTGCGTTGCAGCGACGTTCCACGCCAAGGGTGGCGGCGGGCGATAGCGGACAACACGCCCCCGTGC
>CAXSFZ010000025.1:19926-45854 GCA_964236905.1 uncultured Solirubrobacteraceae bacterium | reverse complement strand
TGGAGTTCCCCCGCTTTGGTGGACACCTGACGGCTGCGTCGTTTGGCGCAGCGTGGAGGATGTTCACCAGTGCCCAAGATCAAGCCGTATCCGGAGGACTTCCGGCGTGAGGCGGTTCGCCTTGTGCGCCGAGGCGACCGGTCGATTCCCGAGCTCGCGAAGGATCTCGGTGTCTCGTCGCAGTCGCTGAGGAATTGGTCGACGCAGCTCGACGTTGACGAGGGCAAGCGCGAGGGCTTGAGCAGCGAGGAGCGCGAGGAGCTCAAGCGGCTTCGTCGCGAGAACAAGGTTCTCACCGAGGAGCGGGAGATCTTGAAAAAAGCCGCGGCCTTCTTCGCAGCCCAGGACAGCGACAGGACCCGAAGGTGATCTTCGAGTTCGTCGCGGCGGAGAAGGCCAAGCACTCGATCACCGCCCTTTGCCGCGTCCTCGAAGTCAGCCGCTCCGGCTTCCACGCCTGGGCGTCGCGCCGGCCCTCCGCGCGCGCGGTCGAAGACGCCCGCCTGCTCGAGCGGATCGAAGCGATCTACACGGCCAACCGCGGCGTCTACGGATCGCCCCGCATCCACGCCGAGCTCGTCCTCGCCGAAGGCGAACGCGTCGGGCGCAAACGCATCGAACGGCTGATGCGCGGCGCGAAGATCAGCGGGCTGCAGCCCAGAAAGCAGGGCCGCACGACGATCCGGGTTCCCGGCGTTCGAGTCGCCGAGGACCTCGTCGATCGAGCATTCTTGGCAGCGGCGCCCAACCGGCTCTGGGTCGCCGACATCACCTATCTCAGGACGTGGGAGGGTTGGCTCTATTTCGTCGCCGTCCAGGACGTCTTGAGCAGGCGGATCGTCGGCTGGGCGATGGACAACCACATGCGCACCGAGCTCGTCTGCGACGCGCTCGAGATGGCCCTGGCCAACCGCCGCCCTCAGCCCGATCTGATCTGGCATTCCGATCAGGGCAGCCAATTCGTCTCCTTGGCCTTCGGCCAGCAAGCCCGCGCCGCCGGGATCGCGCAGTCGATGGGCAGCAAAGGCGACTGCTATGACAACGCCGTCGCCGAGAGCTTCTTCGCCACCCTCAAGAAGGAGCTCATCTACCGCCGCTCCTGGCCCGAACGAGCCGAACTCAGGACCGAAGTCTTTGAGTTCGTCGAAGGCTTCTACAACCGCCAACGCCGACACTCCACCCTCGGCATGATGAGCCCCGCCGGCTACGAGCTATCCAAAGCTGATCAGGCTCTCTCCCTCACCCACTCAACCTAATCAACCCCTGTCCACCGAACCGGGGGAACCCCAGACAGATCCCAGGCCAGGAGACATAACCCTTCATTTTGCACGCGCTTCTAAGCGGGCTCTCCGTCTTTGCCGCAGACGCCAGCTACTTGGAGAGCAAAACGCGGCAGCGCCGCGTCCCTGGCATTGTCTGGAAACCCGGAGGCAATGGTGTCAAGTTGGCACAAACTTGAGGCGATCGAACGCGACCGCAACGCGCGCCTTGTATTCACGCGTGACTTTGACTACAAGACCTCGAAGCCGGCGGCCCCCGGGGCCTGGTACGAGTAAGCGGTCCAGGTATGTTGCTCATGGACCTGCTGAACGGATGGGCTGAGCTGAATCTTCTCAGTTGACTTGTTGGCGAGAGAGGTGTCCGGTCTCCACGGAGGTGGAGAGGTGCGAACCAGACTCGGTCACCGAAGGGGAACCGGAGAACGCCGAGGCCGTTTGTCATGTCGGTAGAAGTGGTGTAAGAGGCTCGCGTAGGTCAGTCCGACCACCGTCGCGTCCAAGCTCGTCGGCTTCGCCAGAACACCGATGAGAAGGAGCACTACGATGGCCGAGGACCGGATGATGCCCCTGCCCATGTTGTCGCGAAGGCGATGAGCGGCGAGCATGGAGACCTGCTGCGCGACGCGGTCGGCATGGTCGTGCGTGAGCTGATGGAGGCCGAGATCGTGCAGTTGACCGGCGCGGGCCGCGGCGAGCGCGCCGAGGGGCGCGTGACCCAGCTCTGGACCTACGGCATGGACAAGAACCGCGTCAGCTGGCTGTGCCGCGAGCTCGACGAGAACGTCGAGCAGCTCCGCCAGCGCCCGCTCGAGGCGGCCTACCCCCTACCTCTGCGGCTCGATGCCAAGCACGTCAAGGTCAGAGACCGTGGCCGCGTCGTCTCCAAGGCCCTGGTCGTCGCCTACGCCGTCGCGCAAGGCCGGCCATCGCGAGGTGATCGGCCTGGACATCGGCGAAGTCGAGTCTGAGACGTTCTGGCCCGAGTTCCTGTGCGGCCTGCGAGCCCGCGGCCTGCACAGGCTGCGGCTGGTGATCTGGCACTGCGCCTGCTGCAGCCGATCATCACGAGGGCTTGACGTCCGCGATCGCCCGCCGGGTGCTCGACGCGCCCCGGCAGCGCTGCGCCGTCCACTTCGTGCGCAACATGCACGGCCTCTACCCGGTCGCGGGGATCCTGGCCACGGGGCGCGGTCAGTGTCTACACGGAGGTGGCCATGCTGTTGTTCTCGCTCATGCTCCCACCCGGATCAGTTTCTTGTTAACGAATTCATCGGCGCCGAACCGGCCGAGTTCACGCCCGAAACCCGACCGTTTGACACCTCCGAACGGCAGCTCGGGGCCCTCGGCGCCGAACGTGTTGATGAACACCATCCCGGCGTCGAGCTTGTCGGCGATCCGCAGCGCCTGCTCTGCGTCGGTGGTGAACACATAAGAGCCCAGGCCGAACGGCGTGTCGTTGGCCAGCGTGATCGCCTCGGCCTCCGAGCTGACCTTGTACACCTGCGCCACCGGACCGAACAGCTCCTCGCGGTAGGCGTCGTTGTCGGGTTTGACGTCGGTGAGCACCGTCGGCGGGTAGAAGTTGCCGTCCGGCTCACCGCCGCCCGCCGCGACCGTCGCGCCTTGCTCGATCGCGCGCTTGACCTGCTCGGCCAAGCGGGCGGTCGCCTCCTTGGACGACAGCGGCCCGATCATCGAGTCCGACGACATCGGATCGCCGGGCTTGACTGCGGTCAGCGCGGCACTGAACTTCTGCAGGAAATCGTCGTAGAGGTCGTCGGCCACGATGAACCGCTTCGCGGCGTTACACGCCTGGCCGGTGTTCTCAAGCCGCGCGAGCACAGCGTGCTCGACGGTCGCGTCGATGTCGTCGGTGCTGAGCAAAAGGAAAGGATCAGAGCCGCCGAGCTCGAGCACCACCTTCTTGAGGTTGCGCCCCGCAATCTCGGCCACCGCCGCCCCAGCGCGCTCAGATCCGGTCAGCGACACGCCGCGCACGCGCGGGTCACCGATGACCCACTCGATCTGCTCGTTGGTGGCAAAGATGTTCTTGTAGGCACCCTCCGGGAAACCGGCCTCACGGAAGATCGCCTCCGTTGCCAGCGCCGACTCCGGACACTGCGGCGCATGTTTGAGCAGGATCGTGTTGCCCATCACCAGGTTGGGGCCAGCGAAGCGCGATACCTGGTAGTAGGGGTAGTTCCACGGCATAATCCCCAGCAGCAGGCCGAACGGGCTTTTTCGCACGACCGCAGTCCCGTCGCCGTCACCACCGAGCAAGGCGATCGGTTCGTCCTGGAGTAGCGCCTCGGCGTTGTCGGCGTAGTAGCCATAGATCGCCTCGCAGAACTCCAGCTCGACGAGCGCATGCTGGATGGGCTTACCCATCTCGCGCGCGATGATCGCCGCCAGTGCATCGCGTCGCTGCGCGTGCAGCGCGCCAACCTCGCGAATCATCTCTGCCCGTTGAGCGACGGTCGTCGTCGGCACCCAGTCCAGCCCGGCCTGCTGGCCAGCAGCGATCGCGTCACGCAGCGCAGTGTCGGCTATTATCTCAAACTGCTCTACCAGCGCGCCGGTTGCGGGATTTACGACCGCGTAATTAACCACGTCAGACCCTCCGAACATGTATTTGGGTTTCGCGACAGCCAGGCGAACCGCCTCTGCACTTCGGGCGGCATTCTCATCCTCACCAACGACCGCTGAGCGCATCTATCCAGACCTTTATCCCGGTACCTGAGCGAGCACTCGTTCAGGACATTACCGGCTTTCGCGCCGCTGTGTGCGTCATGGCCGAGACAAACATGAGTGCTTGGCTTGGCGGAGCGGTGTCAGCCGGTGATCGCGCCGTAGCGCCCGTCACGCCAGGCGAGTGCCGCGCCCAGCCCGTCGCGCCCGGCGATCGTGTCGAACTCTCGCTGCTCCGGCGTGTCGCAGGCGTTTAGGATCGCCGACAGGTCGAGGTTGGACGCGACCGCTTGACTGAGGCCCATCGCCTCATAGGTGCGCAACAGCCCGAGCTTGGTGTACCGGAGGACCGCCAGTGGGGTGGGCGCGATCTTCGCCACCAGCTCCGCGACCGTGTCGTCGAGTTCGTCCTCGGCGACCACACGGTTGATCAACCCGATCCGCTCTGCCTCGACCGCGTCGATCGCGTCACCCGTGAATAGCAGCTCGTTGGCCTTCTTTTGGCCGATGAGATACGGCATCAGCATCGTCACCGGACCTGACCCGTAGCGGATCTCGGGCTCGCCGATCTTGGTGCCCTCCGCCGCGATCACCATGTCGCACGCCATCGCCAAGTCGCACCCGCCCGCGAGGCAGTACCCGTGCACAGCCGCGATGGTCGGCTTGGGCAGGCGCAGCAGCTTGAGTGTCACCGACACATCCTTCTCGAGCAGCCGATGCCACGTGTGGACGTCGTTGATCTGGTCGGCGACCTCCTCGCTGAGGTCATAGCCGGCCGAGAACGCCCGACCCGCGCCGCGAAGCACCACCACCTTGACGTCGTCGTCCGCAGCGGCACGATCGATCGCATCGGAGAGAGCCTCGACAAGCGCATAGCTCAGGGCGTTCAGCTTCGACGGGCGGTTGAGGATGATCTCGGCCGCCGGGCCACTCACTTCGTAGCGGATCACTGCGTCTTCGCCTCCCACAGTTCGCTCATGAGCATCGAACTCCGCTAATTCCGATTCCTGCCAACACGAGTGCGGTGCTCGTGACCACACTCAGACTTCTGTGTAGGCCGTCGCTCGCTTTCGATAGGCCGGTGTCTTTCTGGTTCATAGCTCTCCTCACAACGACGACATTGACTAAAAAGGAGATGTAGCCGGCCACCCTCCTCGGCCGCCCGCTCCCCAAGCTGCGACTTGTGTGCCCAGGCATCGCTACCTAGATCGGTCGGTGCTCCTCGCTCCGTGCCTCTGATCCGTTCATGCCAGCCATCGCGGGTTCGTCATTTCGATCCCCGCGGGTCTCGCAGCGACAGCCGCTCTCGAACCTCGCTCGGTCCGAGGATCCGGACGTTCATCCGCTCCAGGATCTCGACCGCGCGCTCCACGAGGTCGCGGTTGGTCGCGAGCACTCCCCGTGAGAGGTAGAGGTTGTCTTCCAGCCCGACCCGGACGTTCCCGCCTAGAATTGCCGCCAGGGAAACCAGCGGCATCTGCATCCGCCCGATCGCGAATGCCGAGAAATTCGCGTCGGAGGGAAGCGCGTTGATCATCGCGATCAACGACAGCGGGTCGGCCGGCACACCGTACGGAATGCCCGAACACAGCTGGATCAAGGCTGGGTTGTCGATCAGACCTTCCGCGAGGATCTCCTTGACCAACACCAAGTCTCCGGTGTCGAACACCTCGAACTCCGGTCTGACGCCCAGCCGCTGCACGATGGCGGACATCTCTCGCAGCATCGCCGGCGTATTGACCTGCACATAGTCAGGCCCGGCCGACCCGAAGTTCATGCTGCTGAAGTCCAGCGTGCAGATTTCGGGCAGCAGCTCGCTGACGTGCGCGAGCCGCTCTTTGGCCGACACCATGTCGGTTCCGTCCGCCGGAGGCAGTGGTGCTTCGTGGCCGCCGAGGAACAGGTCGCCGCCCATCCCTCCCGTGAGGTTGATCACCACATCGATATCCGACGCGCGAATCCGCTCGACGACCTCGCGGTACAGCGCGACGTCGCGACTCGCGCTGCCGATCTTGGGATCTCGGACGTGGATGTGGGCGATCGCCGCTCCCGCCTGCGCAGCCTCAAGCGCCGCGGCAGCGATCTGCTCGGGCGTGACGGGAACGTGAGGGCTGCGACTGGTCGACTCCGCCGACCCAGTCACCGCGCAGGTGACAAATACTTCCCAGTTCATCGATGGACTCGCTTTCTGCGGCGCCTACGCAGCGACCGCACCCAGATCGACCGGGATGCAGGTGCCGCTGACACCCGAAGCTCGCGCGCTTGCCAGAAAAGCGACCACTTCGGCGGACTCGGTCACCGTGACGGCTCGCCCGGGCTGAAAGAGGTCGATGCGGTCCAGAACCTGCTGGCGTGTCCAGCCACGCAGACGCATGTGGTCCTGCAGCTGGTTCTCCATCAGCGCCGTCCACATCAAGCCCGGGGCGATGACATTCGCGCACAGTCCGTGCGGCGCACCCTCCAAGGCAGCCACCTTGATCAGCCCGAGGATCGCGTGTTTGGCGCTGGTGTACCCGGCCTTGTACTCCTCAGCGACCAGCGACAGGCTCGATCCTGTCGCGATGATCCGGCCGCCGGGCTCACGCGTCAGCTGCGGCCACGCAGCTCGGATCGCCATGGCCGGCCCCTTGACCATGACATTCTGCAGCGCATCCCACTGCTCTTCGGGAAACTCGTAAATCGGCGCCATAAACTGAAACCCGGCGTTGAGCGCCAGAATGTCGACCTGGCCGTGGCGCCGAACCGCCTCCGCCACCATCTCCTCGTTGCCTGCTCGGGTACCGACATCGGCGCGAAAGCAGCCTTCACCTTGTCGATCCACCGCCACGACGGAGGCGCCCTCCCTCGCGAATACCTCGCAGATCGCCGCTCCCAGTCCGCCGGCGGCGCCGGTGACGATCGCAACCTTTCCGTCAAGCTCTTTTTGCATGCGACCTCATCCTCTGACTTCGTCGTGGGGAACTACCGGTGGGCGTACGAGCCGCGCCACGGAGTGGCAGCCAATCGCCTCGTGCGGTCCAAGACGGCCGCCGTCAGGCAACGCTGCCAGCGATCAACAGCGGCCTAGTCAACGCTGGCTTCCTCCGCCGACGCGTACCGAGCACTACGCCAGGCGAGGGCCTCCTTCAGGCCCCGGTCGGCCACGATGCTGTCGAACTGTCGCTGCTCGGGAGTCTCCGCCGAGTTCAGAATCGCTGAAATCTCCACATTCGTCTGCGCCGCGGCCAACATTCCCTTCAGCTCAGAAGCGCGTTGCAGCGCAAGCTTGTGCATGCGCATGACCGCGACGGGTGTCGGTGCGAGCTTGCCGACGTAGCGCGCGACCGCTGCCCCGAGCGCCTCCGGCTCGACGACCTGGTTGATGATCCCCCACTCCAGCGCCTCCTCGGCCCCAATGGTGTCACCGGTCAAGATCAGCTCGCGCGCTTTGCGCTCGTGGATCAGGAACGGCAGCATCACCGTCACCGGTCCTGACCCATAGAGAATCTCAACGTGCCCAAACGTCGCTTCTGACGTGGCGACAATGATGTCGCAGGCGAGGGCAAACTCGAATCCCCCGCCGAGGCAGTGACCATGGACCGCGGCGATCAGAGGCTTTCGGCACGCCCATAGCCTTCTGACAACCTCCTGGTGAGCCTCCAGGAAGGCATGCCAGCCATACGCTCCGTTGACCTTTGCGTCGACCTCTTCCTGGAGATCGTGCCCCGCTGAGAACGCTTTTCCAGCGCCGGCTAAGACAACGACGCGCACCTCGTCGTCGCGCTCGGCGCGCAACAGGCCGTCGACCACTGCGTCGTTGACGGCGAACGAGATCGCGTTGAGCTTCTCAGGCCGGTTGAGCGTGATCCATGCCGCCGCGCCGCGGCGTTCGTACTCGACGACCGTGTCCATTGCTAAGCCTTCTCGGCCAGCGGTTGGGGGCGCATCGATGCCAGACGAGCTTGGAATCGGGCATCGTCGACCACGAACCGTGCGTGCCGGCCTCGCCCAATCTCGCCGGAGCTGTCTGAGGCGGACACCTCAAACCACACCTTGCGTCCGTCGATCGACCCGATACGGGCGCGGACATCGACCTCAGCTCCGATCGGCGTCGGGGCGGTGTGCTCGACCTCGATCACGCTCCCCACAGACCGTTCGCCTCGTCCATGAAGTTCTCCAGTGCGGCCATGGACGCTGCCTCGCACAGGCCAACCAGGGCCGGGCTCGCGAGAGCCGGAAGGCCCGCGTTCCCGAACGCGTCAGCGCCCTGGCTCTCGCCCACGACCACCCTGATCTGGGCCTCGTGACCAACCGCAGTCTCATCCAACCTCATGTTCTCGGCCTCCAGCGTTGCTGAGCAAGCGTTCGTACAGACAGCTTACGCAGGGCTCTACCGATTCGCAACCGACCCGGCTCCCGACACGCTCAACTGCCGGCGCGCCCCTCGCAGACAGCGCGCCGATCCGCACCTGAACGCTGCACACAACGTGGTCAACGGCCGGCGCTCTTGCCAACGCAAAGCGCCTGAGCGCTTGGCTCAACCTAGCGCCGCCGCTTCAGCGAGCGCCCCCGTAGGGCTGAGTGTCGTATGGGTTCGCAGGCGGCCTCATACTCGGTTGCATCAGTGCGTCTGTCTCAGCAGGCTTCGATGCGAGCGCGGTCCTCTCGGACTTTCTGATGGGAGAGCTCGAAGGTCGGGCCTTACCGCCTACTTGGTCTGCGAGCGCTCTTCGCGGCTGATCGAGCGGCGCTGCGTCGAGGACGTCGCGTTCCGCGCGATTGCTTCAAGAAGACCAAGCACTGATCCGTGTTGAACGACTCGACCTCGGCGTCGAAGCGGAACCGGCTGTTTGCATCGATCGCGTCCGGGACGTCGGTGCCGCTGGGTTCAGGTCGACGCCGTCCACGGCTTCGAATTTCATGCTGGGTCCCTCCGAAGCGGCTACGGCGCCCGAAGCACATGCAGCGCCGGCGGAGGCGATATCCCCGGACCTAGGGAGCAGTCGAGGCGGGTGGGTGCTCGGTCTGGCCGGTGTCGTCGTGTTGAGTCGGGGTCGCCGACTGGTTCTGGTCGGTCACCTCGCTCTCGCTGACCCCGCCCCCCACGTCGGCCGGGATGTTCGGCATCTCCTCCAGCGGCACGTGAGGCTCCTGCTCGAGCGGGGCGAGGGGCAACTCGTCCTCGCGGCGGGGAGCCGACGCCGGGGTGAAGGCCTGCGGCTCGCGCTCGGTCATGGACTTGGCTTCCTCTTCGGGCATGCCACTGACGCTAGGCGGTCCTGCTCATGCGGCGGGCCAGCGCATTCGTCCCAAGGTGGCGACGAACCACGTGTGTTGGGGAACGAGGCCGGCGAGCACGGCAGGGAGAAGCAGCAGCACCGAGGCAGCGTGTCGCGCGACGCACGGAGCCGCGCTTCTCGTCCGAAGCGACAGGCAACGTCACCGCCCATCCACAGCGACCACGATCGGATCTGGTCGACTCGAAGGAGATGATGACTGCGCGGATCCTTCGCCATGCGCCCACGGATTGCGCTCTCGCTTCCGCCTCGAACAGCAGGGCGACCTGGTCGCCGTCTTCGCCGAACGGGCCGCCAAGGACGATCGATCCTTCGTCAAGTAGAGCGTCCGTGAACCCGGCGTGCTCCTGCCCAGCCGTCCTGCCCGACGGCCGCGAGACGTATCCCAGGCGGGCCCGGCCAAACGGTCCCTTTCAGCCGGTGTCAGAACACGGAGGAGTGCTTCGGACGACAAGCACTCACGACGACACGTTCGGATCTCGCAACCGGTCTTCGCTACTCGGCGTCGCCGGGCCACGGCGAGTCGTCGGGCACGCCGTCGGGCCCGTTGGCCTTCGGCCCCCCCACGATGATCATCTCGAGCCCGTCGGTGCCCGCCTCGAAAGCGCGCACGACGCCGGGTCCCACCCGGACGACGTCGTAGCGGCTGATGTCGCGAACCTCCCCGTCGAGGCGCACGCGCCCAGAGCCCGACAGCACGATGTACGCCTCTTCCTGCTCACGGTGGCGGTGGCTGAAGAGGCGCTGGCCGGGGGCGTAACGCCAATGGCTGACCCCGAGGTCACCAGAGCCGAGGTGTCCGCGCCCGAAGCGGCCTTCGATGCCCTCGGTGCGACCGGCCATGGAATCGTCGATCTGCAGCAAGTTCGCAATCGCGTAGTCGGGCATGGTCCAGACTCTGGCAGACAATCGCGCCGGCTGAGAGTGCTGCCGCTGCTGTCCGACGACGGCGTCTTCGAGGGCGCGCCAAGCCTCAAGCCGGTGTCCGCAGCATGAGCTCCTCAGCGCAGAGGCTCACTCCGGCCGCGGACGGGATTCGGTCTCGGGCAGCTGCGCTGGATCGCGGCTCGAATCGGCGTCGTCGTCCCTGACCGGTACCAGACGTGTGGCGGACGACGTGATTCGGGAGCCCGGCGGCGTCGAGCGCGCCGTGGAGGTGGTTGCCGACGGAGGTCTCGCTCAACGGGCCGCCGCCCGGCCGGGGACCACGAGCGCGCCGGTTCCGCCGGCTGGTCGGCGAGCCCGCCGACGTGCATGCGGTCGCGTCGCCGCGCGCTGTCAGGGGTCTCCAGGCACCGCCGGCCTGATCCTCTCCGCGGGCCTGATCCGCCCGATCTTCGCCTTCGACGCCCTCTGCCCCGTGCAAGAGTGGGCGCGTGCGGGTGGCCGTCCTCGGAGCTCTGGAGGTCTGGCGCGACCAGCGCCTCGTGCCCGTCGCGGGCGGCCGCGTGCGGGCGCTTCTCGTCCGTCTCGCGCTCGACGCCGGGCGCGACGTCAGCCGGAGCGCGCTGATCGACGCGATCTGGGAGGAGGCGCCACCCGCCGACGCCGGGCACGCGCTGCAGGCGCTGGTCTCGCGGTTGCGGCGGGTGGTCGGCTCGGAGGCGGTCCTCTCAGGCGCCGCCGGATACCGGCTGGCGCTCGCGTCCGAGGCCGTCGACGCGCTCGCGTTCGAGGCGGCGGCGCGGGCGGGCGGGGCGATGCTGCGCGCCGGGGACATCGCGGCGGCCGCGGAAGCCCTCCGGGACGCGCTCGCGGCCTGGCGCGGCCCGGCGCTCGGCGAGCTCGCCGGCGACCGGCGGTTCGCGACGGAGGCGGCCGACCGGCTGGAGGCGCTGCGCGTCGCCGCGACGGCCGATCGCCTCGAGGCCGACCTGCTGCTGGGTGGCAGTGCGGACCTGGTCTCCGAGCTCGACGCGCTGACGGCCGCTCATCCACTGCACGAACGGCTCGCTGCGCAGCGGATCCGGGCGCTGACGGCGGCGGGCCGGCCCGCCGAGGCGCTCGAGGCCTACGAGCGGTTCCGCGTCCGCATCGACGACGAGCTCGGTGCCCTCCCCTCCGCCGACCTCCGGGCGGCCCACCTCGCGGTCATCGGCGTCACGGCTGCGGCCCCGGTCCTCGACCCTCCACCCGCGACCCCCCGCCGCACCAACCTGCGCCACGCGCTCACGAGCTTCGTCGGTCGCGACGCGGAGGTCGAGCGCCTCGACCAGCTGCTGGCCGAGCACCGCCTGATCACGCTGATCGGGCCCGGAGGCGCCGGCAAGACGCGCCTGGCCGGCGAGGTCGCCGGGCGCCAGGGCGACCGGGCCGCCGACGGCGTCTGGATGGTCGAGCTCGCGACGATCAGCGACCCCGGCGACGTCGGCGCGGGCGTCCTCGGGGCGCTCGGCCTGCGCGAGGCGACCATGCTCAGGCAGAGCACCGCGGGGACACCGGGACCGGGCACCCCGGCCGCCACGGACCCGGTGGCGCACCTGCTCGACGTCCTGGCCGAGCGCGACACCGTCCTCGTCCTCGACAACTGCGAGCACCTCGTCGCCGCAGTCGCGGTCTTCGCCGACCAGCTGCTCGCGCACTGCCCGCGCCTGCGGATCATCGCCACGAGCCGCGAGCCGCTCGGCATCGCCGGCGAGCGGCTGGAGCGGGTCCCGCCGCTGGGCCTCCCGCCCGCCGACGCCGACGCGCGGGCCGCGCTGGAGCACCCGGCCGTGCGGCTGTTCGCCGACCGCGCGGCCGACGCGGCACCCGGCTTCGCGGTGGACGCCGCGACCGTCGCGAGCGTCGTGGAGATCTGCCGGCGCCTCGACGGCCTGCCGCTGGCGATCGAGCTCGCCGCCGCGCGCCTGCGGTCCCTGCCCGCCCCGCAGATCGCCGCCCGCCTGGACGACCGCTTCCGCCTGCTCACCGGGGGCAGCCGCGCCGCGCTGCCGCGCCAGCAGACGCTCCGCGCCGTCGTCGACTGGAGCTGGGACCTCCTGAGCGACGACGAGCGGCTGCTCGCCCGGCGGATCGCCGTCTTCCCCGCCGGGGTCACGCCGGAGAGCGCCGCAGCGGCCTGCGCCGACGACGACCTCGACGAGCACGCGGTGCTCGACCTGCTCGCGTCGCTCGTGGACCGCTCGCTGCTGGTCCTCGTCGACCGGGGCGTTCCGCGCTACCGGAGCTCGCCGAGCACGACGAGCTCTCCCCCACCCGCACGGCGCACGCACGCTTCTTCGCCGCGCTGGCGGACGAGGCCGACCCGCACCTGCGCGGTCCCGGCCAGCTGGAGTGGTTCCAGCGCCTGCAGGCCGAGCGCGACAACCTGCTCGCCGCGCTGCGCTGGCTCGCCGACGACGGCGACGCCCGCCGCGCCCTGCGCATGGCGATCTCGCTCGGCTGGTTCTGGGTCCTCTCCGGCAGCCCGAACGACGCGACCGCCGCCATCCGGCTCGCCCACGCCGTCCCCGGCGACGCCGACCCGCTCGACCGCCTGATCGCCGAGAACCTGCTCCTGTTCGGGACCGACGCCATGAGCGAGGACATCCGCGCGGACCTCCTGGCGCTGCTGGACGAGCTCGACGGGCTGGACCTGTCGCCGCGCCCGGTGGCGCTCGCCGCGCTGCCGGTCCTGGCCTGGTTCTCCTCGGACCCGGCCCGCGCCGAGCGGCTCTTCGCCCGCTCGCTGCAGAGCGACGACGCCTGGGTCCGCGCGACGGTCCCGCTCGCTCTCGCTCAGGCGGCCGAGAACGTGGGCAACGTCGAGGGCAGACGGAGCCACCTCGACGAGGCGCTCGTCGCGTTCCGCGCGCTCGGCGAGCGCTGGGGGCTGACGGCGACCCTGAGCTCCGTCGCCAGCCTGCGGATGCTCGAGGACGACCTCGACGGCGCCGCGGCGGCGCTCGAGGAGGCCCGCGTGCTCTTCCAGGAGCTCGGCGCCGAGAGCGACAACGCGCGCCTGCTGCTCGACATCGCCGGCGTCCGCTGGCGCCAGGGCGACCTCGAGGGCGCCCGCGCCTACGCGCGCCGCTCCCGCGACGCCACCGACGTCGGCGGCATCGAGTCCGCGTTCGCCGGGGCGTTCCTCGCCCGGCTGAGCCGGCTGCTCGGGCACGAGGACGAGTCCCATGAGCTGATCGCCGCCGCGCTCAAGACGATCGAGCGGGTCGCCCCGGGCCGGCCCGAGCGCTCCCACATACAGGCCGGCGTCCGCGCCGCCGCCGCGCTGATCGCCGTCGAGGACGACGACCTCGGCGCGGCCCGGGGGCACCTGGAGCTGGCCTACCCCGCGGCGATCGAGACCGAGGACCAGCCGATCATCGCGCTCGTCGGCGTCGCGGTCGCCGCGCTCGCGAGCCGCCTCGGAGACGGTGCGGCGGCCGCCGAGATGCTCGGGGCCGCCGCACGGCTGCGCGGCGCCGAGGACCGCACCGACCCCGCCGTCGCCCACCTGACCACGGACCTGCGGGGGACGCTCGGGGACGAGGCCTACGAGGCCGCGTTCACCGTCGGCCGCCGGCAGGAGCGCAGCGCGGCGCTGCAGCGCCTGGACCCGGCGACCGTCAGCGGCTGAAGCGATCAGGCCGGCTGTGCGACGCGGGCGGCGGCGGGCTCCTCGGCCGGTGCCACCTCGGCCGGGTGCTCCTCGACCGAACGCGAGTCGGTGAGCGTCCAGGCGCCGTAGCCGGCGATGAGTCCGACGACGATCGCGAGGACGCCGTAGGTCACGCGCTCGCCGTGGAAGAACGACTGGACGAGCTCGGGGCTCCAGGTGCCGGCGGGCAGCGCGGTGGTGACCAGGACGGCGATCAGCGTGCCGACCACTGCGGTGCCGACGCTCGTCCCGACCTCCTGCGCGGTGTCGTTCAGCGCCGTGCCGATCGAGGTGCGGTTCGCCGGCATCGCATCGACGAGGGCCACGGCGCAGATGGTCATGATCGTCCGCAGGCCGACCGTCATGACCACCATCGAGACCGCGATGGCGAGGTAGCCGTGGTACACGCCCCAGGACATGCCGGCCAGCGAGGAGGCGAGCAGCGCCGCGCCGATCATGCAGGCGACGCGGTGGCCGTAGCGCTTCGCGAGGCCCTCGGAGAGCGGGGAGGCGAGGAGCATCGTCACGATCAACGGCAGGTTCGCGAGGCCGGCCCGCACCGGGCTCCAGCCGTAGGCGTACTGGAAGTGCAGGATCAGGCCGAACATGACGGCGGCCATGGCGATCGAGGTGCCGACCTGTGCGATGGAGGCGCCGCGGACGGTGCCGTTGGAGAAGAGGGTGAGGTCGAGCATCGGCGAGTCGCTGCGGCGCTCGTGGCGGACGAAGGCGCCGCCGGCGGCGACCGCGCCGACGATCGCCGCGACGGTGCCCGCGCCGAGCCAGCCGTGCTCGACGCCGCTCGTCAGCGAGTAGCAGGCGAGGCCGATCGTGAGGACGCTCAGGACGGCGCCGGGGAGGTCGAGCTCGTCGTCCGTCAAGTCGCCGGGCTCGTCGGCCGCGACCCCGAGGCGGACGCCGACGTAGGCGATCACCGCGATCGGGGCGTTGACGACGAGCAGCCACTCCCAGCTGACGTGCGCCAGCGCCGTGCCGCCGAGCAGCGGGCCGAGGACGAACCCGGACAGGCCGACGGTGATCATCACGGTCATGGCGCGCATCCGGAGCGCCTGGTCGTCGAACAGCCGGAAGACGAGCGAGTTGGTGATCGGCGCCATCATCGCGGCGGCGATGCCGAGGCCGGCCCGCAGGGCGATCAGCTCGCCGGCGGAGTGGACGAGGAGGACGAGGAGGCTGAGTCCGCCGAACAGTCCGAGCCCGACCATCAGGACGCGCCGTCGCCCGAAGCGGTCGGCGATCGACCCGGCGGTCAGCAGCAGGCCGCCGAAGGTCAGCGAGTACGCGCCGGTGACCCACTGCAGGCCGGTGGTGCCGCTGCCGAGGTCGCGGCCGATGGTGGGCAGGGCGATCGACAGCAGCGTGTTGTCCACCATCTCGACGAAGAAGGCGAGGCAGAGGGCGGCGAGGGGGATCCACGCCGCGCCGAGCGACGCGTAGCCGCGCGTGGACGTCTGCGCCGGCGCCGGTGGAGTAGTGGTCGTGGAGCTCATGGCCAGGAGGATCGGGGGCGGCGCTCACAGCTCCTGCACACGGCGCTCACACCGCGCGCATGCGCCGAACGGGGCCCGATGTTCGCCCCATGTCGTGCGGTGCCCTGGGGTGGAGAGGTCCGTGCCGGACGGCACGAAGCAGCAGGCGGACATCGGGGTCGTCGCGTTGGCCGTCATGGGCGCCGGCCTGACCGGTCGCGAGGACCACACGGTGGCGGTGTTCGACGGGTCGCCGACGGTGACTCGGGCGGCCGCGAGCAGCCCGCGAAGTCGGGCTACGTCGACCTCTTCGTCGACGCGTCTGCCGACGACTTCGGCGAGGGTCGCAGCCCCGAGCAGCAGCAGCAGCTGCGAGGACGCGGGTGAGGCCGACCGGCGACCGCACCGAGCCCCCCTCGCCCTTCCTGCGGCCCGGACGTGGAGGCCAGCGCGCTCCTCAGCGGGTCCGCTCGCACTGCGCGCCCGGCGTGCGGCGCGGTGGTGCGGCCGGCTCCATCTCGGATGACGACCGGCGTCCGGCGGGGCGGGTGCGCGTCGCGTCGCGGCGGGACTCCTCGCGCAGGTAGGCCGTGAGCGTCCCCTCCGCCGCCCGGCGGGCGAGGGAGGAGCGGCGCGCGACCGCGGTGGGGGTGCTCATGCGGCCTCCAGCGTGCGGGTGACGGGCTCGGGGTCGAGCCCGGAGTCGAGCTCGGGTTCGAGCGCGGGCGCGGACGTGGGTCGCAGGACCACGGCGGCCAGCAGGGCGCCGAGCGCCGCGATCGAGGCGGCGACCATGAACGCGAGCTGGAAGCCGTCCACGAGCGCGGGGGTCGCCCCGCGGCCGGCATCGACGAGGTTCTTCGTGTGGTTGTCGGCGATGGTCGAGAGCACGGCGACGCCCAGGGCGCCCGCGAGCTGCTGGCTGACGTTCGCGAGGCCGGAGCCGAGGCCCGCGTCCTCGCGGGGGACGTTGGCCATCGCGATGGTCAGCAGGGGCTGGAAGGCGCTGCCGATGCCGGCGCCGATCAGCAGGCAGGCGCCGAACACCGTCGGGAAGAACGCGGTGTCCGCTCCGGCCGTGCTGAAGAGGAACAGGCCGGCCGCCGCGCTGAGCATCCCCGTGACCAGCACGCGGTGCGGCCCGAAGCGCGCGATCATCCGCGCGGTGACCCCGCGCGAGAGGACGGCGACGGTCAGGGTCCAGGGCAGGAACGCCGCCCCCGTCGCGACCGCGCCGAGGCCGCGGACCCGCTCGAGGTAGAGCGTCCCGAGGAAGAAGGTGCTGTACATCCCCATGACGAGCATCGCGCGGCTCAGGTTCGCCCAGACGAGCCCGGGCGAGGAGAGGATCCGCAGCGGCATGATCGGGTGGACGAGGCGCCGCTCGAGCTGCACGAAGGCGACCATCAGCACGGCGGCGACCGCGCCGAAGCCGAGGACGGGCGTCGAGGTCCAGCCGTGGGTGCTCGCCTGCACGATCGCGTAGATGCCGACCATGAGCGACGAGGTCACGAGCGCCGCGCCCGCCCAGTCGACGTGGTGGCCGAAGCCGATCCCGCGGTCGGCGGGCACGAAGCGGCGGCCGAGGACGACGGTGGCCAGGCCGATCGGCACGTTGATGAAGAACACCCAGTGCCAGCTGAGCGCCTCGGTCAGCAGCCCGCCGGCGAGCAGGCCGAGCGAGCCGCCGGCCACGGACACGAACACGTAGGCGCTCATGGCCTTCGCCTGCTCCGTGCCCGCCGCGAAGTTCGTGACGATGATCGCGAGGATCACCGACGCCTGGGCCGCGGCGCCGATGCCCTGGAGGAAGCGGGCCGCGATGAGGACCCCGCCCGACGGCGCGAGGCCGCAGAGGACCGAGGCGACGGTGAAGAGGCCGACGCCCGCGAGGAAGATGGTCCGGCGGCCGGCCAGGTCGCCGAGGCGGCCGGCGAGCAGCAGGAGCGAGCCGAAGCTCACCAGGAACGCGTTGACGACCCAGGTGAGGTTGCCCTGGGAGAGGCCGAGGTCGTCCTGGATGACGGGGAGCGCGACGTTCACGATCGTCGCGTCGAGGACGATCATCAGCTGGGCGAGGCAGACGACGAAGAGCATCGCCCAGGGCGCCGCATCCCGCGTGCGGGAAGTGGTTGAGGTGGTGGTCACCGGGTCTCCTGACGGAGTTGAAGTCTGAGGTGGGGGCGGTAAAGTGGAGGACGCCTCCCGTATTTGCGGAGGATGCCTCCGCTTCCATCGGGAAGTTTACGGAGGTAGCCTCCGCTTTGTCAACCGCCGTCTCCCGATGACCACGATCGAACCCGCCCCCACCAGTCTGCTCAAGCGCCCCAAGCGGGCCGACGCGCTGCGCAACTACGAGAAGGTCCTCGCCGCGGCCCGCGAGGCGTTCGCCGAGGGCGGGGAGGCGACGGCGCTCGAGGACATCGCGCGGCGAGCCGGGGTCGGCATCGGCACCCTCTACCGCAACTTCCCGAACCGCCAGGCGCTGCTCGAGGCGATCTACGTCGAGGAGGTCGAGCAGGTCTGCCGGGCGGCCGCCGACTTCTCAGGCGCGGAGCCGTGGCAGGCCCTGACCGGCTGGATCGACCGGGTCGTCGCCTACATCGGGACGAAGCTCGCCCTGGCGACCGAGCTGCAGAAGTACCTCGACGCGGGCTCGGAGCTCTTCTCCGCCTGCCGGACGTCCCTGTGGGCCGCGGGCGCGCCACTGCTCGCCCAGGCGCAGGAGGCCGGCGTGGTCCGCGAGGACATCACCATCCAGGAGCTCATCCACCTCGTCGTCGGCATCGTGAAGATCCCCTCGACCGACCCGGAGCAGAAGGAGCACCTGCTCCGGGTCGCGCTCGACGGCCTGCGCTACCGCGGCTGACTGCGAGGAGGCGCTCGGGCGGCCCCCGTGCCGCTGCACGGCCGCCGGCACGTCGACGCTCGTCGTGACGACGTCCTCGACGTCTGGAAGAGTGGGCGCATGCCCGACGATGCGGCTCCCGAGGATCCCTCCGAGACCATCGACGTGATCATCGCCCGGCTGGGCGACTGGCGCGGCGAGCGCCTCTCGGAGATCCGTGAGCTCATCCGCCAGGCCGAGCCCGGCGCGGTGGAGGAGATCAAGTGGCGGAAGCCCTCCAACCCGCTCGGCGTCCCGGTCTGGTCACGGGACGGGATCATCTGCACGGGCGAGACGTACAAGGACAAGGTCAAGCTCACCTTCGCCAAGGGGGCCTCGCTGGAGGACCCCGCCGGCCTCTTCAACGGCAGCCTCGACGCGAGGGTGCGGCGCGTGATCGACCTGAAGGAGGCGGACAGGATCGACGCCGAGGCGTTCAAGGCCCTCATCCGCTCCGCCGCGGAGTTCAACGCGGCGTAGGACCCGAGCACCGCCGACCGCTGACGCCGGCTCGGCCGCCCGGCACGGCACCGCCGAACGTGGCTGCACGAAGCCGCCATCACCGCCGAAGCCCGCGGCGGTGTCGCCGGCGTCGCCGGGGCGGAGGGAGCGCGCCCCGAATCGACCACCGGCGGGCGGGACCCGCTACGCTCGCGGCGTTAGGTCTCCCTAAGCCCGAGGTCCGTCGTGCTCCCCACCTTCATCATCGGCCTCCGCGAGGGCGTCGAGGCAGCGCTCATCGTCGGCATCGTCGCCACCTTCCTGCGCAAGGAGGGGCGGGCGGAGGCCCTGCGCCCCATGTGGATCGGCGTGGTGGCCGCCGTCGCGATCTGCGTCGCCCTCTGCGGGCTGCTCGAGCTCCTCGACGAGGAGCTGCCGCAGCGCCAGCAGGAGGGGCTCGAGACCGTCGTCGGCGCCGCGGCCGTGGGCATCGTCTCCTTCATGGTCGTCTGGATGCGCCGCCACGCCCGCGACCTCTCCGGCCAGCTGCGCCAGAGCGCGGGAGCGGCGCTGGCCAACGGCTCCACCGCGGCGCTCGTGGGCATGGCCTTCTTCGCGGTCATCCGCGAGGGGCTCGAGACGGTGGTCTTCCTGCTGGCCGTGCTGCAGAACGCGGACGACCCGGCCTCGGGCGGGCTCGGCGTGGTCCTCGGCCTCGCCTGCGCGGTTCTCATCGGCGTGCTGATCTACCGCGGTGGGCTGCGAATCGACCTCGCGCGGTTCTTCCGCGTGACGGGCGCGGTCCTCGTGCTCGTCGCCGCCGGACTCGTGGCGAGCACGCTGCACACCGCGCACGAGGCGGGCTGGCTCAACGCCGGGCAGGGCCAGGCGCTCGACCTCACCTGGCTCGTCGTGCCGGGCACGTGGACCTCGGCGCTGCTCACGGGGATGCTGGGCTGGCAGCCCACGCCGACCGACGCGGAGCTGCTCGGCTACCTCGTCTACCTCGTCCCGGCCGCGCTCTACGTGCTCTGGCCCGCGCGGCTCACCGCCGTCCTGCGGGCCGGCGGGGCGCGCAGCGCCGGGACGGCGACCCTCGTCGCCTTCGCCGCGGTCGCCCTCGCCGCCTGCGGGTCGAGCTCCGACGACGGCGGCGGAAGCGACGCCAAGAAGGTGGCGATCAAGCTCACCGACGCCGGCTGCGCCCCGAGCGCGCTGAAGCTCGACGCGGGCCGCACGACCTTCCAGGTGACGAACGCCGGGACGGGGCGCGTCAGCGAGATGGAGCTGCTCGACGGCTCGCGCATCCTCGGGGAGAAGGAGAACCTCGTCGCCGGCCTCTCGGGCTCCTTCGCCCTGGTGCTCCAGCCCGGCCAGTACACCCTGAGCTGCCCGGGCGGGACGAGCGCCGCCACCGGCGTCGTGGACGTCGGGGGCGAGAAGGTGACGAGCACGACGGACCCGCGGCTGCAGGCCGCGGTGTCCGGCTACCAGCAGTACGTCGCGAGCCAGGCGCGCCTGCTGGTGGCGCGGGTCACGCCGTTCGTCGCGGCCGTCAAGGCCGGCGACGTCGCGAAGGCCAAGGCGCAGTTCGCCGCGGCGCGCGCGCCCTACGAGACCATCGAGCCGGTGGCCGAGAGCTTCGGCACGCTCGACCCCGACATCGACGCGCGGGTCAACGACGTCAAGCCGGGCGACCCGTGGACGGGCTTCCACCGCATCGAGCGGTCGCTGTGGGCCAAGGGCTCGACCGCGGGCCTGGACGGGGTCGCCGACAAGCTCCTGGCCGACTGCAAGGTGCTCGCCACGAAGAGCAAGAGCCTCACCTACCAGCCCGACGAGCTGGCCAACGGCGCCAACGGCCTGCTCGCCGAGGTCTCCTCGTCGAAGATCACGGGCGAGGAGGATCGCTACTCGCACACCGACCTCGTGGACTTCGAGGCCAACGTGACCGGGTCGCAGACCACGTTCGGGCTCCTCGCGCCGGCGCTGCGCGCCAAGGACCCGGCGCTCGCCAGCACCATCGCCAAGCGCTTCGACGCGGTGCAGGCGGAGCTCGCGACGCTCAAGGTGGGTGGGAGCTTCCCGAGCTACGACACGGTCGACGGCGCGGAGCGCAAGCGGCTCAGCGCGCTCGTGTCGGCCTTGGCCGCGCCGCTGGCGAAGATCACGGACAAGCTCGGGTAGCGGCGTGCGCCGGACGGTCATCGTGCTGGCCCTGCTCGTCGCGGCCCTCGCGGGGGCGGGGCCGGCGCGGGCCGCCTCGGGCGCGACGCTCCCGCAGGAGGTCGCGGCGCGGTACCGGACGGTCGTGATCGCCCACGACGCCGCGGGAGCGGCCCGGCTGCGCACCGAGACCCGGCTGCTGGCCCTCGCCCATCCCTCCCCCGCGCTCGAGCGGCTGCGGCGGGTGCTCGGCGCGACCCGCGACGAGCTGCACCCGTGGCCGCTCAGCGCGACGGTCGCGGCGGCCGCGGCGCGGGTCCGCCTCTCGGCGAGCGTCGTCCCCGAGCGCCCGTACGATGCGATCCGGGAGGCCACCGCGCGCACGGCGTCGCTCGAGGGCGCCGGGCGCCACGCGGCGGCCGCCGCCGAGGCGCTGCGCGCCTACGGCCTCTCGGCCGGGCTGCGCGGTCGGCTCGGCGCGGCGTCCGGCGGCCTCGACGGCGCCTTCTGGTCCCCCTCGGCGCGCGACCCCGGGCTGCTCGTGGCGCTGGATCGGCGCGACGGGCTCCAGGGCGCCGCCGACCGGGTGCGCAGCGAGCTGGCGGTCACCGAGCAGACGCTCGGCGACGTCCGGGTGAGCCGGGCCACCGTGATCACCGACGCGGCGGTCCTCGTGTTCCGGGAGGGGCTCGAGGCGGTGCTCATCCTGGCCGCCATCACCGCCTCCTTCGTCGGCGCCAAGCGCCACCTCCGCCGGCCGGTGCTCGTCGGCGGGCTCCTCGGCCTCCTCGCCACGGCGATCACCTGGGGGCTCGTCCAGCTCCTGGTCCGCGAGCTCGGCACGGGCGGGCTGCGCCTGGAGGCGATCACCGGCATCCTGGCCATCGCGGTCCTCCTGGTGGTCACCAACTGGTTCTTCCATCGCGTGTACTGGAGCCAGTGGATCGCGCGCTTCAACCGTCGCCGCAAGGCGCTCGAGCGCCTCGACCGGCTCGGCTTCGTCTCGGGCCAGGTGGCGGGGCTGGCGCTCCTGGGGCTCACGAGCGTCTACCGCGAGGGGTTCGAGACCGTCCTCTTCCTGCAGAACCTCCAGGCCAGCGCGGGCACGGGCGCCTGCCTGACCGGGGCCGGCATCGGGCTCGCGCTGACGCTCGCGGTCGGGGTCGTCACCTTCGTGCTCCAGCGCAAGCTCCCCTACAGGCGGATGCTCGTGGCGACCGGGATGCTGATCGCGGTGGTCCTCGCGGTGATGACCGGGACCACCGTCCACGTGCTGCAGGGGCTCGGCTGGCTGCCCAGCACCCCGACCTCCTTCGAGCTGCCGATCTGGGCCAACAGCTGGCTCGGGCTCTACGCGACGTGGCAGGGGCTCGCGGGGCAGGTCCTGGCGGTCGCCTTCGTCGTCGGCTCCTACGTCGTCGCCCGCGAGCTGCAGGTCCGCGCGCCGCAGCGGCGCGCGGCCCGGCGCGGCGCCCGGCTCCCCGTCCGCGCCTGAGCGGAGTGACCCCGCGCCACCGGGGGTAGTGAGCCGGCGTCACCCGAGGGGAGGAGCTGGCGTGGTCGGAGTCGAGGGCATCGCGGACTGGATCGGGCGGGACGTCGTCGACCGCGACGGCGAGAAGGTGGGAAAGCTCGAGGACGTCTACTACGACACGGCCGACCACGAGGCGGCCTTCGTCGCGGTGAAGTCCGGCACGTTCGGGCGCTCCCACACGGTGGCGCCGCTGCAGGGCGCGACGCTCTCCCGCGAGTACGTGCGGCTCGACGCGCCGAAGGAGCTGCTCAAGGACGGGCCGAGCGAGGCGTCCGGCGGACGGCTGACCGGCGTGGACGCGCTCGAGGTGCTCCGCCACTTCGGCCTGCCGGGCGAGACCGACCTCGAGGGCGAGGAGCGGGTCTGCTTCCAGACCGCCGGCGCGGCCGAGGAGACCGAGCGCAAGCGGGCCGAGGTCGCCGCGGAGCGGGCCCGGCAGGAGGCCGCTCCGGCCGCGGCGGCAGCGGGCTCGGGCTCCGGGGCGCTCGCCCGGGAGTCGGGCGTCCCGGCGCCCGCGCGCGATCCGGCGGGGGAGCCGGAGCCCGGCCTTGCGCCACTCGCCCCGGCCGACGACGACCCTGCCGCGCGCCTGGCCTCGCTCGAGCGGCGGGTCTCCGCGCTGGAGCGTCGCCTGGGGTGACACGGCCGCGGGCGGCGCCCTCCCGCGCGCGGGGGTCGAGCGCGGGGCGAGCAAGGGCGCCACCGTACGCCTCGCCGGCCGCGACCCGGGGTAGGAGCGGAGCATGGCCGTCTCCCCCGCCACCCACGATGCCGCCGCGCTCCTGGCGGCCACCGAGGCGTTCGTCGCGGAGGTGGTGCGGCCCGAGGTGACCGCCTGGGACCGCGAGGACGTGCTCCCGCCCGCCGCCGCCGACGCGCTCACCGCGCTCAACCTCACCGGAGCGCTCGTGCCCGAGGCCCACGGCGGGCCGGGGCGCACGGTGAGCGAGCTGGTGCCGGTCTGGCGCGCGCTCTCCCGCGGCTGGATCTCGCTCACGGGCGCCGTCAACCCCTCGGGCCTGGCCGCCACGCTGCTCGTGCGGCACGGCACCCCGGAGCAGCAGGGCCGCTGGCTCCCGGCGCTCGGCGCGGGCCGCATCCACGCGTCGTTCTCGATCACCGAGCCGCAGGCGGGCAGCGACCTCGCCCGGATCGAGACCCGCGCGCGCGTGGTGCCCGGGTACGGGCTCGAGCTCAGCGGGACCAAGCGCTGGGTCGCCGGCGGCGTGAGCTCCGACGTGGTCTTCATGCTCGTGCGCGTCGAGGGCGCCGCCAAGCCGTCCTGCGTCGTGCTGCCCACCGCCGGGCGCGGGAGCCAGAGCTGGCGGGTGGAGGAGATCGACAAGGTCGGCTACCGCGGCGTGGAATCGGCCGCCTACCGCTTCGACGCCCACCACGAGGCCGGAGCCGAGGTGCTCGGCGGCCAGGACGGCCTCGGCCGCGGGGCGCCGCAGATGCTCGACGCGCTCGACGTCGGCCGGGTGAACGTCGCCTGCCGCGCGCTCGGGATCCTCGACCGCTGCCTGGCGATCGCCGTGACGGAGTCCGTGGGGCGCGAGATCGGCGCCGGGGTGCTCGCGGACTTCACCCACGCCCAGCTGCGGATCGGGGAGCTCCGCGCCCGTGGCCTCGCCGCCGCCGCGCTGACCGAGCAGGCGGGCCGCGCCGTGGACGCGCGGGCGAGCGAGGCCCGCGACCTCGCGACGGCCGCGAAGGTCATCGCCTCCGACACCGCGGTCTGGGGGGTCGAGCAGGCCGCGCGCCTGGCGGCGAGCCGCTCCTACGGCGCCGAGGACGAGCTGGCGCGGCTGCGCCGCGACGCGCCGCAGACGCAGATCGGCGAGGGCGCGAACGACGCGCTCTTGATGGCGCTCGCGCGCGCACCGCTCGCGGCCGCCACGCCGGACGCGCCCTGAGGGGCCCCGAGCGCCCGGTGGGGAGGCGCGCCATGATGGAAGGCGCGTGCGCTGGATCGTCCTGATCGCCTCGACGGTCCTCGGCGCGCTCGCCGGGGACGCGGCGGGCCTCCCGTCGGCGCCGCTCCTGGCCGGGCTCGTGGCCGGGATCGCCGTGGCGCTGCGCTGGCCCGGCGGGGAGCGGGAGCCGGGCCTCCCGGACACGCTGCTCCACCCCGCCGAGGCGGTGGTCGGGGTGGTGCTCGGGACCTACGTGCAGCTCGCGACCCTCGAGGAGATCGCCCGCGACGCGGTGCCGATCACGCTCTCGACGCTCGCCACCCTGGGGCTGTCGGTGCTCGCGGGCCTGGGCCTGGCCCGGGTGGCCGACGTCGATCGGGCGACCGCCGCGTTCGGGACCATCGCGGGCGGCGCGACCGGCATCATCGTGATGGCCCGCGAGCTCGGCGCCGACCAGCGGCTCGTGGCGGTCCTCCAGTACCTGCGGGTCGTGGTGGTGGTGGTGCTCACGCCGCTGCTCGCGGCCGTGGCCTTCGGGGACGGTGAGGGCGGCGGCGGTGGCGGGCCGGCCGCGCCGGCGGCCGGTGCCCAGGGCGCGGTCTTCGCCGCGGCCTGCGTCCTGGTCGGGCTGGCGCTGGTGCGGCGCGTGCCGGTGCCCGCGCCGACGCTCCTGCTGCCGCTGCTGGTGGCGGCGCTCCTGACGGTGAGCGGGGCGCCGGGGGTCCGCGCGGTTCCCGACCTGCTCCAGCAGGTGGCCTTCGGGCTCATCGGCGCGCAGGTCGGGCTGCGGTTCACCCCGGACAGCCTGCGGGCCGCCGGCCGGCTGCTGCTCCCGGCGCTCGGGATGATCGTGGCGCTGCTCGTCGCCTCCTTCGGGCTCGCCCTCGCCCTGGCGCCCCTCGCCGGGGTGAGCACGCTCAGCGCCTACCTGGCCACGACGCCGGGCGGCCTGTACGCCGTGCTGGCCGTCGCGGTGGGGTCGGGCGCGGACACGACCTTCGTCCTCGCCGTGCAGGTGCTGCGGCTGCTGGTGATGCTCCTGGCCGCCCCGGCGCTCGCCCGCCGCCTCACGCCCACGCGCGCATGAAAGGGGTCAGGCCCCTTCGATGCGTCACGCGCGCATGAAAGGGGTCAGGCGCCTTCGATGCGCGGGCTCACGGCGCCAGGCGCTCGACGAGCCAGGCGGCGCCGGCGCGGCGGAAGCGCAGGCGGTCGTGGAGGCGGTTCGGGCGCCCCTGCCAGAACTCGACGGCGTCGGGGACGATCCGCAGGCCGCCCCAGCCCGGCGGGCGCGGCACCGCGGTCCCCTCGGGGTAGCGCGCCTCGAGCGCGGCCAGGCGCGCGGTCAGGACGGCCCGGGAGGCGACGACGGCCGACTGCGGCGAGGCGTGGGCGCCGAGCTGGGAGCCGTGCGGCCGGGAGGCGAAGTAGGCGTCGGCCTCCTCCGCGGCGACGGGCTCGACCGTCCCCGTGACCCCGACCTGCCGCTGCAGCTCGATCCACGGGAAGCTCAGCGCCGCCCGGGGGTTGGCGCCCGCCTCGAGGGCCTTGCGCGAGCCGAGGTTCGTGTAGAGGACGAAGCCGCGCGCGTCGAGG
The DNA here is from genome assembly GCA_964236905.1 of uncultured Solirubrobacteraceae bacterium. GTDB lineage: Bacteria > Actinomycetota > Thermoleophilia > Solirubrobacterales > Solirubrobacteraceae > Paraconexibacter. The sequence continues at coordinate 20,001 of CAXSFZ010000025.1, read as the reverse complement.
GCCTTCAGCAGCACGGTCCGCGTGCTCGGCCCGCCGTCCGCCCCCGCCGTCGCGAGGACCATCGCGTTCGGCTCG
>CAXSFZ010000025.1:10178-19916 GCA_964236905.1 uncultured Solirubrobacteraceae bacterium | reverse complement strand
CCGCCGAGCCGCCGCGTCCCATCGCGGGACCGGGCGTTCGGCTCGCCGATCCCGGCCTCGACCGCCTCGGCCAGCCAGCGCTCGAACTGGGCCAGCCAGGTCGGCGCGAGGTCGGCCTCCGCCAGCCCGCCGCGCTCGTAGGAGCGGCGCATGTCGGCCAGCGACGGGCTCACGGGCGCCTCAGGCAGGTCACGGCCAGCCAGCGACCCGGCGTGGGGGTGCGCGCGAGCGGGAAGGCGAGCTCCGCGGTGGCCGCCCACAGCTCCGCGGACCGGTCGGAGACCGCCCAGGCCGGCGGCCAGCCGCTGACGTCCGCCGCGGCGAGCGCCTCGAGCAGGAGCGCCGCCGGCAGCGCCCCGCCCGGGGTCCGCACCGGCATCCGCTCGCGGAAGCGGAGCAGGCAGTGGGCGGAGGGCACGAGCTCGGGCGCCTCGGGGTGCTCCGTGTGGGCCACGCCGAGCAGCATCGCGAAGCCCATTCAAGCGGGTGCCGGCGGTTGTGCCACACGCCGGCCGGGCAGGATCCGGACCATGAGCTTCACGTCGCTTCCGGTCGGCGCCACCGGGCTCCTGGTCGCCCTGGCCGGCTCCTACGCGGACAACCTGCTGGGCGACGGCGTCCTGGTCACCGTCCTGCAGGTGGTCCTGTGGCTCCTCGGCGGGCTGCTCATGCTGGCCGGCGCCGCCTCCACGGCGATGCTGCGGGCCAAGGGCCACGAGCACGTCCTGGCGCGTCGTCGCGGCCGCCGCGATCCCGCGCTCGGCACGCCGGTCCGCTGAGCCTCACCGCGGCTGGGAGAGCTCCTCGGCGAGCGTGAGGAGCTCCTGCGCGCGGGTCGTCATCCGGCGCAGCCCGTACGCCTCGAGCGCCGTGCGCCGCAGCTCGCCCGCCCCGGCCTCGCGCAGGCGGCCCATCAGCGCGGCGACCTCCTCGAGCGGCACCTCGTCGAGCGTTCGCGGCCCGAGCGCCCGCACGCGCACCGCCGGGCCGCCGGCCGGGCGCAGCACCGCTTCGCCGCTGTACGAGTCCTCGAGCTCGAGCGCGCCCTGCTGGCGCAGCCGGTGGGCGCTCGCGCTGAGCGGTGCCCGGGCGACCGCGGTGAGCTTCTTCCCGCCCGCGGCCTTGTTCAGGAGGCCGTAGGCCCGCGACGCGAGCACCGGCCCCTCCTCCCGGACGAGCTCGAGCAGGGCCGCGGCGATCGCCTCGCGCCCGGCCGTCCGGGGGTCGGGAGCGGCCGATGGGCTCCAGGCGGCGTAGGGCGCGAGCGCCACGCCGACCGAGGTGGCCACCTCCGGCTCCGCGGCCAGCCAGGCCGCCAGCGGCCAGTCGGCGACCCGGCCCATCGGCGCCCGGGGATCGGGCAGCTCGACCACCTCGGTCATCGCGTGGGCCCGGAGCGTCGCGCGCTGGGCCGCGCCGCCCGGCCCGGCCACGACCACCGCGGGCACCGGCAGGCCGGCCGCCCGCGCCGCGCCCACGGTGAGCAGCGCGTGGCTCGCGAGGTCCGGGCCGCCCGGGGCGAGGACGAGCACGGTGGCCCCGCGGGCCCGGGCGCCGTCGAGCACGAGCCCCTCGCCCGGCTCCCCCTCGGCCAGCAGCCCGGGCGCCGCGCGCACCCGGGTGCCGGCGGGCACGGCACGCTCGAGCGCCCGCACCAGCTCGCGCGCGTCGAGCGCGGCCGAGGTGGCGACGACGAGCAGCTCGGGCACGCCGGGAGCCTAGGCTGTCTCCCGATGCGCGGGCTCCTCGACTTCTACCGCCGCAACCCCGTCGTCCTGGCCGTCGCGGTGGTCGTCGGCCTCGCGGTCTCCGTGCTGGCCGCCTCGGGCGAGCGCGACTCCGTGGTCACCGAGGTGGTGGCCGTCGGCGTCGTCGGGCTCCTCCTGGGGCTCTGCATCGCGTGGCGACGCCAGCGCCGCGACGAGCGCCGGCGCTAGCCCCCGAGCCGCGGCGGATCGAGCTCCTGCCGCGCGGCACGGCCGGCGACGAAGACCCGGTGGGTCGCCGAGTCCACCGTGACCGCGTCGGGCTGGCGGACCGTCGAGAAGCGGCGCAGCTCGCTCGGGCGGCCGTGCGCCGGGAGCTCGACTAGCTCGTTCGTGCCGGTGAGCGTCACCCAGAGGCGGCGCTTGGCCCGGTCGAGCGCCAGGCCGTAGGGGCCGCCGGGCAGGAAGACGCGGCGCACGAGCTCCAGGCGCGGGCGCAGGCGGAAGACGAGGAGCGCGTCGCCGCCCGTGTCGGTGACCCACAGCCACCGTTCGGCGGAGATCGCGTGCGTGGGGCCGACGCCGGCCGGCGCCCGCGCCAGGACGGTCCGCCCGTCCGCGGCCAGCAGCGCCACCGCGCGCTCGCGGGGCAGCAGTCGCGCCCAGCGCGCCCGACCGCCCGGACCGCCGCCGTCCACCCGCGTGCGCAGCCCGCCACGGTCGTCCGCGAGGCGCGCGGGCAGCCCGCCGGCCGGGAGCACCCTGCCCGCGGGGGCCGTGGCCGTCGGCGGTGCCCGCCGCGGGCCGGCGGCGGGCGGGAGGTCGGCCGGCGTGGCCGAGCCGCAGCCGGCGGCGCCGGCGGCCGCCGCGAGCCCGAGCGCCAGCGCGGCCGCGGCGCGGGCGCCCCGCGGGCGCGGCGGCGGCTCGTCGGCGGGCATGCCGTCAGGATGGCACCGTGCCCCGGGCCGCCGCACGCCTCCTGCTGCCCGTCGCGGGCCTCACCGTGGTGGGCACGGTCGCCGCGGGCACCCTCATCCGGCAGACCCGCGGCGGCCTGGGGACCGCCACCCCGCCGTTCGTCGCCGACTACCTCCCCGACGCCCAGCTCCCCTGGGCGCTGCTCGCAGCCGCCGGGGCGGTGGCCGCCGCCTGGGCCGCCGGGCGGCTCACCCGCCCGGGCCTCGCGCTGCCGGCGCCGGCCTGGCTCGCGGCGCTGACCCTCCTCGCGCTGGCCCCCGGGCTCGCGCTGGGCGCGGCGCGCAACGGGCCGCTCGGGTGGCGCGAGATCTTTCTGCTCACCGACGGCGGCTCCTTCGAGGCCAAGAACGAGTACCTCCCCGGGCTCGCGGCGCTCCGGTACGGCCCGCGGTTCTTCCTCGACCGCTTCGCGGAGCTCGTCCCGAGCCTGCCGGTGAACGTGGCGGGCCACCCGCCGGGGCTCCTCCTGGCGCTCCACGCCCTCGGGATCACCGGCGCGGGCGGCCTGGCGGCGCTGTGCATCGGGGCCGCCGCGGCCACGCCGGCGCTCACCTGGCTCCTGGCCCGGGCGCTCGGCCTGCCCGTGGCGCACGCGCGCATGGCCGGCGTCCTGGCCGCGCTCAGCCCGATGCTGCTGCTCTTCGGGATCACCTCGGCCGACGCGGTCTTCATGGCGCTCGGGACCGCCGCGGCGGCGCTGCTCGTCGCCCCCCGCCTCGCGCTGCGGGCCGCGGGGTGCGCCGCGCTCGCCGTCGTGACCCTGTTCTCCTGGGCGCTGCTGGCGATCGGCGCCTGGGCCGCCCTCGCGGTGCTCGTCCGCGAGGGGCCCCGGCGCGCCCTGGCGCTGGCCGTGGGCTGCGGCCTGGCGGTGGTGACCCTCGACGGCGCGCTGGCGGCGACGACGGGATGGGACCCGGTCGGGACGCTGCGGGCGACCGAGGCGTACTACCGCAACTCCGTCGCCTCGCGGCGGCCCTACGCCTTCTGGCTCGTCGGCTCGCCCGTCGCCTTCGCCGTGGCGCTCGGGCTGCCGATCGCCGCCGGCGTCCTGCTGGCCGCGCAGCGCCGCGCGCCCGCGGCGGTGGCGCTCGTCGCCGTGGTCGCCGTCGCCTCGCTGGCGGGCTTCACCAAGGCGGAGACCGAGCGCATCTGGCTCCCGTTCGTCCCCCTGGCCTGCGTGGCGGCGGCGGGGGTGCTCGGCCCCGCGCGGCTGCGCCTCGCCGCGCCGTTCCTGGCCGCCCAGTCCGTCGTGGTGGTGCTGCTCTTCCAGACGATCTGGTGAGGCGGGCGCTGGACGAAGAGCCGATCGCGGGCGCCGGCCGGGGTGCCGAACCACTTCCCATGACCCCGGCCCTGGTCCACTGCGCCGCGTGCGAACGCGAATGGCACAGCGTCACGATGGCCGAGAACCTGCGTGCGCTCGAGAGCTGCCCGCGGTGCGGCGGCACGCTGGTCTTCGCCGACGGCGCCCCGCCCGCCGCGCCGCCGACGCCCCCGACCCCCCCGGCCGCCGGCCAGCCCGGGACCGCCCCGCACCTCGTGCTCGGGCTGCCGCGCCGCTAGGACTCCCGGGCGGCGGGCGGCCGCGCCTCGTGGCGCGGGCAGGCGAGCACCGGCAGGCGCGGGTACTTCGGCCAGTCCGGGTCGTGCAGCCCCCGCTGGCACATCGAGAAGCTCGAGCCGCGGCCCGAGCGCACGATCCGCTGGTGCGCGCAGCTCGCGCAGAGGCCCGTCGGCGTCGTCCCCACCCGCCCATGATCGCGCTCCCGCGCGCGGTGGTGTCAGCCTGGGGGGGTGACCACCCCCGCCATCGCGGCTCCGCCCGCCCCCGGGGCGCCCGCTCCCGCGGCCCCGTCCGCGGCCGAGACCGCCGCCTCCTTCGCCGCCCTCGGCCTGCGCCCGGAGCTGCTCGGCGCCCTGGCCGAGCTCGGCTACGAGGAGCCCACCCCGATCCAGCGCGCGGCCATCCCGCCCGTGCTCGCCGGCCGCGACCTGCTCGGCCAGGCCGCCACCGGCACCGGGAAGACCGCGGCCTTCGCCCTGCCGATCCTCGAGCGACTGAGCGCCTCGGATCCCGAACGCGGCGGACGGCCGATGGCGCTCGTGCTGGTCCCGACCCGCGAGCTCGCCATGCAGGTCTCCGAGGCCGTGCACCGCTACGGCCGTCCGCTCGGTGCGCGCGTGCTGCCGATCTACGGCGGGCAGCCCGTCGGGCGCCAGCTCGGCGCCCTGAAGCGCGGCGTGGACGTCGTCGTCGCCACCCCGGGCCGCGCCCTCGACCTCATCGGCCGTGGTGTCCTGCCGCTCGGCCAGCTGACGATGACGGTCCTCGACGAGGCCGACGAGATGCTCGACATGGGCTTCGCGGAGGACATCGAGGCGATCCTCGAGGGCACCCCCGACGGCGTGCAGACCGTCCTCTTCTCCGCGACGATGCCGCCGCGGCTGGACAAGATGACCCGGCGCCACCTCAGCGACCCGGTGCGCATCGAGATCGCCCGCCCCACCCTCGCCGACGGCGGCGCGCCCCTGGTGCGCCAGACCGCCTACCTCGTGCAGCGGGCGCACAAGCCGGCGGCGCTCGGTCGAGTCCTGGACGTCGAGAGCCCCACCGCGGCGATCGTGTTCTGCCGCACCCGCGCCGAGGTGGACGGGCTGACCGACACGCTCAACGGCCGGGGCTACCGCGCCGAGGCGCTGCACGGCGGCCTCACCCAGGAGCAGCGCGACAAGGTCATGGGGCGCCTGCGCGCCGGGACCTCCGAGCTGCTGGTCGCCACCGACGTCGCCGCCCGCGGCCTGGACATCGACCAGCTCACCCACGTCGTCAACTACGACGTCCCGGCCGCGCCGGACGCCTACGTGCACCGGATCGGCCGGGTCGGCCGCGCGGGCCGCGAGGGGGTCGCCATCACCCTGGCCGAGCCGCGCGAGCACCGTCAGCTCAAGACGATCGAGCGGGTGACCAAGCAGCGGATCGCCATGGAGAAGGTGCCGACCGTCGCCGACATGCACGCGCGCCGCCTGGAGGCCACGCGGGCCGCCCTCAACGAGAGCCTGCTCGAGGACGACCTCTCCCGCTTCCGGGTCGTCGTGGAGACGCTCGCCGACGAGTTCGACCTCATGGAGGTGGCGCTCGCCGCGGTGAAGCTCGCCCACGAGGCGCGCAGCGGCGCGGAGGAGGACGAGCAGGACATCCCCGAGGCCCCCGTGCGGCCCGACTGGAAGACGAGGGAGCCCTCCGGGCCGTCCAGGAAGCCCGGCGCGCCCGGCGCCGGCCCGCGCCGCGGCCCGCAGGGGCCGGTGACCCGGGTGTTCATCGGTGCGGGCCGCGCCACGGGCATCCGGCCGCAGGACCTGGTCGGCGCGATCACCGGCGAGTCCCGCCTGGGGGGTCGGGACATCGGCGCCATCCAGGTCGCCGACCGCTTCTCGCTCGTCGAGGTCCCGGCCGACGCGGCCGACGAGGTCATCGCCGCCCTGCGCGGCTCCACCATCAAGGGCAAGAAGACGACGGTGCGGCGCGAGAAGTTCTAGAGGGCCCGACGGGCAACGGCCCGCGCCCTCCGCCGCTCATGGCTCATCGCCGACCGCGTCGACCACCGCCTCGCGCTCGAGCACCCGGGAGCTGACGACCGCCCCGGGCGCCCCGTCCACGTAGTCCACGCGATGCACGAGCGCGTCCTGCTCGGCCAGCAGCGCCGAGGTCTCGGGATCGAAGACGAGCTGGTGGAGCAGATCACCGTCGGTGAGCTCCACGGCGAGCCCGGGACGGCCGAGCGGGTCCCGGACCGCGCCGACCAGCCGCACGCCGTCGATCAGCGCGGTCGCCCGGTAGAGCGCGGCGCGCAGCCGCGGCGGGACGGGCGCGGAGCGCAGCAGGTCGCCGACGATGACGAACGCCTCCTGCTCGCGAGAGCTGCCCGCGTCCCCCGCCGCGGCGACGAGGGCCGCGTGGAGCGCCCGCGGCTCGGTCGGGAGCGCCTCGAGTTCGCGGAGGCTCAGCCCGTGCGCGCCGAAGTCAAAGCGGTGCGGGCGCATCGCGAGGGAGTCGGGCGCCGGGCTGCCGAGCTCCGGCCGTCCCGCGGCCTTCCAGCGCTCGCGGTCCCGGGGGCCGGGGAACTCCGGCCGGCCGGCGGTGCGCTCGACGTAGCGGCCGCTGCCGTCACGGGCCGCCCACGTCGTGCGCACCCTCGGCGTCCGCGTGCTGAACGGCGGCGGGTCGCCGAAGGTGGCGAGGTAGGCCGAGCGCTCGCGCACGTAGAGCACCTGCCCCGGCCCCAGCGCCGGGGTCCCGTTGCCGGCCGCGGCCTGCGCCGCGCGCCCGAGCGCCTCCGCGGCGGAGGCGGGCGCCGCGCCGAGCGGGCGCAGGCCGCCGTCGCCGCTCGGCAGGACCAGCGCGGCGGTCGCCGCGGCGGCCACCGCGAGCCCGGCCGCCACGCCGGCCGGGCGGGCCCAACTCCGGCGCGGGCGGCGTCCCGTCCGCGCGTCGTGCGCGGCGCGGCGCGGCGCGGTGCGCCGCCGCCACCGCAGCGGGCCGGCGGGAGGATCGCTCGCGTGGTCCGGGGCCGCGCCCCGTCCCGCGCGCGCTTGGGCGGCCAGCACGGCTGCCCAGGCGTGCTCGCGCGCCTCGGGATCGGCGGGTGTCGTGGGCGCACGGTGTGCGCGCACGAGCTCGAGCTCATCGGGCACGGGAGACCTCCGGGTTCTCGAGGGCGAAGCGCACGGCGCGGCGGGCGCGCGCGAGGCGGGAGCGAACGGTGCCGATGGGAACGCCGAGGACCTGCGCGATCTCCGCGTAGCCCAGCTCGGCCCACGCGGTGAGCAGCAGCACCTCGCGCTCCTCGGTGCGGAGGGCCGCAAGCGCGGCGCCGATCGTCGCGTCCTCGCGGGCGGCGTCGAGCCGGGCGATCGAGGCCTCGACCTCCGCGTCCTCGCCGCGGGCGGTCTCTGCGGCACGGGCGTAGGCCCGACGGCGACGTGCCTCGCCGCGCTCGTGGTCCTGCAGCAGGTGCACGGCGATCCCGAACAGCCAGCCGCGCAGCGTGCCGCGACCCGGATCGAAGCTCGCCCACGCGCCGTAGGCGCGGACGAAGGTCTCCGCGGCGAGCTCCTCGGCCGCGCCGTCGCCCGCGCGCCGCCGCAGGTACCCGTGAACGGCGGCGAAGTGCTCCTCGAACGCGGCGGCGAAGGCGGCGTGATCCGCCCGGGGCGCCGCGTCGGGGGGATCGCGCATCGCGGGCATCGTCACTGGTTCGCCGATGTGCGTCCCCGGGTTCCCGCCCTGGCGCGCCGGACCTCGTTGCGGCGACAACTAGAGTGGATGGCGCGTGGCGACCTTCAGGCGACTGCTGAGCTTCCTGCGGCCCTACCGCGCAGGGCTGGGGTGGTCGTTCGCTCTGGCGCTGGCGGCGATGCTCATGACCGTCGCCATCCCGTATCTGGTCGGCCGGGGGATCGACGCGGTGGACGACGGCCGTCGCGACGACCTGCTGCGGATCGGGCTGCTCATCGCGGGCGCGGGGGTCGCGCGGCTGGTGCTGACCTTCGCGCGGCGCATGATCGCGGGCCGGGTCTCGCTCGGGGTGGAGTACGACCTGCGCGAGCGCGTCTACGGCCACCTCCTCTCGCTCGAGCTGGGGTTCTTCGACCGCCAGCAGACCGGCCAGCTCATGTCCCGCTCCACCGTCGACCTGCAGGCGGTCCGCTTCTTCCTGGGCTACGGCCTGGTCTTCATCATCCAGTCCGCGCTGACGATCGTCCTGGCCGGCGTCGCGATGCTCCTGGTCGACCCGGGACTCGCGGTGATCTCACTCGTGCCGGTGCCGTTCGTCGTCCTCATCGCCCAGCGCTACGGCTCCCGCTCGCGGCCCGCCATCCAGGAGACCCAGCAGCGCCTGGCCGAGCTCACGGCCGACGTCGAGGAGTCCATCGGCGGCGTGCGGGTGATCAAGGCCTTCGCCGCGGAGGGGCGCCAGGAGCGCCGCATCCGCAGCTCGGCCGAGCGCGTCTTCACCCAGTCCATGGTCTCGACCCGGCTGCAGGCCTTCTACAACCCGTTCATCGGCTTCCTGCCGCAGCTCGGCCTCGCGGCGATCCTCTTCTTCGGCGGCCGCCGGGTGATCGACGGATCGCTGAGCATCGGCGACTTCACCGCGTTCTACGCCTACCTGCTGATGCTGCTCGGGCCGATGCGCTCCCTCGGCATGCTGCTCGGGCTGGCGCAGCGCGCGACCGCCTCCGGCGCCCGCATCTTCCAGGTGCTCGACCGGGCCCCGGCGATCACCGCCCCGCCCGGCGCGCCCGGGCTGCCGGCCGGCAACGGCCACGTCGAGCTGCGCGGCGTCACGCTCCGCTACGAGGGCTCGCCCGAGCCGGCGCTCGAGGAGGTCGACCTCGACATCCCCGCGGGCACGACGGTCGCGCTGGTCGGCGCGACGGGCTCGGGCAAGACGACCCTCGTGCAGCTCCTCCCCCGGCTCTACGACGTCACCGCGGGCGCGGTGCTCGTCGACGGCGCCGACGTGCGCACGCTCGACCCCGACGCGCTGCGCCGCGAGATCGCGGTGGTGACCGACGACCCGTTCCTGTTCTCGGCCACCATCGCGGAGAACATCGCCTACGGGCGCCCCGGGGCGAGCCGCGCGGAGGTGGAGCTCGCGGCCGAGCGCGCGCAGGCGGCCGGCTTCGTCGCCCGGCTGCCCGACGGCTACGACACGCGGGTCGGTGAGCGCGGCCTGACCCTGAGCGGCGGCCAGCGCCAGCGGATCGCGATCGCCCGGGCCTTCCTCGCCGATCCCCGGATCCTCGTGCTCGACGACGCGACCTCGAGCGTCGACGCCACCACCGAGGGCGCGATCAAGGTCGCGCTCCGGGAGGTCATGCGCGACCGGACCACGCTGGTGATCGCGCACCGGCTCTCCACGATCGCCCTGGCCGACGAGATCGTGGTGCTCGAGCGGGGCCGCGTCGCCGCGCACGGCACCCACGACGAGCTGCTCGACGCGAACGAGCTCTACCGCGAGATCGTGCAGAAGGGGCTCCCCGACGCCGT
>CAXSFZ010000025.1:0-10168 GCA_964236905.1 uncultured Solirubrobacteraceae bacterium | reverse complement strand
GACACGGCCGGGCCGATCGCGCGCACGGTCGCTGACGCCGCGGCGCTGCTGGGGCGCCTGAGCTGGACCAAGTCGCTGGAGGACCTCGGCGCCGCCGACGCGGTCTGCGAGGCGATCATCGAGGACCCGCAGGCCAAGGGCGCGCTGTTCGCCAAGCTCGACGACGCGCTCCCCGACGCCGTCTTCCTGACCCGCAAGCCGCGCGAGCCGGAGACCGCCGGGCTGTGAGCTCGCAGGGCACCCACCGGCGGATGACCGCCGACGAGCTGCGCCGCCGCCTGCGCGGCACGAGCGGGCGCGGGCGCAAGGTCAAGGGGCTCGGGCTGCTGCTCGCGCCCTACAAGTGGCGCGTGGCGGCGATGTTCCTCGCGCTGCTGATCGGTACCGCGGCCGCGCTGGCGCCGGCGCCACTGGCCAAGAAGGCGATCGACGACGGCATCCGCGCGGGGGATCTCAGCACCCTCGACTGGGTCGTCCTGGCCTTCGTCGTCTCGGCCGGGGTGGTCTGGATCGGCACCTACCTGCAGACCTACCTGACGGGGTGGGTCGGCCAGCGCGCGCTCCAGGACCTGCGGCTCGAGATCTTCGGCCACCTGCAGCGCCAGCCCGTCGCGTTCTACGAGCGGCGCCCGGCCGGCGTGCTCATCTCCCGCATGACCAACGACGTGGAGGCGCTCAACTCGCTCGTCACCGATTCGGTGACGACGCTCTTCACCGCCGGGCTGACGCTCGTCGGCTCGGTGGTCATCCTCCTGCTGCTCGACGCGCGCCTCGCCCTGCTCGTCTTCCTCATCTTCCCGCTGCTCTTCGCCGGCTCGCTGCTCTTCCGGATCGCCAGCGCCGACGCCTACAGGCTGACCCGGGAGACGATCGGGGCGATCACCGCCTACCTGCAGGAGTCGCTCTCGGGCGTGCGCGTGGTCAAGTCCTTCGCGCAGGAGCCGCGCCATCGCGCGCGCTTCGCGGCGCTCAACCAGCGCAACCGGGAGGCGAACCTCACGACGGTCCGGCTCAACGCGGCGTACTTCCCGGCGGTCGAGTTCGTCGCCGCGCTCGGGACGGTCCTCGTGATCCTCTACGGCGGCTACCAGGCGATCGACTCCGGCAGCGCCGCGCAGATCGGCACGCTCACCGCGTTCATCGTCGCCCTGAACGGCTTCTTCGACCCGATCGGGCAGCTCTCCCAGGTCTACACGACCTACCAGTCCGGGATGGCGGCGCTCGACAAGATCTTCGAGCTCCTGGACGAGGAGCCGACGCTCGAGGACCGCCCGGGCGCGCGCGAGCTGCCCACGCCGCTGCGCGGCGAGCTCCGCTTCGAGGGCGTCTCGTTCGCCTACCGCACCGCCGAAGGGGTCAAGGAGGCGCTGAGCGACGTCGACCTCGTCGTGCCGCCGGGCCAGACCGTCGCGCTCGTGGGCGCGACGGGCGCCGGGAAGTCGACGTTCGCCAAGCTCGTGGCCCGGTTCTACGACCCGACGAGCGGCCGCATCCTCGTGGACGGCCTCGACCTGCGCGAGGCGCGCATCGGCTCCCTGCGCCGCCAGCTCGGGATCGTCCCGCAGGAGGCGTTCCTGTTCAGCGGGACGGTGGCGGAGAACATCGCCTTCGGGCGCGAGGACGCGAGCCGGGCGGAGGTCGAGCGCGCGGCCGCGACCGTCGGCGCCGCGGAGTTCATCGCGCGCCTGGAGCACGGCCTCGACACGGAGGTCGGCGAGCGCGGCGTGCAGCTCTCGGCCGGCCAGCGCCAGCTCGTCGCCTTCGCCCGGGCGCTGGTGGCCGACCCGCGGATGCTGATCCTCGACGAGGCGACGGCCAACGTCGATCTCCACACCGAGGCGCGGATCGAGGTCGCGCTGCGCCGCCTGCTGCAGGGCCGCACCGCGATCGTGATCGCCCACCGCCTCTCCACGATCCGCCAGGCGGGCCGCATCGTCGTGCTCGACGGCGGCCGGGTCATCGAGCAGGGCACCCACGACGAGCTGCTCGCGGCCGAGGGCGCCTACTGGCGCCTCTACCGCGACTGGGCCGCGCAGGCCGCCGCTTGAGCGGCCACCCGGGCGGTGCCGGGCAAGCGCCCCGCGCTATCCTGCCCGGCGGTCGCCGCGCCGTGCGGCCCGCGCGCTCCGGGATGGTGTAATTGGCAACACGCCAGTCTCTGGATCTGGAATTTGGGGTTCGAGTCCCTGTCCCGGAGCCTGCAGCCCGACGGCTCCTGGCGGGCGGACCGTCCCCCGCCGAGCGGACCGTCCCTCGAGCGTTTCCTCTCCTCGCCGAGCGGACCCTCCGTCGCCCTCCTCCCGGCGCTTGGCGCGGCGACCACCCACCCTCCGGCCGAGAGGGCCGAGGCGGCTGCGGTGCGACCGCAGCGGCCCTCGCGCCGGGGTGCGCTCGAGGCGCCCGAGGCGCCCGGGAGCGAGAGGGCCGAAGCGGCTGTGGTGCGACCGCAGCGGCCCTCTCGCCGTGGTGCGCTCGGGGCTCACGGGTGCGCGAGGGCCGAACCGGCCGCCCAACGACCGCAGCGGCCCTCTCGGGCTCCGCGACCGCCGGCGACGGAGCCGCCCGCGACCGAGCGGCGACAACGGAGCCGCCGACGCCCGCGCCCGCGACCGCCGACGACGGAGCCCCCGGAAAGGCGTAACCCGGCAAATGTCGGCGAGCGCGAGTACCCCGAGGGCCGGCGCGCGCAGGGGTCAGCCGTGCGGGCCGCCGCCGTGGGACCCGGGATCCCCCGGGCTCTCCGTGCTCCCGTCGCCGGAGCCAGCGGGAGCGGTCTCCTCCTCGGCGGGCGCCGGCGTGGGCGCCAGTGCGGCGGGGGCCGGGGTGGTCACCGCCGAGGTGGCGGTGACGGTCGGCGCTGCCGCCTGCGGGCGGCCGCCGTGCGAGGCCTCGGTGGTGCTGCCGCCGGAGGAGGAGTCGCCCGAGCCGTTGCGGCTCGACACGACGCCCGTGCTGCCGTCGCCGCCCCCGGTCGCCCCGGAGCCCGAGCCGACGCCGCCGCCCGAGCCGCTCGGGGAGCCGCCGGGGCGCGCCGCCTTGGGGCGGGGGGTGGCGCTCGCCACCTGCTCGGTCTCCGCGGGTGAGGAGCTGCCGGAGCCGCCTCCCGAGCCGCCCGGCGTGGAGCTCGGCGCGGGCGTGGGCGTCGCGGCCGGGCCGGGGGTCGGGGAGGGGGTCGGGGTCGGGATCGACGGGGTGGTCCCCGGCGTCGGCCTAGGGGGCGTGGGCGTCGGGGTCGGCGACGTCCCCGTGCCGGGCCGCCTCGGCGATCCCCCGCCGTCGGTGCCGCCACCGTCGCCCCCGCCGCCTGCGCTCCCGCCACCGCCGCCCGGGGGCGGGCCGGCCGACGCGACGTCCCCGGCGGTGGCCACGCCGGGGCCGGCGCTGAACGGGGCGGGGCCGCTGAAGAGGGCCGTGGCGCCGCCGAGCGGGCGCGAGCCGTCGGAGCGGCGCAGGAGCGGAAGCAGGGGGTTGACCCCCGGGCCGTTGGGCGAGGCCGCGAGGACGTCGGGGCTCTGGTGGAGCGAGCCGCTCCAGTCGGGCCACAGGTCGAAGCCGACCCCACCGCCGACCAGGCCGGCACCGGCGAAGAGCGTGCCGACGGCGGCCAGCGCGGCGGCGGCGCCGACGGCACCGCTCCCTCTGCCCCTCGTCGTCTCCCTCCCCACGGCCGACCCCTTCGCTCGTGCGTCTTGCGCGGACGCCCTGTACGTCGACAAGGTACGCCGCGGATCGCCGCATTCCCGTGGAGGTTGGACATTCAGCCCACTTCCATTCCGGTGCGTCAGCCCACCGTCGCGAACTGGGCGGTGATCGCCTCCTCGAGGCCCGGATCCAGCACCAGCAGCACCTCGTCGCCGGCCTCGATCACCGTGTCGGCGGTCGGCACGAACCCCGTGCCGCCGCGCAGCACCGAGATGATGAGCGAGCCCTCGGGCAGCGCCACCTCGGCCACCGTCCGGCCTGCCGCGGGCGCCTGCGCGGCCACCTCGACCTCGATGATCTCGAGCTGCTCGTCCCGGAGGTCGAGGAGGTGGACCAGCCCGTAGGAGGGCACCTCGTGCTCGATCAGCCGGAGGATGAGGTCGGTCGCGCTGACCGACGGCTGGACGCCCAAGAGCTCGAACCACTGGCGGTTGCGCGGGTTGTTGACCCGGGCGATGATCCGCTCGCAGAGGTACTTCTGCTTGGCCATCTGGCAGATGAGCATGTTGTCCTCGTCGTCGCCGGTGACGGCGATGACGAGGTCCGCGCGCTGGACGCCCGCGCGCTCCAGGACCCACAGCTCGGTGGCGTCGCCGTACTGCACGGCGTGCTCGAGCTCCTGCTCGATGGTCAGGTAGCGCGAGCGGCGGTTCTCCAGCAGCGTCACCTCGTTGCCCTTGGCGATGAGCTCGCGCGCGAGGTTCCAGCCCACCTTGCCCCCGCCGGCGATGATGACGTACATCAGGCCGCCGCCGGCCCGAGGGCTTCCTTGAACATCTCGATGGCGACCTTGGTCGGCGAGATCGTCTCGAGCCCCTGCTCGGCGTACCAGGTGGCCCGCGCCGGATCCATGACCCGCGTGATCACGCGCGGGACGCGGAAGCGCTTCTGCGCGATCTGGGCGATCACGAGGTTCGTGTTGTCGCCGTTGGTGGAGGCGATGAACAAGTCGGCCTCGGCGATCCCCGCCTCGACGAGCGCCTCGATCTCGATCGCCGTGCCGACCGTGAAGCGGCCGCCCGCGTCCTCCCACGAGGTGGGCTGGCCGGCGTCGAGGCGCTCGTGGGAGAGCGGGTCCTCGTCGAGCACGGAGACCTCGTGGCCGGCGTCCAGCGCCGAGCGGGCGACCGCCGAGCCGACCCGCCCCGCTCCCGCGATCACCACGAACACCTACTCCCACCCCCGTGCCGACATGCGCGGCAGCCTACTTAAGCGCCCCGCGCGAGCGTCCGTTGGCCGGCGCCGCCGCCGGCGGCGGCGCACCCGCGGGCTCCCGGGCGGCCGGCGCGGTGAGGATGACCTGGCACCCCGCGCGGGCCAGCACGTACTTCGTCACCGCGCCGACGAAGGTCTCGTTGGCGCCGCCGCGCCCCCCGAGGAGCGCCCCGCCCCGGATGCGGGTGGGCTCCTCGGCGCTCATCACGATCGCCTCCACGCCCCGACGCCGCGCCTCGTCGACGATGGCGCGCCCGGCGCTGCGGGCGCGCACGGTGGCGGTGGCGACCTCCACGCCCTCGTACTCCTCCCCCACCGCCTTGGCGCGCGCGAGCGCGACGCGGGCGCGCTTGAGCTGGCCGTCGGGCAGGCGCGCGTCGATCGGCAGCGACATCGGCACCTCGAAGACCCACAGCGCCTCGATCAGCGCGCCCCCCTCGTCGTCGAAGTCGTCGTGCTCGTCGCCGGCCAGGCGCCCCGCGATCTGCACGATGTCGTCGTCGTGCTCGTTCCCGAAGATCGGCACGAGGATCGAGCCGAACTCCCCCAGCTCGTCGAGCTCGTCGCGGTCCTGGCGCAGCGCGGACTCCCGGACGCGCACCCGCTTGGTGAGCGACTTCTCCTGGGTCGTCCGGTAGATGACGTAGAGCGCGACGCCGGCGAGCATCCAGGCCAGGCCCACGTAGCGGGCGCCCTCGTGGAAGATCACGACGCTCACGAAGGCGACCGCGGCCAGCGCCGCGCCGAGCACCGCCGGCAGCGGCAGGCTCCCGCCCCGGAAGGCGACCGAGAACGGCATCGCGTACGGCCGGTCGCGGTCGGGCTCGGTGTAGCGCAGCCGGACGATGCTCAGGTGCGCCAGCAGCAGGCCGATGAGCGCCCCGAAGGCGTAGATGCCGACGAGGAAGTCGAGATCCTGCGGGATCGCCAGCGCGCTGGCCAGCACCGCCGCGGCGATGATCACGATGTACGGCGTGCCCCGCCGCGGGTGCAGCCGCCCGAGCGCGCTCGGGATCTGGCGGTTCAGCGAGAGCGAGTAGGCCAGGCGGGAGAGCCCGAGCATCGCGGAGGCCGCCGCCTCCACCAGGGTCAGGGTGGCGGCGAGGGCGAAGGCCCAGGTCAGGCCGTCCGAGAGCCAGGTCTGGTCGAAGGCGCCCGTGATCGCGAGGACGGGCGCCTCGAGGTCGTCCTTCGGCAGCGGCGCCGAGCGCCCGAACGCCGGGATCGCGGTGATCGCCACGAGGGAGATGCCGACGTAGACGACGGCGACGCTCACCGTCGCGCTCGTGACCAACCGGCGCAGCCCGCGGCGGCCGACGCCCACCTCGCCGGAGAGCCCGGAGGCGGACTCCAGGCCGATGATCACCACGGTCGCGCAGCCCAGCGCGAAGACCACGTCGTCCCAGGTCGGCGCGCTGCCGAGGTCGATGTCCGCGGTCAGCGCGTCCCACGAGAAGAAGGTCGCGAGGCCGAGCACCACGAGCCCGACCTGCAGCACGAGGTCGGCGACCACCAGGACGGCCAGGCGCCGCACCCGGCTCGAGGAGTAGCCGCGGATCGCGCCGAAGGCGACCAGGGCGATGATCGCCACCGAGAGGAGGATCTCCGGGGTGCCGTGCCCGAGCGGGGACCAGTACGCGGCGAGGTAGTTCGTCGCCGACAGGGCGCAGACCGCGATCAGGATGACGTAGTCCAGGAGGATCGCCCAGCCGGCGACGAAGCTCCACAGCTCGTTGAACGCGTAGCGGGCGAAGACCGTGGAGCCGCCGCGGTCCTGGTGCAGGGAGGCGCCCTCGACGTAGGTCATGGCGGCGAGCGCGAAGAGGAGCGCCGCGACGAGGAAGATCAGCGGGGTCAGCCCGAGCGCGTGGTCGGCGACCACCCCGAGCGAGAAGTAGACGCCCGCGGCCAGCGCGGCGTAGACCACCGCGAAGAGGACGGGCGAGCCGAGCGTGCGCCGGCCGAGGGGGTCGCCGCGGCGGGAGGGGGACGACATCACGGCCTCCGGGTGGCGAGGTGCAGCCGGCCCGCCCCGGCCAGCACGAAGAGGATCCCGAGGACGAGGCCGAGCGAGAACGGGCTCCCGCCCGCCGCGATCGTGCGCACGAGGATCGCCACGCCGAGCACGAGCATCGTCGCCGAGAGCAGGACGGTGCCGCGTCGCTGCACCTCGCGGGGGTCGGCCACCTTCAGCGCCCCTCGCCGACGGGCTCGGCCACCACGGGCACCCGCGTCGGATCGGACTGCAGGATGATGCGGCAGGGACGCTCGGCCAGCACCGTCTCCACCGTCTTGCCGAAGACGGAGCTGCCGCTGCGGGCGGGCAGCGCCATGACGATGGCCTTGGCCGACATCTCGCGCGCCTCGTTGACCACGAGCCGCCCCGTCTGCCCCGCGCGCACCTTCTGGTAGTGGCCCGTGATGCGACGGCCGCCCTGCAGATTGGCCTGCTCCATGACCTCCTGGGCGGCGAGCTCATGCTCGGGCAGGTCCGCGTCCAGCGGCGAGGAGGTCGGGACCACCACGGGCACGATCACGTGGATGCCGCGGCGGCGGACCGCGGCGACGCGCTGCGCGGTGGCCATCGCCCCCGGGCTGAAGCTGCTGGCGTCGAGGACGAGCAGGACGGACTCGAACTCGGCCTCGTGGTCGATGACCGGCTTGGGCACCGCCACCTTGGTCGTGGTGGTCAGGTCCAGGCCCTGGCGGCGTCGGTAGACGGGGTAGATCACGAACCCGAGCGCGAGCCAGCCGAAGCCGGTGAGGGCGACGTCGAGGTGGATGAGGGTCACCGTCAGGAACGCGAGCCCGGTGCCGACCCCGCCGACGATCGCGAAGAGCGGGAGGTCGCGCCCGGCGACCCGCAGGTTCCCGGGACCGCGGTAGGGCCGGTCGAAGTCGGGCTGGCGGATCCGCAGGGCCACGACCGCGACGTGCGCGACGGTGAACGAGAGCATCGCCCCGAAGGCGTAGAGGTTCCCCAGGAAGGCCGCCTTGCCGGGGAGCATGGCCACGCAGGCGATCGCGCCGAAGACCAGGATGCCGACCCAGGGCGTCCCGTACCGCGGGTGGAGCTGGCGCAGGCGGTCGGGGACCTGCCGATAGAGCCCCATGGAGTAGACGAGCCGCGAGACGCCGATGATGCCGGCGTTCGTGGCGATGAAGAGGATGGTCGCCGCGAGCAGGCCGACGTAGATCTCCGCGGGATGGCCGAGGGCCCCGAGGTCCATGTTGCGCACCACCCCGAGCACGGGGTCGCCGGCGAAGCCGCCCTGGTCCTCGGACAGCCCGAGCTTCGTGGTGTAGTCGCCGCTGCGCGGATCCTGGGTGACGGGCAGCGCGCTCAGCGCGACGATCGGCAGGAGCGCGTAGATCGCGAAGACGGCGATCACCACCCGGTTGATCGCCGCCGGGATCGTCGTCCGCTCGTCCTTGGCCTCCTCGGCCATGTTCGAGATCGTCTCGATGCCGGTGTAGGCGATCATCCCGACCGGGATCGCCACCAGGAAGTCCTTCCAGGTCGGCGCCACGCCGAGGCTCACGTTGTCGGCCAGCACGCGCGGGCTGAAGACCAGGAAGAGCCCGACGGCCACGAGCAGGAGCTGCGTGGCGAAGTCGACGAGGGCCAGCACGACGTTGACCCCTGCCGACTCCTTGACCCCGCGCACGTTGACGAGCGAGAGCGCGACGACGACGCCGACGCCGAAGAAGATGTCGCCCGGGGAGTGCTTGAGCGCGGCCCAGCCGACGACCGACCCGAGGTAGTGCGGCACGAAGAACGCCGAGATGGCGATCGTGATCGTGTAGTTGAGCATCTGCGCCCAGGCGGCGAAGAAGCTCGCGAACTCGTTGAACGCGCGCCGGGCGAACGAGCTCGAGCCCCCAGCCTCGGGGTACATCGCGGTCGCCTCGGCGTAGGTCGCGGCGGTGAGGTAGAAGATGAAGCCGGTGATGACGAACACCACCGGGGTGAGCCCCAGCGCGTAGCTCGCCACGAGCCCGAGCGCGTAGTAGATCGAGGAGCCGACGTTGCCGTAGGCCGTCGAGAAGAGCGCGTTGACGCCGAGGACGCGCTGAAGTCCGTGGAGGCGACGTTCGGCCATGGGGCGTGGCGGAGTGTACGCGCGGGCGGGGCGGCTCCTGCGCCGCCCACCGCGGCTCCGCGGGGTCCGGGTGCGTCCGGCGCGCTCGCGCGCGCTGATCTGCTGCCGCACCCCTGCCGGGGAGGGGGCCGCAGGCCGCGAGGGGCGGACCGTGGTGAGGCTCGAGCGCCGTCCGGGCGCCGGTCCGCCCCCGTGGCCGGGCGACCTCCCGGGCCGCCCGAGCACCTCGCGCCGCCGACCCGGCTCGCCGCCCTCGGCCGGGGTGGCTACCCGCTCAGCGCGGCGCGGATCGCGGCCGCGACCGTCTCGGCCTCCGCCTCGTCGGCGTAGCGCGTGCGGGGCCAGAAGAAGCCGCGGAGGCCGTCCTTGCGCCGGCGCGGGACGACGTGGACGTGCAGGTGGGGCACGGACTGCGAGACGACGTTGTTCATCGCGACGAAGCTCCCGTGCGCCTCCCGCGCGGCCTCGACGGCGCGTGCGAGCCGCTGGGCGGTCGCGAAGAGCGGCTCGACGAGCCGGGGCGGCAGGTCCGCGAGCGTCACGTGGTGCTCCCGGGGCACGAGCAGGACGTGGCCGGGGAAGAGCGGGCGGGTGTCGAGGAAGCCGACGCAGTCCGGCTCGTCGAGGACGACGGCCGCGGGCTCCGTGCCGGCGACGATCGCGCAGAAGAGGCAGGGCGTCTCGGCCACGGGGCCGGGACCGTAGCGCCGGCGGCCGGTCCGCGGGCCGGCGGCCGGCGGGCCGGCCGGGCGCCGCGGCCCGGGCCGCGCCGAGGCCGCGTGCGCCCGAGGCGGGGCCGCGTGGCGAGAGGCGGCGTCGCGTGGCGCGAAGCGGCGTCGCGTGGCGCGAGGCGGGGTCGCGTGGCGCGAGGCCGCGACGACCGCGGGCCTCCGGGCGTTCGGATCCCAGCCCGCTCAGCGACCGCGACCCCGAACGCCCCGGCCCACGACACCGCCGCAACCCCGGGCGTTCGGATCCCAGCCCGCTCAGCGACCGCAACTCCGACGCCCCGGCCCACGACGCCGCCGCAACCCCGGGCGTTCGGATCCCAGCCCGCTCAGCGACCGCAACTCCGACGCCCCGGCCCACGACGCCGCCGCAACCCCGGGCGTTCGGATCCCAGCCCGCTCAGCGACCGCAACTCCGAC
>CAXSFZ010000024.1:38173-49048 GCA_964236905.1 uncultured Solirubrobacteraceae bacterium | reverse complement strand
TGTAGATCCCCGCGTTGTGGATGACGGCGTCGAACGGGCCGCTGTCGTCGGCCTGGGCGGCGAGCTCACGGGTCTGGCGCAGGCTCGCCAGGTCGCCGATCAGCACACCCTCGGCGTCAGGCACCGCCGCGAGCGCGTCGTCGCCGCGTTGCGCGCTGCGCGCGTGGAGGGTCACGGCGTGGCCGGCAGCGATGAGCCGCCGCGCCGCGAGCTGCCCGAGCCCGTCGGCCGAGCCGGTGATGAGGATCCTGCTCATGCCGCCATCGTGGCAGCGAGCGCCGCGGCGTGACGCTCAACGATCGACCGGGAGCAGCGTGAAGCTGCCACCGGCGAGCGGCGTGACCGCTCGGAAATGCCGCTCGTCGAAGCTGAGCAGCCGGGTGGTCTCGTGGCGATGGGCGTGCACGACCAGCGCGCAGTCGGCGATCGTGAACGTCGTCCCGGTCGCCCACGGACCGTCGGAGTCGAGCAGCCGGTCGTAGGCCGCGAGCCGGCGCTCGAGCGCCGCGACCCGCGCGGCGGGGTCCTCGGCCACGTCGCCGTGGATCGCGAACTCCTCGACCCCCCAGAGCGCCGGGCGCACCTCCAGCGACAGGGAGTCGAGCAGCACGTCGATCCGGGCGCGAGCGGCCGGGCTCGCCCCGCGGAGGTCGGCGCGGCCCTCGCGCTCGGCCAGGTAGCGCAGCGCGACGTTCGACTCGGTCACGACGACCGCGCCGTCCACGAGCGTCGGGACCATCGCGAACGGGTGCAGCTCGGCGTACCCCGCCGGCTTCGCGCCGCGCAGCGGCACCGCGACGCGCTCCCACGGGAGGCCGAGCTCCTCCAGCAGCACCCGCACCTTGATGGCGTTGGTCGAGCCGTGGTTGTCGTAGACGACGAGCACGCCCGCTAGCCAAGCAGACGGCCGTGCCCGGCCTCAGAGCAGCCCGCGCAGCAGCCCCTCGACCCGGTCGGCGTAGCCGTCGGCCCCGAAGCGGCGCGCCGCCACGGGGCCCGCGGCGCTCATCGCGGCCCGCCGGGCCAGCACCCGGAGCACGCCGTCCACGATCGCGCCCGGCTCCCCCGGCGTGACGAGCACGCCCGTCACGCCGTCCTCGACGAGCTCGGCCACCCCGTCGACGCGGGTGGCGACCACCGGGGTGCCGACCGCCATCGCCTCGGCCAGCACCGTGCCGAACGGCTCGCGGTGCGACGGCGCGACGAGCACGTCGAGGTGGCGCATGATCCCCGGCGCGTTCTCCACCCAGCCGACGTGCTCGACCTCGCGCGCGGCGCGCACCCGGGCGAGGTAGGCCGCGTCGTCGTCGTAGGGGTCGTCGCCCACCACCACGACCCGCGCCCCCGGGACCCGGGCCCGGATCGCGGCCGCCGCGGCGACGAGGTCGAGGACGCCCTTGCGCTCCTCGATGCGCCCCACGTAGCCGACGACGGGCCCGGGGCCGCGCGCCCACGGCGCCTCGGCGTGCGGAGGGTCGAGCTCCACCGGCACGTGCACCACGTGCACGGCCAGCCCCTCGAGCCGCTCGGCCACCGCGCGCGAGGCGGCGAGCACGAGCGAGGCATGGCTCCAGTGGCGCGGCACGCGATCGACGAGGTCGTGGACGTGGAGCACGGTCCGGGCCCCCCGGAGCGCGGGCAGCAGCCGCCCGCAGACCGTGGAGTTGAGGTAGACGACGTCCCACCGCGAGCCCAGGAGCAGGGCCTTCGGGAACGAGGCGACCGCGCGGGCCCCCTCCCGGGCGCCGAGCCCGCCCACGTCGAGCTTCACCTGCTCGTGGCCGAGCGCCGCGAGCGGGCCGTCGCCGGAGGGCGTGCTCAGGCCGAGCTCCCACCCGCGCGCGGCGAGGCGCCGGAAGAGCCGGAGGAGCGCGATCTCCGCCCCGCCGGGGCGGTCGACGGCGTTGACGCCCAGCAGCGACGGGCTCACGCGGCTCCCATGTGGCCCGACAGGGTAGGGGGCCCGGCGCGTGCGACGCGTCGCTCAGCCCGTCGCGGCGGGCCGTCGGCTCAGGTCGAGGAAGAGCGCGATGGCCTCGGTGTTCCGCGGGTCGAGGTAGAGCGCCGGGCGCAGGGCGGCGAGCGCCGCCCGGGTGTCACCGCGGTCCGCGCCGAACTCCGCGAGCTGCAGCCACACCTTGGGGTTCTGCGGCTGGAGCTGCACGGCACGCTCGAGCGCCGCGCGGGCGGCGTCGGGACGCTTGGCGTCCCCCTCGACGACGGACAGGTCGACGAGCGGGTCGATGCTCAGCGGGTCGATCTCGGCGGCGCGCAGGGCGAGCGACCGGGCGCCGGCGACGTCGTGGTGCTCGAGCGCGACGAGCGCGTCGTCGGCGGTCTGGACCCCGCGCAGCGGCTGCAGGGTGGCCCACGCGGCGGCGGCGGTGACCACGAGCAGGCCGGCAGCCAGCGCGACCCGGAAGCGGTCGCGGACCGTGAGGCGCCACCGCGTCCTCGCCGTGGGCACCGCCGCGAGTGCCCCACCGGCCCCCCGGCTCGGCCCCCGCCCCGCCAGCCACCCGGCGCACAGCAGCGCGGGGACCGCCGTGCCGGGGATGAACCACGTCCAGTCGACGAAGGAGTGGACGCCGAAGACGACGACGACGGTAAGCAGCGTCCGCAGGCCGACGAGCTCCGCGTCGACGACGGGGCGCGGCGTCCCCCGGCGCCGCACCAGCGCGGTGGCGCGCAGTGCGGCCACCCCCCAGGCCAGCAGCAGGAGGAGCGCGAGCGCGCCCCCGACGGCCCCGAGGTCGGCGAGGGTCTGGGGGACGAAGCCGTGCGAGTGGCGGACGTCGAGCTCGTCCGGCCGGACCCTCGGCCGCGCCGTCGCGAAGCCGCCGGCGCCCGACCCCAGCAGCGGGCGCTCGGAGAACAGCTTGAACGAGTCGGCGAAGTACCGCGCCCGCACGGACCCGACGGCGGTGAGGCGGCTCTTGCCGTTGCCGGGCGAGGCCTTGGCGCTCACGTTGGGGTCGAAGAGCTGCTCGAAGCCGTCGGAGAGCGAGCCGCCGAGGCCACGCTCGGAGAACGCCAGGGCGACGCCGGCGCCGACGGGCACGAGTGCGAGCGCGACCAGGAGCGCCGCACCCGTCCGGCGCCGCAGCTGCCGCCCGGGCGCCCGGCGCGCGGTCACGAAGCCCACCGCGAGCCCGGCGACGGTGAGCAGGAGCGCCATCGCCACCAGCAGGATCCCGAACTCGTGCCCGGAGCTCTCGCGCAGGGGGAGCGGCACGCCGTCCTCGGCCAGGGGCGCCTGCCCAAAGACCCAGGCGACCGTCGGGATGGCGCCCAGGGCGCCCAGGCCGAGCACGGTCGCGCCGCGCAGCCGCAGCGGGACCACGACGAACCACACCGCGCACCCGGCCGCGAGCGCGAGCAGCCCGCCGCGGGAGTAGCTCAGGAGGAGGGCCACCAGCAGCAGGCTGAGGACGGGGTAGGCGAGCGCGCCCGTCGCGGCGTGGCCGTGGCGGCGGGCGCCGAGCCACAGGCACCCCGGGCCGCCGAGCGCGGCCATGACCCCGACCGCGTTCCAGTAGCCGAACGGCTCGCGCAGGCGAGCGAGCGTCTCGTCGGGGTTGAGCGCGGTGGGGAAGACCTTCGTGCTCACCGCGTAGAGCGCGACCACCCCCGAGGCGATGACCGTCGCCTCGACCAGCGCCCCCCAGCGCCCCGGAGCGAGCCGGACCAGCGCGACGCCGGCCGCGAAGGTCGCCAGGTAGGCGAGGGTGCGGCTCGTCTCGAGCCAGGCGTCGTCGGGCTGGACGGCCCAGGCGATGCTGAGGCCGGTCAGGCCGGCGAGGAGCGCGAAGGCGCCGAGCGCCGGGCCGCCGTGCACGCGGCCGCGGGTGAGCACGAGCGCTGCGGCGGCCAGCAGGCCGCCCGCCGCCTGCAGGCCCATCTCGACCGTGGTGGTGCGCCCGAGCTGCGAGCCGCCGCCCGCGCCGAGCGCGACCGCCGCCATGAGTGCGCCGAGCGCGAAGGCCAGGAGGGCGCCCGGGGAGGCGCGGCCGAGCGCCGCCGGGACCGCGCGCCCCGGGCTACGGGGCAGCGGTGCGGCGAGCGAGGACACGGGAGCGGACGGTCTGGACGCCGCCGAGGGCGAGCGCGAGACCGAGGAGCACGAGCGCGACCACGAGCGGCGTGGGGACGACGTTGGCGGCGCCGGCGGGCGAGAGGCCGGCCCGGTCGGGGGAGACGCGCTGACCCCCCACGTCGACCGCGGCGGCGTCGGCGCCCTGGGCCTGCGCCACGGCGGCCTTCTCGGCGGGGGTGGCGGAGGCGATCAGCTGCTTCGCGCTCCCTCCCGCGTCCGGGGCCGAGGTGGCGCCGCCGCCGGCCGTGCCGCCTCCTGCCGCGCCACCCCCGCCTCCCCCTCCGGCGACGGTGCCGCCGGGCTGGCTCGTGCGGCTCTTGGCGCCGCTGCCCGCGGCTCCGAGCCGGGCGCGCCGGATCACGTCCCGGCAGTCCGTGTACTCGTCGACGTCGGTCGGGATGTTGCGCAGCGCGGAGGCGAACTCGCTCTGGGAGTAGGAGCCGTCGATCTTGCCGTCCTGGCAGTCCTTGATGACGTCCGCGCTGGAGGCGAGCGCGGCCGACGGCGCGGCGAGTGCGGCCAGGGCGAGGAGAAGGGTCAGGGCGGCACGGCGCATGGCGGTCATCGTCCTCGGTCGAGTGGACGGCCCGGCGCGCGGAGGCGACGAGCGGGGAGACGGTAGCGGAGGCCGTGGACGCCGCCGAGGAGGAGCGCGGCCACCAGCAGCCCGAGCGCCAGGCGCAGGGGCACCGGGATGACGGCGGCCGCCCGCGCCGGAGACAGGCCGGCGCCGGCCGGCGAGACGAGCCGGCCACCGAGCCGGACGGCCGCCGGGCCGGCGCCGGCGACGGCGCCCCGGACGGCCTGCCGCTCCGCGGGCGTGGCGGCGGCCACGAGCGCCGCTGCGGTTAGGCCGGCGTCCGTGTCGGCACCGCCCGCACCCGTGGCGACCGCGCCCGGGCGAGCGCCGACCTCGCCCGCGCCGGTGGCGACCGCGCCCAGGCCCGCGCCGACCTCGCCCGCGCCTGTGGCGACCGCGCCCGGGCGCGCGCCCACCGCGCCCGCGGTGGCCTCGCCGTCGTTCGGCGGCGTCGCGTCCGCGCGGGGCCCCGCCGCGAGGGCTCGCGCGGCCCGCAGTCGCGCGCGGACGATCAGGTCGCGACAGTCGCTGTACTCGTTGATGTCAGCCGGGACGGCGCGGAGCGCCGACGCGTAGTCGGCCTGCGAGTGCGGCGCATCCAGAACGCCGTCCCGGCAGTCGAGGAGCACCGCGCGGGGTGACGCCGACGCCGACGCGGCGCCGCCGAGCCCGACCGCGAGCACCGCGGCCAGCAGCACGGCCGGGCGCCGCCCCGCGCTCGCGCTCATCGTGCTCGCCCGGTCGATCGCAGGGCGGCGGCCATCCCGTCGGCCCAGGCCTCGTGGGTGAACGCCGCGGCGTCCCGGCGCCCCTGGACGCCCAGGCGCCGCCTGAGCTCGGGCTGCTCGTGGAGGCGGCGGAGCGCTCCGGCGAGGGCCTCGACCTCGCCCGCCGGGACGACGAGGCCGCTCCGCTCGTGGCGGACCAGGCCGCCGGCGGCGGCGCCGACGGCGTCGGTGGCGATGATCGGGAGCCCCTGGTGCATGGCCTCGTTGCAGACCAGCCCCCACGGCTCCCGGAAGGTCGCGGTGGGGACGGACGGCACCACGAGAACGTCCGCCGCCGCGTGGAAGTTGCGCAGGGCCTCCGGGGCGAGGCGCGGATGGGCCTCCGCGTGCGGCACGTCCGCCAGGTCCGGCGCGGCGCCCACGAGCACGAGGCGGGCGCCGGCGAGCGCCGCCGCGCGCCAGGCCGCCAGGAGCGCCGCGAGGCCCTTGCCCGGCTCCGGGCGCCCGACCCACAGGAAGGTGGTGGTCGCCGGGTCGCCCGGCGGGCCGGGCTGCGACCAGAACGCCTGGTCGACGGCCTGCGGGGCGGTGAACACCCGGCGGGCGCCGCGCCGCCGCGCGTGGGCGGCCACGTGCGGCCCGTAGCCCACGACCGCGTCGGCCTGGGCGTAGAGCCGGCGCAGCAGCAGCGCGCCCGCCGCGTGGGCGGGGCTGCGGGGCTGCGCCCAGAGCGCGCTCCAGAGCACGAAGGGGACGCCGGCGCGGCGCGCTCCGGCGTAGCTGGCCGGCAGCGCGACGCGCCCGGCGGTCCCGCAGACCACGGCGGCGTGCTCCCCGGCGGCCGCCCGCTCGAGCAGCTGGTGCTGCGCGAGGCGGACGTGCGGGACGCCCGGATCCTCGAGCCCGTCGGTCGCGTGATGGGAGCGCCCGCCGAACAGCGCCAGCTCGATCGGCACGCGCCGGTGGAGCGCCTGGAACGCGCCGGCCCGGTCGGGCGGGACGTGGTTCGTCACGAAGAGGACGGGCGGCGAGTCGGGCCTCACCGGGGCCGCCCCCACTTCCCGAGCGGCGGGGCGACGAGCCGCGCCCCGCCCGGCCGGCCCACCACGTGCTCCCTGGCCGCGGCCGGCCGGCCCGGCGCTCCCGCCGGCGAGCTGCGCGGCCGGGACGTCTGTCGCTGGGTCCGCGTCTCGGGATCCTCCCGGTCGGCGGCGGCGGCGGCGGCGGCGGCGGCGCGCGGGAGCCCGTCGGGCTCCGCGGCGCGACGGTTGGTGCGACCGATCAGGTCGCGCGGGCGGCGCGGGCCCGGGTCGCGAACGCCGTCACCGCAGACCGCCCTACCGCCACCACGAGCACCGGCGTCCGTCATCGACGCACCGTCAGCCCAGCGCGCGTCGGTAGACGCCGAGGGTCGCCCGGCCGCAGCGCTCCCAGGTGAAGGACCGCTCGACGGTCTCGCGAGCCCGCGCGCCGCGCTCCCGCTGCTCCCGGACGGGCCGTGCCAGCTCGCGGTCGATGGCGTCGGCCAGCGCGGGGATGTCGCCCGGGGCCACCAGCGCGATGCCCGGGCCGGCCTCCTCGATCTCCGCGGGGCCGGGCTCGCCGAGGCAGGCGATGGCGGGCAGGCCGC
The DNA here is from genome assembly GCA_964236905.1 of uncultured Solirubrobacteraceae bacterium. GTDB lineage: Bacteria > Actinomycetota > Thermoleophilia > Solirubrobacterales > Solirubrobacteraceae > Paraconexibacter. The sequence goes on along the minus strand of CAXSFZ010000024.1, from coordinate 42,014 downwards.
CGGCCATCGCCTCGATGTAGGCGACGCCGAAGGCCTCGTCGACCGAGGGCAGGACGAAGAGGTGGCCCGTCCAGGCGGCCTGGAGCGCCTCGGGGTTCGGGAGCTGGCCCGCGAAGTCGACGCGCTCGCCCAGCCCGAGCTCGCCCACGAGCGCCTCGAGCGCGTGGCGGTCGGGGCCGTCGCCGACGATGAGGTGGCGCAGCCGCGGGTGGCGGTCGCGCAGGATCCACAGCGCGCGGATGACGTCGCCCTGGCGCTTGCGCGGCACGAGGTGGGCGACCGTCACGAGCGTCGGCGCCTCCCGCTTGGCGGGAAGCGCCGTCGGGACGTCGGTGCCCAGGCGCACCACCGCGGTGGCGTGCGCCCCGAGCCGGCGGGTGGCGCGCTCGATCCCGCGGGAGTTCGCGAGCACCACCGTGGCCGCCCCGTAGACCGCCCGGACGGCGGTGCCGCCGGCGGCCGAGGTCGTGGCGGTGAAGAAGGTGTCGGCGCCGTGGCTCGAGACCACAAGCGGCACCCCGAGGCGCGCACGGCGCACCGCGTCCCCCGCGGGCACGGCGCTGTGCGCGTGGACGACGTCGAAGGGCCAGCGGCGGCGCAGGCGGCGCAGGTGCAGCGCCAGCGGCGGGGCCGCCCAGGCTCCCCAGGCGCCGTAGCTGCCGGGACGGGGCGGCGCGAGGAAGCGGACGTAGTCGACCGGCAGGCCGTCGACGACGGCGTGGCGCGGTTGGCGCAGGAGCGTGCCGAGCGCGCCGCGCAGCTCGCTCCGGGGCGTCGCCATCGGCGGGATCGGCCGGTGGAGGACCACGACGCGCACCTGCGCGCCCGCGTCCCGGGCGGCCATCGCCTGGCGGTGGGCCCAGATGCCGAGCACGGGGTCGTGCGCGCGGGGGTAGAACTCCGCGACGACGCAGACCCTCATCGGACCTCGGCCCGGCGCAGGTACGGGCGCGTCGCGAGGAACGCCCGCGCCTCCTGCAGCGCCGCCTCCCGCGGGTAGCTCGCCGCGACAGGGCGCAGCGTGTGGCCCACGGGCGTCGCGTCGACCACGACCATGGGCCAGCGCCGCTCGGCGGCCACCGCCGCCCAGTGCGCGTCGAGCCCCCAGCCCATCCGCAGCGGCGGGAACGGCAGCAGGGTCGCGAACGTGTCGCGATGGAAGGCGGTGACCGGGCCGATCTCCACGAGCGTCGTCGGGCGCACCAGGCTGCGCGCCCGGCGGCGGGTGTGCGGCCAGGCGGCGTGGGAGTGGAGCCGGTGCGCGGGCTGGGCCAGCTTGGCGCCCTCGGCCTGCTGGAGGAACCGGTCGAGGAAGCGCGGGGGCAGCTCGACGTCGTCGTCGGCCACCACGAGCCACTCGTACGGCGTGAGCTCCTCGCCGGCCAGCAGCGCGTTCAGGTTCTCGAACTTCCCGCGCTCGCCGGCCGTCGTGGTCCGCACCGTGACCTCGGCGTGCTCGGCCCGCGCGAGCTCGGCGAGCGTCGCGTCCAGGTGGTTCTCGACCTCCGGGCGCGCCACCGCGAGCACCAGCACGCGCGGCAGCGGGACAGGCGCCGCGCTCGGCGCCGCCCGGGGGAGCTGCAGGTCCACCGCCAGGTCGCGGACGCGGGCGAGCCGCCCGCGCCAGCCGCCGACCTCGCCGCTCAGGCCCGAGAGGAAGTCGTCGACGCCCGGCAGGGCGGGGGCGGGCGTCGGGCGCCGCGCCTCGTCCAGGCGGCCGAGCGCGTGGGCGGTGAGCACGGCGCCGTTCAGGCACCGGCGGTAGGGCACGTGGAGCGCGCAGCGCCCGACCAGCGCCAGCTCGCGCCGCAGCGACGGGGCGCCGCCGCGCTGGACGTCGTAGCGCCGGGCCGCCTGCCCCCGGGCCCGCGCGGCCCGGGCGAGCGCGCGCAGCCGCGCGTCCTCGCCCGCCCGCCGGTGGTCGACGCCCGCGGCGGCGATGTAGCGGATGCGCCCGTCGGGCCGCGCGGCGCGCCAGCGCTCCTGCAGCTCCTCCTCGTCCGCCGTTGACCAGCCGCTCGTCGAACGGCCCGACGAGCTCGAGCACCGCGCGGCGCACCGCGAGGTTGACGCCCCAGGCGACCCGGGCGTCGAGATCGACCGGCCCGAGGTCGAGCGTCGTGATCGGCGGCCGCTCGCGGCCGCAGGAGCGCAGGGGGTGGTCCTCGAAGCGCGCGTGGACCGGACCCGTGAGAAGGCCGACCTCGGCGCTCGCGGTCGCGCTCGCACGGAGCAGGGCGGCAAGCCAGCCCGGGCGGACCTCCACGTCGTCGTCGAGGAAGAGCAGCCAGTCGGCGTCGGGGACGGCGGCCACCCCGGCGTTCCGGGCGCCGTTGATGCCGCGGGCCGGGCCGCGGACGAGCGTCAGGGGAGCCGCCGGCGCGCTCCGCGGGGCGCGGCCCGCGGGCACGACCCCTGCGGGGGCGAGCTCGTCGAGGAGCGCCGCGACGGCGGGGTCGGGGAGCTCGGCGTCGTCGACCACGACCACCGGCACGCCCGCCGCGCGGGCCTGCGGGACGACGCTCGACAGGGTCACGCGGAGGTACCCCACCCTTCCCCGGGTGGGGACGATGATCGCGGCGGTCAAGGCCCGCAGTCTAGGTTTGCCGCAGCCCGGCGCGTCGATCGGGGGCCTTCCGGCGCACGGCGTGCGCCTCACGTCGCACTCGTGATCCTCGTCCTGCACAACCGCTACCGCACCTCCGGCGGCGAGGAGCGCGCCGTCGCGGACCTCGCGTGGCTCGCGCGCGAGCACCTCGGGGAGGAGGTCGAGCTCCTCGAGCGGGACTCGCGCGGGCTCTCCGCGGCCTCCGCCGCGAGCGCCCTCCTGCGCGGCGGCAGCGCGCCGGAGGCGGTCGCGGCCGCGGTGCGCCGCACGGGCGCGCGGATCGTCCACGCGCACAACCTCAACCCCTCGTTCGGCCCGCGAGCCCTCGCCGCCGCGCGCGCGGCCGGCGCGCGGGTGGTGCTCCACCTCCACAACTACCGGCTCGTCTGCGCCGTCGGCACCTGCGTGGATCCGGGCGGCGGCGACTGCACCCGCTGCCACGGGCGTGACACCCGGCCCGGCGTCCGCCACGGCTGCCGCGGCTCGCGCGCGGAGGCGGTCGTCTACGCCGCGGCCCTCGCGCGCCACAGCGCCTCGCTCGTCGCCCAGGCCGACGCGCTCGTGGTCCCGAGTCGCGCGGCGCTCGAGCGACTGCGGGCGCTCGGCGCGCCGCTCGGCACGGGGCCGGTCCACGTCGTCGGCCACGTCGTGCGCGCGCTCGGGCAGGCGGCGCCGCCGGCGCCCGACGGCCCCGCGCTCGGGCAGGCGGCGCCGGCGCCGCCCCCGGCGCCCGACGGCCCCGCGCTCGTCGTCGCCCGCCTCGCCCCGGAGAAGGCGGTCGACCTGGCGATCGAGGCCTGCGCTCGTGCCCACGTGCCGCTCGTGGTCGCCGGCGACGGACCCGATCGCGCCCGCCTGGAGCGCCTGGCCGCCGGCCACGACGTCCGCTTCACGGGCCGCGTCGGTCAGGAGGAGCTCGCGGTGCTCCGGCGCGCGGCGGGCGTCGCCGTGGTCCCCACCCGCGCCCACGAGACGTTCGGCCTCGCCGCGCTCGAGGCGATGGCAGCGGGCCTGCCGACGGTCGCCATCGCCCGAGGCGCGCTCGGCGAGCTTCACGAGGGCGCGAGGCTGGTCCCCGCCGAGGACGCCGGCGCCCTCGCCGCGGCCGTGCGCGAGGCGCGCGGGGATGCGGCCGCGGGCCGCCGCGCCCACGCCACCGCGCTGCGTCTCGCGGCCCCCGCCGTCGTCGCTCCCGCCCTCGCGGCGGTCTACACCGCGGCGCTCGCGGCGCGT
>CAXSFZ010000024.1:0-38163 GCA_964236905.1 uncultured Solirubrobacteraceae bacterium | reverse complement strand
ATGGACAAACTCATCGACGGCGCGCGCATCGCCGCCGCGACCGGCGACACCGCGGCGCTCGCGGCGCGTTGACTGCTGCGCGCCGCCCGGTCGGCGGGCGGGGCGCAGCAGTCGGCTTCCCGGTCGGCCGGCGGGAGGCGCGCGGCGCTCGGTTCGCGCCCGTTCGGCCGTCGCCGCCGGGCACCCGATCCCTAGGCTCCGCTCATGCGCGCGCTCGTCACCGGCGGGGCCGGCTTCATCGGCTCCCATCTCGTCGACGCCCTGGTCGGCCGCGGCGACGAGGTCGTGGTGGTCGACGACCTCTCCTCGGGCCGGGAGGAGAACCTCGCCTCGGCGCTCACGACCGGCGCCCGGCTGGTCCAGGCCGACATCCGCGACGGCGCCCGCATGCAGGAGCTCTTCGCGGAGGCGGCGCCGGAGGTCGTCTTCCACCTCGCCGCCCAGATGGACGTCCGCCGCTCGGTCGAGGATCCGGCCTTCGACGCGCTCACGAACGTCGGCGGCACGATCAACGTGCTCGAGGCCGCGCGGCTGGCGGGGGCCCGTCGCCTCGTGAACACCTCGACGGGCGGGGCGATCTACGGCGAGGTCGGCCCCGAGCTCATCCCCACCCCGGAGACCGTCCCCGCCCGCCCCCTCGCGCCCTACGGCCAGTCGAAATACTGCGCCGAGCGCTACTGCGGCTGGACCGGCCGCCTCTACGGGTTCGAGGCGGTGACGCTGCGCTACGGCAACGTCTACGGCCCTCGCCAGGACCCTCACGGCGACGCGGGCGTGGCGGCGATCTTCTGCGGCGCCGCCCTCCGCGGCGCGCGCCCGGTCATCTTCGGCGACGGGGAGCAGACCCGCGACTACATCTTCGTCGGCGACGTGGTGGCCGCGAACCTCGCGGTGGCCGGGCACCCCGGCGCCACGGGCGAGTACAACGTCGGGACGGAGGTGGAGAGCAGCGTCAACGACCTCGTCGCCGCGCTGCGCGCGCACCTCGCGCCCGAGGAGGCCGAGCGCTTCGCGCCCGAGCACCGCCCGGCCCGCGCCGGCGAGATCCAGCGCTCCTGCCTCGACGCCACCCGGGCCCGGGAGGAGCTCGGCTTCACGGCCGGAACCGCGCTGGCCGAGGGCATGGGCGTCACGCTCGCCGCGGCGCGCGAGCTGCTCGCCCGTCGGTAGCGGCCGCGCCGACGCGGCCGGCCGCCCCGACGCTTCACGCCGGCTCCCGGAGCCGCGCATCCTCGGGCGTGGAACGTCGCGCTCCCTGGGCGCTTTCACGCCGGCTGTGGGCGTGGCGGATCCTTGGCGTCGAACGTCGCGCTCCCCGAGCGTTGCACGCCGGCTGCACGCGTCGCGCATCCTCGGCGTGGAACGTCGCGCTTCCCGGGCGCTTTCATGCCGGCTGTGGGCGTGGCGGATCTTTGGCGTGGAACGTCGCGCTCCCCGAGCGTTGCACGCCGGCTGCAGGCGTCGCGCGTCCTCGGCGTGGAACGTCGCGCTCCCCGAGCGTTGCACGCCGGCTGCAGGCGCCGCGCGTCCTCGGCGTCGAACGTCGCGCTCCCCAAGCGCTTTCACGCCGGCTGTGGGCGTGGCGGATCGTTGGCGTGGAACGTCGCGCTTCCCGAGCGTCGCACGCTGGCTTGGCGCCGCGCATCCTTGGCGTGGAACGTCTGCGCTCCGCGAGCGTTTCATGCCGGCTGTGCGTGTGGCGCATCCTTGGCGTGGAACGTCGCGCTCCCCGAGCGCTCCCACGCCGGCTGTGCGCGCCGCGCATACTTGGCGTGGAACGTCGCGGCTCCCGGGCGCTCCCACGCCCCGCGGCACGCGTGCGCGTGCGCATCCGCCGGTGGACGGCCCCCGACCGCCGTGCACCGGCGCTGCCCGAGGCGCCGGCGCCCGCGCCGCCGCGAGAGGCTGACACGCGCTGCCTCAGTCCAGGGCGCCCCGCAGCCACGCGACCGTCTGCGCGATCCCGTCGCGGTCGGAGATGCGCGCCTCCCAGCCCAGCAGGTCGCGGGCCTTGGAGACGTCGGGCCAGCGCCGCACGACGTCGACCTCGTAGGACGGCAGGTGCTCGAGCGCGAAGGCCGCCGGATCGCGCCCGCAGGCCTCCCAGATGATGCGGGCGAGCTCGGCGACGGTCCGCTCCTCACCGGCCGAGACGTTGAAGTCCTCGTTGCGCGCGGCCGCCGCGCCCGTGGCGACCACGATGCCGTCGGCGATGTCGTCGATGTGCGTCAGGGTCCGGGTCTGGGTGCCGTCGCCGAAGATCGGCAGCGGCGCGCCCGCGGGCAGCGCCAGGCACTTCTTGATCACGTCGGGGACCATGTGGGCGATGCCGGGCTCGTCCTCGGGCATCTCCCCCGGCCCGTAGGCGTTGAACGGCCGGCAGATCGTGTACTCGAGGCCGTGCTCGTCGTGCGCGGCGCGCACGTAGACCTCGCCCGTGAGCTTGGAGAAGCCGTAGGCCGAGCGCGGGATCGGCGTGTCGTGCACGTGGTCCTCGCGCGTGGGGTACTGCGTCGCGCGCTCGAAGACCATCGAGGAGGACACGTAGGTGAAGCGCTCGACGTCGCAGTCCAGCGCCGCGCGCACCACGCCGTTGTAGAGCGCGTTGTTTACCTCCGTGAGCGTGTGCGGGAGCTTGTGGAAGTTCCCGATCCCCCCGACGATCGCGGCGAGGTGGATGACGTGCGAGCACCCCCGGGTGGCCGCGCGCGCCTGCTCGAGCACGCGCAGGTCGCCCACGTGCACCTCGCAGCCCTCGCGCATCCACTGCGGCGCCTCGCGCTGGTCGCTCACCCGCACCTCCCAGCCCGGGTCGCCGAGCAGGCGCCGCACCACCGCGGCGCCGATCGTGCCGGCGCCGCCCGTGACCAGGACGCGCCTCACGCGCGCGGCACCGGCGCGCCCGCCGCGAGCGCCGCGACGGGCGCCAGCGCGGCGACCTCGCCGGCGTAGGCGAAGACCTGCGCGGCGCCGAAGCAGTCCCACGGGTCGACGACGAGCGCGTCGCTGCCGGCGGCCTCGACGATGCGGCGGAGCGTCGCCAGGTCGCAGAACTTCGGGTGGTTGGTGGCCAGCACGACGGCGTCGGCCCCGGCCAGGGCCTCCTCGAGCCCCTGGGTCGGGGTGGCGACGTGCGGGTCGTGGATCGCGACGTCGGCGAGCTCGCGCTCGAGCAGCCGCACGAGCTTGTGCGCGAGCGAGTCGCGCTCGTCGTCCGTGCCGGCCTTGAAGGCCAGGCCGAGCACCGCCACCTTCCGGTCGGCGAGCGTCCCGAGCCGGCGGACCATCCCCTCCACCAGGAAGAGCGGCACCGACTCGTTGACCCGCGAGACCGCAAGGAGCATCCCCGGCGCGTGGGAGCGCTCCTCGGAGAACGCGAAGTCCTTGCGCAGGCAGGTGCCGGCCGTGAAGCCGGGCTGGGCCATCCCGCCGCGCGGGTAGTCGCGGTTGATCAGCTCGATGACGTCGAAGACGTTCGCGCCGTACTGCTCGCAGTCCATCATCAGCAGGTTGGGGAGCGCGAAGGTCGCGTAGCGCATGATGTTGGTCCAGATCTTCGCGAGCTCGGCCTGGACCGGCGTGGTGTGCTCCACCCGGGTGCCGAAGACCGCGAAGAGCTCCTCGACCACCGCGCCCGACCGGGCGCCCACGCCGCCGATGATGCAGGGCAGCGAGACGATCTCCGCGAAGAACCGCCCGGCCGCGATGCGCTCCGGGCAGTGGGCGACGAAGAGCTCCTCGCCCACGTCGAAGCCGCGGTGCTTGGCCAGGTAGCCCGCGACGAACTCCGTGGTGCGCGGCGCGACGGTGGAGCGCAGCGTGAGCGCGTGGCCCGCGCGCAGGTGGGGCAGCAGGTCGTCGAGCACCCCGCGGATGTCGCGCAGGTCGATCTCGATGTGCGAGAACGACGGCGTCCCGAGCGTGATGACGACGTGGCGGGCGCGGGCGGCGTCGCCGACCACGTCGCTCCAGGTGACCGCGACCCGGTCGAGCACCTCCTGCGCGCCGGGCTCCTCGAACGGCATGCGCCCGTCGCGCACCGCCCCGAGCAGCTCGGCGTCCTTGTCGACCCCGACCACCCGCAGGCCGCGGTCGGCGAAGGCCAGCGCGAGCGGCAGGCCGACGCGGCCGCAGCCGACCACCGCGACGTCGTGGGTGAAGGCGTCTGGCACGCGCTCAGGCTACCGTCGGCCGTCGGCTTCAGCCCGGGCGCCCGCGCGTGGCCCACTGGCGCGCGAACCCCGTCACGAAGCGCGGGTTGTAGCGCAGGTAGCGGCGCCAGAGCCGCCGCGGCTCGCGCAGCAGGCGGTAGGCCCACTCCAGGCCCGCGGCCTGCATCCAGGCGGGCGCCTGCGCGACCAGGCCGGCGTGGAAGTCGAAGGCGGCGCCCACGCCGACGAGCACCGGCGCGTCGAGGTGCGGGCGCATCGCGGCCATCCACTTCTCCTGCTTGGGGACGCCGATCCCGACCCACACCACGTCCGCGCCCGAGCTGTTGATCTCCTCGACGACCCCTGCGCGCTCCTCCGCGCCGAGCGGCCGGAAGGGCGGCGAGAAGCCCCCGACCACCTGCACCCCGGGGTAGCGGCGGCGGAGGTTGCGCGCGAGCTGCGCCAGCGCGCCCTGGTCGCGCCCACCGTAGAGGAACATCCGCGTCCCGGTGGCGACCGAGCGCTCGCAGTAGCGGGCCATGAGCTCCGGGCCGTAGACGCGGTCGGGGAGCCGGCGGCCGAGCGCGCCCATCGCCCAGACCAGGGGCTGCCCGTCGGGGACGGTGAGGTCGGAGCCCATCACCGCGGCGCGCAGCTCCGGGTCCTCCCGGCAGGCCATGACCGTGTGGGTGGCCGCGACGCAGACGTAGCCGCGCCCGTCGCCGACGATGGTGGCGTCCATCCAGTCCATCGCGCGGGCGTAGTCCGTGACGGCGAGCGGGATGCCGAGGACCTCGACGCTCGGGGGTGGGACCGCGTCCTCCTCGGCGACGTGCAGGCCGGGGCCGAACTGCCGGGTGGCAAGGGGCGAGGGGGTGAGCATGCGGGTCTCGGGCCGGGTCGTCTCGGGGTGGAGGCTGCCCCGCCTCGGCGGCGGGGCCGCGTCGGGCGGCACGTCGGCTGCCGGGAAGAACCCCCGGAGCACCCCGCAAGTTACGCTCCGGCGGTGCCCGCCCGCCGTGCGCTCATCACCGGCATCGGCGGGCAGGACGGATCGTATCTGGCCGAGCTGCTGCTCCGCGAGGGCTACGAGGTGGTCGGCATGGTGCGCGAACGGCCCGAGGCGCCGCAGCCGAACCTCGAGCGGATACGCGACCGCCTGACGCTCCTGCACGGGGAGCTGCACGACGCCGCCTCGCTCGCCTCCGTCGTGGCCGCGGCCGAGCCCGACGAGCTCTACCACCTCGCGGCGCCGAGCTTCGTCCCCGCCTCCTGGAAGGATCCGACGGCCGCCGTGGAGGCCATCGCGGGCTCCACCGCGACCCTCCTCGCGCTCGCGCTGCGCCACGGCTTCCGCTTCTACCTGGCCGCCTCCGCGGAGGTCTTCGGCGACGCGGGCGAGTCCCCGCAGCGCGAGGGCTCGCCGATGCGCCCCCGCTCGCCCTACGGCGTGGCGAAGCTCGCGGCGCTCGGGCTGGTCGGGGTCATGCGGGAGCGCCACTGCCTCCACGCGAGCGCGGGGATCCTCTACAACCACGAGTCGCCGCGCCGGCCCGCGCACTTCCTGCCGCGCAAGGTCACCCAGGGCGCCGCGGCGATCGCCGCCGGGCGCCAGCAGACGCTCGAGCTCGGCGCGCTCGACGCGGTGCGGGACTGGTGCCACGCCGCCGACGTGGCCCGCGCCGCCTGGCTCATGCTCCGCCAGGACGTGCCGGGCGACTACGTCATCGCCTCGGGCGTCGGCCGGAGCGTCGGCGACCTCGTCGACGCGGCGTTCGCAGCGGCCGGCATCTCCGCCGAGGGGCGGATCGTCGTGAACCCGGAGTACGTGCGCCCGGCCGAGGCGACGCCGCCCGTCGGCGATCCGACGCGGGCGCGCACGGTGCTCGGCTGGGCCCCGGAGATCCCCTTCGCGGCGATGATCGCCGAGATGGTGGCCGCCGACCTGGCGGCGCTCAGGGCCTGAGCAGCTCGAGGTCCGCCCGGGTCATCAGGCGGATGAGCTCCTCGAAGGTGGTCTCCGGCCGCCACCCGAGGTCGCGCTCGGCCTTCGCGGAGGAGCCGATGAGGTGATCCACCTCCGCGGGCCTGACGAAGGCGGGGTCGAGCTCGACGTACTGCTCCCAGTCGGGCAGCCCGGCCTCGTCGAAGGCGACCTGCACGCACTCGCGCACCGTGTTGCTCCGCCCCGTGGCGATGACGTAGTCCTCCGCCGCGTCCTGCTGGAGCATGAGCCACATCGCGACGACGTAGTCCTTCGCGTAGCCCCAGTCGCGCTCGGCGTCGAGGTTGCCGAGCGCGAGCTTCGCGCGGCGGCCGTGCCGGATCGCCGCGGCGTGCCAGGTGATCTTGCGCGTGACGAACTCGAGGCCCCGACGGGGCGACTCGTGGTTGAAGAGGATCCCGCTCGTGGCGTGCAGGTCGTAGGACTCGCGGTAGTTGACCGTGATGAAGTGGCCGTAGGCCTTCGCCACGCCGTAGGGGGAGCGCGGGTAGAACGGCGTGGCCTCCGTCTGCGGGACCTCGAGCACCTTGCCGAACATCTCGCTCGAGGAGGCCTGGTAGAAGCGGGCTCCGGGCGCCGCCTCGCGCATCGCCTCGAGCATGCGGGTGACGCCGACGCCCGTGAAGTCCGCGGTGAGCGTGGGCTGGATCCAGGAGGTGGCCACGAAGCTCATCGCGGCGAGGTTGTAGATCTCGTCGGGCTTGGAGGCGCGGATCGCGTCCACCAGCGAGCGCTGGTCGAGCAGGTCGCCCTGGTGCAGGGTGATCCGGTCGCGGAGGTGCTCGATGCGGTCGAACTTCTCCGTCGAGGCGCGGCGGACCATGCCGTGGACCTCGTAGCCCTTCTCGAGCAGGAGCTCGGCCAGGTACGAGCCGTCCTGGCCCGTGACGCCGGTGATCAGTGCGGACGTGGCAGCCATGAGCCCCGGCAGGCTACGCGAGGTGACCGCGGGCGCGCCCGGCCACGAGCAGCGTCGCGGCCAGCAGCGCCGGCGCGAGGGTGAGGCTCGGCACGACGTCACCCTGCAGCACGCCCGAGCTCACGATGGCCACGAGCATCGTCGCGGCCAGAAGCGCGCAGGCCGGCAGCACGCAGCGCCGGCGGGCCAGCGCCAGGCCACCGAGGAGCTCCACCGCCCCGGCGAGCAGCACGAGGGCCGCGGGCGCCGGGAGCCCGAAGCGCTCGAACTGCTCGAGCTCCCAGTGGAAGGCGACGAACTTCGGCGCCGCGGCCAGGACGAAGACGAGGCCCGCGACCAGGGCGACCCTGCGGGCGAGCGCGTCGGCCTCCACGGCGGCATCGGCACGGCGCACCGGCCCAGGATGGCAGGGCGAGGCACCCTCCCGGCGCCGGTAGCCTCGCCGCGATGCCCGCCCGCCCGCCGTCCGCCGCCGTCGACCCCGCGGTGTGGCGCGGCCGGCGCGTGCTCCTCACGGGCCACACGGGCTTCAAGGGCGCGTGGCTCTCCCTCTGGCTCCAGCAGCTCGGCGCCGAGCTCACCGGCCTGGCCCACGACATCCCCACCGACCCGTCGCTGTTCGTGCTCGCCGGCGTCGAGGACGGGCTCGCGCGCCACGTCCTCGCCGACGTCCGCGACGCCGACGCGGTCCGGGTCGCGATCGCCGAGAGCGACGCGGAGGTGGTCCTGCACCTCGCGGCCCAGCCCCTGGTGCGGCGGGGCTACGCCGAGCCCCGCCGCACCTACGAGACGAACGTCATGGGCACGGTCAACGTGCTCGACGCCGTGCGGACCGGGGCGCCCGGCGTGCGGGCCGTCGTGGTGGTCACCTCGGACAAGTGCTACGCGCGGCGGGGCGAGGACCGCCCGTTCGTGGAGGACGACCCGCTCGGCGGGCCCGATCCCTACGCGAGCTCCAAGGGGGCGGCGGAGCTCGTCGTCGCGGCCTACCGGCGCTCCTTCTTCTCGGGTCCCGACGGCCCGCGCCTGGCGAGCGCCCGGGCGGGCAACGTGCTCGGGGGCGGGGACTGGGGCGAGGACCGCCTGGTGCCCGATCTCGTGCGCGCCGCGGGCGCCGGCGTGCCGCTCGCCCTCCGCCACCCGGACGCGCGGCGGCCGTGGCAGCACGTGCTCGAGCCGCTGTCGGGCTACCTGCTGCTGGCCCAGGGGCTGCTCCACGGGGACCCCGTGGACACCGCCTTCAACCTCGGCCCGGCCCCCGAGGACGTCCGTCCGGTGCGCTGGGTGGTCGAGCGCCTGGCCGAGCGGTGGCCCTGCGAGCTCGCCTGGGAGCGCGACCTCGGCCCGCACCCGCCCGAGGCGCCCGTGCTCGCGCTCGACTCCACCCGGGCCCGCGAGCGGCTCGGCTGGCGGCCGCGCTGGGGGCTCGAGCGCGCGCTGGAGGCCGTCGCCGCCTGGCACGCCGCCCACGCGGCCGGCGCCGACGTGCGCGCCACCACGCTGGGTCAGCTCGCCGCGTTCGGCGCGCCGTGAAGGCCGTGATCCTGGCCGGCGGGCGCGGCTCGCGCCTCAGCGAGGAGACCGCGGCGCGCCCCAAGCCGATGGTGGAGATCGGCGGCATGCCGATCCTCTGGCACATCATGAAGGGGTACGCCGCCCACGGCATCGACGACTTCGTCGTCTGCCTGGGCTACCGGGGGTACATGGTGAAGGAGTGGTTCGCGAACTACGCGCTCCACACCTCCGACGTGACCTTCGACATGCGCACGGGCGAGATGGAGGTGCACCACTCGACCACCGAGCCCTGGCGCGTGACGCTCGTCGACACGGGGGCGGAGTCGATGACGGGCGGGCGCCTGCGGCGCGTGCTGCCCTACCTGGCCGGCGAGGAGGCGTTCTGCTTCACCTACGGCGACGGGGTCGCCGACCTCGACGTCACCGCGCTCGTGGCCCACCACCGCGCCCACGGCCGCCTGGCCACGCTCACCGCGGTGCAGCCGGCCGGGCGCTACGGCGCCCTCGGCCTGGCTCCGGACGGCCGCGTCACCCGCTTCGAGGAGAAGCCGCGCGGCGACGGCGGCTGGACCAACGGCGGCTTCTTCGTGCTCTCCCCCGAGGTCGGGCGGCTCCTGCCGGGCGACGCGACGGTCTGGGAGCAGGGCCCCGTCGACGCGCTCGCGGCCGCCGGCCAGCTCGGCGCCTACCGCCACACGGGCTTCTGGCAGGCGATGGACACGCTGCGCGACCGCGCGGTGCTCGAGGAGCTGTGGAGCTCCGGCCGCGCGCCCTGGCGCGTGTGGTGAGCGGCGCTTCAGGCCGCTGCGCGGTCGAGTGCGAAGGGGCTCGCCCGGAGCGCGGCCGGGAGCGGGTCGGGCGCCGGCGGCCCGCCCCAGCGGCCCAGGAGGTAGATGTCGTGCGGGTAGCGCACCTCGGCGGCCAGGAGCACCACGCCCGCCTCCCGCAGCAGGGCCGCCAGCGACGTGGTGGTGAAGACGTGATGGTGGAGCAGTCGCGTGGTCGGGTTCTGCCGCCGCTCCTGCGCCCAGCGCTCGAACGGCGCGTCGTCGGCGTCGCGCGTCCGGTCGTGCAGGCGCAGCGTCTCCTCCAGGTGGGTGAGGTCCTCCTCGCCGGTCCCGGCGTCCCGGTCGGCGCGCAGGTGCTCGAGGGTCGTGATCGCGCGCCGGTGGTCGAAGGTGCCGGCCATGTGCGGCGCGACGAGGAGCAGGTGCCCGCCCGGCCGCGTGACCCGCCGCCAGGCCGCGAGCGTCCGCAGCGGGTTGGCGAGGTGCTCGACCACGTGGGAGCTCAGGACCGCGTCGTAGCGCGCGTCGCCGACCGCGGCGAGGTCCGCGTCGTCGACGATCTGCAGCGAGCCCGTCGGCACGCCGTCCGGCGCGTACGGAGCCGCGGCGTCCAGCGCGTGCCACGCGGTCGCGGCCGCCCACTGGAGCCCGTCCACCCGGGCCAGGGCGGGGTAGGCCGGCAGCAGTCCGTCCTGCCGGAAGACCGCGCTCGGCCCGCCGACCTCGAGCGCCTCCGCGCCCTGCAGGGGCGCGGTGAACGCCTCGGGCAGCGGGCGGGTGTAGTGCCCGGCCAGGCGCCAGCGCGTCTCGCGCAGCTTGCCGGCGACCCCCACCGCCCTAGCCCTCCCGGCGCGCGACCACGCGCAGGAACTCGTGTCGCCACGGGTCCCGGCCGCGCCCGTCGCGCACCGACTGCACCGTGAGCTTGGCCCGGGCCGCGAGGTGCCGCGGCGCGCGGCGCTCCGCGGGGCCGAGGTAGACGTCGTGGGGCACGGAGAGCTCGAGGGTCGGGCTCAGGCCGGCCGCGCGGAGCGCCGCGCGCAGCGTGGCCGGCGTGAAGTGCGAGACGTGCGTCTCGATGTCGAGGTGCGTCCACCGCGTGCCCTGCATCGCCGCCGCGCTGCTCGCGAGGTTCGGCACCTCCGCGACGAGATGCCCGCCCGGGCGCAGCCCCGCCGCGAGCTGCCGCAGCCCGCCAAGCGGGTCGGGCAGGTGCTCGAGCACGTGCCACAGGGTGATGACGTCCGCGCTGCGCGGCGCCACGTCGTCGACCCGCCCGTCGCGCACGTCGACCCCCACGACCTCGCGGGCGTGCCGGGCGAAGGCGGGCACGGGCTCGAGCCCGCTCGCGGCGAAGCCCGCCAGCCCCGCCTCGAGCACGAAGGCGCCGCCGGCCGCACCCACGTCCAGCAGCGTGCCGCGACCCGGGAGGTGGCCGGTCAGGAAGCGCAGCCGTGAGCGCGCGTACGCCCGGCGCTCCCGCTCCTCCGGGTCGTCGTGCCCCGCGGAGGCGTGCGTCTCGGCGTAGCGGCCGGCCTCGTAGAGGGACCGGGTCGCCGCGACGTCGGCGAGGCTCGGGCGGAAGGTGAACCGGCACCGCTCGCAGGCCACCAGCGGGAGGGGCGCGAGCCCGGCGGCGGGGTGCGTCGGCGCCCCGCAGAGCAGGCACGCGGGCGTGGCGGTGCTCGCGCCGAAGCTCGCCATCGGGCGCGAGCCTACACAACGACCCTAGGCTCCCGGCCATGCCTGCCTGCTGGTGCTGCGGCGGACCGTGCCACCCGTCGGGGCGGCTCGCCCCCCTCGACTTCCAGGAGTGCCCGCGGTGCGGCTTCGCCTTCCGCGACGACCTCGGCACCTCCGAGGTCCATGCCGTCTACGAGGAGGGTGAGTACGAGGCCGAGCGGGGCGAGCAGTACCTGGAGGAGCTCGAGGAGCGGCGGCGCCACGCCCGCGTGCGGGTCGCCGCGCTCCGCCGTCACGTGGGCGCCGGGCGCCTGCTCGACGTCGGCGCGGCCGGCGGGGCGTTCGTCACGGAGGCCGACCGGGCGGGCTTCGCGGCCGAGGGGATCGAGCCGACGCCGGCCTTCGCCGCGCTGGCCCGCGAGCGGCTCGGGGCGCCGGTGGCGACGGGGACGGTCGAGTCCTTCGACCTGCCCGACGACGCCTTCGCGGCCGTCACCCTCTGGCACGTCCTCGAGCACATCCCGCGCCCCGCGGCGGTGCTCGAGCAGCTCCGCGCGACGATCCGCCCCGGGGGGGTCCTGGCCCTGGAGGTGCCGAACGCGGGCGGAGTGCTGGCCCGGCGGCAGGGCACCGCCTGGCCCTCGCTCCAGCCCGACGTGCACGTGGGCCAGTACACACCGGCGGCCCTCCGCGCGCTGCTAGACCGCACGGGCTTCACGGTGGTCCACGTCGCCTCGGTGACGATCTCGCCGTACCTCACCCTCGCCGCGCGCCTGGCGCCCCGCCATCTCGTGCACCGGGCACGCACGAGCGCGCTCCTGCGCTCGGCCCGGCTCGAGCACCCGACGGGCCACGAGCTGCTGCGCGCCGTCGCGCGCGCGCCGGCCTGAGCGCGCCTCAGCCCCGCGGGGCCAGGTGCGACCACTTCGCGACGAGGTGGGCGCGGTTGCGCCGGTGAATCGACCAGAGCAGCTCCTTGCGGCCGTCGTAGGCGACGCGCCGCCACGGCGGCGCCTTGGCCGAGACGCCCCACTCGTGGGCGACCTCGACCCCGGCGACGGCGAGGTTCGCGAGGCCGGTGGCCCGCACCGCGGTGCAGAAGTCGACCTCCTCCCAGGAGGCCGGGGCGTAGAACGGGTCGAAGCCGCCCACCCGGTCGAAGGTCTCGCGGCGCACCGCGAAGCAGTGGCCGTCGACCACGTCGCAGGGCACCAGGGCGCCCGGCGGCTCGCCGGCGAGGCTCACCGCCTGCTCGCGCTCGCCGGTCACGAGGCTCCACCGCGAGCCACCCGGGCCCACCACCCCGCTGCGCGGCTCCGTGCGGAGCACCTCCGCGAGCCGCGCGAGGCTCCCGGGGCCGGGGGCGCAGTCGTCGTTGAGGAAGACGAGCACGTCTCCGCCGGCCGCGGTGGCGGCCGCGTTCCAGCCCGGCGCCACCCCGCGGTTGACGGGCAGCGGCACGGTGCGCGCCCCGTCCGGCACCCCGGCCGTCACCGCGTCGATGCCGTTGAGCGCGACGCAGAGCTCCCCGGCCTCGCCGTCGAGGGCCGCGGCGAGCTGGCCGCCGAGCGTCGTGAGGTTGGGCGCCGGGTGCGCCCGGTAGGTCGCGACGCAGACGGAGATCACGCGCCCTCCCGCGAGCGGGCGGCCCGGGAGCGCACGGCGGAGGCGATCTCCGGGGGCACGAGCCGCAGGCCGACGAGCGCGGCGAGGTACACCGCCACCGCACCGAGGACGGCGGGCACCGGGTGCACGGCCAGCAGCCCGAGGCCGGCGGCCAGCGCCAGGCCGTAGGCGAGCGCCGCCCGCGGGAGGACCCAGAGGGGCGGGCGCAGGTCCGGGCGGCGGAGGCTCAGCACCACCGCGTAGGCGCTGGCCAGCACCACCTCGAGCACCATCGTCGCGATTCCCGCGCCCTGCGCGCCGTGGGTCGGGATCAGCACGCCGGCGAGCACGAGGGCGAGGGCCAGCGCCCCCGCGTTGCAGGCGATCAGCTCGCGGTAGAGGCGGAGCGAGAGCAGGACGAAGCCGAGCGAGGACACCAGGAACGTGGCGAGGATCCCGACGCCGAGCAGCCGGAGCACCGGGACCGCAGGCCCGCCGTCCTCGTCCGCGGCCACGAGGAAGTCCACGCCGTACCGGGCGCCCACGATGATGACGAGGCTGAGCAGGCCGCCCGCGAGGAGCGCGCCCTGGAAGACGCGGCCGGAGACGTAGCGCAGGCGGAGCTGGTCGTTCGCGGCCGCGTGCGCGAGCACGGGCAGCACGCTGCCGGCCAGGAGCCACGGCACGCCGTTGGCGATGTCCACGATCCGGAACGCGACGGAGTAGTAGCCCGTCTCGAGCTCGGTGGAGAGCACGCTCATCGAGATCAGCGCGACCTGGAAGTAGACCACGCCGAGGGTCGTGGCCGCCGCGTACACCGCGGTCTCGCGGAGCAGCCCGGTCCACACCGGCAGCTCCGCGCGCGGGCGCAGCGGGACGTCACGGCGCACCGCGCGGACCGTCACCACCAGGGCCAGCGCCTGGACCACCGCGGCGACGCAGAAGAACGGCGTGAGCCCCGCCCCGGCCACCACGAGCGCGACGAGCAGCACCGTGGTGGCCAGCGCGCGGGTGAGGTCGATCGCGGCGTGGGTGCCCAGGCGCAGCCCGGCCTGGAGCGGGATCGTGAAGGCGCCCTGCACGGCCGAGGCGACGTAGCTCAGGCCGCCGAGGGCGAGCCCGCCGAGGACCACGCCGGGGTAGCCGGCCGCGACGCCGAAGAGCACGGCGCCCACCGCGCCGAGGAGGCTGAGGAGGACCCGCAGGCCGACGAGGTTCGAGACCAGCGCGCGCCGCCCGGCGCGGTCGCCGAGCGCGTACCCCCGCACCGCCACGCTGTTGAGGCCGCCCTCGGTGAGCCCCGTGACGACGTAGATCACGCTCGTCACCGTGAGGTAGCGCCCGAAGTCCGCGAGCCCGAGGTGCTGGACGACCAGCGGGGCGGAGACCAGGCCGCTGAGCACGCCGATGGCGTGTCCGGCGGTCCGCAGCCCGCCGCCTCGGATCACCCGCGCGCCGGCCTCCCCGGCGGCGAGCGGGTCGGCCAGCGGGTCCGGCGCCGCGGTGGCGTCGGCGCTGCTCACCGGGCGGCCCCGCGCGCGGGTGTCGGGCTCCGGGCGGGCACGGGGGCAGGGTAGTCTGGGCGCCCGGATGCCCGAGGTCTGCGTCGTCCACCTGGTCTGGGCGCCGTACGGTCCCGGACTGCTCGAGCGCTTCCTCGCGTCGCTGCGCCGGAACCCCCCCGGGGTGGAGCACGAGCTGCTGGTCGTCTTCAACGGCTTCGGCCCGGGTGGCGTGGAGCCCGGCTTCACCGCCGCGCTCGCCGGCGTCGCGCACCGCGCGCTGGTGCTGCCGCGGCCCGTGCAGGACCTCGCCGCCTACCGCGCGGCGCTCGACGCGACCCGGGCGCGGGTGGTCTGCTGCACGAACTCCCACGCCGAGGCGCTCGTGCCGGGCTGGCTCGGGCTGCTCGCGGGGGCGCTCGAGCGGCCGCGAGCCGGGCTGGCGGGGGCGACGGGCTCGTGGGAGAGCGCGTTCTCCGACGCGCCCGCCTCCCTGCGGTGGGCTCGGCTGCGCCAGTTCCGCCGCTTCCCCAACCCGCACCTGCGGACCAACGCCTTCGCCGGACGCCGAGCGCTGCTGCTCGCACTCGACTGGACGGCGAGCGACGACAAGCTCGGGGCGCTGCGGCTGGAGAGCGGGCGGCGCGGGCTCGCCGCGCAGGTGCGCCGCCGTGGGCTCGAGCTCCTGGTGGTCGGCCGCGACGGGACGGCGTGGCCGGCGCCTGACTGGCAGCGCAGCGCGACGTTCCGGGCGGGCGGCCAGGCGAGGCTCCTCGTCGCCGACAACCGGACGCGCCAGTACATCGAGGCCGCGCCGGATGAGCGCCGCCGCCTCGCGCGGATGGCCTGGGGGCGCCGTGCGCGCGGCGACTAGGTTGCCGGCGATGCGCATCGCCGTGATCCGCGCCGCCCACCTGAACCCCTACGAGCTGGCGAGCTATCCCGGGGACGCGGAGCTCGTCGCCTTCGGCTCGCGCGCCGCCCGCCTCGACGCCCGGGCGCTCGGGATGGGGCTCCGGCGCCTGCCGTCCCCCGCGGATGCCGTCGCGCGCCTGCCCTACCTCGCGCGGGGCGCGGTCGGCCGGTTCGTCGGTGACGTCGACCTGCTCCTGGGCCTCGAGGCGGCGCTGCGGGGCTTCGACGTCGCGCACACCGCCGAGCTGTCGACGCCGTACTCCTGGCAGGCCGTCCGCGCCCGCGAGCGGGGGGTGGTCCGGCGGGCGGTCGCGACCGTGTGGGAGAACATCGCCTTCCCGCCGAGGACCAACCAGGCGGTCGTGCGTCGCGTCGCGCGGGTCGCCGGCGGCCTGGACCGCGCGCTCGCGATCAGCGCGCGCGCCCGCTTCCACCTCGAGCTCCACGGCGTGCCGCCCGAGCGCATCGAGGTCATCCCGATGGGGGTCGACCTCGAGCGCTTCCGGCCGCGGACGGGCGAGCGCCGGCCCGGGCCGCTGCGGGTGCTGTCGGTCAGCCGCCTCGTGCCCGAGAAGGGCGTCGAGGAGCTGCTGCTCGCCGTGCATCTCCTGCGCGAGCGCGGCGTGGAGGTGCACGCCACGCTCGTCGGGGACGGGCCGCTGCGGCAGCCCCTCGGGGCGCTGGTCGCGCGGCTGGGCCTGGGCGACCGGGTGCGGGTCGCCGGTCCCGTGGCGCACGACGCGCTCGCCGGGCTCCACCGCGAGCACGACGTCGCGGTGCTCGCGAGCGCCCCGCGCGACGGCTGGCAGGAGCAGTTCGGCTTCGCCGTGGTCGAGGCGATGGCCTCCGGGCTGCCGGTGCTCGCGGGCGACTCCGGCTCGCTCGACGAGGTCGTCGGTGACCGCGAGCAGCTCATCACGCCCGCGCAGCCCGCCGCGCTGGCCCGGCGGCTGGAGGCGCTGGCCGCGGCGCCCGAGCTCCGCGGGCGGCAGGGCGCGGCCAACCGCCGTCGGGCCGAGGAGCGCTACGACCGGCGCCAGGTCGCCCGCCGCCTGCGGTCCTTCTACGAGGCGGCGCTCGCGGAGCCCGCTCGCGACGGCGCCGGCTAGTCCGGGATCGCGACGCGCTCGAGCGTCGTGAGGGCCGCCTGGGTGAACGACGCCCAGGTGAAGCCGCGAGCCCGCGCCCGGGCGCGCTCGCGCAGGGCGCTCGTGTCCTCGCTCAGCGCGCGGAGGAGCGCGCGCGCGATGCTCCCGACGTCGCGAGGGTCGGCGTAGAGCACCGCGTCGCCGCCGACCTCGGGCAGGGAGGAGACGTCCGAGGTGACGACGGTCGCCCCCTCGGCCATGGCCTCGAGGACGGGCAGGCCGAAGCCCTCGCCCAGCGAGGGGTACGCGAACGCGGCGCAGCGCCGGTAGAGCTCCGCGAGGTCGGCGTCGGAGACGTAGCCGAGCAGCCGGCAACGGGGGCCCAGCGAGCGCAGCGCGTCGAGCGTCTCGCCCGTCTCCCAGCCGAGGGCGCCCACCACCGCGAGCGGGTGGCGCTCCTGCAGCTCGAGCGGCAGGCTCCGGTAGGCGGCGACCAGGCGCGGCAGGTTCTTGCGCGGCTCGAGCGTGCCGACCGCGAGGACGAAGCCGGGTTCCGGCAGGTCGGGGGTGGGAGCACCGAGCGCGTCGCTCACGCCGAGCAGCGCGGTCGTCGTGCGCTCTCGCGTGCGGGGGAAGTGCTCGGCGAGCGCGTCCGTCGTCGCCTGCGAGATCGAGAGGAAGGCGGCGGACCGGCGCGTCGCGAGGCCGAGCGTCGCGCGCTCGATGAGCATCGAGCGCCGGCTCGGGCGCATCGTGGGGTCGAAGGTCACGAGGTCGTAGACGATCGGGACGCCCGGCACGGTCAAGAACCAGGTGGTCAAGTAGGAGTTGGTCGAGAGGAAGACGTCGCAGGCGCGGTTGGCGTGGCGCGCGGCGCGCAGGTGCCACAGCGGGTCGGCCGCCGGGATGAGCTCCCAGCCGAAGCGGGCGTCGAGCGGCTCCTCCCAGGCCGTGCGGGCGTAGAGCCGATAGGCGTGCTGATCCGTGCGCCGCCCGAGCTCCTTGAGCAGCTCGCGCACCACACGGCCGCGACCGGCGGGCACCTCGACGGCAGCGCGCGCGTCGATGCCGATCGTGAGCGCGCGGGAGGCCATCGACCCCGCGCAGCGTACCCGCGGCTAGGCTCCCGCCGGGTGCATGTCGGGCTCAACCTCATCTTCCTCGTGCCGGGCCAGACCGGCGGCATGGAGACCTACGCGCGTGAGCTGGCGCCGCGCCTCGCGGCCCTGGACGGGCTCGAGGTGACCGCCTTCACCAACCGCGAGGCGGCCGCCGAGGACTTCGGCTGCGACCAGGTGGTCGTCCCGGTGGACGCGTCCTCGCGGCTCCAGTGGGTCCGCGGCGAGCAGCAGCTGCTTCCCGCGCTGGCCGAGCGCCGCGGCTGCGACCTGGTCCACTCCCTCGGGTCGACTGCCCCCGCCCGGGGCCGCTTCCGCCGCGTCGTGACCATCCACGACCTGCACTACAAGCTCGTCCCCGACGCCCACTTCGGCCTGCGCGGCCTCGGCATGCGCGTCCTCGTCCCGCTGGCCGCCCGCAGCGCCCACCGCATCGTCGTCGACGCCGCCTCCACCCGCGAGGACCTCGTCGAGCACCTCGGCACCCCGAGCGGCAAGGTCGAGGTCGTCCCGCTCGCCGGCAGTGCGCCCGGCCCGGCCAGCCCGGAGGCCGACGTGCGCGCCCGCCTCGACCTGGGTCAGCGCCGGGTCCTCCTGACCGCCAGCGCCAAGCGCCCGCACAAGAACCTCCTGCGTCTCGTCGAAGCGCTCGCCGCCCTGCCCGCCCCGCGTCCGCTGCTCGTGATGCCCGGCTATCCGACGCCCCACGAGGCCGAGCTGCGCGCCCGCGCCGACCAGCTCGGCGTCACCGCCGACGTCCGCTTCCCGCCCTGGCTCAGCGCCCCCGACCTCGAAGCGCTGTACGCGCTCGCCGACGCCTTCGTCTTCCCATCCCTCTACGAGGGCTTCGGCCTCCCCGTCCTCGAGGCCATGGCCCGCGGCCTCCCGGTCGCCTGCAGCGACCGCGGCTCCCTCGCCGAGGTCACCGGTGATGCCGCACTCCTGTTCGACCCAGAGTCCGTGGAGGCGATCACGAGCGCCATGGCTGTGCTGCTGAACGAACAACCACGACGAGCTCGACTACGTCTCAACGGCCTCGCGCGCGCTCAGCGGTTCTCGTGGGACCGGACGGCGGGCGCCACCTTTAACGCCTATGCACGGAGCAATGAGTACCTGTCGGCGATTCAATCGGTTTGTTAGTGAAAGCCGCTCGGCTTCTCTTTTCGATAGTTGTGGTGTTTGGCGCAGCGACCTACTTCTTACTAAGATCGGACTCGGGAGTCGTTGGATACAACGGCGTGCGGCCGAGTCAATTCGTCGGCACGCTGCGGCCGAACGACGAAGTCTGTCAAGGACTCGGCACCGCAAGCCGAGCGCCGGACATGGTCCGTCTCACAGTAGGTGCGAGCGGAGCTGGTGCGCAACCGTTAGCGCTTCGCATCAAAGGTCACCGCGATCAACGTACCGTTAGGCGTTACCGAGACGGTGCGGTGACACTGCCGTTGCCGGTCGAAAATCCGTTACCAACGGCGGTATTATGCGTTAAGAACGGTGGCAATAAGCCAGTCCAATTAGCTGGCGAACGCGGCAGTGGAGCGGTACAAAATGGGCGATCGCGAGCTTTCGCAATATCCTTTACGCTGTTAGCGCCACCACGACCTTGGATCAAAGAAGCAGCCAAGATGCTTCATCGAGTTGGCTACGCTCAGGGTGACTTGTCCGGGACTTTCCTCGTCCGGTTGGCCCTTACGGCACTGCTCATTACGTTAGGTCTTGCTCTTGCTGCGGTGTGGCGTTGGTCCTCGTAATGCTGAAGCGGGTGATGCGCCACGTAAGCGCATACGTTTTCATCGTGGCGTTTGCTAACGGACTGTTATGGTCGATCGTCACCCCAGCCTTTCAAGTCCCTGACGAAACGGCGCACTTCGCCTACGCGCAGCGCTTGGCTCAATCCGGCGTTAGGGCCGGTGACGCCGGCCGACCCGAGTTTTCAAGTGAGCAAACCCAGTCGATGGAAGCGCTCGGTACGCTTCGCCTCATCGGTCGCCCGCTTAACCGAGGGCCCTCGACCGTTGAAGATGGGCTGCGTGCCAACGTAGCGCTCCGATCAGCGCAAAAAACCGCTGGGCGCGCTGACGGCGGCGGGCCCTCTACCGCCAGCGCACAGCCGCCCTTGTATTATGTGTTGACGGCAGTCCCGTACTGGTGCTTCGCGTGGGCATCGCTGCCAGTGCGTCTACACGCAATGCGCGTGTTATCAGTGCTGATGTTCGCCACGGCGGCCGCCCTCTGCGCCTTATTGGTTCGAGAGGCGGTGCCCGATCGGGAAGGTGCCGCACTTGTTGGCGGACTGGCGATTGCGTTATCACCGTACACGGCATTCGTTACGAGCGGCGTCACTCCTGACGCGTTACTCCTGACCGCGTCGACCGCGCTACTCTTAGCGCTGCTACGCGGATCACGAAGAGGACTGACCCTCAGACGAACGCTTTCAATCGGTTTTGTGTTGGGGGTAGGCGTTGTCACCAAAGTGACCTTTCTTGCTTTCGTCGTCCCTGGAACCGCAACTTGGGCGTTCTTGCTAATACGGGATCGTCGCGCGGTGTCGCTGAGGCAAAACGTCGCTGCCTTCGCCATATCGTGCTGTGCCCTTCCGGCCGCCTTCCTGATCTGGCTTGCTGCCACTGGGAGATCCCTACGTCCGCCCGGTACATCCAGTCCAACGCTGACTGAGATACCCGCTAGCAGTACCCGTGAGTTGTTGTCGTACATGTGGCAACTCTTCTTGCCGCGCTTTGGGTTTGTTACCGATCAGCTGGGTTTGTCCTCTCTCCAAGACACGTGGCTGCGAGGCTTTGCTGGTAGATATGGTTGGTTAGACTACGCTGCACCAACGAGCTGGGGTAACGTTTTTATTGGTGCTACTGTCACAATAGTTCTACTATGTAGTGGGTCGTTCATACTGCGGGCGCGTCGGCATTTGGTGTTGCAACGAAATTGGGAGGAGATCGCGTCGGCGACTTGCTTCTTTATTTTTCTTTGGGCCGTGATTGCCAAGGCAGGATACGATTACCATCGTACGACAGGGTTTATATTCGAGCAACCACGGTACTTGTTTCCGGTGGCTGCATTCTATGCCTTGAGTGTCGGTGTTGCGTCGGGTGCGTTGGGTCGCAGGATGTTTCCTTACGTGGCGACTGTGATCGTTGCATCATTATGCGTACACGACTTGTCGGGCGTTACGCTTACGCTTGAACGCTATTACGGGTAGCAATATTTAACGCAGGGTGCTGCTTGATAAGCGTTTGTCGCAAAGCTCCCATTACCTGCTCCGCAGCATTGTCCCAAGTGCGATGGCGGACGAATGCGAGTCCGTCTCTGGATCGGCGCTGTGCTTCTTCTTGATCGACCAGCAGCCGTTCAACTACGTCCGCGAGCGCGACGGGATTAGACGGGCTTAGCGAAACCGGTCCGTTAGAGCCGAACACACCCTCTGCACTCACCCCCGCCAAGTCGACGCACGGCAGCCCACAAGCCATCATCTCCTGAGGGATGAGCGAGTAATTGGTCAGAGAGAGCACGAGGCCTACGGTTGCCTCGCTGAAAATCCATGCAAGCTGCTCGGGGCTCAGGATGCCCATGTGCTCGTAGTCGACGGGGCTATGGATCTCCTCCGGGTTACCAAACGCCACCACACGGATCGGGAGGCCGCGCTCGCGGAGCTCGGCGAGGGCCATCAGCGCGAGCGGGACGGCTCGCCGAGCCGTCACGTCGCGGCCGTACAGCGCGATGGTGTCCCGCCTGCGGGGAACGGGTCGGGGGAAGTAGGCGGCGTGGTCAACGCCGAAGTCGAAGGTTGAAGTCGTGCGGCCGTAGCGGTCGCGGACCATCTGCTCGAGCCACGGCGAGGCGCAGATCGCGTGCATGTCCAGGGTGTAGGTCGCCTCGGCGAACCGTGACTCGACCGAGGTAGCGTAGAACTCCGATTCGTGGTCGTGGATGAGATACGCGCGACCGCGGCAGGCGGGCAGCATCATGACGTGATGGGCGGTCTGCCAGCCGGTCGCGACAGCAACGTCGGCGCCGTACCAGTCATCGAAGCCTTTGTAGACCGGCCCTTCGATAGGCGCGAACCACTCGCGCATGTCGCGCCGGATGCGCGCCGCTCGGTCGCCGTCCATGAGTCCGAACTGGTCGTCGATCCAGTAGGTCACCGTTTGGCCACGTCGTTCGAGCCGACTCATGATCTGCAAGATCGAGTTGTGGCCGCCAGACCCGCGCGAGAACGGGGGAATGACGCACGCGACGTGGAGTGGCGCCTCGCTCGTCTGCCCGGGCAATGGTTCCAGGAGCTGCGCAGGACCGTCCCGTGCGTAACGGCGAACGACGTCCCAGGCGACCGGCCGGCCGCTGCGCTGCACCGGCTTGCCGACCGGGACGCCGACGTGCGGTGTCGCCGCGGCGGTGCCTTCGAGGGAGATCACGCGTTGGAGAGCCAGCGGCGTATCAGGCGCGCGGGAGCCCAGCGCGCTGAACACCTTCCGACCAGTGTGATGCGCTGCCGATCGTCCCGTGAGGCCACGGGTTGCGATACCGCGGTCGCGCGCCCAGCTTCGGTCGGCGGCCACCAGACGGCGCACGTCGCCGACGGTCGCGCGCACCCCGAACGGTTCGACGTGCCCGACCGTTGCGCGCAGTCCCCGGTACTCGTCGTAATAGCGGCGCATGAAGCGCACGGGCGGGTAGTCGTGCGCGTGGAGCACTGCAGCCGCCGGCACGTAGGCCTTCGCCCAGCCGTTCGCGAGCATCGCCTGCCCGAATGCCTGATCCTCGGAGTACGGGACGTCGGCGAACCGCAACGCCTCCCAGCAGTCCCGGCGATATGAGGCGTTGACGTTGGACAGAAACGCACGGCCGCCTTCCCGCTGCACCGCCGGTCCGCCTCCTGGTCCCTCGTGTGACGCGAAGAACTCCTGCAACTCGCGCGCGATCATCGGCGCGGTGTCGACCCGCGCAAGATGGGGTCCATAGACCGCGCCGATGTCTCCGGCGAGGTCGAAGCCGGAGAGCGACGCTTCAAGCCAGCCGGGCACCGGCGTGGCGTCTTGGGTCAGGAAGGCGATGATCTCGCCGGAGGTCTCCTCGGCGCCGAGGTTGCGCGTACGCCCGTGCCCGAACTCGTCGGCCGCGATCTCGAGGACTCGTGCTCCGTGTGCTCGGGCGATCGCGACGCTGTGGTCGCGGGAGCCGGAGTCGATCACCAGGACCTCGAGGGAGCCTGCCGCCGACGCCTGCTCGTGGACCGCATCGAGGAGTTCACCGAGGTATCTCTCGCCGTCCTTCACCGGGACGACGACGGAGACCGAACGCGGGACGCTCACCGAGCGACGAAGCGCCGCTTGAGCTTCTTGGCGCTTCGGGCCATGCCGCGCGCACGCTTCAACGCCTCGAGCGCCGGAATCGCTCCCGGCTTGCGCATGACGGCGTCGAGATCGACCTGCCAGCGCTCAAGCCAGTAGAGCTTCTCCTGTGAGCGCGCCACCACGGCGGCGCTACGGCGCGCCTGCTCGCTCAGCTCGCTCTCCAGCTCTGCCACCCGCTCCCTGAGCGATTCGAGCTCGGCGTCGCGGACCTCCGTGATGTGCTCAGCGCTCACGCCGTCAGTCTTGCATGCGGCCCATCGCGAGGACACGCCCGGGGACTGCGACGCGCTGAGCGGCAAGGCGCCATTTTGGACCCAGAGCGTGCTGCGGCGCTATCGCCGCCCTAGTCGGTGCAGTGACCGGTTCTGCCCTCGACATGACGACGTCCGCCGCACGCCCGGACGGCTTCGCCGCCGTGCGTCGACGCGCCGGTCTTAGATCGTTCCCCGTGGATACGCCGGCTTTCCGCCTGCGGGTGCCGCTCGAGGAGGAACCCTGGGTCCCGCACCGAGCGCGATCCGCCTGGCCGTTCCACGACCAGCGGCCGCAGCATCCCGGTCAGCAGCACGCGGTCGCAGGCGCCGGCGTCACGTGGCCGCTCGCGACCCACAGGGGCCGCGATCTGGTGCAGGATCACGCGCGCCGGAGGCGGCAGGCGGGAGACCTCCGGGACATGGCACTGGTACAGGGACCGAGTGAGGCGAGGGGCGTGTTCGAGGGCAGAAGCGCCGGACCGGCGACGGAGCGGGATCGAGTGCTGCTTCGCCCCCGACGACGGGGCGGACGCGAACGCTGGGACGCGGACGAGATCGCCGACTACCTCATGTCGATCCGCCGGCGGCTCCTGCGCGCCCTGGCCCGCCGGACGCCCTGGGCGGGTCTCGACGCCGAGACCCTCGAGTCCTGCTACTCCCACGGAGCCGCGGTCGTGGTGCGCCTTGCGGTGAGCGGCGGGCGCGTCGAGTGGCGCGGCGCGAAAGACTTGGAGCGGGCGCAGATCGCGGCGTTTCGCCATCAGGCGCTCGACCACTGGAAGCGGGTCAACGCCGAGTCGCGGCGGGGCGACCGCGACTCTGTCGCCTTCGACCCCAACCTCCACTCGCCGGAGGCTTCGCCGATCGAGCGGCTCTTCGAGCAGCCAGATCTTCACGTGGTCCAGCGTGACCTGCTCGCGGAGCTTGACGACCTCCAGCTCAAGCGGTTCTGGTCGGCCATCCTCAACGACAGCGCGACGTTCAAGGAGGCGGGGGATGCGCTCGGGCTGACCAAGCGCGAGGTCGCAGCCTCCACCAGGGTGGGCCGCACCCGCTTCGCTGGCTACCTCGACCGACGCGAAGCCGGCGAGCTCTGCCGTGATCGTGCTCGCGACATCGCGAGGGTCAAGGCCGGCACGTGCGACGCGGATCAGCGCGAGCGCGCGGAGGCGCATCTGCAGTGCTGCTACGCATGCGCACTGGTCTTCGAGCCCGAGACAAGCGCCATCCAACGCGGCATTCTGGGCGTCGCTCCGACCGGCTTCCTGCTGCGGCTCCTCATGCGGGCGACCGACATCGCCTCCTCACCGGTGGCCCGAGTCGCCGACAGCGGTTCGGCGGCTCGGGCCATTGCCGTGGGTGCGGCGGCGGTGGCGGTAGGAGCCGGCGTGGAACGAGTTGGTAGCCATCCCGATGTCCAGACACCTGGCGGACCGCACTCCTCGATTGCGACCAAGGCGCAATCCAACAGAGCACTGCCTCAGCGCGTATTCGAACGAGCGCGTTCCGAACAACGACAAGTCTCTCCACTCACACAGCTGTCGGCTGACAGGAAAGCTAGAGGGCAGGTGAAGCGAATCCCGCACTCCGCGGGCGCCGCTTCCGTCGTGACGAAAGCGCCGCCAGCCAACCCGAAGACGAACTCCTTGGCGTCGAATGCAGCGGCGAAAGAGTTCGTGCCGGAGGTTGGTAGTGGAACGTCCAGCTCACCGCCAAGATCGGGTCAGCCCGCCTCGGCGAGTGCGCTTACGAGTCGCGAAAGCGCACCGCAAGAGTTCAGCACGCCATGAACGGAGAAAGCCACATGACCATCCGGACCACTACACCTACTCGGGCATCGCAATTGGTTGTCGGATGTGCTCTAACTGTAGTTGCAGCGTTTATCCTGCTGACTAGCGAAGCCCGGGCAGGTTCGTACACATGGCTACTCTGCGCCAATGGTAATGCCACCGGATCGGCCGCGGCGCTTGACCACGTCGTGCTCAGTGCTGCGCCCGGATCATACGCGACTCCTTGCTACCACAATAATAATAGCGTTGATAGCTTGTATCGAAAGAATGATTATAATACTTTTACTCTTGTCCAAACTCCCGTCGGAACGACCATCAGCAGCGTAACGATAGACGCGGTTGGGAACAATTATTCGTTCGATAGATCATGGGGCTACCTGCTCGACACTAGGACCGCCGCTTGGAGATGTAGTTACTATGAAAACGAGCTCGCGTTTTCGCGATGCCAAGGAGGAGCCGGAGGGTTTTCGACCCTTGCTCCCCACACGATCGCGCTACCGCCGCAAACGCAGAGCGTCTACATGGGTATTTATTGTCGAGCACTAGCAGGCTGTACCGTTGGAACCCTCGACCTAGGAATGTCTTACTTGGCCGCAACCGTAGACGACGGTGTCCGTCCCACAGTCGAAGTTTCAGGGGAGGATTGGGGAAGATCTCGCCTCAGTGGCACCGCCAGTTTCAACTACGTCGCTCGTGACAATGCCTCAGGTACAGTGGCCACAACGGTCCTGATCGACGGAGCGGAGCAGGCGACAACTCGAGCGCGTGACTCGGCCGGATGTGACGACGCGTCGTGGCACCACTGTCCCGACGATAGCGGGAGTGTGGCGGTTGCTCTAACTCCGGTCAAAGACGGGACACATCTACTGACCGTACGCTCCGAGGACGCAGTAGGGAACCTGAGTGCTGACCAGTCTCGGACAGTCATAGTCGACAACCTGCCGCCCGATGTTGGGGCGGTTGCGCTCCGCGGGGGCGGTGTCGAGGACAGGTCACTTCAGTGCTTCGCGGCCGTCGCCGGGCAGACACCAGAAGTGTCGTACCGCTGGCTGCGGACGAATGTGGATGGCTCTGACGAGCAGGTGATTGCCGGGGCTGACGGGCAGTCGTACGTGTTGACATCCGCCGACGTCGGCAAGAAGGTGCTCTGCCGGGTGACGGGGACGGATGGAGGCGGGTCGGCGAGTCGTACGTCGGCGATCACGGACGGGCCGTTCGCCAATGGGGCGGTCGTCGCGGCGAAGGTGGGTTCGTCCGCAGCGAGCCTGAGCGCCGCCGGTTCGCTGGCGACGGCGGCGCAGGTGGCGGCCTCGGCCGTGCCGCGGTGCTCCTCCGGGGTCGTCAAGGCGTTCGGGACGGCGTCCGCGCTGAGCCGGACCTACGCGCGGAGCGCCGTGCCGCTGGCGGGCAGGCTGCTGGACGTCCGGGGTGGCGGGCTCGGCGGTCACACGCTGGAGCTCGTTCAGACGGTCGTACGGTCGGGAACGGCGACCCGCACGACCGTCGCGACGGTGCTGACCGCAGGAAGCGGGCGCTTCGCGCTGCGGGCGCCGCGCGGACCCTCGCGCGCGCTGCAGGTCGTCGACCCGACGTGCGGGTCGGTCGGGCCGATCGTGGCCGAGCGGGTGCGGGGCTCGCTCGCCGCGAAGACGACGACCCACCACGTGCGCAACCGGCAGACGGCGCGGTTCGAGGGTCGAGCGCTCGGGGGCTACCTGGGCGGCGGGATACCGCTCGAGCTGCAGGTCAAGGTCGGCCGGCAGTGGCGCGACGTGAAGCACATGACCTCGGATCGCCGCGGACGCTTCAAGGTCGCCTACCGCTTCCAGCGCACGTTCGTCCGGTACACCTACGTCTTCCGGGTCGTCTCCCGGGCCGGCGGGGCGTGGCCCTATCTGCCCGCGTCGAGCCGGACGGTCAAGGTGGCGGTCAACTGAGGGACGGCTCGCCGCCCGGCGCCTCACCGGCACTCGAGGACGCCTGATGGACCACCGCGGCGTAGGCGGCGAGCACCTGCTCGGTGGTGTGCTCGACGCTCAGCAGCCGGGCGTGAGCGCTGAACCAGGCGGCGGTGCTCGCGCGCAGCGCGGGGCCGCCGTGCACCGCCTCGACGATCCCGTCGGCCAGATCCTCGGGGCGGTCGGACGCGGCCACCACGCCGTTGACGCCGGGCAGGATGCGCTCCACGGCTGCGTTGTCGGGGCCGGCCGCGACCACCGACGGCGTGCCGGCGGCGGCGGCTTCGATGACGACCATGCCGTAGCCCTCGCGCTGGGAGGGGAGCAGGAGGCAGGCGGCGGCGCCGATCGCGGCGGCCACCTCGGCGGCGGGGACGAAGCCGGGAGCCTCCACCGTCCCGGCGACGCCCTCCGCGTCGATCGCCGCGAGCACGGCGCCTCGCTCGGGGCCGTCGCCGAGGATCAGCGCGCGGAGCCCCGGCACGCGCTCGCGTGCCCGCGCGATCGCCGCCGGGATCGCCGGCACGCGCTTCTCGGCGATGTGACGCCCGGCGAAGACGACGAGGGGCTCGCGGGCGAGCTCCACGGGCCGGCTCTCCAGCGGGCCGTCGTAGAGGCCGGCCAGTCGGATGGGCGTGCCGGACAGGCCCTCCGCCCGCAGCCGGTCGCCGTGGACGTCGGAGAACGTGAAGGCCTGCTGCGGCACGCGCGCGCACGCTCGCTGGATCGCCCAGCCCGCCCAGCCGGCCGGGCCGCCGAGGTAGGAGCGCCAGTAGTCGGCGCTCCAGACCTCGGGCCAGTCGACGAAGAGCGGGCGCGCGCGCGCCGCGCCCGCGGCCAGCAGCGAGAAGTACGGGAAGGCGCAGACGTGCACGACGTCGTAGGCGCCGGGATGGCGAAGGAGGTGGCCGAGGAAGCCGCGACCGAAGCGCAGCGGCGGGCCGACCCGGCGGTTGCCGCCGGGCCCGTAGAGCTCCTCCCGCGGGGAGACGGCGACCACGCGCACGCCGGGGATCGCCGGGGCGTCGGCCGTGCCCCACTGGCGGCGGGTGACGAAGGTGACCTCGTGCCCGGCGGCGGCGACCGCCTCGGCGAGGGCGCGCATGTAGCGCTCGTGGCCGCCGACGGTCCACGGGAACAGGCAGTCGTAGGCCAGGCAGACGCGCATCGCGTGGCTACCCTGGCACGACGGCGGGGCCGGGGAGCGCGACCTTCGGCGCCTCCCAGCGTTACCTCCGGCAGGATCCGGGGTTGCCTGCAGCGAAGCACCCTGCACCGCGATGAGCACCCTCGAGCGACTCGACAGCCCCCCGATCGGCGCCGGCAACGACCACCTCGTGGTCACGGTCGTGATCCCCTGCCTCAACGAGGAGGGAAACATCGAGGCCTGCGTGCGCTCCGCCCTGGAGGTCATGGAGCGCGAGGGCATCGCCGGCGAGGTCGTTGTCGCCGACAACAACTCCGAGGACCGCTCGGCCGAGCTCGCCCGCGCCGCCGGGGCGCACGTCGTCACCGAGACGCGCCGCGGCTACGGTTCGGCCTACCTGGCCGGCTTCGCGGCGGCGCGCGGGAAGTACATCGTCATGGGCGACGCCGACCTGACCTACGACTTCGCGGAGATCCCGAAGTTCGTGGCCGCGCTCGACGCGGGCTCGGAGCTCGTGATGGGCGACCGGATGGACAACATCCAGCCCGGCGCGATGCCGTGGCTGCACCGGTACGTCGGCAACCCGCTGCTCTCCGGCACACTCAACCTGTTCTTCAAGACCGGCATCCGCGACGCGCACTGCGGCATGCGCGCCCTCCGCCGCGACGTGCTGCCCCGGCTGGACCTGCGCACCACCGGCATGGAGTTTGCCTCCGAGATGGTGATCCGCGCGGGGAAGGAGGACCTCCGGGTCTCCGAGCTCGCGATCGACTACCACCCGCGCGGCGGCACGAGCAAGCTCTCGACCTTCCGCGACGGCTGGCGCCATCTGCGCTTCCTGCTCGTCCACTCCCCGACCCACCTCTTCATGCTGCCGGGGCTCGTGCTGGCGGCGCTCGGCACCCTGGTCACCGCGATCTCGATCGGCCGGATCGACATCTTCGGGCGCCAGTGGGAGATCCACACGACGATCGGCGGCTCGCTGCTCATGATCGTCGGCACCCAGGTGCTCGGGCTCGGCCTCTGCGCCCACGCCTACGGCACCTACTTCATGGGCGAGAAGGACGCGTGGTTCGACCGGATGCGGGCCCGCTTCCGCCTCGAGCACGGGCTCGTGCTCGGCGGCGGCATCCTGCTGGTCGGACTCCTGGTCGGCGCGGTCATCGTCGGCAGCTGGGTCGCCAGCGGCACCGGCGAGCTCTCCGAGGAGCGCCTGGCGGTGCTGGCCGCGACGCTCGTGATCGTCGGCATGCAGGTGTTCTTCTCGAGCTTCTTGCTCAGCATCCTCGGCCTGCGCCGGCGCTGAGCGCGGTTCAGCGCCGCTGCAGCACGATGACGTCCTGCGCCTGGTCGAGCGCGCCCGGCCAGTTGAGGAGCACCGCCCAGTCCTCGCCCGTCGCCCGCAGGAGCCACTCGAGCGTGAGGTAGGCGTTGCCCCAGCCGCTGTCCTTCACGCCCCAGTCGCCGTCGGGGCCGAAGACGTCGACGAAGTGGTGGCGGCCCTGCGCCATCGCGGTGGCCGCCGCCGCTGCGGTGCCCGCCGAGATGTGCTCGCGCCGCAGCAGCGTCGAGAGGCAGTCGAACGCGTGGGTGGTGAGCACCAGGGCGCCGCCCGAGGCGATGACGCGATGCATCTCCCCGAGCCACGCCACCGCCGGCTCCTCGGCGAAGTGCGACCAGATCGAGATGGCGAGGACGAGATCAAGCGAGCCGTCGGCCAGCTCGAGCGGCGGGCGCTGGGGGCTCACGAAGAACCGCGCCGCCGGCAGGTGCTCCTGCGCCCAGGCGATCGCGTCGGCGTTGGGGTCGCAGCCCAGGCACGCGAGATCCGGGCGGCCGGCCGCGATCGAGCGGAGGACCCGGCCGGAGGAGCCGCCGAAGTCCAGCACGGTCGCCTCCGGCGCCAGCTCGAGCCCCGCGTGCGCCAGCGCGTCGAAGACCAGGTCGGCGAGATAGTGGTCCCCGCCGGCGGCCACCGGCCCGCGCGCCATCGCGTGGACCTCCTCCGGCGGCATCTGGGCGGAGAGCCCGGCGCGCTCGAGCACCTCCTCCACGCCGTAGGCGGCGGCGAAGTTCAGCGCCAGGCGACGCCGCGTGAGCGGATCGGACGCCGCGTGCAGCCGGGCCGGGTCGCCCTCCAGGCGCGCCTCGACGGTGGCGACGTCGCCGGGGGCCAGGCGGGCGTGGATCAGGTCGGTGACCGGTGTGCCGACGACGCGCCATCCGGGGTCGGGGCGCTCGAGCAGCAGCGCGACCAGCGCCTCCAGCCGGTGCTCCTCGGGGGACTTCAGGCGCGGGACGCTCGCCTTCGCCTGCTCGCGCGCGGCCGCGACGGCGGAGCGCATCCGGCGGCGCCCGAGACGGTCCGCGACCACCGCGCCGCTCACGGCGCCGAGCATCGCGGCGAGAGGGGCGGCGGCACGACGCACCCGCCGGACGCTAGAGGTTCTCGGCGATCCGCGGGCTCTCGCGGCGGAAGACGAGGTAGCCCAGCGCGAAGGTGCCGAAGATGAGCCCGAGCGGGATGAGGACCCGCCAATCCGGCCCGATCGCCCGGGTGATCGACGGAGCGCGCGGGTCGACGATCGCCTTACGGACCTGGGTGAACAGCGCCGCCAGCGGGTTGCAGAGGTAGGCGCGCTGGTAGCTCTCGGGCACGATCGTGGCCACGTAGAGGACCGGCGTGGCGTAGAACAGCAGCTGCTGGAGCACCTCCCAGATCGGCTGCACGTCGCGGTAGCGCACGTAGAGCGAGCTCAGGAGCATCCCGACCCCGAGGGCGAACATCGTGAGCAGTGCCACGATGACCGGGAGCTCGAGCCAGCTCCAGGTGGGGTAGAGGCCGTTGGCTAGGGTGAAGATCGCGACCGCGATCAGCGTCATCCCGAGGTTCAGCAGCGCGGTGATCGCCACCGCCATCGGGATCACCAGCGGCGGGAAGTACATCTTGCGCAGGAGGTTCTCGCGCGCCACGAGCGACTGGACGGAGTTCCCGGTGATCTCCGCGAAGAACTGGAAGAGCACCATCCCGAAGAGGATGTAGACGCCGTAGTTGTCGACCGACTTGTCCAGGCCGATGATGTCGGTGAAGACGAAGTAGACGACGGCGAAGAAGGCGAAGGGGCGGGCGAGCGTCCACACGGCGCCCAGCACGGAGCCGTAGAACCGCAGTCGCCAGTCGGTCAGCGCGAGCGTCCAGGCGAGCGCCAGGGCGCGCTTGAAGCCGACGTCGTTGCCGCCGCGCCGGCCGGCCTCGATGACGGTGACCGCGAGCGCGCCGCGAGGCGCCGCGGGGCCCTCGGCGGCGGCGACCGCGGGTGCCTCGACGAGCGTAGAGCTCACGAGGCGCTCACCGCGACCTCGTAGGGCAGCTCGACGAGCCCGCCCGTGTTCTGCGTCGCGTGCACGTAGATCGACGTGAGGTCCTCGCGCAGGTCGATGGCGTTCGCGCCGGAGCCGGGGCGGGCCACCGAGGGGGTCAGCAGGTACTGGCTCGTCGCGAAGGGCGTCTCGAGCGAGAACCGGACCACCACCTCGTCGCCGGCGTGCTTCTCCCCGAGGTCGACGCCCAGCCACTCCGTGCTCCCGACGAAGTAGGTGTGGCCGATCTCGTTGCGCAGCGTCACGCCCACGATGGGCGAGGTGACCGGGCCGTGGAAGCGCAGGGCGACGGCGATCTCGATCCGCGCGCCCTGGCGCACCTGCTTGACCCGCTCGCCCGTGTGCTCGAACCAGGCCTCCACGATCTCGGCGCTCCCCTGGTCGCCGAAGCGGTGGTCGTCGTCGGTGATGTCGTCGTGGAGCAGCCGGCCGAAGTTCAGCTCGTTGTAGGCGCGGGCGATCTCCCGCGGCCCGCCGATCTCCAGCACCTCGCCCCGCTCGAGGAGCATCGCGCGGTCGCAGAAGCGCTCCACCGCGAGCATGTCGTGGGTGACGAAGACGATCGTCTTGTTCTCCTCGCGCAGGCGCGTGAACTCCTCGAAGCACTTCTGCTGGAAGTTCGCGTCGCCCACGGCGAGCACCTCGTCGACGAGCAGCACCTCGGAGTCCACCTGGATCGCGGTGGAGAAGCCCAGGCGCACCGCCATGCCGCTCGAGTAGTTCTTGAGCTTGAGGTCGACGAACTCCTCGAGCTCGGCGAAGGCGATGATGCGGTCGAACCGCTCCCGGGCCTCCTTGCGCGAGAGCCCGAGCATGACGGCGTTGATGATGATGTTGTCGCGCGCGGTGAGGTCGGGGTTGAAGCCGACGCCGAGCTCGATGAACGGGGAGAGCCGCCCGTGGATCTCCAGGCGACCGGCGTCCGGGCGGTAGATGCCGGCGAGGACCTTGAGCAGCGTGCTCTTGCCCGAGCCGTTGCGACCCACGATCCCGAAGAACTCCCCCTGGCGGATCGTGACGTCGACGTCGCGCAGGGCCTTGAGCTCGTCGACCACCGTGGAGCGCCACGGGTGCAGGGCGCGCTCCTTGAGGGTGCTGTACTGCTGGCGCGGGAGGCGGAACGTCTTGGCGACGTGCTCGATCGCGACGGCGGGCGGTGCCGCGGCCAGGCGCAGCTCGCGCTTGCGCGCGGGCGTCTCCACGGCGACAGAGCTCACGGGGCAGACGGTAGCCGCTCGGGGGGTCATCCTCGCTGCAACGTCCCGGGCGCGCAGGGGATGCGGCGGGCGAGGGGAACGCGCCGCCGCGCGCGTTCAGTCGTCGAAGCTCCAGTACTTGTGCCCGAGGAAGTTCAGGGGGGTGACGAGCAGCTGCGAGACGGTCTGCGCGACCACCCGCGCCGTCCCGGCGTCCACCAGGAGCTGCAGGATCCCGAGCGCGACGAAGAACGTGACGCCGTAGACCACGACGAAGCGCGCCGCCTGGGAGCCGGCGTGCCCGTGCCGGGCGCCGAAGGTCCACGTGCGGTGCCAGAAGAAGTTGTTGCCCACCCCGGCCACGAAGCCGACGACGGCGGCGAGGCGGAAGTCCACCCCGAGGACGTGCACGGCGAACGCGTAGGCGGCGACGTTGGCCACCAGGCCGCTCACCCCGACCACCACGAAGCGCGCCGCCTGGAGCCAGTTCTCGGTGCGACGGACCCCGTGGCCGACGCGGTCGCGGTACCGGGGCGCGCCCCGGGTGAGGTCCTCGGCCATCGAACCAGGCTACCCACGCCGCTCGGGGAGACGCCCGCACTAGCCTGGCGCGATGGACGTGGCGATCGTGGCGCCCTGCCCGCTCCCCTACGCCCGCACTAGCCTGGCGCGATGGACGTGGCGATCGTGGCGCCCTGCCCGCTCCCCTACGCCCGCGGCGGTGCGGAGAACCTGTGGCGCGGGCTGCAGGACCACCTGAACGAGCGGACCGCCCACCAGGCCGAGATCCTCAAGCTGCCCGTCCACGAGCACGACTTCTGGGGCCTGCTCGACTCCTACCGCCGCTTCGCCGCACTCGACCTGACGGGCTTCGATGTCGTCGTCTCGGGCAAGTACCCGGCCTGGATGGTCGCCCATCCCGCGCACGTCGTGTGGATGCTGCACCCGCTGCGCGGCCTCCACGACACCTACCACTACTTCGGCCTTCCCGGCTCGCCGGCCGACGCGCCCGAGCCCGTGCTCGGGCTGCTGGCCTTCTGCGAGGCGCACCCGGGCGAGCGCGCGGCGCTCGCGGAGTTCTGGGAGCGCCTCGACGCGCTGCGGACGGGCGGCCTGGCCGCGGAGCTGACCGGCTTCCCGGGGCCGCTCATCCGGCGCCTGGTGCACTGGCTCGACGGCGTGGCGCTCGCGCCGACGGCGATCGCGCGCTTCGGCGCGATCTCGGCGACGGTGCGCGACCGGCCCGGCTACTTCCCCGAGGAGGCGGAGGTGTTCGTCGCCCATCCGCCGTCGAGCCGGACGGTCGCCCCGGGCACGCGCCACGGCGACTACCTCTTCAGCGTCAGCCGGCTCGACGCCCCCAAGCGGCTCGACCTGCTCGTCGAGGCCATGGGCCACGTCCGCTCCGGCGCGCGCCTCAAGCTCGCCGGGACGGGGCCCGAGGCCGGGCGGCTCGCCGCGCTGGCGGCCGGCGGGGACCGCGTGGAGCTGCTCGGGCGGGTCAGCGACGAGGCGCTCGACGCGCTCTACGGACGCGCTCGGGCGGTCGCGTTCCTTCCCCACGACGAGGACTTCGGCCTCGTGGCGCTCGAGGCGATGCAGGCGGGGCGGCCCGTGATCACGACCCATGACGCGGGCGGCCCGCGCGAGCTCGTGGAGGACGGGGTGAGCGGGCTCGTGGTCGATCCGACCCCCGTGGCGCTCGCCGGGGCCATCGACGAGCTCTGGAGCCGGGGCGGGCACTGGCGCGCGCTGGGCCGCGCCGGGCAGCAGCGCGCCCAGCGCGTGAGCTGGGGCGCCGTCGTCAAGCAGCTCGAAGCCGTGGCGTGAGCCCCAAGCTCACCGTCGCCACGACGTTCCCGATCCACCCGGCGCGGGGCGGCGGGCAGACGCGCGTGGTCGGCCTCTACGGCGCGCTGGCCGGGCTGGGGGTCGAGGTGGACGTCGTCTGCCTGAGCGCCCACGGCGAGCGCCCCGCCGCCCACGCGGTGCGCCCCGGGCTCCGGGAGCTGCGGGTGCCGAGGTCCAAGGCCCACCACGAGGCCGAGCGGGAGCTCGAGCAGGAGCTGGGCGGGACCCCCGTGAGCGACGTCGCGCTCGCCCTGCACCACGGCCTGACCCCGGGCTACGCGGCGGCCGTCGCGGAGAGCGCGCGCGAGGCCACGGCGGTGGTCGCCTGCCATCCCTACGCGACGCCGGTGCTCCTCGAGCAGGCGCCCCACCTGCCGCTCCTCTACGAGGCGCAGGACGTCGAGAGCGACATCAAGGCAGGCATCCTCGGTGAGCACGGCGCGCTCGAGGTGGTCCGCGCGCACGAACGCCTGACCTGCGCACACGCCGCGCACGTCTTCACCTGCGCCGACGCCGACGCCCTCCGGCTCCAGGCGCTCTTCGGCACGCCGCCGGAGCGCTTCGCGACGGTCCCGAACGGCTACGACGCCGGCGCCGTGGCGTTCACCGCGCCCGCGGAGCGCGCGGCGCGGCGCGCCAGCCTCGGCCTCGAGCGCTTCACCGTGCTCTTCGTCGGCTCCTGGCACGGGCCGAACCTCGACGCGGCGCGGGCCGTGCTCGCCGCCGCGCGGGAGCTGCCCGAGGCGCACGTGCTCCTCGTCGGCTCGGCCGGCACCGCGCTCGGCGGCGAGGAGGTCCCGGGCAACGTCGATCTGGCCGGCCCGGTGCACGAGGCGTTCCTGCACGCGGTCCTCGGCCTCGCCGACGTGGCGGTCAACCCGATGGCCAGCGGCTCGGGCACGAACCTGAAGATGCTCGAGTACGCCGGCGCCGGGCTGCCGCTCGTGAGCTCGCAGTTCGGCGCACGCGGCCTCGGCTTCGTCGCCGGGGAGCACTACGCGCGCGGGGAGCCCGACGCGCTGGCGGCGGCGCTGGAAGGCCTGCGCAGGGAGGAGCCGGCCGAGACGCGCCGCCGCGTCGGGCTCGCCTACGATCGGGTGGCGTCGGCGTTCGACTGGCGCGTCATCGCCGAGCGCTGGCTCGCGCGCAGCGCCGTCCGAGAGCTCCTTCGCCTCCCATGACCCTCACCCACGTCTGCACCGTCGCGGCTCCCGCCGACGTCGCGGCCGTCCGCGTGCTGAGGGCCGCGCTCGCCGAGCACCACCCGGGCCTCACCGTGCTGGTCGCGGCGCTTCCGGGCGCCCGCCGCCCGCTGGCCGCCGTCGACGGGATCACGGTGCTCCGCCTCGAGGAGCTCGAGCTGCCCGACAGGCTGCAGCGAGCCCGACGACGCTGCGCGGCGCGTCTCGGCCTTCACGGCGGCACGGCTGCGCACCGCGCCGCGGCGGCCCGAGGTCGCGGCGGTGCCCGGCCTGCTCCCGACGCCGGCCCTCGCGGCGCTGGCACGCCCGCTCCTCCTCCGCCGCGCGCTGGCCTCCGGAGCGCGTGGCGTGCTCCTGCTGGCCGCCGACTGCGCGGTGCGGGCGCCGCTCGAGGACCTCACCGCCGCCGCCGAGGTCGTGCTCCTCCCGCGCGTCGCGGGCCGGCTGCCCGACGACGGCGAGCGCCCGGACGCCGACGACCTCGCGTCGGCGGGCACGGTGGACGACGAGGTGGTGGCGCTCCGGCCCGGCGCGCAGGCGGAGCGCTTCGTGCGCTGGTGGGCCGACCGGGTGACCGGCGCGCTGCGGGAGGCCGCGCCCGCCAGCCCGCCGCGGGCGGCCCTGAGCCCGCTCGGGGTCGCCCCGCACGCCCTCGACGGCGTGGCGCTGCTCGAGGACGCCGGCGTCGGCGTCTCGGACTGGAACCTGCACGAGCGGCCGCTCACGGAGGAGGGCGGGGAGCCTCTGGCGGCCGGCCGGCCGCTGCGGCTCATGCGCTTCGCGAGCTTCCGGCCCGATCGCCCCTGGTGGTTGGCGACGAACTCCTCGCGCGCCCGCGTGCTCGACGACCCGGTCCTCGCCCGGCTGTGCCGGGAGCGCGCCGCGGCGCTGACGCAGGCGGGCTGGGAGCCCGCCGACGGCTCCGGGATGGCCGTGCTCGCGCTCGAGCTCCGCCTCGACGAGCGGCTGTACCGCCTGCTGCACGAGGCGGCCGACGCGGGCGAGGACTTCGGGGACCTCAGCGAGCCCGCCGGCGCCGACGCGATGCTCACCTGGCTCGCCGAGCCCGCCCACGTCGGCGCCGCGGCGGGGATCAACCGCTACAGCCTCGACGTGTGGCGCACGCGGGAGGACGTTCAGCGCGCCTACCCCGACCTCGACGGCGCCGACGCCGAGGGCTACGTCGGCTGGCTCTGGGTCCACGGGAGGGCGGAGCTCGGGCTCGACGCGCGGCTCCTGCCCCCGCCGCCGGCGTGGGTGGAGATCGCGAACCGCGATGTGCCGGCCGTCCAGGTGCTCGGCTACCTGCGGGGGAACCTCGGCCTGGGCCAGGCCGCCCGGGGCTACGCCAAGGCGCTGCGCGCGGGCGGCGTGCCGGTCGGGACGCACACCGTGCCGCTCGACGGCCCGCAGGACGAGCGCGGGGTCATCGGGCGGCGCCGCGACGAGCTCGCCTACGAGGACGAGCGGCTCGTCGACGACGCCGAGGTGGTCCTCGCCTGCGTCAACGCCCAGCAGCTTCCGGGGATGATCCACCAGGTGGGCCGGGATGCGTTCGCCGGCCGCTACGTCATCGGCCAGTGGGGTTGGGAGACCACCGCCATCCCGGCGTACTGGGAGGCGAGCTTCGAGCTGGTCGACGAGATCTGGGTGTACTCGAGCTACGTGGCCGACGTGATCGCCGCGGTCTCCCCGAAGCCGGTCGTCGCCGTCCCGCTGCCCGTCGAGCCGCCGACGGAGATCGCCGCCACCCACGGACTCGCACTGCCGCCCGGGACGTACACCTTCCTCTTCGCCTTCGACTTCCTCTCGACGCTGCAGCGCAAGAACCCGCTCGGGCTCATCGAGGCGTTCAAGCTCGCCTTCGCCCCGGGCGAGGGTCCTCGGCTGATCTTGAAGACCACCAACGCCCGGTTCCGCCCCGAGCTGCACGACCGCCTGCGCCACCACTGCGACGGGCGCTCCGACATCGCGATCCTCGACGCGTCGCTGCAGCCGCCGCAGATGGCCGCGCTCTTCGCGCAGGCGGACTGCTACGTCTCGCTCCACCGCGCCGAGGGCTTCGGGCTGACCCTCGCCGAGTCGATGGTGCTCGGCAAGCCGGTCATCGCGACCGGCTTCAGCGGCAACCTCGACTTCATGAGCCCGGCGAACTCCCACCTCGTCGACTACGACATGGCCTCGGTCGGTCCGGACGGGGAGCACTACCCGGCCGAGGGCACGTGGGCGGAGCCGTCGATCGAGCATGCCGCGCAGCTGATGCGCGAGGTCTGGCGCGACCAGGACGCGGCGCGGGCGCTCGGCGCGCGGGCGCGCCGCGACGTCGAGGCGAAGCTCGCCCCGGCCGCCGTGGGCGTGATCGCGCGTCGGCGGCTCGAGCACCTCCCGACCCGCCGGCGCACGGGAGCGCCGAAGGCACCGCTCCCGTACCCGCTCAACGACCTGGACCGTCGCCTCGGCTTCGACCTGGGCACCGGCCTCGGCGGCGCGCCCGCCGGCCCGCGCGGCCTGGCCAAGCGCACCGCACTGCGCGCCATGCGGCCCTACACCCAGGCCGAGCGCCGCCTCGACGAGGCGCTCGTCGTGGCCGTCCACCAGCTCCACGCGGAGCTCGCAGTCCTGCGTGCCGCCCGCGACCGCGACCGCGACCGCATCGCGCGGCTCGAGCGGGGGCTGCGCGGCTAGCTGTAGGTCCCGAGGAGGTTGTTGAGGCGGTCGGCGGGGGTCTGTCG